>NZ_JAOZEW010000001.1 GCF_025847235.1 Flavobacterium shii
AAACTATGCGCAAACATTCCACAAAAGACAACAAAAGAACAGTTTCATATTTTAACAATTGATACAAAACAAAAAAGCCACTCGATTTGAGTGGCTTTTCGTGAACGCAGAAGGATTCGAACCTTCGACCGCCTGCTTAGAAGGCAGGTGCTCTATCCAGCTGAGCTATGCGTCCTTTTTCGACTTAATCTTAATATTCAATAGAAATAATTACACTTATTTCCACAACCTAAGACTCTATAAAATAAAAAACCCGCTCGTTTGAGTGGGTTCTTATGTGAAGGCAGAAGGATTCGAACCTTCGACCGCCTGCTTAGAAGGCAGGTGCTCTATCCAGCTGAGCTATGCCTCCATTTGTTTTAAAACTCAATGAAAAGTTTTAGTCGGGGTGGCAGGATTCGAACCTGCGGCCTCCTGCTCCCAAAGCAGGCGCGATAACCGAGCTACGCTACACCCCGAAGGCAAAATTTTTATGCGGAGAGACAGGGACTCGAACCCTGGCACCGATCACTCGATGACAGTTTAGCAAACTGCTCCATTACCACTCTGGCACCTCTCCAAGCTCAGAGAAACGTGTCTCGTTTTGCGGTTGCAAATCTAAGACATCATTCCGTATCTCACAACTATTTCAAAGACTTTTTTCAATATTTTTTCATCTTTTTTCAAAATCACTTCACTATCAAACAAATAGAATTATATAAATTTTACTAATAATTTAAAAATAGAATCAAAACACTCAAAATTTGAATTTGTTTAAATAAAGATTAAATTTGCTTCATTAACTAAATCACACAGAAAATGAACAAAAGAGTTGTTATTGTTTCTGCCGTTAGAACCCCTATCGGAAGTTTCATGGGAGGATTATCTACAGTCTCAGCCCCAAAATTAGGTGCTGTTGCTATTAAAGGAGCTTTAGAGAAAATACAATTAGACCCCAATTTAGTTGATGAAGTATTCATGGGTAACGTAGTACAAGCAGGAGTTGGTCAAGCTCCAGCACGTCAGGCAGCTTTATTTGCCGGATTATCTAATGAAGTAACTTGTACGACTGTAAACAAAGTTTGCGCATCAGGAATGAAAGCAGTTATGTTCGGTGCTCAAGCAATTGCTTGTGGGGATGCCGAAATCGTAGTTGCTGGAGGAATGGAAAACATGAGTTTGATTCCACATTATGTACAAATGCGTAATGGTACTAAATTTGGTCCAACTACAATGGTTGATGGAATGCAAAAAGATGGTTTGACGGATGCTTACGATAACAACGCAATGGGAGTTTGCGCTGATTTATGTGCAACTGAATACAACATCAGCCGAGAAGAACAAGATAATTTTGCCATTCAATCATACGAAAGAAGCGCAAAAGCTTGGGACGCAGGAAAATTTGATTCAGAAATCGTTCTCGTTGCAGTACCACAAAGAAAAGGAGATCCAATAATCGTATCAAAAGACGAAGAATACACTAATGTTAAGTTAGATAAGATCCCTTCATTAAATGCAGTTTTCACCAAAGACGGAACTGTAACTGCTGCAAACGCTTCAACTATAAATGATGGTGCAGCTGCTGTAGTATTAATGTCCGAAGAAAAAGCGATTGCCCTAGGTTTAAAACCGCTTGCTTACATAAAAGGTTATGCAGATGCTGCACAAGAACCAAAATGGTTTACAACAAGTCCGGCAAAAGCATTACCAAAAGCATTAGACAAAGCAGGAATCTCAATAAGCGATGTAGACTATTTCGAATTCAACGAAGCTTTTGCTGTTGTTGGATTAGCAAATTCAAAAATATTAGATCTAGATAACGATAAAGTAAACGTAAATGGTGGTGCGGTTTCATTAGGTCACCCACTAGGTTGCTCAGGAGTTCGAATTATCGTAACTTTAATCAATGTTTTAGAACAAAACAATGCCAAAATTGGCGCAGCTGCTATTTGTAATGGTGGTGGTGGAGCTTCGGCAATTGTAATCGAAAGAGCATAAACAAATATAAATCAGGAGTTATATAAACAATAACTCCTGATTATTAACTCATAATACATCTTAAATGTTCGGAATTTGTAATCTAGCCATAGTGCCTGTTCGATTTGAACCAAGTGACAGAAGCGAAATTGTTACCCAACTTTTATTTGGAGAACATTTCGAAATTCTAGAACAGCAAAATCAATGGTCTAAAATTAAAATCCAATTCGACGATTACGAAGGTTGGGTTGATTCCAAGCAATACCAAATAATATCCGAAGCAAATTATAACTTACTATCATCTGATGCACTAATTTTAAATGCCGATTTAATCGATTATATCACATCTCCTGATAATTTACTTTTACCTATTCCGCTTGGAGCATCGCTAACTTTTTTAAACAATAGCGAAATAAACACTTCCAATTTTGAATTCGAAGGCACAAAAACCAGCGGTATAAAACCTAAAAGCAGCTTAATTAACACTGCATTTATGTACCAGAATGCACCCTATCTTTGGGGAGGAAAAACTCCTTTTGGGATAGATTGCTCTGGTTTTACACAAATGGTTTACAAATTAAACGGCTATAAAATTCATCGTGATGCCTCACAACAAGCATTACAAGGTGAAGCTTTAAGCTTCATCGAAGAAAGTGAAGCCGGCGATTTGGCCTTTTTTGATAATGAAGAAGGAAATATCATTCACGTAGGCATAATCATGAACAATAATTACATCATTCATGCCAGCGGAAAAGTACGAATTGACCGTCTAGACCACCTGGGAATCTACAATCCCGAAACAAACAGACATACTCATAAACTACGTGTCATCAAAAAGATTATCTAATTCCTCTTTTTCAAATTACAGAAACTTTAGAGCTAATTTATACATCGTAAAAGTAACTTACGTATAAAAATCAGACTTAACTTAAAAATAATTAGAATGTCAAATGCACCAGAAATAATTGCAGAAATTGATAATTTTTTAGATAAGTATTCACTGAAGAAAAATAAATTAACCACTCAGGATTTAATTAGTTATATCGAAGAGAAATGGCATCAGGCAGACGATGAAAAATATAAGATCCACCAGGGAAGTATTTTTATTGGCCGAATGATTAATGAATATATAGAACTACAAGACTATAATAATATGCAAAGGTGGCTGGATATGATGGATCTTCATTCTCTATCTCAAAAACACCCAGGTTATATAAACAATTATTACAGTGGCGAATGTTGTTTAGAATGCGGAAACGAAGAAAAGGCATTAGAATATTTTCATTTATCCTATAATGAAAATCCAGATTATATATTTACCTGTGCACCATTTTGCATTGAGTTTTTCAATAAGCATCTTGAAAACACTAGAGAACTTCCAGAAAAGCAAGAAGAAGAATCATACTACAATATTATTGAGCTAAAAGATTGGCAATTATTCTTTAATGAAGAAAACGCATCAATAGAATATGTAATACTAGACGGAGATTCAGATGAAATTGAAGAACATTCAATCGAGCATAATAACGGAATTGAATATCTACAAAACAACCAGACAACAATCCTAGAAAGTATCCTTACGAAACTTTTAAGTAAGTATCCCGAATTACAAGAAATCTATGATTATCCCGAGGAGGAAAAACAGGATTTCATGCCAGATGTAACTCAAATAAAAGATTTTTCAGACCTATTATCACCATCCACGATTTATATAACATCAGTATTCAAAGATGGTATTCCGTACATTGGCTATATGTTTTCATGCTCTTGGGATTCAGAACACGGATTAGGTGTAATGACACATAAAAACAGAATAATCGAAATAGGCGGAGCAGATACTGCATTCTCAACTTGGTCAGCAGAAGAAGACTTAAACAAAAACTAAGAAATCTTTTTAATCCATTTAATCTGTGGCAAAAAAAATTAACCGCAAAGTACACAAAGATTTACGCAAGGTTCGCAAAGCTTTTAAAATCAAACACTTTTAGGGCAATTTGTGTAATTCTCGGCTAAAACCTTTTAATACAAATCTCCATATTTAATTAAGACGTATCACTTTTCTAAACTCCGAAGGACTATTCCCCCTCTGTTTCTTAAAGAATTTATTAAAATGACTTTCATCCGCAAAACCAAATTCATATGCAATCTCATTGATACGTTTATCACTAAATTGCAAACGATGCTCAATCAGTTTCGTTTTATAATTACTAATATACTGCTGCATCGTTTCATTAGCGTGTTTCTTAAAGTAACGTCCTAAATACGTATTCGAAATCCCGAAATAATCACTAATCGATTCCGCTTTAATTCGTTCAGGATAATAAATATTATTCTGAATATATTGCAAGATATCCATTGCTTTAGCCTCACAACCAATATTTACCTGCTCAGGCAAATACTTTGCAATGTTTCTGGCAACCACAATAATTAAAGTATTTACCAATTGCTGAATCAGCTCTTTATTATAAACATCCTTATCCTGATGTTCACGACAAATTGCTTCAATCATTACCTTAACCAGACATTTATCAGCGTGATTTTTTAAAATACACCCAGGCTGATGATTGGCATTTTGCAAAATATACTCTAAACGCTGAATATTCTCATTCTGCAAACTAGAATTCTTCAAGTAAATATCGTTGAATCTCAAAAAGAAAAACTTCGTTTTAGACTCAATTGTGAAATTATGACAATCTTCAGGAGTCAACAAAAACATATGTCCCGCATCATATTCAAAAATATTTTTGTTGATACATTGCGAGCCCGTTCCTTCTAAAATATAAACCAGTTCAAAGAAATTATGACGATCTCCAACATCAGGATATACATCCAGTGTTTCAAAAGAAACAGTAAACGGTTCATATAGATTTTCTTTTTTCATAACGCCACTTAAATAATTGATTTTGCAAATGTACCTAAAAAACACAAAAATATACAAATAAACAGCCGTAAAAATGGTATAATTTTGTCAAACAATTTTCAAGCATATAAAATACAATATTATGGAATATAGAAAACTAGGTAATACCGAACTAGAATTATCAGCAATTACATACGGAGCATTTGCCATTGGAGGCACAATGTGGGGCGGAAACGAAAAAAAAGATTCAATAGCATCAATACACGCCTCAATCGATAATGGCGTAACAACATTAGACACCGCACCATTCTACGGATTTGGATTAAGCGAAGAAATGATTGGCGAAGCCCTAAAAACACAAGACAGAACAAAAGTACAATTGCTAACCAAATTCGGACTTGTTTGGGACGGCAGCAATCAAGGCAAAGGAGAATTCTTTTTTAATGCCGAAGACAACGGAAAACAAATTCCTGTATATAAATACGCTTCCAAAACCAATATTATCAAAGAAGTCGAAGAAAGCTTAAAACGCCTTCAAACAGATTATATCGACTTACTACAAATTCACTGGCCAGACTCCACTACTCCAATTCAGGAAACAATGGAAGTTTTAGAAACCTTAATCCAACAAGGAAAAATCAGAGCAGCAGGAGTTAGTAATTACAATCCCGAACAAATCAAAGAAGCCCAAAAAACAATACACTTAGCATCAAATCAAGTTCCTTTTAGCATGTTGAATCAGGCAATTCAAACCGATTTAGTACCGCTTACAATCGCAGAAAATATCGGAATCATCGCTTACAGTCCAATGGAAAGAGGTTTATTAACCGGAAAATATTTCACCGACAGCAAACTAAAAGATAACGATCACAGAAACGGATATTTCGGTCAGTTTGATCTTCAAAAAGTAAAAACTTTAGTCGAAGAACTAAGCTCTTTAGCCAATACCAAAAATGCAACAGTAGCACAATTAGTTTTACGCTGGACAACATTACAAAAAGGAATTACAATCGTTCTCGCAGGTGCACGAAATGCCGAACAAGCAATTTCTAATGCAAAAGCAATGGATTTCAACTTATCAACTTCAGAACTTGACTTTATCGATCAGGCAATTTCAAAAACAAAATAAGAAACATTTGGGTGTGACCCGTAAAAAACGGGTCGGGTCATCCGCTAAATCTTTTATTTTTTAAAGAAAAAAATAAAAGGATACCGCTGCTCCCCCTCACACAAAACCAATAACTACACATTAGAAGATTAAAAATGAAAAAAATATTTATTATCAACGGAAGTCAAAATTTTGCACATTCAGGTGGAAAATTCAATGAAACCGTTACCGATTGGACAATTGAATACTTAAAAAGCAAAAATTACGAAGTAAAAACAACCGACATAAAACAAGAATTTGACCTTGATGAAGAAGTCGAAAAATTTGTTTGGGCAGATGTAGTCGTTTATCACACATCCGTTTGGTGGTTTCAGGTACCAAATGGCTTCAAAAAATACATCGACGACGTATTTACAGCAGGACACAACAAAGGAATTTACAAAAGTGATGGTAGAACCAGAACAAATCCAGATATCAATTACGGAACTGGCGGACTTTTGCACGGACGCAAATATATGCTAACTACAAGTTGGAATGCCCCTGCAACAGCTTTTACATTACCAGAAGAATTCTTCGAGCAAACATCTGTAGATGATGGGGTAATGTTTGGCTTTCATAAAATGAATAAATTTGTAGGAATGCAAAAATTAGATGGATTTCATTTTCATGACGTCGAAAAAGGTGCAACTGCAGAAAATATTGGTATCTTTAAGCAGAATTACACTACACATTTAGAACAAACTTTTAAAACCTTATAATCATGATTTCAATTACAGCCATTATTAAAAGTAAAAAAGAAAACATCGAACAAGTTAAAACTTTAATCGAAAATCTGATAAATCAAACCCGAAAAGAAGACGCTTGCGTGCGTTACGATCTACACAACGCCGAAAATGTTTTTATCATTTGGGAAGAATGGAAAGATCAATCAGATCTTGACATACACGACAATCAATCTTACTTACAAGAATTCATTACAAATAGCGAGAACTTACTTTCGGCACCAATTCAGGTTTATAAAACAGCACAAATACTATAACAATGAGAGCACTTTTTATAAATACTTACGAATCAGAATTTGTAAGCACACAAGTAGAAAAACCAACTCCAAAAAAAGGAGAAGTTTTGGTTAAAATACATGCAAGCGGCGTAAATCCAATCGATAACAAAATCAGAATTGGAGTTTCTCCTTATGCATCACCCATGTTACCCGCTATTTTAGGAACAGACCTTGCCGGAGTTATCGAAGCAATCGGAGAAGGTGTTACCCGATTCAAAGTTGGCGACGAAGTTTACGGACTAGCAGGTGGCGTTTTAGGACTTCAAGGAACTCTAGCAGAATATACCGCTGTTGATGCCGATTTGTTAGCCATTAAACCAAAAAACCTAACCATGAAAGAAGCTGCCGGAATTCCGCTAGTACTACTTACAGCATGGGAAGGTTTAATCGACAGAGCAAAAGTAAAAAAAGAAGATAAAGTCCTTGTACATGCAGGCGCAGGCGGAGTTGGGCACATGGTTGTACAACTTGCAAAAACATTTGGTGCAGAGGTTTATGCAACCGTTTCTAAACAAAAAGAAGAAATCGTAAAATCGTACGGAGCAACTCCTATTGATTATAAAACCACTCAAGTCGAAGAGTATGTAAACCAATACACAGACGGAAAAGGTTTTGATATTATTTATGATACCGTAGGAGGTCAATCTCTTGATGATTCATTAAAAGCCATTCGTCATTACGGACAAATTAGTAGTTGCGCCGCCTTTGGCACACATACTTTAGCAACAAGTTCACTACGTTCAGCAAGTATTCACGGTGTTTTTGTATTATATCCAGCAATTAGTGGCGAAGGAAGAAAACATCACAGCGACATCCTAACGGAAGCAACAAAATTATTCGAAGAAGAAAAATTAAAACCTCTTATTGATTCTCGAAAATTCACTTTAGACAATGCCATAGAAGCGCATAAAGCAGTGAGTGATGGTTCTTCTACTGGACGAATTGTTGTAGATATCGTTTAAGTTTTATAATAAGACTTACAGGTCTTCAATTTCCATGACTTCCCGTTGGTTTTAACCAACGGTTTAATAACAATAATAAAAAAGGCTTTAACCGAATCACTATAGATTCGGTTAAAGCCTTTTTTAGTTTATTTAATCCCGCCAAAAGCACCAAAACACATATTCTTGTGTAAGATTTCGACACTCTTAAAACCTACTTTTTTCATTAAATCAAGTTGATAATTCATCGATCTGGGAGAATCTTCTTTGGCAACATAATCCAATACATTTTTACGATATTCCTTTCCTCCTAAACCTTCTAGATAATCACCATATCTTTCCCAAGTATATTCATTTAGCAACTCCGTATCTTGAGTAATTAAATCTGAAATCATAAAACATCCTCCAGGTTTTAATAGTTTAAAAATCTTAGTAAAGGTAGTTTCCCAATCCTGATCATCACGTAAATGATGCAAAACTGCACCAGCCAAAATAATATCATAGTGGTTTTCCTGTAGTCCGACTTCACGAATATCCCCATGCTTCACTTCTACCCTTCCGTTAGTTTCATCAGAAACTCTTTCAAAAGCTTTATCCAGCATAGGTTTGCTCAAATCAACCAAAGTACAATTCAAATCTGGTACTTTAGACAACATCATTAATGTATAATTTCCCGCACCGCAACCTATATCCAAAACATTTTTGGCATTAGGAACAATCCTCTTAGATGCTTCCGTAATAAGTTCCAACGAAATTTTTGCATCAATTGTAGATAATTGACCCGTATCTAAATTTGAAAATCGTTCGACATCATTATCAAAGCGTTCCCTAATTTCTGCAGTAGTTGATTTTTCCATAGTTTTTTGTTTTAGGTTTTCACGCAGATTTGGCAGATTAAACAAATAATCATAGACATTAAAATCTTTATATCCCAATCACAATCAGGAGTGGCTAAAAAATAATCCGCTCAATCTTCCAAATCTGCGTGAAACATTTTTTTCATAAAGATATTCTTTTGCTATTCCCAAATAGCAAACAGAATTTATAAAACTACGTTATCTAAAATATTTTTCGGCTCAAGCCAAAGAATTAAATACGATCAAATTAACCCGAAAACATTACTTTCCTAAAACCAAAAGTCAAGAAACGATAAAATCAAAATACGAAACACAAGCACATTTATTTATCCAAATTAAATTACTCAGGCTATAAAACATTATGCTTATCGCGAACTTTTAAATACCTTAGCAAAAAATAATATTACCTCATAAAAACAATCAAAATGGCTGAGCAATCTTCAATTCAGTGTCCAAATTGCGGAACAACAATCGATGTAAATGATATCTTAAAACATCAATTGGAAGATAGCATCCGTAAAGAATTTCAGCAAAAAGCTACAGCACAGTCAAAAGAACTGGAGCTCAAAAACGAGCAATTCGAAAAAGCCAAAGCCGAATTTGAAGCCAAGAAAAAACAAGAAAACGAACTTTTTACAGAACGTTTAGACCGTGAAAAAAAGATTGCTGAAAAAGAAATCACCGAAAAACTAAAAACAAAACTAGACGAAGAAAACAAAGACCGTTTACTTTCGATGGAAAAAGAACTTTCGGAGAAATCTGAAAAATTACGTGAACTAAATAAAATGGAGGGCGAAATTGCCAAACTTCAGCGTGAAAAACTAGAAATAAAAGAAGCAATCGAAGCCGAATCTCAAAAGCAACTCAACGCTACTTTGGTTCTGGAACGCGATAAAATTCGCAAACAAGAAGAAGAAAAAAACGAGTTAAAGATAAAAGAATACCAGAAACAATCCGACGACCAAAAGAAGCTTATCGAAGAAATGAAACGCAAGCAGGAACAAGGTTCTATGCAATTGCAAGGCGAAGTAATGGAATTAGCAATTGAAGAATGGCTAGCTTCTAATTTTCCTCTGGACAGTATCGACGAAGTAAAAAAAGGAGCCAATGGAGCCGATTGTTTGCAAATAGTAAACACCCGCGAATTACAAAATTGTGGTTCTATATATTACGAAAGCAAGCGTACCAAAGCTTTCCAACCCGCTTGGATTGAAAAATTCAAAAATGATATTAGAGACAAAAAAGCCAATATTGGAGTTCTTGTTACCGAAGTAATGCCAACCGGCATGGATCGTATGGGAATGCGCGACGGAATCTGGATTTGTACTTATGATGAATTTAAAGGATTAAGCGCCGTTTTACGTCAGTCCTTAATACAAGTGAGTCAAGCTGTACAAGCACAAGAAAACAAAGGTGATAAAATGGCAATGCTATACGATTTCTTAACCAGTAACGAATTCCGCTTACAAATAGAAGGTATTGTAGAAGGATTTACACAAATGCAAAGCGACCTAGATTCCGAGAAAAGAGCCATGCAACGCATCTGGAAACAACGCGAGAAACAAATAGAAAAAGTAGTAAATAATACATTAGGAATGTACGGATCTATTCGTGGTATTGCCGGAAACGCAGTTCAAACCGTAAGAGCTTTAGAGCTAGATTTTATTGAAGATCAAACAGAAGAATTAGAGTAAATTAAGGTGCAAAGGTTCCGAGGTTCTTATACAAGAAAAAAAATACTTTTTAGACAACATATCACACAAACTTGTCTTTCTGGAATCTCCACGAGTAGCTCCAATAGTTATTGATCTATTTGCGGAGATTTTTACTTCATAAAAGCAAAAAAAGAGAACCACTTTTATACATGAAACCATATTAAAGAAAAAATCTCCGATACTAATTCGACTTTGCGCCAAATTACTATCGGAGATTTTATAGTTCTTCCGAATAAATATCTACATCAAGATTACTTAGTCAACTTTTCTTAAAACCAAAAGCAACCCAGATGGATTTGACAATGATAATCTATTATTGCCTACAGTATAAGTTGTAGTACTTTGAAGTGCTTGCAAAAACTCCCCTTCTTTATTGTTACCACTGCAAGCCATTAACGTTGAAGCTACATTTGTGAAACGCAATAAATCTTTCTCATAAAAAATACTTCCGTTAACTTGATTACATCCTGCAAAGCCTGAAAATCTATTCTCAGAACTATAAATTTCGATTCTTGGCAATTCCTTTTGAAAATCAGCTACTGCAACTTTTTTTCCATTTAATTGTTCTAAAACCCAGATATCATGCAAGCGATAATCAGTAATATATCTTCCACAACCTTCAATGTTTTCTACGCTACCATCGCTACTATTAGTAATCTCGATTTTAACATTGTAAGGCGATTTATCTCCAGACATTGTATCTGTACAATCCATTTGTTGGATAGTAATACTCATACTAACCGTTTTAGTACTAAAACGATACAACTTAACATTTGCATCCATAGCTGCTATAGGATCAACATAAGGAGAACTAACTTCTTCTAATCCTGCGATCAGCGATGTAAATCTGATTGATTCTTTTCCTATTTTCAAACCCCAAAAAGGTTCATTTCCAGTAGCTTTAAAAAACATAGAACCATCATATTCGTCTGCATTATTTGTATTCATAGATGCAGGATTATCCTCTTTTGGTTGTGTTAAAGGTTTTACTGTCGTTTTACAGCTAAAAGACAAAATTGCGACCGAGACTAATAAAAATAGTTTTTTCATGTGTGTAATTTTAAAATTAATGCATTGATTTTCAAAACATTAACTTCTTCAATAAATAAAATAAATTTACGGCTAATTTACAATAAAAAAATAAGTGCAACAATCAGCAGTAAATAAGCGCTAATTCATTTGTACTCTCCCTAGTACGATTCCTGTTGACTTTTAGATTATTTATATATCTTAAATTATGTATCTTTGATTGTATATATCCCTTATAAATGACAACACCTTTTCAAAAAGCAAGCGAATGGATTGATGCCGAAAATGCTCAGGATCCATATCATGAAATCGATAAAAATACTACGTATCCGAAAGAGTTATTATACTCTAACAGAATGTACGCTAAATTGATGTTTTTTTATCCAGAAGCATCGCAAGAAATACAAATTGCATCTAAAGCCCAACATATTTGCAGATGGAAAGTTACCCGAGAATCTTACCCAATGGATCGTGTGGGATATTTAAAATGGAGAGAAGATCTGAAGAAATTTCATGCCAAAACTACTGCTGTAATCTTAGAAAAAGCAGGCTATAATCCGGAATTTATAGCTCGTGTATCTTTTTTAATCGAGAAAAAATTACTTAAAAAAGATGCTGAAACTCAATTGCTAGAAGATGTAATTTGTCTTGTGTTTTTAGAATATTACCTTGACCCATTTGTACATAAACACGATGAAGAGAAACTAAAAAACATCATCAAAAAAACGTGGGATAAAATGTCAGATAAAGGACATCAAGAAGCTTTAAAAATAAATTATAACACAGAAAATCTAGAATTAATAAAAGCTTCTTTAGGCTTGTAATTTTATACAATTTTCTTCTATTAATATCCTCTATTTTAATTTTTAGAGGCGCTTTGTTACGCAGTTATTTTCCAAATCTTGAACAACTGATATGATTATAAAACCGAAACAAGATTCTAAATAAATAATTTCAATAAATATTTATATATTACTTAAAGAACTTAGGTTAGTTCATCGCTATTTATTGTATTATTTTCACTTATATGCTTGCAATAAAGATGCGTCTAATTATCATAAAAGCCATAAAAAAAAGGGCATCCGTTTATCAAAAATGACAAACGCACAAGAATACACACTAAAACATTCATTATATGACTTTTATCACTAAACAAGCCATATAAATCCTATAAATTTACGCCACATATAAATAACTCATTAATGAAAAAGATAAAAATTATCGCTTTATTACTATTAGGAGGAATAAGCGTTGATATGCAAGCACAAGAATTTGATGCAAATTTACAGATTAGACCACGTTACGAATTCAGAAATGGATATAAAACCCTTTTACCAGAAGGTCAAGCAGGAACCTCTTTCGTTTCTCAACGTTCCAGATTAAATTTAAACTTTGCACAAGACCAACTAAAAGTAAAATTAACACTTCAGAATACAAGAACTTGGGGAGACGTTGCAAATGCTAATGTTACTGACAAAAATGGAATTGCAGTATTCGAAGGATGGGCACAATATGATTTTGATAAAAAGTGGAGTACCCGTGTGGGCCGTCAGGTTATTTCATACGATAATCAACGTATACTTGGAGAAATGGATTGGGCGCAACAAGGACAAAGTCATGATGCATTAATGGTAAGCTTTCATCCTAAAAATCATCAGTTGGATTTAGGAGCTGCTTACAATTCTAATGCAGAAAATGTAATCGAAACCCCATATACAGTTTCTAATTACAAAGCAATGCAATATGCTTGGTATCATACTAATATTGATGCAGTAGGCATAAGTTTGTTAATGTTGAATACCGGTTATGAATATGCAGATCATGAAAATAAATTATTGGTAGATTACAAACAGACTTTTGGAACGTACTTAACCTATAAAACTAAAAAGCTAGATGCAAACCTTGGCGTTTATGGGCAAACTGGTAAAAGCACAGACAGAAGTGTAAGCGCCTGGTATGCTGGAGCAAATTTAGGCTATGCCGTAACCGATGCATTTAAAGCTTCATTAGGTTATGAATTTTTATCCGGAAAAGATATGAATGATGGAAGTGCAGTTATAAAATCATTCAATCCTATCTTCGGAACCAATCATGGTTTTAATGGTTATATGGATTATTTTTATGTAGGTAATCATCAAAATAGTGTTGGTTTACAGGATGCCTATTTGAAATTAAGTTATAATGTCAAAAAATGGCAATTTGCTTTAATACCTCATGTATTTCATGCACCAAACAAAGTTATAACTCCAGCAAATGAAGAACTTGAATCCTATTTAGGAACAGAGGTTGATTTAACTTTTGGTTATGCTTTCAAAAAAGACATCTCAATTACAGGCGGTTATTCTCAAATGTTTGGTTCTAAAACCTTAGAATTCTTAAAAACAGGAGATGCTGGCCATACTAACAATTGGGCTTGGCTAATGATTTCAGTAAACCCTAGAATTTTTACTTTAAAAAAATAGGGCTTTTATTATTAAAACTCATTTTTCATCACTTACCCTTTGTCCCAAAACAAAGGGTATTTTTTTATAATCTATAAAATACTTGTAACCATTAAACATATATTTCATGAATATTTAGCCTAATTGAATTACCTGATATAATATTAATAAGACATACAATTCTTTATTTTATTATTTAAAAAAAGTGATAGCTTTATTATTAAGGAAAAACTTAACATTGCCGTATATTTATATTGATTATATTTACTTAACTGAAAGTTAACATTTTAGAAACATCGTTACTCTTTTATCATTACTAACTTCAGAAGTTTTCAATTATAAAGTCTATATCATATGGAAAAAAAAGCAACAGAAGGTATTCCTCAAAATACTGATTTACCAAAGATCGATAACGTTCAACCAATCGTAGAAGACAAAAAGGAAAAAACTACAGCATCGGTAAAAAGTCCACAAAGAGCTCGTGTGAGAAAAACAACAGTAACTAAACCTGTTGTAAAAACCCAAACTAAGGTCACTACTTCACCTCAAAAAACTGTGCAAAAAGCTCCTGAAAAAGCAGTTGCAACAACTAAGCCTGTTGCAAAAACGCCAACCAAAGCTACTTCTGCATCAGTAAAAAAAGCAACTACACCAATTGAGAAACAAAAAGAAGTAACTCCTGTTGCGAAACCACCAGTAGTCTCAAAAGATAAAAAAATTACAGCACCAAGTACAGGTAATTTAGTTCATGCAATAGGAGAAATTATTAAGGATACATCAAAAGATAAAAAGAAGAAAAAGATGAAAGATAAGGACAAAGAGAAAGAAAAAAAGAAATTAGCTAAGAAAAAAGAAAAAGCTAAAAAGGATAAAAAGAAAGAGAAAGCTAAAAAAGCAAAACTTAAAGCTAAGGCCAAAAAGAAAGAAAAAACGAAGAAAGCAAAGGAAAAAGCTAAAGCTAAAAAAATAGCGAAAAAGAAGGCGAAAAAATCGAAATCGAAATCAAAAAAGAAAAAATAAATTTAAGATAGGGTTTGACTTTAAGGAGTTGAACCCTTTTTTTATTTGGAGAAGCTACGACTTTGCATAGTTTAACATGCGTTTAAATATTATAATATCGTTAGTCCCCCTGAGGCAGAGTCGAAGAATAATGAGAAACTCCATAATCTTTGTCAAGCTACTTAATGAGAGTCTTCATTCGTCAGAGATTCATTTTTTTTTGGTTTCACGCAGATCTCACAGATTTAAGCAGATTTTATTTTAAAATTAATTGGAATGAATTAGTGTAATTCGTGGCAGAAATTTTACCGCAAAGGAAGATAAGGTTTAGTGAAGCTGCACAAAGTTTCTCCTCAATTTTTTGTAAAACTAAAGTTCCTTACGCTCTTAGTTTTTTACTTTGACAAAGGTGTTTCGTAACGATTTACCCCCCAATAGTAATCATACTACGATTGTCTTGGTTTAAATTAGGGTTATTTAATTCCTTTATCGTAGTCATTCCTGCTCTCACTTTTTTCTTGCTGCTAATTGCTGCAGAAATCAAATTGGCAATCGTTTCTCCATTCCTAAAAGGAGTCAATAAATCAGTTTCGGCATTAGAGAACAAACAGTTTTTTATTTTACCATTTGCCGTAAGGCGGATTCTATTGCAACTATCACAAAACGGATTTGTTACTGAACTAATAATTCCAAAGCTACCTTGGTAATCTTTAATTTTAAAAGTTCTGGCTGTGAAGTTTTTTTCATCTGCTAACTTTTCAATCTGAGATGGGATGTAATAATTTGAAAGAGTTTCTAAAATCTGTTTTTGGGAAACCATTTTGCTTTTATCCCAAGCATTTCCTGCAAAAGGCATAAACTCTATAAACCGAATGGATAAGGGTAAAAACTCTGTTAGTTTAATAAAATCAATAACCTCATCATCATTAAATCCTTTTATTAAAACGACATTAACTTTTACATTAAAATCATTATTTAAAAGCAAATGCAGGTTGTCAATTACTTTCTCAAACTGGTTACGAAGCGTTATCGAATTGAATTTTGAAGCAATTAAAGTATCCAGACTCAAATTAATGTCCCGAACATTAAATTGCTTTAAAACGTCTAAATGTCGGTCTATCAAAATACCATTGGTGGTAATAGAAAGTTTAATATTAAGAGTCGCCAATTTTGAAATAATTTCAGGGAAGTCTTTTCTTAAAAGTGGTTCTCCTCCCGTTAATCGGATTTTATCAACACCGTTTTGTACAAATGTTTGTGCGATAGCAAAAACCTCATCGGCAGTCATTAACTCATTTTTTGGAGTTAATGTAATTCCATCGGCTGGCATACAATATGTACAACGCAAATTGCATTTCTCTATGAGAGAGATACGCAAATAGTTGTGCTTACGCCCAAAATCATCTATTAAAACTGTGTTATTTGGCATCATGATTATTGCCTTTTAAAATATGAAATACATGCAAAACATGCGGAAAAATAGCATCCATAGATTCTCTAGCTCCATTTGTTGATCCTGGCAAAGCCAACACCAAAGTCTTACCTAAAGTTCCTGCAACTGTACGTGATAACATGGCATACGGCATACGTTCTTGCCCGTAATTACGAACGGCTTCTTCGATACCCGGAATACGACTTTCTAATAACGGGGCTAGTGCTTCGGGAGTTACATCACGTGGCGATAAGCCTGTTCCTCCTGTAAAAATCACTAGCTGATTCTCTTTTGCGTAATCTTTCGTTCTTTCCTGAATAATATCAACTTCATCAGGAATAATCTCATAATGTGTCGTTTCTACACCACAAGATTCTAGTTTTTCGACAATAATTTTACCAGAACGATCTTCTTTATCCCCTGCAAAAATAGAATCGGAACATACAAAAACTGCTGCTTTTATAGTTGCTGGAAAACGATTCTTAAATGATGATTTCCCACCTTCTTTATTAATTAATTTTATTGTAGATATCTCAATCTCTTTATCAATTGGTTTAAGCATATCATACATTGTAAGCGCCACAATTGATGCTCCATGCATTGCTTCGACCTCTACTCCTGTTTTGTAAACCGTTTTAACTTTAAATATAATTTCGATAGTTAAACCTTCTATTTTATATTCTACAGATGTAAATTCGATTGGAATCGGATGACAATCCGGAATGGATAAATGGGTGTTTTTTACAGCAAATAATCCTGCTGTTTTTGCCATTTCCATTACATTTCCTTTTGGTACTAAATTATTAACAACTGCATCAATAGTAGCTTGTTGGCTTACTTTTACAATTGCGGTTGCGGTTGCTGAACGTAACGTATTTATTTTATGGGTAATATCAACCATTTTCTAGGTATTTTGCTTCCAGGTGAAAGTATCGTTTTCAAATAATTCTTTGCCAAAAATAGGCACATCGGTTTTTATCCAATTTACAATAGCTTCTGTAGCTTCATAAACTTGTTTGCGTCTTGTAGCCGAAACAAAAACAAATAAACAAATCTCACCCGCTTTTACTACGCCCAAACTATGATAAATATGCATGCATGTTAAATCATATTTGGCAAATGCTTTTTCTCGAATTGTATGCAAAGCCTCATTTGCCATATCAGTATAAGCCGAATAATCAATAGCGACTACTGTATTATCATGAATAACATCGGCACGAACTTGTCCTAAAAAAATATTGTGCGCACCAATAGTATGTTTTGATTGGTGTTTCGCAATAGATTCGGCGATAAATTCAGAAGAAATTGGCCCTTCTACAAATACATTTTTACTCATTATTTTTATTTTTATGTCATGGATAAAAGTTTTTTAGCCACGAATTTCTCTAATTCTATTTTATCTTCTTATCACTGATTACACAGATTTTCACAGATTTTTTAAATCCTTTTAATCTTTTAAATCTGTGACTAAAAAATTAACCGCAAAGTTCACAAAGATTTACGCAAAGTTCGCAAAGCTTAAAACTTAGAATCTCAGAGTCTTAGCACCTTAGTTCCTTAAAAAAAACCTTTGAACCTTTGAACCTCTATGCCTTTGTCCCTTCCTCCATCAATTGATTCAATACCAAAGCTCCTCCAATTATACTTTTTACATTTTTAAACTGATGCTTATTAAGTAATTCCATTGCTGTTTTACTTCTTATTCCAGACTGGCAAAAAACATAAATAGTTTGGTTTTTATCCAGTTTTTCTATTTCACTTTCTAAATTCAATAACGGAATCTGAATTCCATTTTTAAAATTCATTTTCGGAAATTCATCTGAATTTCTAATATCTAAAAAAAGAACTCCATCTGTATCTATTTTATCCAAAATAGTTTCGGCTGCTATTTCTTCAACTTGATTTTCAATTGTTTTATATTTTGCTTCAAAAGCAGATTTATCGATGACAAGGTTTTCCTTTTTTTCAAAGTCATACTTTTGTTGTTCGTTATTCAACAAATTATAAACCAATATTTTGCTACTCAACACCTCTCCTATTTCTAAAATCATTTTTATGACTTCATTTGCTTGTAACATTCCAATAATTCCAACCGAAATTCCAATTACGCCCGCATCATTACAGTTTAAAGATCGGCTATTTTCATCTGGATATAAGCAACGATATGTAGGTCCGTTTTTATAATTAAAGACCGAAACTTGCCCTTCAAACCTATAAATTGAGCCGTAAACTAATGGTTTGTTTACAATGCAACATGCATCATTTATCAAGTATTTTGTTAATAGATTATCGGTAGCATCAACTATTATATCATAATGTTTAAATAAATCGAGTGCATTTTTCCCCGAGAGCCTTTTGGAAATAGCATTTATTTTTGTTGTTGGATTTAATTCAGTTGCCATGCGTTTTGCTTGCTGCACTTTACTTTTTCCAACGGCATCATTTTTATAAATAACCTGACGGTGCAAATTACTCAACTCGATTACATCATCATCTACAATTCCTATTTCCCCCACGCCTGCAGCTGCCAAATAAGGTAATATAGCCGATGCTAAACCACCTGCACCAATTATCAATACTCTGGCTTTAAGTAATTTTTGCTGACCATTCTCTCCTACTTCTGGAAGTATAACTTGTCTATTATAACGTGATGCTGACATATCAAATGTATTTATCCACCTGCAAATGGTGGCAATAGAGCAATTATATCATTGCTTTTTAATTCATAATCAGTTGTTTTTGGCACTATCTTCTGATTGATTGCTATACTAAACGAAAGTGTATTTAACTGATATTTTTTATCTAAATCGCTTAATAATTGTTCCAATGATAAATCCCCCAAAGGAACTTTCTCTGTTGGACAATTTGTTTTATCAGCTACAGCACCAAAATATTTAACCTCTATCATGGCTTTAAATTTAAATTCTGATAAATAAACTCATCTTCCAAGTATTCTTCAAAGTAGGAGTTTAGTTCTAATATATTTCTTACTACTTCGCCAATAACTATTATTGATGGCGAAGCTATCTCTTTATCTTTAACCAATTTTACGATTGTACTAATCGTTCCTGTTACTTTCTTCTGATTGTCTTTTGTTCCGTTTTGAATAATCGTAATAGGCAAATCATCCGTTCTATTTTTTTGGTACAATGCAATTATTTCCTCTAGTTTATGCATCCCCATTAGAATAACAACCGTTGCTGCCGATTGCGATGCTAAATTTATATCTTTTGACAGCTTATGATCTGCAGTCGTTCCTGTAATAACCCAAAAGCTTTCGGCTATTTCTCTTTGTGTCAAACTAATTCCGTTTGTCGCAGGAACTCCTAATGCCGATGAAATTCCGGGAACAACATCTGTTTCCAGATTAGACTTTTGAGCATATTCTATTTCTTCAATACCCCGCCCAAATACAAAAGAATCTCCTCCTTTTAACCGAACAACATGACCGTAACGATTTGCCATCGATACAATCAATTCGTTTATCTGATCTTGACTATATGCATGACAGCCTAAACGTTTCCCTACAAAAACAATTTCTGCATTTGTAGCATATTTTAATAATTCTTCGTTTACCAAAGCATCGTACAAAACCACATCTGCACTTTCTAATGCTTTTATCGCCTTAATCGTAATTAACTCTACATCTCCTGGCCCAGCGTCTACTACGGTTAATTTAGGTCTTAATGATATCCTCATAACATCGTATTTAAATTGGCATTAAGATCATTTAATTCGTCTGGCGAATTGATATTGGTAAAATTAAGACTTTGACTTTCGTCAAAAGTTATAATTTGATGTGGCACTTTGGCAATCAGATTCATTAATTTCAAATCTCCCTGAGCAATTGCTTCTTTTATAATCGGAAGATTTTTCTTGGCATAAATCCCAATCAAAGGATGCATTCTGCTCTCTGATGATAAAACGGTAATCGCTGCTTCTTCATCATGTTTCTCGATTAACTCAGCTAATAATTCGGTAGATATTAAGGGAATATCACAACTCAAAATCATACTAAATTCGCTCTCTGAATGAAATAAAGCGGTATAAATCCCTCCCAGAGGTCCTTTGTCAATTTCGATATCACTTATTTTCTTATACTCCAAATAGTCATAATCATTTCCATTTGTAACCAAGAATATGTTGTTTGTAATAGGCAAAATAGCCTGAATGATATGTTCTATAAAGGGTTTGCCTTTAAACAATACTAATCCTTTCTCAGATTGCATCCGGGAACTTTTTCCTCCACATAGAATAAAAACTGCCAGATCTTTCATATCAAACCATTTATAAATTAAATCTTTTTTCTTTTTACCACATAGCTACATAGTTTTTAAACTTAAAAAGGCGTTCCACTTTACATGAATTCACATAGCTATGCGAGAATAATGTATTATCTATTTAATCTTCTTTCAAATTTCAACCTATGTTTCTATGTGTTAAATATTTTTCATTTTATGGAAATATCAATTTTACGCTTGCCAGCAGAATAACTACTCCTAAAACATATTTTAATGTTTTATTAGAGAAATACCCACTTCCGTAATAACCGCCTAAGATTCCTCCGAAAACCGCAATTGGTACTAAATAAAAACTATCTATAGGAATGGTTTTTCCTCCTAGAAAATAACCTGTTATTCCCGCTAGTGAATTTACGAAAATAAATAGACTTGAAACCGCTGCAGACTCTTTAACTGATGCCCAACCTAAAAATAATAAAATCGGACTTAATATAATTCCACCTCCAATTCCTAACATTCCAGACAATAATCCTATTCCAAAACCTAATGCCAATGCAAAAGGAAGTTTTATTACAACAGCTTCTTTTTCTTTAAAATTAAAAAAACCAAATAATCTAAAGGCTGCAAATACCAAAACTAATCCTAATATTACTTTGTAAACCGTATTATCTAATGTTATAAATCCTCCTATAAAAGCTGCTGGAATTGATGCTATCGCAAAAGGATAAAAGAGCTTGGGCTTAAAATAATTCATCTTATAATAAAAGAAGAAAGAGATACTGGACACAAACAAATTAAGCAATAATGCCGAAGGTTTCATTATACCAATCGGGAATGCAAAAATTGCCATAAGTGCCAAATAACCTGAAGCTCCACCATGACCAACGCTTGAGTATAAAAAAGCAATTACTACTAGTGCAATGCTAAAAATGATTAAATTTTCGGTCGTTAATATGTTCATAATTATATTTAATCTAATGGCAACAAGGTTACATCCTCACCTTTTTTAATTTCTGTGCTGTCGTAAGGTACAAAAAGTAAGGAATTTGCTGTTGCAAAAGTATTCAACATTGCCGAACTCTGACTGTCTAATACACTTACATGAGTTTCATCATACAGCGCTTTTAAAAATAATGTTTTCCCTGTGGTATTGATTACCGCTGTACTTAGTTTTCGAACAATTCTTTTTAAATGTATTTCCTCAAATCCCATCATCTTTTTTAATGCTGGTAAAACATACACATAAAAACTGGTAAGCGACGATGCTGGATTTCCGGGTAATGCAAAAATTAATTTTTCTTCTTTATTTCCAAAAAATAATGGTTTTCCAGGCTTTTGATTTATTTTATAAAATAACTCTTCTACTCCCTTTTTTAATAAAGCTTCTTTAACAAAATCATAATCACCAACCGAAATTCCTCCTGAAACAAGAATCATATCGTATTTTGATAAAAGCTTTTTGAGTACTTTTTTGGTGGCTTTTAAATTATCTTTTACTCTAAAAACTTTTACTTTTTTAATTCCTGCAGTTTCAAGAGCTGCTTGCAACATAATCGAATTACTCTCGAAAATTTTACCTAATTTTAATTTCTTCCCTGGTTGTACTAATTCGTTTCCTGTAACCAGAATTGCTGCTTTTGGTTTGCTATATACGCTAACTTCTGTAATTCCTAAACAAGCTAAAAAGCCAATTCCTGCTGGTGTTAATAGCGTATTTTTTTCGAGCATGATATCGCCTTCATTAACCTGTTCGCCTTTTGCTCTTACGTTTGCATTAGGCTCTGGCATTTTATCTATCATAATCGAATCTCCATTTACAGTAACATGCTCTTGCATTACTACGGTATTAACAGAATCGGGTACAAATGCTCCTGTAAAAATTCGTATTGCCTGATTTGCTTTAATTTTATATTTATCATTATCTCCTGCTTGCGAAATACCAACTACATCATATTGTTTGTTTTCTGAACGTGTAAAGGCATAACCATCCATAGCCGATTGGCGAAATGGAGGCATTGCAATAGGTGCATAAACCGTTTCTGCCAAAATATAGCCAAGTGATTTACAAACTTTAATTTTACGAACTGGCATTTTTATACTATTGTCAGCAATAATTGACAAGGCTTTATCTACTTGAATCATGGCGCTATTATTTGCAAGTAAAAATACTCATTAAGAGATGAATTAATAAACAAGTACTCTAAAAAATGGAAGTGTTTTTTGAAAAATAAATATTGAAAAGTTAGCTATTTCTTTTTGAAATTTCCAGTTGGTAAATAATACATCCATGAAAAACCTATTAAGAATAAAATAGCTGAAGCAATAAATGCTGGTAATAATATTTCTTTATTATTATCCAAAGCATTGTTAAGAGATGCATATAACAACCAAATTTGGATACTCACATTTAAAATCAAAATAAAAATGAGTGTCGAAAGTATATTATTCAACTTATTTGGGTTGGCACGATTCTGACTTCTTCTAAAAGTACTCATACTAATTATTTTAGGGTTATACTAGCTTTCTTTACGTTCTGCGAATGCTTTTACAAAAACACCTTTGTCTTTAAAAAACACTTCCAATTGTGGTAAAGCTCTTGGAGGAGGTCCTGCTATTACATCTCCTGTCATAGCATCAAATGAACCTTCATGGCAGGGACAATGTATTATTCCTGTTCCCGGTTTATAAAATACAGAACAGGACAAATGCGTACATTTTTGTTCGTATGCCTTAAAATCTCCACTTTCCAGATGTATTAAAATATAGGGTATTGTACTTCCTTCAATTACAAAACCTCTTGTTCCTCCTATCGGAACCTCATCTTTATTGCAAATAAAATGCTCTCCTTGAACTCCTTCTTTTGGCAACAAATAAGCTTTGGCAGCAACAAATCCGCTTCCGACCATTAACCCGCCAGAAACAAAAGTTAGGAATTTAGCAAAGTCACGTCGACTTACCTGAGTAGATTCTTGCTTTTTTATTGGGAAATCTTTTTTCCAGTTTTGATTTAAATTATCTTCTTTTGACATGGATTTAGATTTAATATATTCTTAATTCATTACTGCCTTTTGGCATCATAATGTTTACTTTGGTATGAACTGTTTCTTGTCCGAAGATGAATGTATTTATCGGAGTACTATTTGGTCTCATTTCTTCAATTTCGGCTCTTGTACCATAAAACAAAGCTCCACTTGGACAAACAGTTGCACACATAGGTTTTTTACCTACACTAGTTCTATCATAACACATCGTGCATTTCATCATTAAATCGTACTCTTCCATCTTTTTAGGAACACCAAACGGGCATGCCATAACACAGTTTGAGCAACCAATACATCTTTCGGTATTAGCAGTATGTACTATTCCGAATTCATCTTGCGAAATCGCATCGGCCGGACATACATTTGCACATACCGGATCCTCACAATGCATACAAACTTGTACCGTTGTTTGAATTGTTGATGAACGCTCAACATAATTCACACTAATCAATGATTCTTGCCCATTGGTTTCACATTCTGCACAAGCCATTTCACAGGCCTTACAACCAATACAACGTTGCAGATCTACAAAAAACTCTTCATTTCTATTGAAATTAGTTAAATTCATAATGTCTTTTTTATAGATTAAACACTTGCATAAGCTTCCGATTCTTTGGATGGAGGTGCTATTTTTCCTTGCGGATCTAATAGACAGGCACAAACTTTAAACTCGGGTATTTTAGAAATTGGATCTAAAGTTCCTGGTGTAAGTTGATTTGCCGATTTAGCTCCGGGCCAATGATAAGGTATAAAAACTGTATCTTTTCGGATAGTCTCTACAATATTTGCTGGAAAAATCCCTTCTCCTCTTCTTGTCGCAACTCTAACCAACTCTCGTTGTTTAATTCCGTATTTTAAAGCAAGTTCCGGATGAATCTCTACCATTGGTTCAGGAAATTGATCTACCAATTTACCTATTCGCCGTGTTTGAGTTCCGCTTAAATATTGCGAAACAACGCGCCCTGTAGTAAGAATTATAGGATATTCATCATCGGTAACTTCGCCCGGTAATTTATAGGGTGCTGGATTAAAATGTGCTCTTCCATCAGGAGTTGCAAATTTTTTATCTTCCCATAATCTCGGTGTTCCCGGATGATCGTCTGTTGGACAAGGCCAAAAAACCCCCATATTATCTTCTACCTTTTTATATGATATTCCAAAATAATCCGCTGTTCCTCCTTTTGAGGCAACTCGAAGCTCATTAAAAATTGCTTCACTATTTTCGTAAGTAAACTTATCTTCTTCTCCCAATCTTTTGGCTAATTCCAAAAATATCGAGGTATCTGTTCTCGCATCCCCCGGAGGAGTAACTGCTTGACGGATTCGGATAACACGTCCTTCTGCCGATGTAGTCGTTCCTTCTTCTTCCTCTTGTAGAGAACCTGCAAGAACAATATCTGCATGACGAGCTGTTTCGTTCAAAAAGAAATCGATACATACATAAAACTCTAACTTTTCCAGTGCAGATCTTACATAGTTATTATTCGGTAATGATACCAATGGATTAAAACAAATAGAAATTAATCCTTTGATCTCTCCACTATGGATTGCTTCAATAATTTCATAAGCCGTAAGTCCTTTTCCTGGCATATCTTTCTCATCTATTCCCCAAACTTTCGAAATATATTTACGATGTTCCGGATTTTCGATATCTCTATTTCCTGGTAATTGATCACATTTATGACCATGCTCTCTACCTCCCTGTCCATTTCCTTGTCCAGTTATTGTTCCGTAACCACAATAAGGTCTCCCGATTCTTCCTGTTGCAAGAACTAGATTAATACAACCTAATACATTATCAACACCTTTGGAGTGATGCTCAATTCCGCGTGCATGAAGTAAAAAGCTTGTTTTGGCTTTACCCCATAATTCTGCGGCTTCTCTAATTTTATTTTTATCGATACCTGTAATCTCTTCTGCCCATTCTAAGGTATAGTCTTTTACAGCATCTAATGTTTCTTGAAAACCCGATGTATGATTGTCTATAAAATCATGGTCCAACATATCATGATCTACCAAATATTTTAGCATAGCACCGTATAATGCCGAATCGGTTCCTGGTTTTACATCCAGATGAACATCTGCGGTTCGAGCCAGCGGAATCATCCTTGGATCTATAACTATTAATTTGGCTCCACGATCTCTTGCTTTCCAAATCCAATGGGTCAATGTTGGAAAAGTTTCACTAATATTTGCACCTGCAACAATAATTACTTCGGCATATTCTAAATCCGAATAATTATTTGAGGCACGATCCAATCCAAAAGCTTTTTTATTCCCCGCTCCTGCACTTACCATACAAAGCCTGCCGTTATAATCCAGATTTCTGGTCTTTAATGCAACACGTGCAAACTTCCCTACCAAGTAACTTTTTTCATTTGTAAGCGATACGCCCGATAACATCGAAAAAGCATGTTTGCCATATTTCTCCTGAATTCTTTTTATCTCGGATACCGTTTTATCCATCGCTTCATCCCAAGTCGTTTTTTCGAAACCTTTTCCTTCTACTCTTTTTATAGGATGTAAAAGACGATCAGGGTGATTATTTTGTAGATAACGCTGTACTCCTTTTGGACACAAACGTCCTTCGTTAAAAGGAAACTCCATCCACGGTTCAAAACCTACTACTTTATTTTCTTTTACTAATAATTGAATACCACACTGCATTCCGCAGAAACAACAATGTGTTTTTACCACTTCATCTGGTTCATCTCTACCTTGGTAACCATCTTTGGGAGCATAATTTAAATGCGGTCCAAAATCTTCAATAATCTTTTCGGTTGATACAGGTAATTTTGCCATGTTTGTTTTTGTTTGTTTTTGTTTAAAGCTTTCAGTCGCAGTTCTCCGTTTCAGTCTCTACTTAATCTGAAAACTGCGACTGGTACTGAACACTAAATAAAAATTATCCAAATAAGCTTCCGCCACTTTCTAATCTTGCTCTTAAATGTGCTTGCGCCAAACGGGATCTTTTTCCTTCTGGACTTAAATCAAGATGTGAAGTTCCATCTTCATGTGTAAAGTCAAATCCCAATTGTTTCGTAACAATTTTTAAATCGTTAATATGTAATTGAGTTGCAAATTCTTCTCCGGTATGCGGACAAACTGCCATTCCTTTTTTCATCCCTTCTTTCTTATAAATATGTGCACCTATTTGAGCAGGTCGCTGGATAATATGAAAGAATTTCCCAAAAGGAATCCATATTAAGAACATAATTACTGTTACAGCGTGAATTACAGCTAGAAAATCATACGCAAACCCTTTCATAAACTGATAGGAATAGGTAAGACATAACCCTGTAACCGATATTGCAATCAATAAAATAAGTGGTAATAAATCCCCTTCAAAAGATTGTGTAGCTATTAAACCCGGGTTTGTTAATCGTCTTCGCAAATAATAAATAGATCCGAATATAACCAACCACGAAGACCAGTTTAAAGCATGGAAAATCAAGAATGCAAGGAAAGATCCAATTTTGAAATCCATCATTTTAAATCCAAAAAAATGAGCTTCATAAATCGATATTGAATCTGGTGCCAATGTAAAATGTATCCATCCAAATGTAAGCGGAATTGTGATTGCAAATGCTGACATACATCCTAATGCAATACAAAAATGAGCCACCCAACGGTACTTACTTCTAGGATAGATGAATTTTTGAACTACTATATTTTCTACCGATTCTTTACCTAAAAACCACATATGAGCAAAAATTTTACCCGTAAATAGAAATTTAAGACTACGCTTGAAATACATCCATGTTGGTGGTCGTTGCAACCAAACTGAATAACGGTATACTATTCCGAAGAAAGCGAATACTGTTCCGAATAAATAAGTAACTAGTGCAGCATCAAAATTTTGTAGTTGTCTCGACCCGTAAAACACAAGCACTATAGTCAATGCAGACACTAGAGTTGCTACAAGTAAAGCTTTGGTATTAAAGGTTTTATTTTTCATCCTTAATTTAAATTTAATGATTACTTACTAACTAGGTTTCTCACAACCTTTACGATTATAGAACCACCAATTTATACCTGTAGCTAATATAGCAAAAATAGCAACGCCAATAAAGAATTGATTTACAGTACCATTAGCCGAAAGATTGTTTCCGATTAATTTAGAAAAGATAAACGGTCCAAATGCTGCGATTGCTGCTGTCCAACCAATAACTCCAGCTGCCTGACGCTGATTTTCGGCAAAAATAATCGGGTATTGTCTAAACGTACCTGCGTTTCCTATTCCTGTAAAAAAGAACATTGCTAAAATTACTATTACAAAAAGAGGAAATTGATCCATACTCGTTGGAGCTACTAAACCTTCTGTAACCAATATAATGGCTCCTGCCAAAATTCCTAAACCTGTAATTGTAGTAAGAATAGCACCACCTACTTTATCGGCTACAAACCCAAAAATAATTCTACTTGCTGATCCAATAAGAGGACCGTAAAAGGCATACACTAATGGATCTGGTGCGTTATGGAAATCACCATATAAAAACTTAATCATTAAAGGAAATGCCGCAGATAAACCCGCAAATGTTCCAAAAGTCATCACGTAAGTAATAGTACAATACCAAGTATGTTTATTAGAAAAAATATCTAGTTGTTCTTTAATTGAAGCTTTCATTGGTATACTTCTTAAATAATACCAACTTAAAATGGACAATAATATTAAGAAAGGAACAAACCAGAATGCAGCCGATTGTAAATAAATTTCAGTGTTTTTTACCGCCGTATTATCTGGTTTTATATCATTTAATATTTTCTCTGCCAATTTTGGATTTGCATTTGCAATAGCTTTGGCTTTAGCATTTATTGGCAATGAAGTAAAAAGAACCACTTTATCGCTTGATTGAGTAGTGGTACTCACTGAGTCAATTACATTTTGCTTTACGTTAGCTAATATTTTTGTCTGTACTTCGGCATCAAGCGCTGCAAAAACTTCTTTTTGCTTTTCGATACTTGAATTCTGGAAAACATTTATTGTTTCCTTAGGATTAATACTTGTAAATACAGAGGCTGCACCATAAATCCCAACACTAATAATAAGTGGTGTAACAAACTGCGCTACCGAAACACCAAAATTTCCTATTCCGGCTTGTATTCCAAGAGCTGTACCTTTAAGCCTTTTTGGGAAAAATAAACTTGTACTTGGCATATAAGAGGAAAAATCACCTCCACCAAAACCTGTTGTAAACGCTAATACTGCAAATACCCAAAATGGTGTATTTATATCCATTACGGCAAAACCTATTCCGATTACAGGAATTAATTTAAGTGCTGTAGCAAAAGATACTACGTGGCGCGTTCCGTATATAGGTAATATAAAAGTGTGAATAATTCTTAAAATCCCTGCTGCTAATCCAGGAATTGCAGTCAACCAAAAAAGCTGATCTTTGGAAAAATTAAACCCTAATCCTGGTAATTTAACTGCAATAACACTCATCATAAACCATGAGGCAAACGATAATATTAAAGTAAGCGTTGTTATTGTTAATGTTCTCCATGCAATTTTACTTCCGGTAGAGTTCCAAAATGCTTCATCTTCGGGCTCCCATTTGTCTAACCAAGTTTTCATATTATGTATTATTTAATTTTATTTTTAATGATTGTCTTCTATTTCTCTGGTGAAATTTGGTGATTTTGTTCTCATAACGTTTATGATTGTTCGGTGCATCCACAACAAACAAAGAACTGATACTATGAAAATAAATATCCAGGAACTGGTCCAGAGCCCAGTATAATTAAGTAGATAACCAAAGATAATCGGACCTACAAATCCACCTAATCCACCTATTAAACCTACCATTCCGCCTACAACTCCAACTTCATTAGGAAAATATTCGGGAATGTGTTTATAAACTGCTGCTTTACCAATTCCCCATGAAATACCTATAAGAATTACCAAAATCACATAAACCCAAAGATTGGCACTAAATTTAATTTGAGTGATTCCCTGAGCTAATAATTCTTTCTTTTTCACTTCTTGATTTTGTTTTACAACAATCTCCTGCCAAGAATTTTTAACTGGAAAAATTGCGGCATCATCATCACCTGAAATTATTTTTGTATTGACTTTATGCTCTTTGCCATTTACTATTATTGCATCGGCAGAAACTTCGGTAACAACACCATTATTGCTAGCCAGAACTCCGGGACCTGCTGTAAAAATTTCCATTTTAGGGAACATCAATAAAAAACTTATAATTATCGATGAACCTAAAACCCAATACATTACTTTTCTAGCTCCGAATTTATCGGATAAATAACCTCCAAAAGCTCTAATTATTCCGGAGGGTAAACTGAACATTGTTGCAAACATTCCTCCCATTACCAACGAAGTATGATAAACATTCATGAAATTTGGCACTAACCATTGGGAATAAGCAACGAAACATCCAAAGACTAAAAAATAGTACGTTCCAAAACGCCAAACTCGAATGTTTTTAAGAGGAGACATTAGTTCTTTCATTGTTTTTGAAACACCTGGGTTTGTTTTGTTTTTAGCAAAAACAATAAAAAGTATTCCTATAAGAACTAAAACTGCTGCATAAATTATGGGCAACATCTTCCAACCATTTATAGGATCTTTCTCTGATAAATGATTTAATAAAGTAGGCGCCACAAACGTAGTAATTGCTGCACCTGCATTTCCCATTCCGAAAATACCTAAAGCTCTTCCTTGCCAGTTTTGGGGATACCAAGCCGAAGTATATCCTATACCTACTGCAAAACTGGTACCTACTAATCCAAAAAGAAAACTTAAAACTGCAAAACTCCAGAAGGAATTGGCAAACGGAAGAAGGAAAAGTGGAATAGAACATAATAATAGTAAAATGGAAAATATAATCTTACCTCCGTATTTATCTGTTAATATACCAATTGGAAGTCTAAATATAGATCCTGATAAAATCGGAATTCCTAATAACCAGCCAGTTTCTACAACTGTCCAATTGAATATCCCTTTATCTACCAGATAAGTAACCAAAACACCATTTAGTGTCCAGCAAGCAAAACATATTGTAAATGCTAATGTGTTTAAAAATAAAATTTTGTGCGATTGAGATAAACTACTCATAATTGACTGTTTTTAATATCGTTTTTAATTAAATCAGTACTCTAGTCATGAACTTCTTTAATTAAAAAAAACAAAATTAAAGAAATCAATTACTACTTAAAATGACATTTGTCATATTAAGGACAATGTTATCCTTAATTATTTCTTTATCCCCACTCGGACAGTATTTTAAACAATAGTGGTTTTATTCCGAATAAAATTAACCAAAAATTATATACAAAAAGAGAATTACCTCATATCAATAAAGAATATAAATAACTATATATCAGACATATAAAATAAGTACCTTTTGTGATTAATTTTTATTATATAAGAAGATTATCTGATTTCACGGGTCTGATTTTGCTGAAAATTAAATAACAATTGAGATAATCTGGTTCTTTTCATATTAAAATATTTATGAAATGAAGTCCTTTTTGTTAATCAAATTAAGTTTTAAAAATAAAAACGTAATAAAAAAGCTATTTTTCACAAATAAGTTACTCTTTTTATGCATTCAAAATCAAGAAATAAACAACACGTAATCACCTTATAAACAAGTTATTAAACCATTAAAAAAATTCAAAAACTACCTTTATCTCATTATTTTTAAAAATAATTATCAATTTTTTTGGTTTTTATTATAATAAATTTAACTTTGTCTATAGAATTAGTAGAGTTATAATAAAATAATCTATATTTTGAAAACAATCGAGAGAATATCGAACTACATCCTTCCTAAAGTATACACTTATAACACCTTCTGTTATATGTGTATCTGTTGCTAATTCTCATCGTAATACTTTCCGTTTATGTTTGGCTATATAAAAGCTATAAACTTATCATAGATTAGACAGAACGAATCTTATTAAATACCCATCCAAAATTATCTTACTGGAAATAAAAACCTATTCTTTACCGTAACCGTAAGGAATGGCTTGGTGAAATAATATGCAAAAACTAAAATAAACTCTAAAAACTAAAATAAATAATTAACTAAAAAAAGGAAAATGAAAACTAAGAATAGAAGTTGCTGTAAATAAAAAAAGCCATTTCTGCGGCAACAGAAATGGCAGGCTTAAAAAAAAATGTGAATCTCTTTATAAAGGAAAAACGGATGTTGATTTCTCAACTTTCCATGCCTTTACTATTTAAACCAATACAAAGAAATGAAAAAAAAATTAAACATATACCCATTGTTATTTCTTCTGCTGCTATCAGCAGGAATTGATGCTCAAAATACAACTCCTCTTATACAATCCAAGCTAGACGGAAAGGTGGTCGATGATATTACAAATCAACCAATTATAGGAGCTTCCGTAAATATTAAAGGTACTACACATGGAGTAGTAACAGATACAGAAGGAAAATTTTATTTCCAAACCGGTCAAAAATTCCCATATACTTTAATTGTAAGCTATATAGGATATAAAAAAGCCGAAATAATAGTCGATAAAAACCCAGTTACCATAAGTTTAAAAGAAGAACGTCAGGAATTAGATGAACTAGTAGTTGTAGGATATGGTGCCCAAAAGAGAAAAGACATTACAGGTTCTATAGCTTCGGTTCCAAAAGCAAATCTTACTCAAGTTACCTCATCTGCAGACAACCTATTACGAGGAGCAATTCCCGGAGTAGTTGTTACCCAGAGTTCTGGACGTCCCGGAGCCTCATCAAGTGTACGTATCCGAGGAGGAAACTCAATTACAGCAGGAAATGAACCACTTTATGTTATAGATGGGATTTTAATTTACAATGATAATAGTAATAGTACCGCCGGAGTTGCTTACTCCGGAGCAACAGTAAATGTATTATCAACGATTAATCCAGGCGATATAGAATCTATAGAGGTTCTTAAAGACGCTTCGGCAACGGCAATATATGGATCACGTGGTGCCAACGGTGTGGTAATTATTACAACCAAAAAGGGTACAAAAGGACAAGACAATATTTCCTATCAAGGCTATTTTGGGTTTCAAAATGTTTCCAAAAAATTAAAATTAATGAATGCAAGTCAGTGGGCAAGTTTGCGTAATGACGTTCAGGCTAGTATAGGTCAAGCTCCATCTTTTTCGCCAGCTCAGATAGAAGCTCTTAAAACTTCGGGGGGATATGACTGGCAATCGGCTGCATTTAGAACTGCAGCTCCTGTCCAAAATCATCAATTGACTTTCTCTGGTGGAGATGAACGTTCCAGATATGCTGTTTCTGCTGGTTATTTTGATCAGCAAGGAGTTGTAATTGGATCAGATTTCAAACGAATTTCTCTTCGTGCCAATTATGAAAGAAATTATTCTCAAGCTTTTAAATTTGGTGTAAATGCCAATTACAGTAATTCAATTTCTAATGGTGTAGGAAGTAATTCTAGCAGCCGACAACCAAACCCATTGGTTGCTGCATTACTAACAGCCCCTGTAGTTCCTATTAAAAATGATGATGGCGGCTATAATGTAACCAATAATCCTTATGCTACCTCGGTTAATGGATTTGTACCAAACCCAATTAATGATTTGGAAAATACAATCAATGAAACCAAAATTAATAGAATATTGACAAGTTTATTTGGTGAATATAAAATAACAAAAGAACTAACCGCCAAAGTCGCTGTGAGTGGTGATGTGATTGGTACCAAACAAAATTATTATGCGCCATCAAATACTACAAATGGTGCAGGAACAAAAGGATTAGCTTCAGTTGGTGATAGATTAGTAAGTTCTGTATTAAATGAAAATACGTTAAATTACAATACCCATTTTGGCGAAGACCATAAATTCTCGGCTTTGGCGGGATATACACTTCAATACACACAAGGAGAAGTTGTTAATGCTGGTGCAAATACATTTGTCAATGATGCAAATACCTACAATGCCTTGCAAGATGGTGTAGGTGTAAAACCATACAGTGATGCATTCGAAAGTGTATTAAAATCATGGTTAACAAGGGTAAATTATTCTTATAAAGGAAAATACAACCTTACGCTATCTGCTCGTGCAGATGGATCATCAAGATTTGGTTCGCAATCGCTTTGGGGTTATTTTCCTTCTGCAGGATTTTCATGGAATATCACCGAAGAAGAATTTGCCAAAAACATTAAAGGTGTAACCGAAGCCAAACTAAGATTAAGTGCAGGAACAACAGGAAATCAAGAAATTGGGAATTATCTTTCTTTAGCTTCAATGGGATCTGTTAACTATGCTTTTGGGGGTACATTACAAACAGGATTGGCTCCTACCCGATTAGCAAATCCTGATTTAAAATGGGAAAAAACAAACCAATATAATGTTGGTTTAGACTTATCATTATTAGACCGAAAAGTAAATTTTGTTTTCGATGTGTACTATAAAAGAACAAAAGATTTACTTATAAATGTACCTATTCCGCTTACTTCAGGATATGCTACAGTTCTTCAAAACATTGGTGGTGTTGAAAATAAAGGTGTTGAAATTGGATTGATTACAGAAAATTTAAAAACAGAAAACTTCTCATGGAATTCAAATTTTGTGTTCTCTGCTAATAAAAATAAAGTAGTATCAATTGGAAACGGAGTTGATCAGTTTTTTCCGGTAGTCCCAAATGGTTCTTTATTACAACAACAGCCCGTAACAGTAAAAGTAGGATTGCCTTTGGGAACATTCTGGGGATACAAAACCAATGGTATTTTCCAAACTCAGGAAGAAGTCAATACACAACCTAAAATAAACAGTCTTGCCAATACCAAAGTTGGAGATCGAAGATATGTAGATACTAATGGAGATGGAGTTATTACTGCTGCAGATAAAGTTAACCTTGGAAGTTCACAGCCAAAATTTGTGGGAAGCTTTAGTAATACTGTTTCTTATCGCGGCTTCGATCTTAATTTTTCTTTCCAAGGATCTTATGGTGGTAAAATATTTAATGCGTTAAACCAACAATTAGAAATCTCGACTCTTGGAACCAATGCTGCAACTACTCTGGAAGATCGCTGGACACCTACAAATCCAAGTAATGAAATTCCTAGAGCATCAAGTTCTCCTGTAGGGATAGTTTCGGAACGTTATGTAGAAGATGCTTCTTTCTTAAGATTAAAGCTCATCACTTTTGGATATACATTACCTAAAAGCCTTTCTTCCAGACTGGGAACAAAGAGCATCAAATTTTATGTATCTGCCGAAAACTTAATTACATGGACTAAATACACGGGATATGATCCGGAGGTAAGTACATATGAACAAAATAATCTATATCCCGGAATTGACTTTGGATCTTATCCAAACTCTAAAACATTCATCTCCGGCTTGAACGTAACTTTCTAAGTAAAAAATATAACAATGAAAAAAATAATAATAACATTTATATTCAGTGCAAGTCTATTTATTTCGTGCACCGAACTAGAGGTAACACCAACCTCATTTGTAACCGAAGATAATTTCTTTAAAACACAAGATGATGCTGTCGCAAGCGTAAATGCAGTATATGCTTCTTTGAGCCTCGATCCGGGAGAACAAAGTTTATTTGGAAGAAACCTGTATTTCCTTACAGATATGGGATCGGATTATGCTGCAGCAGGAGTTTCGGCAACCAATCCTCAAGTGCGAGCAATGAGCAGTTTGACTCACGATGCAACTAATGATCGTGTACAAGTAGCTTGGCGCCAAATTTATAATGGGATAAACAGAGCCAATGTATCTATTGATAACATCCCTAAAGTATCAGGTTCGGAAGTTGTAAAAACAAGATTAATCAACGAAGCTAAATTCATCAGAGGGTTGCTGTATTTTCAGGCTGTTCGCCTTTGGGGTGGAGTTCCGATAGTCTTACATGAACCAAAATCTATTCAATTAGAAAGTCTAAAATCAAGAAGAGAAACAGTTGATGCAGTTTATAACCAAATTATATCGGACTTAAAAGATGCCGAAAACTTACCTCCTACTTATGCTTCAAGCGATGCCGGACGTGCTACTTCGGGAGCAGCAAAAGCTATTTTGGCTAAGGTATATTTGACAAGAAAAGATTGGCCAAATGCTATCCTTAAATCCAAGGAAGTTATTAATGGTGGATATGGATATGCTCTTTTTGAAAGTTTTGCAGATATTTTTAATAAAACAAAAAAGAACGGAAAAGAACATATTTTCTCTGTACAATTCGAACCAAATCAAGCAGGAAATGGATCTAGTGGAAGTACTTTTCAAGGAACTTCTTTTACGGGATTTACAGCCACAGAACCAGCAGATATAATCTCGGATGTAGCCTTATTTTATGATATCTATGAAGCAGGAGATACTAGAAGAGATGTGAGTTATGCAAAACAATTATTGAATCCTTCTACTGGAACACTTTATACTTTTCCAAAGCCAATTTTTAAAAAATACCTGGATCTTACCAATCTGGCGACACCTGGTAATGTGGCAATTAATTTCCCTATTATTCGCTATGCCGATATTCTATTGTCTTTAGCGGAAGCGATAAATGAGCAAGGAGCACCAACCACAGAAGCTTATGAATTAATCAATCAAGTAAGAAGAAGGGCTTATGGAAAGCCAATTAATACACCAGACGCAACTGTTGATTTATCAGGACTAAATCAGGTGACTTTTAGAGATGCACTTCAAGAAGAACGTAAAAAAGAATTTGTACAGGAAGGACAACGCTGGTATGATTTAGTTCGCTGGGGAACGCTGGTTACCGAAGTGAAAAAGGTCGCAGCCAAAGCTTCTGTTACAGATAGAAATAATTTATATCCAATCCCACAAAGCGAACGAAGTATTGATCCTGTAGGATTACCTCAAAACCCACTCTATTAACTACAAACCATAAAAAACTATTAAAATGAAAAAAATTAATATTAACAACACAATCAAAAGTCCTAAAAAAGCGCTTTTGATTACTGCTCTCCTGGCCACACAATTAGGAGCAGTACAAGGATTTGCACAAACAAATCCAAATCCAAATGCAAATGCAAACTTTAAAGGCGTAATAGGCAAAACCTTAGCCGACTCTAAAGAATATTGGCCTGAGCCTGTTACAGCACCAAAAGGCGCACCAAATATAATCTGGATTTTGCTTGATGATGTAGGCTTTGGTGCTTCTAGCTCTTTTGGAGGATTAATACAAACACCAACATTTGATAATTTAGCAAATAATGGTTTACGTTATACTAACTTTCATACAACAGCTATTTGTGCGCCAACACGTGCGGCATTATTAACCGGAAGAAATTCGGGTAAAGTGCATGTTAGCGGGTTTTCGCATACAGTTATGTCAGCAGGTTTTCCTGGTTGGGACGGAAGAATCCCATCTGATAAAGGAACTATCGCTGAGATTTTAAGAGATAAAGGATATAACACTTTTGCAGTTGGTAAATATGGATTGACTCCTGATGAGGAAGCTACAGATGCTGGACCGTTTGACAGATGGCCGACAGGTAAAGGTTTTGAGCACTTTTTTGGTTTCTTAGGATCACAAACCGATCAATACAAACCAGATTTAGTCGAGGATAATGCCCATGTTACCCCAGATGGCAGACATTTAACAGATCAGATTACCGATAAAGCCATTAGTTATATTACCAAGCAACATAAAGCTGCACCCGATAAACCATTCTTTTTATATTATGCACCTGGAGCAGTTCATGCACCTCATCAGGTAGCTGATTCCTGGAGCGATCAATATAAAGGTAAATTTGATGAAGGTTGGGATGTATATCGTGAAAAAGTATTGGCTAATCAGAAAAAACTGGGTGTAATTCCTGCCAATGCTATATTACCAGAACGTAATCCGCTTATTACCGATTGGAAAAAATTATCCGCAGATCAAAAGAAAGTATACGCCAGATTCATGGAAGTATATGCTGGATATCTTACTTATACCGATCATGAGATTGGAAGAATCGTAAATCATTTAAAAGAAACCAACCAATTAGAAAACACTTTAATTTTTGTTGCAATTGGAGATAATGGAGCTAGTAAAGAAGGGACTTTACAAGGTACAATTAACCAATCTCTTTTTTCTAAAACAGTATCTGATGAACAAAATCTTCAGAATAATTTAAACAATATTGGAGAAATTGGTACGGCCAAAGGATTAAATACCAATTATCCTTTAGGATGGGCACAAGCAACAAATTCGCCTTTTAAAAACTGGAAACAAGATGCGCAATCAGAAGGAGGAACACGTAACCCATTGATTGTTTATTATCCAAAAGAAATTAAAGAAAAAGGCGGTATCAGAAATCAATACAGTCATGTAACCGACTTACTTCCTACAACCTTAGACATTGCAGGAATTAAAGCTCCTGAATATATTAGAGAAATCAAACAAGATGCTATACAAGGTTCTACTTTATATGCTTCGCTAAATGATGCCAAAGCTGAGTCCTTACACAAAATACAATACTACTACATTTTTGGGAACAGAGCTATTTACAAAGATGGATGGAAAGCTGCTGCAGCACATCTTCCTGATTCATTTGCCATAAAAAATTCATTAGGCAAAAACGAAGCACCAACGCCAAGCAATTTCGATACTGATGTTTGGGAATTGTATAACCTAAACGAAGATTTTAATGAGCGTGTAAACTTGGCAAAAAAGTACCCAGAGAAATTAGCCGAACTTCAGAAATTGTTTGATGAGCAAGCAAAAGAAAACAACGTATATCCGCTAATCGACTGGCAAGATGTATTTAACAGAAGAATACATAATCTTGGTGCCGACAAAGGAAAAACACTTCAGGAATTGGCTAAAAAAGCAACACAATCTGGAGCAACAAATTAATAATAAATTATGATTCAGGTCTTTTACCTTAACATAAAAGGCCTGAATCTAATACATTTTACAGATATGAAACGAGTAGACTTTGAAATAATAGGAAAAAAAATTATCGTTGGAACGATCCTTTTTTTAGTTCCGCTAGTAATTCTAGTTGGAGGTTTAACACTAATAAATCAACTTTTAAAATAAAAAATCATGGCAACAATTCAAAATTCACAAAAAAAGCTAACAAGGGATTTGAGTATAAGTCTTTTGATATATGCATTGCCAGTGTTGGCAATTTACCTTTATTTTAGATTAAATAGTGGTATTATAAGCGAATCTCATATTGCATTACCATCATTCTTGGAATTTGCAAAACCTGCGTTCGAAAATATCCGCACTTGGGGATTAATCGTTTTTATGTTGGTTCTGGGTATCGTAGAATTTGCAGCCGGTTTATATGATGATCAATGGACAGGTGAAGAACGCAAAATAGACATTGTTTGTTTCTTGGCTCCAAAATTACTTTTACCACCAATAATTGCTTTTTTTAGTTTAACTGCATTACCTTATTTAATTCCAAATCTTCAAAACATACTTTCATGGGTTCCGTTTTGGGGAGGCTTTTTCTTAATTGCTATAGCCGATGATTTAACCCAATATTGGTACCATCGCTTGCATCATCAAGTTCCATTTTTATGGCGTTTTCATAGAACACACCATTCCGCTCCATATATGGGAATGGCGATGGCTTCCAGACAAAACTTTATTTACACCGTTTTCTTTTCTCAAATTTACTTAACGGCCACATTAACCTATTTAGGTTTAGGATTACCTGCTTTATTTGTTCTGGTTATAAAAAGTTTTATCACTCTAGGAGCGCATTCAAGTATTGCGTGGGATAAACCGTTTTACAAATACAAAGTTTTACATCCTATTGCATGGGTTCTGGAACGATTAATTTCAACTCCGGCAACACATCATGCACATCATGCAGATACAAGCGGAGACGGTGTTGGACATTTTAAAGGCAACTTTGGGAATATGTTTTTCATTTGGGATATGATCTTTGGAACAGGTTTAATCACCCGTAAATTCCCAAAATCATACGGAATCAAATCATACAAACAAGAAGAATGGTACGCACAATTTCTTTGGCCAATATTCAAATCTAAAAAAGAAGGAAGTGCTCTGGCAGAAGGAGTTCTTGCTGTTCCATTAACTCAAAAAGCAAATAATACTATTTCTAAAAGTCCAAGTCCGGCTTATTTTGAACAGCAAACACAATCATAAAGTCATGAAAAATAAAATATTTAAAAACAGTATCACAGCAGTAATCCTATTTTTTACAATTGTAAGCTTTCCGCAAGATAAAAGCTCTAGTATAATAACACTGGATTTATTTTACACGAAAATTAAAAGTCAAAAAAATCCACAGATAATTGACGCCAGAGGTCCCGAAGAATTTGCTTTAAACCATATTAATGGCGCAGTCAATTTTAATTTGGAATCAAAGAATTATGCCAAATCTGTAGCAGCCTTAGATAAATCTAAACCTGTATTTATCTATTCTATTGGTGCTGGAAGAAGTGTTTGGTTGGCAAACGAATTACTCAAAAATGGTTTCAAAGAAGCATACAGTCTCGAAGGCGGAATTGCCAATTGGATAGGAAATGGAAAACCTTTTTATGCCAATTCAAAAAGCAAATTATCAATCGCAGAATATAATAAAATCATTGCCGATAATAATTCTGTTTTGGTTGATATTGGTTCACAATATTGTGCTCCTTGTAAAAAAGTAAAACCCATTCTGGAAACCATAAAAGCGCAATATGGTGATAATTTAAAAATCGTAGAAATTGATTTAGAAGATAACCCACAAGTAATTGCCGATCTTAAGACGATAAAAGTTTTCCCAACCTTAATCCTATATCAAAAAGGAAAAATTGTTTTCAAAAAAGAAGGATTGGGCGATTTAAAAAAAGATGTTGATGGGGCTTTAGCACAAAGTAATTAAAGGTTCTGAGGTACTAAGGTTTAAAAAAAAGGTACTGAGGCACTAAGGTGCAAAGGTTCAAAGGTTTCCTGTAGAGGCGCACCGCAGTGCGTCTAACGATTCAAAGGCTTTATAGAAATAAATAATCCTTCAAGTCCTTTTAATCTGTGGCAGAAAAAGAAGCAAAGCTTTTACGCAAGATTATTATACCTACAAGGTCAAAAAAGACCTTGCAGGAAAAAACAAATAAAATTAAAATGTCAATTAAAACAAAACAATTTACAATTCACGAAGACTGGACAGTCGTTATTTTAGGATTTATAATAATTGGAATCTCCCTTTTTATTTTTCTTCCAGAAGTTCCTATTTTCAAATGGTCAAATGGAACAGATTTACTAAGTGATGTATTCGATTCCTGGAATCTACAAATCATAGGATTACAATTTATATACCTTATTTCGATAGGAACAATTGGAGCTTTTTTAATTGGAAAATCGGTAAAAAACTTTTTATTCGGTTTCCCTATAGTTTATATATTAACCGTAATCGCCTTGATTATTGCTGGAAATACTACAGTAAAAGGTTTTAATCTGGAAGCCGTAATTTTTAGCCTGATTATTGGTCTTGCCATCGGTAATTTCTTTAACCTTCCAGAATGGTTTCGTTCTGCCCTTTCTACAGAAGTATTTGTAAAAATTGGATTGGTTTTATTGGGAACCAGTGTTATATTTTCAGATATTCTAAAAGCTGGATCATTAGGATTAATTCAAGCTTTAGTAGTTGTATTATCTGTCTGGTACTTTGCTTTTTGGTTGTGCAAAAAACTAAAAGTCGATGATGAGTTAACAATGATGATTTCGAGTGCAGTTTCTATCTGCGGTGTTTCTGCTGCGATTGCTACTTCGGGAGCCATCAAAGGAGATTCCAAGAAACTATCTTATGTTATTTCGATTGTATTGGTAACAGCAATTCCTATGATGATTTTTATGCCTATTATTGCTAAGTATTTCAATTTTCCCGAAGAAGTAACCGGAGCGTGGTTAGGCGGAAGCATCGATACATCCGGAGCTGTTGTAGCTTCTGGTTCTTTGGTTGGTGAAACGGCGCTAAAAATTAGTACAATTGTAAAATTCTCTCAAAATGTATTGCTAGGAATAGCTGCTTTTGCAATATCTGTATATTGGACTTACACACATAATAACTCGTCCGAGGTTGTTGAATCAAAACCAACTTTGGGAGTTATCTGGGAGCGTTTTCCAAAATTCGTTATTGGCTTTATTGCCGCTTCATTACTATTTTCTTTCCTCCTTACTCCCGAAACTAGAGATAGCGTAAAAGACAGTTTAAAGAATCTACAAGGTATTTGGTTTGCTTTAGCTTTTACAAGTATTGGACTCGAAACCAACTTTAAAGATTTACTGAGTAATAATAGCCGAAAACCTTTGTATGCATTTTTAATCGCGCAATTATTCAATGTAATCATAACCCTAATAATCGCCTTTTTACTATTTAGCAATTAATCTAATTATGAGAACTTTGACAAAGTTAAAAAGTTAAACTCAATGATTTTCGACACTTTAAAATACCAATTAGAATGAAAAAAATAATTATCACACTAAACCTTCTACTTACAACAACCGTTTTAGTTCAGGCACAAAATAATACTCAAAAACCTAACATCATCCTAATCATGGTCGATGATATGGGCTATTCGGATTTAGGAAATTATGGTTCCGAAATAAAAACCCCAAACCTAGATAAACTAGCAAAAGAAGGATTGCGATTGCGAGAGTTTTATAATAACTCTATTTGCGCACCAACGAGAGCTTCCTTGTTAACGGGACAATATCAGCACAAAGCCGGAGTTGGTTTCTTTGATGTAAATCTAGGATTGCCAGCTTATCAGGGATATTTAAATAAAGAATCATTGACCTTGGGAGAAGTCTTTCGTTCTGGAGGTTACAGCACTTTATTATCAGGAAAATGGCACGTAGGATCCGAAGATCAGGCACAATGGCCAAACCAAAGAGGATTTGATAAATTTTATGGGATCTTAAAAGGGGCATCAAACTATTTCGATACCAAACCATTGCCTTTCGGAAAAACACCATATCCTGTAAAGTTGATTAGAAATAATGAGGAACTGCACCCAAAAGACGACTCCTATTATTTTACAGATGAAATCGGAAATAATGCCGTAACATTTCTAGAAGAACAGAATAAAGAAAACAAACCCTTCTTTTTGTATTTGGCTTTTACGGCACCACATTGGCCGCTACAAGCAAAACCAGTTGATATTGCCAAATACAGAGGCAAATTTGATGAAGGCTGGGATGTTTTAAGAGAAAAAAGAATTCAGAAACTAAAAGAAAGTGGACTCCTTCAGGCAGATCAAACAGTTGGTCCAAGAGATCCCGAAGTACCGGAATGGAGTAAACTAACCTATGACGAAAAACAATTCTGGAAAGCCAAAATGGAAGTTTACGCTGCAATGGTCGATAATATGGACCAGAATGTTGGAAAAGTTCTCAATGAATTAAAAGCGTTGAAAAAAGATAAAAATACGCTAATTATTTTCATTTCTGATAATGGCGCTCAAGGAGGTTTTAATAGTTATAACCCATTAGGAAGAAATCTTGTAAGGAATACTGGTCCGGTGGGAACTTCGGGTTCATTCGACTATCAGGAACAAAACTGGGCTTATTTATCCAATACCCCTTTGCAACAATATAAAAATAATATGCATGAAGGTGGATTTAGTTCTCCGTTTATTGCCTGGTATCCGTCCAAAATTAAAGCAGGTAGAATTGATAAAGGTACTGGACATATCATAGACCTTGCCCCTACCTTTTATGAATTGGCAGGAATAAATTACCCAAAAGAATATAATGGTGTGTCGACAAATCCTTTGGTTGGGAGTAGTTTGTTACCGGTTTTATTTGATGATGCATCTCAAGTAAACCGAGACACACCATTATTTTGGGAAAGAGCAGGAAACAGAGCCGTAAGAGATGGCAAGTGGAAACTGGTTTCTATTTACCCATCCTACGAATGGGAACTTTATAACATCGATACAGACAGAGGTGAAACTAATAATGTAGCACAGCAAAATCTAGGTATTGTGAATGAATTATCAGCAAAATATTTTGATTGGGCAGACAAAACCGGAGTAGTTGAATACAGTAAATTTAAACTTAAAACCGAGGTAATGCCTGGTGGATCTCCATTAAAAAAATAATATAGAAGACATAAGCTTGTAATTTTGCTTGCCTAAAAAAGATAACCATGTAAGTTATATAAGTTCATTTAAGAGAAGCATTTAAAAACTTACATTTTCTTTAATAACTTATATGGTTTTAAATAGTTTAATCATCGATTTAATCTTTTAATGCTCCTATTTCATTAAAATAAATCACTTTCTGGATTTATCTAGACATTCAAAAGACAGAAAAATAAGTATAAAAAATATCGTACTTATTTTTCTGTCTTTTTTTTATTTAAAAAAAACAACAATATAACTAATTAATAATCACTTAATTAAATTTAATTCACCATGATTATTTGGTACTTATCCCCTTCTATTTAAATAAATTTTAGAAAAAATTTGGTTTTTATTATAATAAATATAACTTTGTCTATAGAATTAGTAGAGTTTAAATTATATTTAAAACCAAAAAAAACTACATCTTGAAAACAACTGAAAACATAGCACATTACATTCTTCCTATAAAAAACACAAATAACACTTTTTGTTATATGTGCTTCTGTTGTTAAATCTCACACACCTATTTTGTTTACTATCGGTTTCATTTCATAGAATCCGAATTTAAGACGAATTTCTTTAAAGCCCAAAAAGCATCATATTGGATATTACAACTATCACTTTGATACAAAATTCTGTGTCAAAATGATTATCACGCTATAACTACAAATCAACTAAATAACAACTAAAAAAATAAAAATGAACCTAACTATCAATTAAGGAAAAATCCTTTCTACGGCAATAGAAATGGCATCAATAAAAGAACATTTATCTCTTAAAAAAAGGAAACCAAACAGGGTGTTTAAATTAAACTTTCAGCCTCTTTATAATTACAAAATCAGTACAAGGAATGAAAAAAAATACAAAACTTATTTTATGGATTAGCATTTTGTTTATCTCAATCGGAATCAATGCACAAAATACAGAACCTAATATTCAATCTAAACTTAACGGAACGATTGTAGATCAAATAACGAATCAACCTATTATCGGTGCATCGGTAAATATTAAAGGAACGACACATGGTGTAGAAACAGACCTAGATGGAAAATTTTATTTCCAAACAGGTCAAAAATTTCCTTACACATTAATAATTAATTACATAGGATATAATACTAAAGAAATTATAGTCGACGGAAGTCCTGTCGTAATAAAACTTACGGAACAGGTAGAAAAACTAGATGAAATAGTTGTTGTAGGATATGGCACATCGGCCAAAAAAACATTTACAGGATCAACAGCAAAAATTGAAGCCAAACAAATTGCAAATCGTCCTGCACAAAGTTTCGATCAGTTATTAGGTGGTCAGGCAGCGGGATTAAACATTGTTCAACCAAGCGGATCATTAAATAATACTCCTGTAATTAGAATTCGAGGGATAAATTCGATAACAAGTTCCTTATATCCCTTAATTATCGTAGATGGTGTAACTGTATTTACGGGAACGGCAGGTGGAGCAATTGGTAACAATCCGCTGTCCGATATTAACCCAAATGATATTGAATCTATAGATGTTTTAAAAGATGCTTCGGCAGCAGCAGTATATGGTTCTCGCGCTGCAAATGGAGTAATTGTTATCACTACTAAAAAGGGGAAAAAAGGAAAAGTAAATATCAATTATGATGTTTGGGTTAGCTGGAATAAAGCTTCTAATCTACCAAAGCTTCTAAATGCTACAGATTATGTTACAATTAAAAATGAAGCCCGAACAAATGCGGGACTTACACCAGCATTTGCCTTAGGACAAAATCCCGACGGAACAACTACAGACACAAATTGGTATGATGTAGCATATCAAACTGGAGTTTCACAAAATCATAACCTTAGCTTTTCGGGAGCAACAAATTCTACCAGCTATTTTGTTTCTACAAATTACTCCGACCAAAATGGAATTTTAAAAACCAATGAATTTAAAAAGAAAGGAATCCGTTTGAATTTTGAGCAAAAAGTAAATAATTCATTTGTCTTAGGAACAAACTTCTCTTATAATAACTCCATAAATTCAGGTCCTAATTCAGGTTCTTCAACGCCTAATTCGGTTGCATCATCGGCAGGAAATAGTGTTAACACACAATATATCGGTTTACAGCCACTTGGAAGACTTACATATATTTTACCTTCAAATATTGCTATTTACAATCCGGATGGTTCTTACAATATAAATCCTAATAACGGAAACATAGGATACGGACCTAATAACAGTGCATTAGGAGTAATTAATGCTTACAACTTGCAAACAATATTGGATTTAGACAAAAATACCTCCGAAAATAACACCTTTATAGGAAGTGTTTATGCAGAACTTGAAATTATCAAAAACCTAAAATTCAAAACTGTCTATGGCATCAATAATTTTGTTGTAGAAAACAAAGAATTTAGAAATCCATATAGCGGAGATGGTTTTTCGACTAAAGGAGCTGCTACAAATTCGAATACAAAATACTCCAGATCAAACTGGACTAATACCCTAACCTACTCGACTGTAATTAATGATAAACACAATCTAAAAGTACTATTAGGTCAAGAAAAAAATGTTCGCGAAATTAATGGTTGGGGAGCAATAAGAACAGGCTTGACAGATCCCTTTTTTACCAGTTATCAGGGAGGTTTTACAACTATTACTCCTGGTCCTTCTATCCAGACAGAAAATGTACTACTTTCTTATTTTAGCAGTATTGGCTATGATTACGATAAAAGATATTTACTGAATCTTAATTTTAGAAGAGATGGATTATCAGCATTGGCAGCTGGAAATAAATGGGGGAATTTTGGTGGTGCATCAGTAGGTTGGAATGTATCTGAAGAAGGTTTTTTCAAAAAATCATCAATAAAAGAAGTTCTTAATGCTTTGAAAGTTAGAGCCAGTTATGGAATTGTAGGGAATAGCGAATTAAACGATTATGCTGCCTTATCGCAATATACAGCGGGAACATATGGCGGAGTTCCAACACTTAATTTTGCTCAATCCGGAAATCCGAACTTAAAATGGGAAACTAGTAAGAAACTTGATTTTGGAATCAATTTAGGATTGTTTAATAATCGAATTACAATAGAAGCCGATTATTATAAAAACAACATCAATGACTTAATCCTAAATGCACCACAAGCTTTATCACAAGGAATTCCAAACAACTCTATTGCAGCAAATGTAGGATCATTATACAATAAAGGATTTGAGTTTACAGTAAATGCAAATATTATAAATGGCAATGATTTTCAATGGAATGCAAGTCTGAATTTATCAACCATAAAAAACAAAGTTACTTCATTGGGAGGATATGGGGATATTTATCCAACGGCTTTAAGCACTTTTGGAATTCAAAATGTTACTCGAGAAGGCTATTCTGTAGGATCCATTTTTGCTGTACCAACAACAGGTGTTAATCCAGAAAATGGAAATAGAGTTTATGTAAACTCAAATAACGAAGAAGTTCAGTACAATGCACTTACGAAAGCTTTTACCTATCTAAACGGAAATACCGCTCCAGCAATAGACAACTACCGTGATGGGCGTATTCAAGGTCCTTCTTTACCAACATATTACGGAGGTTTAAACAATAATTTATCTTATGGTAATTTCGATTTAACTATTGGTCTTACTTTTTCAGGTGGTAATAAATTATACAACGGTACAAGATCAACCTTATCCGATCAGCGCTTTTTTAACAACGGAACTTTCATAAAAGACCGTTGGACCACACCTGGACAAGTTACAGATGTTCCCAAATTAGTCTATGGAGATAGTTTTTCTGGTGGTTTCTCATCAAGTAACTCTGCTTATGTTGAAGATGGATCTTATTTAAAAGTAAAGAACATTGTGTTAAGTTACAGAATTCCACTTAAAAATGATCTGATTAACAAATACATAACATCTGCTAAAATATATGCTCAGGGATCTAATTTATACACTCTAACAAAATATCGTGGTTCAGATCCAGAGATTTCAATAAATGGAAACTCAATCAATTCGGGGAAAGATCAAAACGTACCTGTAAACTCATCAGTATTTACCTTAGGACTTAATGTAGGTTTATAAGGCGCTAATCTTAATTAAATAAAAACAACATGAATCTCAATTATAAAAGCTACAAAAAAAGCATCCAAAAAACGTTTATTATCGCCCCATTTATAGCATTAATATTGGCAGGATGTAGTGATAATGCTTTAGATACTGTACCGCAAACAAGTATTTCGACAGAAACAGCATTTAGCACTCCCGAAAAGATTTTGGCTCAAATAAACGGACTATACGGTCAATTTAGTAATCCGTCACTTTATGGTGGTCGTTACATAATTTTTAATGAACAAAGAGGAAATGAATTCAGCCAGAATGATGGGAACAATTCTACAGGCGCCAATGTTTGGAATCAATCCATAACTGCATCAGGAGATTTTGTAAACTCTGTTTGGAGCGTTGCTTACACCTCAATTAATTTCTCGAATATTCTAATCGATAATTTAGCAAACTCAACAGTTGTAACCGAGGATTTACGTAAAAATTATATTGCCGAAGCTAAGTTTGTAAGAGCCATTTCATATTTAAGCTTGGTACAAACGTATGCAAAACCTTATGCGCAAAACAGTGCTGCACTAGCACTTCCGTTACGCTTAAAAGGGAATACATCGGGAGGATTTAATGACTTCGCCTTTAGCAGTGTTGCCGATGTTTACACTCAAATTTTAAAAGACCTTGACGAAGCCGAAACAGATTTGCCAGATAGTTATTCAACCGCTATACTTACAGCTTCAAGAGCACACAAAGCAACAGCCATTGCCTTAAAAACCAGAGTCTATTTAAACAAAGGAGATTATGCAAAAGTAATTACTGAGGCAAGTAAACTAGTACCGGAATCAGCTCCTTTTCAATACGTTTCTGGGAGTTTAACGCATCGTTTAGAACCTAATGTTGCAACCGTTTTTGGAGGTTCATATGTGGGTAATGAAGCTATTTTCACGATTCCGTTTACAACCGCAGCAGAAGCTCCGGGATTACAAAGTGCACTTGGAGGAAATTATTTGACACCTGTAATTTATTTTAACTCAGCAGGAATTATTGCCGATGGTGTTTTTGCTTCTCCAACTTCAACAGATGCAAGAAAAGGTTTGGTTATCACAAATTCAACAGGACAAAAATTGCTTAATAAATTCAAGAAAAGCGGAGCTCCTTTTACAGATTATGTTCCAGTGATTCGCTACGCCGAGGTCCTATTGAATTACGCCGAAGCTGCAGCACAAAATAACAATTTAACCTTGGCCATAACTTTATTGTCGGCAGTTCGAAACCGTTCGGATGCAGCTTATGTTTTCACTACAGGAGTAACTACCAAAGAAGAATTGATTGCTACAATTTTAAATGAAAGAAGAATAGAACTCGTTGGCGAAGGATTCCGTACACCGGATTTATTGAGAAGAGTTCAAACACTTCCCGGAAAAACAGGAAATGCAGGTGTTGCGCCCGAGGTATTGCCTGCAGCAAGCAATTATGTTTGGGCAATTCCAAGTAACGAATTGGCTTATAACAAACTGGCTCCGAGATAAAATACTATAACCCTTTGGGCGTAATTGAAAAAAAACATTTAACACATAGAAACATAGATTCTGAGTTTTAAATAAGGAAACAAAAAGAAAAATATTTTCTCTCACATAGGATGCTATGTATATTTTAAAGAAGTGAAACGCCTCATTTGAGAAAGCAAAATCTATGCTTCTATGTGTTAAAAAATAATTACACCCAACTGATTACTATAATCTTTATAAAACAAAAAAAGAAATAACGAAATGAGAACTAATTTTAAATGGCTGTTTATAATTTTCGCTACGACGATTATTAACGCACAACAAAAAAACGTTGCCGAAAAGATTTTTATCAATGGTAATATTATTACGGTCGATGCCAAAAATAGCACTGCACAAGCTATTGCAGTCAATAACGGTAAAATTCTAGCGGTTGGAAGTAATAGTACAATCCAAAAACTAAAAGACAAAAACACGATTATTATCGACTTAAAAGGAAAAACAGTTGTACCCGGATTTATTGATGGTCATAGCCATTTTATGGGTTTATCGAGATCGACTACGGTAAATGTAGGTTCGCCACCAATGGGTGATGTTAAAAATATTGCCGACTTGGTAGACCGAATTCAGTTTTTTCAAAAGCAAAAAAATATCGCTCCAGGCGAATGGATCGATGCTTATGGATATGACCAAGATCAATTAGAAGAAAAAAGACATCCAACTAAAGAGGATCTTAATGCTGCTTTTCCAAACAATCCAGTAACCGTTACAAACATCAATGGACACATGTCGGTTTCGAATTCGTATGCCCTAAAACTTTCAGGAATTGATGCCAATACTCCTAATCCTGCCGGTGGTGCGATCGAAAGAAAAAAAGGCACCAATGAACCTACAGGATTATTACAAGAAAATGCGAGCAGATTACTTAAAAGACCCGCAAAACCTGCTCCTACTTTAGACGAACAATTAAAAGGTTTAAAAGAGCAGCAATTATTTTATGCAAGCAACGGTATTACAACTGCTCAGGATGGATACACGAGTTATGAGTCACTACAATTATTACATAAAGCGGCAGAAAAAAACGAGTTATTTATTGATATCGAAGCCCTACCGGGTTATCCAACATTAGACGAAGTATTAAAAAATCCTGATTTTAAATTTGGTGTACTAAAAAACCATTTAAAACTGGCTGGAACAAAAATGATTGCTGATGGTTCCCCACAAGGTAAAACTGCTTTTTTTAGTAAATCTTACTTAGTAGAAGTACCAGGTTGTAACCACGATGTATGCACTGGTTTTCCTAACATTACACAAGATCAGTTTAATGATTTAGTCATTAAAGCATTCAAAAATAATGTTCGTCCATTTGTACATTGCAATGGAGATGCTACGATTGATATGTATTTAAAAGCGATCGAAAATGCGAATAAAACCTTGAATACAAACAGTAACGACCGCAGACCGGTAACTATTCACTCTCAGTTTGTAAGACCCGATCAGTTAGATGATTATAAAAAACTGGGAATCATTGCCGCTTTCTTTAGTAATCACGCATTCTTTTGGGGCGATGTACATGTTCGCAACTTAGGTGTAGAAAGAGCCAGTTTTTTAAGCCCTTTAAAAACAGCCATAAATAAAGGTGTTGTCGCCACCAACCATACTGACTATCCGGTTACACCATTAAATCAGTTGTTTTTATTATGGACATCTGTAGAAAGAAAATCCCGTTCCGGACAAGTTATTGGTCCTGACGAACGTTTAACTCCTATCGAAGGTCTTCGTGCCATCACAATAAACGGTGCTTACGAATATTTCGAAGAAAATAGTAAAGGTTCAATCGAAACTGGAAAACTGGCAGATTTAGTTGTGCTTTCTGATGATTTAACCAAAATAGAACCTTCTAAAATAAAAGATATTACTGTTTTGGAAACCATAAAAGAAGGAAAGACAGTTTTTAAAAAATAATAATTTAAAACTCAAAAAATGACTCAGATAAACATAAACCCCGCACCTGTTACATCAATGATAATCCGAAAAAATACTGCCGAATTTTTCTGGCTTAGTGAAACTGTTACAGAAAACACAAACTCACTTCAGAACAAGAATACAAAAGTGAAAAAAGATTTTAAAAAAAATAAATAAAAATGATTGAAGGCAAAATTGAAACAGTAGCCATTAGAACCCCGGAAAGAGTCGCTGAAATTTCTTGGTTTAATGACATTATTGGTGGAGATACAGAATATTTAGGCGTTCTGGATAATGATCGCCGAAGCAGTTACGAACATTGTCGTGAAATAACATTAGAAGCCGAAAAACTAGGATTTAGCAGCATATTATATCCATCGGCTTATACTGTAGGACAAGACGGATTGGCTTTTGCGGCAAGTGTTGCACCCGAGACTAACAAGATTACTTTTTTACTCGCTATTCGTACTGGAGAAATTCATCCGCCAATGTTGGCGAGAGCAATTTCTTCATTAGATCACATGTTAAAAGGGAGATTGATATTGAATATAATCAACTCGGATTTACCAGGAACAAGAGAAGATCCAAATTTAAGATACCAAAGATGTTCTGAAGTTATTCAGATTTTGCAACAGGGCTGGACGCAAGACCGAATATCGCATAAAGGTGAAATCTATCAATTTGATTTGCCATCAGATCCTGTAAAATCATATCAGCAAAATGGCGGTCCATTATTATATTTTGGAGGAACTTCTCCAGGTTCCAGAGCAGTTTGTGCCAAACATTGCGATGTGTTCTTAACCTGGCCAGAATCTGAAGAATCAATGTACGCAACATTAAAAGAAATGAGCGAACGTGCCGCTGCCGAAGGACGAACAATTGATTTTGGGTTAAGAATTCATGTCATAGTTCGTGAAACACAGGAAGAAGCAAGAGCTTACGCCAAAAAGCTAATTTCAAAATTCGACGAAAAACGCGGATTAGAAATTAGAAGTCGTGGTGAAGATTCGCGCTCCTTAGGTGTTTTAAAACAGGACGAATTAAGAGAAACTTCGGATGAGGATGGTTATGTAGAAGATATTCTATGGACCGATATTGGTAAAGTTTTCTCTGGCTGCGGAAGTGGTTTGGTAGGAAGTGCCGATCAAATTATTGAAAAACTAAATCGCTATATGGACATGGGGTTTAGATCTTTCATTTTCTCCGGATTTCCATTAATTGAAGAAGCGAACTATTTTGCCAAATTAGTTTTACCACGTTTGCCTAATGCTTCGTTACCTCATTTACAAGGAAGAATTCCGCAAGAAATACCTTCGACACCTTTAACCAATGCAGAACTGGTATAGCTATAAAAATAAAAAAACAGAATGTCAGAAATAGAAAAAAAACAAGAATATAAAAGAGAACTCGGTCTTGCCGATGCTGCCTTATTGGTAGCCAGCGGAATGATTGGTTCTGGAATTTTTATTGTAAGTGCCGATGTTACCCGTAATGTTGGATCGGCAGGTTGGCTTATTTTAGTTTGGTTAATCGGTGGATTCATGACATTGATTGCGGCTGTTAGTTATGGAGAATTAAGCGGAATGTTCCCTAAATCTGGAGGCCAATATATTTATTTAAAAGAAGCTTACAATCCCCTTGTGGCATTTGTTTACGGCTGGAGTTTATTTACCGTCATACAAACTGGAACCATTGCGGCGGTTTGTGTATCGTTCTTTAAATTTCTAGCGTACTTTTTTCCGCTTTTCAGCGAAGATTTGGTAGCCTTTAAAATTGGGGAATCTTTTACCGTTTCTCCTGCACAACTCTCTTCTATCGTCTTGTTATTTATTTTGACTTATATCAATACCAAAGGAGTGAAACTTGGAAAGTGGATTCAGAAGTTTTTTACAGGAACCAAACTTATAAGCTTACTAATTCTTATTGTCTTCGGGTTTATCTTTTTCAAACCCGAAGTCTGGCAGGCAAACTGGACGAATCCTTTTCATTTACAAAAGCTAAATCCTGATGGTTCATTTTTACAATATACCAATACACCTGCTTTTTGGGGAGCAATTGCTTCAGCATTAGTTGGAACCGTAATTAGTTACGATGCGTGGAATAATGTGACTTTTGTTTCTGATGAAATAAAAAATCCAAAACGAAATATTGGCTTGAGTTTACTTTTAGGTACTGCAGTTGTAACCATCATATATGTTTCTTTAAACATCATGTTTACCGCAGTATTACCTATAGAAGCAATTGGAACACCCGAAAAAGACCGAGTTGGAATTGCTGCTGCACAAGCCATCTTTGGTTCTAGCGGAACGTCGATTATTGCGCTAATGATTTTGATTGCATCGTTTGGATGTGCCAACGGAATGATTTTATCAGGCGCAAGAGTCTATCAAAGCATGGCAAAAGACGGATTGTTTTTCAAGAAAACAGCCATTTTAAACAAATATTCTGTTCCTGCAAATGCACTTTGGATCCAGTTTTTCATGGCCGTTATTTTAAGTTTAAGCGGTCGTTACGGAAATTTATTAGACATGATTTCTTTTGTAGTCGTTTTATTTTACGTCATAACCATTGCTGGGATTTTTGTTTTAAGAATTAAAAAACCAAAACACGAAAGACCATATAAAGCCTTTGGATATCCATTTTTACCCGCCATTTATATTCTTTTAGGATCAGCATTTTGTATTTTATTAATAATCTACAAACCCACTTATACCTGGCCGGGATTAATCATCGCAGGTATCGGAATACCCATTTATTATATCAGAGAGAAGTTTTTAACACAAAAAAAATAAAAACATTTTATGAATTCGTTTTATCAAGAAATAGCAAAGGAATATTAGAACTTCTTTGGCAGACATCAATAAAATCAAAAAAAAGCTGGAGTCCTTACTTTTAATTATGATACTGGAGGAAGATATTTTTCTGCAAACGAGTTATCCAATTCCCTTTCATAATACTGTAATTCAATAATGTAAATATTATTTTATAATAAATTAAACAGCATTTATTTCAAACGCTTTTATTTTTATTTTAAATTTATCTATAGAACGAAATGTGTTTTTATGCAAAGAATCTATGAAACACTTTAACAAAAAAATTAACCTTTAAACCATTAAATCATGGCTGAACCAAAACAACAACAGACAGCATTAGGAGATGTTGCAGCAAGACAATTAGCAATTGCAACACGTACAGTTCCCCAAATTGGGACGATCACACCACGTTGGTTAACACATCTTTTGCATTGGACACCGGTAGAATCGGGTGTATTTCGTTTGAATAAAGTAAAAGACGGAAGTCATATCGAAGTAGATTGTTCTGCACGTGACGAAAGGGTTTTACCAAACACTTTTGTCGATTATATCGATAATCCAAGGGAATATAATCTTGCAGCAGTACAAACTATTGTTGAAGTACATACTCGTGTATCGGACTTGTACAGCAAACCATACAATCAAATTTCGGAACAACTACGTTTGGCTATTGAAACCATCAAAGAACGTCAGGAAAGCGAGTTAATCAATAATAAAGATTATGGTTTACTAAGTAATGTTGCGCCTTCGCAAATTATCAAAACCAGAACTGGCGCACCAACTCCAGACGATTTAGACGAATTATTGACAAAAGTATGGAAAGAACCAGGGTTTTTCTTATTGCATCCATTAGCAATTGCAGCTTTTGGTCGCGAATGTACACGTCGTGGAGTACCACCTCCTACTACATCTTTATTTGGATCTCAATTTTTAACATGGAGAGGAATTCCGCTTATTCCATCAGATAAATTACCTATCGTAAAAGGGAAATCCAAAATCATTTTATTACGCACAGGCGAAAGTCGTCAAGGTGTTATCGGGTTAATTCAACCTGGATTACAAGGCGAACAATCACCAGGATTATCAGTTCGTTTTATGGGAATAAATGAAAAAGCAATTGCTTCTTATTTGGTATCACTTTATTGCTCATTGGCAATATTAGTAGATGATGCCATCGCAGTTCTTGAAGATGTAGAAATAGGAAAGTACCATGAGTATAAATACTAACAACAACGGCTTACCCAACATTGATAATTTGCAGCTTTTGGCGAACGAATTGTTCAAGACATTACCTAATGAGTTCCCTAAGGAAATTTCGTTAAGTCCTGATCGAAATGAACATCCGCGCGCTACAAAAATTGCAGAAACATTGTTGAATACCGGAAATTTAAATGGTAACAACCCGACGCCCATTCCGTCGCAAAATATAGCTGGCGTACCTTCTGCTCCACCTTCATTTAGCGGTTTTGGAGCGTCGCCAACAGTTGCCAATTATGGTTCAGGAGCCTCGGCTTTATATCCAAATGCCGGAGCTGGATTTGATCCTCAAAGTGGCGTTTCTTCATCTGGAATCCCACACGGAAATAATGTCAATGTCAACAATCCGCAAACTGGTTTTCATGATGTAAATTTCAAGAATGGAGGAACAACACAATTAAACGAAGAAACGTTTTTTTCGAAATTGCTTTTAAACAATGATTATTTGCCTTTTCAAACAGAGAGTTCTTCTTTTGAAACCGAATTAAATGCTGCATTAAAATTTGTTGATACACAATTTACAAAGCGTGTAGATTTTCCGTTAATCGGAAATGAAAGCACAAATTCGTATTATTTTTTAGAGCAAAATCCATTTGCTTTTGATCAGAGAAATACCAATTTAGCAGTAGGAAATACTTTTGAACCGCAAGAATTTAGCCATTTAACAAGCTCTCATTTTGATGCAAATCTTATCAAAAAAGATTTTCCCATTTTAAGAGAAACCGTAAACGGCAAACCTTTAGTTTGGTTTGATAATGCTGCTACGACCCAAAAACCACAATCGGTTATTGATCGTATTGCTTATTTCTACGAACACGAAAATTCGAATATTCATCGTGCAGCACATGAACTTGCAGCTCGTGCATCGGATGCTTACGAAGCAGCACGCGAAAAAGTAAAAACATTTTTGAATGCAAGTTCTGTTAACGAAGTTGTATTTGTTCGCGGTGCTACAGAAGGTATTAATTTGGTAGCACAAAGTTGGGGCGATCATAATTTAGTTGCTGGCGATGAAATCATTATCAGTAATCTGGAACATCATGCCAATATTGTTCCATGGAAACGTTTGGCCGATAAAAAAGGCTTGAAACTACGTGTAATTCCTGTAGATGATGATGGACAAATTTTGTTAGACGAATATGCAAAACTATTAAATTCAAAAACCCGTTTAGTCGCTTTTACACAAGTTTCAAATGCACTAGGAACCGTAACTCCAGCCAAGAAAATAGTAGAAATGGCACATGCTGCCGGAGCAAAAGTTTTAATCGATGGTGCACAATCCGTTTCGCACATGAAAGTTGATGTTCAGGACCTGAATCCAGATTGGCTTGTTTTCTCAGGTCATAAACTTTTTGGTCCAACCGGAATTGGCGCTTTGTACGGAAAAGAAGATTTACTAAACGAAATGCAACCGTACCAAGCTGGTGGAAACATGATTCAGGATGTCACTTTTGAGGAAATAAAATACCACAAAGCACCCAATCGTTTTGAAGCCGGAACAGGAAATATTGCCGATGCCATTGGTCTTGGTGCTGCCATAGATTATGTTACAAAACTAGGAATCGACGCCATCGGACAATACGAACATGAGTTATTGCAATATGCAACAAGATTGCTAAAAGAAATTCCGGGGGTTCGATTAATAGGAACTGCTGCCAATAAAGCAAGCGTACTTTCTTTTAATTTACAAGGATATACCAATGACCAGGTTGGACAGGCCTTAAACAAAGAAGGAGTTGCAGTTCGAACCGGGCATCATTGCGCACAACCTATTTTGCGAAGAATGGGAGTAGAAACTACTGTTCGACCATCTTTGGCTTTTTACAATACCACACAAGACGTTGATACTTTCATCAAAACGTTGTGGGAACTCAAAAAAGTTAGATTTTAAAAATAATATAGAGTAAATGCGTACATGAACTCAAAGAAATAGTTGCTTTTTTTGATATTTTAAGCAATTATAAACGAAAAGCGATAGTCCTTGGACTGTCGCTTTTTTAATTTTCAGGAGCTATCTCCTGCTGTACACTATATCTTTTTCTGGCAAAAGAAGCCATAAAAAGGATGCCGTTTCCATCAGGGCTAGACACAAATATTATAACTAAATTTTAAATATGAATTGATACAAATTTTAATGATTAGCTTCATTACTGCCAATTTGTGATTCGAAACTAAAAGTCGAACCGACGAAGTTAATTCTGGTTTATTTTTTGTATCAATATCCAGACAGATTCCCATCTGGATTAGGTTATACATTAATAATTACGATTTAAAATCATTAAGTGCTTTTTCGATAATTTCAAGACAATCCTTAATTTGATCTTCGGTAATAACCAAAGGTGGAGCCAAACGAATTTTGTTTCCATGAGTCGGTTTAGCCAATAATCCGTAATCTCTAAATCTTAAACAAATCTCCCAAGCCAGATCAGACTCTTCATCACAATTGATTACAATTGCGTTTAATAATCCTTTACCACGAACCAAAGTAATAAGGTTATTACGTTTTGCTATATCATTTAAACCATTACGCAAAATGGTTCCTAAACGCTCTGCATTTTCAGATAAATTTTCATCTCTTACAACTTCAAGAGCTGCAATCGCAACAGCAGCAGCAACTGGATTCCCTCCAAAAGTTGAACCGTGTTGTCCCGGTTTAATAACGTTCATGATAACATCATTACACAATACAGCCGAAACAGGATATACACCACCAGAAATTGCTTTTCCTAATATTAAAATATCTGGTTGCACATTTTCATGATGCACAGCCAATAATTTTCCTGTACGGGCAATTCCCGTTTGAACTTCATCGGCAATAAATAAAACATTATGTTTTTCACAAAGCGCTTTGGCTTTAGCCAAATATCCTTCAGAAGGAACATAAACTCCAGCTTCACCCTGAATTGGTTCTACAAGAAAACCAGCTATATTTTTAGAGGATTCCAATACTTTTTCCAAAGCATCAAGATTATCATATTCTATTTTTATAAATCCAGCAGTATAAGGACCAAAGTTCTTGCGTGCACTTTCATCATTTGAGAAAGAAATAATTGTAGTCGTTCTACCATGAAAGTTATTCTCACAAACTATAATTTGTGCTTCATGCTCCGCAACTCCTTTTACTTCGTATGCCCATTTACGACATAATTTTATAGCAGTTTCTACAGCTTCGGCACCAGTATTCATTGGTAAAACCTTATCAAAACCAAAAAACTTAGTAACAAATTCTTCGTAGTTTCCCAATTTATCATTGTAAAAAGCTCTCGAAGTCAACGTCAATGTTTGTGCCTGATCCACCATTGCTTTCACAATTTTAGGATGACAATGTCCTTGATTTACTGCAGAGTATGCCGATAAAAAATCATAATATTTTTTTCCGTCAACATCCCATACATAAACCCCTTCACCTCTTTCTAAAACTACTGGTAATGGATGGTAATTATGAGCACCATATTTATTTTCTTTTTCAATTAATACATTAGATTTTGACGAAAGAATTTGTTGAACCTGTTCCATGATCTTAATTTTTAACTTTTTACAAAAATAACACTATTTTTCAATTTTACAATAAAATTCAATACTTTTGACTCGTATTCATACTTTAAAAGTCAATTTCACCTTATTTAAACAAAAACAGAGTCATTTTAATTTCAAAACAAACTTCATGGATTCATTAGACGAATTTGACATCAATATTATCAAACAACTAGAAAAAGACGGTCGAATGGCATATTCTGCCATTGCAACCAATTTAAAAATATCAAACACAATGGTACATCAACGTATCAATCGGTTGATAGAGCAAGGCGTATTATCGGGAATTAAACCTGTTGTAAATGAAAAAAAAATAGGATACGACTGGGCATCATTTACAGGAATTACCCTAAATAAAGATTCCGATTCTGACAGAATAATCGAGGAGTTAAAGAAAATTCCAGAAATCACAGAATGTTATTATGTAACAGGATCATTTACACTTTACATAAAGATAATAGCCAAAAATCATGAACATATGAGAAAAATACTTTACGAAAAAATCGATAGTATTTCGGGTATTGCCAAAACAGATTCTATTATAGAATTAGGGTGCGCTTTTAAACGAAACATAGGTCTTTAAGTTTTTGCAAAAAAGATATAAAATAAAGAGAAACAGAGACAAAACCTTTCGTTAATTTTCGGATATTTGCTTTTAAATTATCAAATTATGAAAACCTCATATCTTTTTATTTTAGGAATTTTACTAAGTACTACAACTATGTTTGCACAATTAAAACCAGTAAAATATGCCGATGGCAATCAAATTTTAAATGGATTAGCTATTCAGCCAACAACAAAAAGCAATAATAAACCGGGTATTTTAATGTTACCAGCCTGGTTGGGAATCGACACAGCATCCAAAGCAATTGCCGAAGATTTAGCCAAACTAGGCTATTATGTTTTTATTGCCGATATATATGGAGAAGGTAATTATCCAAAAAATGCAAGTGAAGCTGGTAAAGTTGCCGGATTTTACAAAACCAATTATACCGAATACCAAAAAAGAATCAATCTGGCTTTACAGCAATTAATAAAATCAGGGGCCAATGCCGATAATATAGTTGCAATTGGATATTGTTTTGGCGGAACAGGAGTTCTGGAAGCTGCAAGAGGGCATCTTAATGTAAAAGGCGTAGTTTCATTTCATGGAAGTTTAGCCAGAGATGCTGCCAGACCAAACGAAACTATTAATACCAAAGTTTTAGTTTGCCACGGTGCCGATGATCCATTTGAATCCAAAGAAGAAATTGCCGCATTCCAACAAGAAATGCGCGATACCAAAGCCGATTGGCAAATGATTTATTATGCCAATGCTGTACATTCATTTACCAATCCTGAAGCTGGAAATGACAATTCCAAAGGAGCTGCATATAATGAGAAAGCCGCAAAACGTTCTTTTGAACATTTGAAGCTTTTCTTAAATGAAGTCTTGAAAAAATAATTTTAACTATCTCAAACCAAATACCACCAAATTCTTTATGTCAAAAAGTCCTTTAAGAAAAGACAAAACCTGCTTGAACTGCAGGCACGTTGTCGAACAAAAATTTTGTCCTAATTGTGGACAAGAAAATACCGATACCCGAAAAACATTTCATCACTTATTCATTCATTTTTTTGAAGATTTAACGCATTATGAAAATGCTTTTTGGCGTACCATTAAAAACCTTTTATTTAAACCAGCTGCTTTAACGAAAGAATATCTTTCGGGGAAACGCTTATCTTATTTAGCACCAGTCCGCCTTTACATTTTCATCAGTTTTGTAACTTTTCTTTTAATCGCAATATTTCCTCTTCATGTAAATGACAACTCAACCGATACTCTTAAATCCGAAAATATACAAAAACAAACTTCAGCCATAACCAATTCGCTAAAAGAGGACAAAGATGTAAAAGCGCTATTGAATTCTAAATCAATTTCCAGCGAGGACAAAAAAGCTATTGAGGAAGTTTTAAGCAATCCCCAAACAAGCAAAAAAAGCTTAGTACAATTTGGATATAAATCTGTTAATCAACTAGACTCCATTCAAAAATATGGTTCTAAAGCCGAAAAACTTTCCGACTTTAGTTATTGGATAAATAGAAAAATCCAACTTATAAAAGATAAAAATACTGGTCGAGAAGCACTCGATAAATTCGCAGAATCTTTTATTCATAATTTGCCTAAAGTTTTATTTATTATCATGCCCTTTTTCGCATTCTTTTTATGGGTTTTTCATAGTAAAAAGCGTTGGTATTATTTTGATCACGGCATATTTACCCTACATTATTTCTCATTTTTACTACTTATTTTTCTAGTTATATTTATAATCGGAAAAATAGGAGTCTTATTTGGAGGCAACCCTATTGTTGATACAATAGTAAGGCTCATCACTATTATTGGATCAATATGGATGTTCTATTATTTTTTTCCAGCCCATCATCGATTTTATGGAGAAACAAGAACGGTGTCATTTTTTAAAAGTATAACATTGTTCTTCATAAATTCATTTTTTATACTATTTTTACTAGTCGCATTCGCTTTTTACACATTTATCAATATACATTAAACAAAAAATGAAAAAAATTATAATCCTATTATTAATTGCTTCGGCATTTTCATGCAAAAATACTCAAGGAGTCGTTGCAAAAGACAATTCGGATCCAACCAAATATATGAACACTATTACAGCCAAAGATTTAAAAAAACATCTTTACATAGTAGCTTCAGATGAAATGGAAGGAAGAGAAACCGGGTCTAAAGGGCAGAAAAAAGCAGGTGTTTACTTAATCGATCAATATAAAAAAGATAAAGTTCCTTTTCCTAAAGGAGCTACCGATTATTACCAACATATTCCAGCTTCTTACCTAAATGCCAAAAGAAATCAAAACTTACCAGACTCAGAGAATATCTGGGCGTATATAGAAGGTTCAGAAAAACCAGATGAAGTTTTGGTTATTTCTGCACATTACGACCATGTAGGAGTAAAAAACGGTGAAGTATATAACGGTGCCGACGATGATGGTTCCGGAACTGTTGCTTTACTAGAAATGGCTCAGGCATTTGCAAAAGCTAAAAAACAAGGTCACGGTCCAAAACGTTCTATCTTATTCTTACATGTAACCGGAGAAGAACATGGTTTACACGGTTCTCGTTTCTACTCAGAAAATCCATTGTTTCCTATAGCAAATACGATCACCGATATCAATATAGATATGATCGGACGTCGTGACGTAGAACATGCAAAATCAAACAACTATGTATATGTAATCGGTGCCGACAGATTATCAAGCGATTTACACAATATTGTTGTAGCTCAAAACGAAAAATACACCAAATTAGATTTAGATTTTAAATTTAATGATCCTAAAGATCCTAATCATTTCTATGAGCGTTCTGATCATTATAATTTTGCTAAACTTGGTATTCCAGCAGTATTTTTCTTTAATGGAGTTCACGAAGATTACCACCAAAAAGGTGATGAACCACAAAAAATCGAATACGATGCTTTAACCAAAAGAACACAACTTGCTTTTGTAATAGCGTGGGATTTAGCAAATAGAGATAATAGACCTGTAGTTGATAAGAAGTAGGTCCTGATCCCGAAGCTTCGGGGCTGAGGTTCACAAAAAAGGATGAGAAAAACTCATCCTTTTTTTATATTATAGATTCCAATCACTCAGATATGTACAACGATAGTACGGAAATTCTTTCCGCGCCTGTAATCTATTTCAATAATCAAACCCCAAGTTTATAACATTTTAAATCCCAAAGGGATGTTATATTTATAGAAATTCATAAAATCGTTTAGCAAAACCCCATTTGGGGTGACATATATAGCAATCCGAAGAAAAAACAAAATAGCGCTACGCTGTAGCTTTATCCCAAAATTCTATGAAAATTCTATAAAAATTATGCTCCACTGGAGCAATTATCAATCATATTTTCTGAAATTAAAAAAAAGAGGCTGTCTGAAAAGTAATTTTTCAGACAGCTTCTTTTACTATATATCTTAATACTTTAGTAACTCAAAATCTTAGCAACTTTAAACCTTCCTCTAATCATTCATAGAAATCAAAAACTCTTCGTTGTTTTTAGTTTTCTTGAAACGATCATTGATAAAGTCCATAGCTTCTACAGGATTCATATCTGAAAGGTATTTTCTCATGATCCACATTCTTTGTAATGTTTTTTCGTCTAGTAACATATCGTCACGACGCGTACTTGAAGAAGTTAAATCAATTGCAGGAAAGATACGTTTGTTTGCAATCTTACGATCCAATTGCAACTCCATATTACCTGTACCTTTAAATTCCTCAAAGATAACTTCATCCATTTTTGATCCCGTTTCGGTTAATGCTGTAGCAATGATACTTAACGAACCACCGTTTTCTACATTACGTGCAGCTCCAAAGAATCTTTTTGGTTTCTGTAACGCATTTGCATCAACACCTCCACTTAATACTTTACCAGATGCTGGTTGTACTGTATTATAAGCTCTTGCCAAACGTGTAATAGAATCTAAAAGAATCACTACATCATGACCACATTCTACCAAACGTTTTGCTTTTTCCAATACTATATTGGCAATTTTCACGTGTTCTTGTGGTTCTCTGTCAAAAGTAGAAGCAATTACTTCCCCACGCACACTACGTTGCATATCGGTAACCTCCTCAGGACGCTCATCTATAAGAAGAACGATTAAATATACTTCGGGATGATTTGCAGCAATAGCATTTGCAATATCTTTAAGTAACATCGTTTTACCTGTTTTAGGCTGTGCTACAATCATACCACGTTGTCCTTTTCCTATTGGAGAAAACAAATCGATGATACGAGTTGAAATTGTACTATGCTTTTCGGCTAATTTGAATTTTTCTGAAGGAAAAACCGGAGTTAAATGTTCAAAAGAAACACGATCACGAACTACTTGAGGATCATGTCCGTTTATTTTTAAAACACGAACTAATGGAAAAAATTTCTCTCCTTCTTTAGGAGGACGCACAACTCCTTTTACAGTATCACCTGTTTTAAGACCAAACAATCTGATTTGCGAAGTTGATAAATAAATATCATCTGGAGAGGCTAAATAATTATAATCTGAAGAACGTAAGAATCCGTAACCGTCAGGCATCATTTCAAGAACACCTTCGCTTTCGATAATACCATCAAACTCGAAATCAGAGTCTCTGAAATTATTCTTTTTATTCTTAAAATTTGGATTTTGATTACCGTTGTTCCCGTTTTGATTCTGATTAGGATTTTGATTCGGGTTCTGGTTAGGATTTTGTTTATTCTGATTCGGGTTAGTTTTCTTAGCCTGAATTGGCGCTTCTACTTTTTCCGATGTATTTGATGGAGTTTCAACAGAAGCCTCACTAGCAGGAGCTTCAACTGGAGTTTCGGTTTCCGTAACAACTTCTTTTGCTGCTTCTTTTTCCTTTTGTAAAGCGACCTTTTTTTCATAGGCCGATTTATTGAATTTTATGATTTTTGGAGCTTTCTTCTCAGGAACATCTTTCTCAGGAGCACTATTTTCTGGAGATTCAACAGTTTCTATCGATTCTGTCGCTACAACTACAGGAGGAGTTACTGGTGCATCTGGAATTTCAGTTGCTTTATTTTCTTTTTCTTCTTCAAAAACTATGTTCTTCTGAACTGTATTCTTTTGTATAGCTGCTTTCTTTACCGGGACAATTCGAGCTCTCTTGGGCTTATCGTCTTCAACAACTTCATTAACTTTTTGTGCTACTGGGGGTTGGGCAGAAGTCTCTTGATGTGCTAAAATCTGACTAATTAAGGTCTCCTTTTTTACACCGTTAAATTTTATGGTTTTAGCTAACTTAGCTATTTCTTGAAGCTCAGAAAGCTTCATTTCTTTTAATGCAGAAATATCAAACATGAATGTTCTATGAGTTTAATTAATTTTCGGAAATACTGTAAAAGAATGGTAGTACTATTTTATTTGAATCAACCGCAGTATGAAGTGCTTACGGTATTGTGATGCAATAATACGAATAAAATTTAATCATACAATAGCATTTATGAAAAAGAAAATATATTTTTGTAAAACAATTTCTAAAAAAAAATGATACAACGTATTCAAACCATATATTTGATTTTAACATTTGCAGTTACTGGTATTTTAATGTTTTTTATTCCGCTTTGGACAACAGCAGATAATAAACCTTATTATTTCATGCAAAATCAATTCTATGTTATTTTACTTGGTTTGAGCACAATGTTATCAATAGTAAGTATTATCTCATACAAAAAAAGACAAAATCAGTTTGTCATGGGCAGACTGAATATAATATTAAATTTAATTTTATTAGGATTATTTGTATATCATTCACTAAATTTATCTGGAGAAACACCTGCTGTTTCAGAGAAAGGTATTGGGATGTTTCTGCCTATAGTTGCTATCGTATTATTAGTTTTAGCTAATAAGGCCATCAAAAAGGACGAAGATCTTGTGAAATCTGTGGATAGATTGAGATAAACCTATAAACTTAAATTTTTTGTGCGAAGGAAACCCGAATTTAAAAATTCGGGTTTTTTTGTAAAAAACATTGAGATGGCAACAGTTTTATAAATAAAATTAAATTCTTGTAACACTTATAATCCCTTATTTTTTCCTAAATTTGGAGCCATATAGCTATCATTTTTTATGAAAGACAAAATACGAGTGCATCTAGCCGATGATCATCAGGTACTTATTGATGGGCTTACCAATTTATTACATACCGTTTCCGACTTTGAAGTAGTAGGTTCGTCACTAAACGGAATGAATATTTATGAAGATGTCACTATAAACGATACCAATATCTTAGTACTGGATATTAGTATGCCCCAAAAAGATGGCATAGAAGTGCTAAAGGAATTTTCTGAAAAAGGATTTCCCTGTAAAGTAATAATTCTTTCCAGCTACGATGATTTAAAAATCATAAAAGAAGTAATGAATCTTGGAGCCAGCGGCTATCTGACAAAGAAATGTGCAGGTGAAAATATCATCGAAGCAATTGAAGCTGTTAACCAAGGTGAAGAATATTTTTGTGATTCGGTAAGAGAAAAAATATTTACTACGTTTACCAGAGGTAATCCAAAACTTAATGAAAGAGTACGTGAAGAAAACTCTATTTTGAGTTGTCGCGAACTTGAAATTATCACCTTAATTTCACTTGAATATAGTGGAAAAGAAATTAGTGAACTACTTTTCATTAGTACCAATACAGTTGAAACACACCGTAAGAATATCATGAAAAAGTTAAAAACCAAAAACACTATTGGTTTGGTTAAATATGCTATCAAGAATAATTTGATTAAATCATAATTAAAATAGTTAAACGAAAAAAGTGTTTCAAAATTGAAACACTTTTTTTTTGTTTTCTAATTAATTTATGCCCTTTTTACTTAAGTTAATTAGCAGTTATTTCATTTTAAGACTTTATTAAACATCAGTTTTTCCACCTTTGTCAATCTCTTCTTTTGGGTCTGGTTCTTTTTCTTTATCATCCTCAAGGATTATATCGTCACCAAGATCATTATTTGAATCTTCTGTTGCTAAATTGTAAATTTCTTCTCCTTCTAAAAATTGTTTTGACATGAGTTTTTTCTTATTAAAATTGATTAACTCCCAAATTATTTTAAGACATTTTGAGATATGTCTTGTTTTCCATACTATTAATCTTAAACCCTATTAATAACAAAATAAAAACCCTAACAAAAAGCACTCCTGTTCAGGTGTGCTTTAAGAAAATTATTCTTACTTATTAAAATTAAAGATCTCCTTTCCCTCCTTTATCAATTTCCGGATCTACTGGTGCATCACCTCCATGGATAATTTTCTGCTCTGTTCTGGTTAATTTTTGAATTCCTTCTACTTCCAAAAAATTTTCTAACATAATATTAAATTTATTAATAATAACAATTTTACTACACCTTACTATGAAAAACCGCAAAAAAATAACGAGTTTAGTTAGTGAAATTCACAATCATATTAACCTTGCCCCTTACCTCCTTTATCAATTTCTGGATCTACTGGTGCATCACCTCCATGAATAGTTTTTTGCTCTCTTCTTGTCAATTCTTGAATTCCCTCTACTTCTAAAAAATTTTCTAACATATTATTTTTGGTTAAATTAGGCAATACCTCAATCATTTTAAGACATTTGAGACATATGTCTTTTGTGATTAATCACTTACAAAAAAAAACAAAAACTTATTATTCCCTATCCTTTGTAATTGACTATACAATAATAACTAATTTTTTCTAAACTAGAAGAGATTTAATTATTAAATTTGAAATAGAATACTGGAAATTTATCTCTATAAAATAACAATCGTATTAAATGCATAAAACTCGAATTATTTCATTGATCGTTATATTACTAATTTGTTTTAGCACCAAACTTTACCCTCAAAATAAGGCACTTCAAAAAGATGAAATTGAAAAATCACTAAAAGAAGCAATCACAAACTATAAAATCAATAACTACGAGAAATCTTTAAGAGAATCAAGAATCGCATTAAAACATGCAATTGAAATCAATGATAATAATCTTATTGCGCGTTGTTACAATATAATAGGAGCAAATTTTGATGATCTAATCATGCTAGACAAAGCTTTAGTATTTTACCAAAAAGCATTATACTATATTGATAAAACTGACGACAGTAAACTAAAGGCTAAAATTCATAATAATCTGGGAAATACCTATTTTTTCTATAAAAAAGAGTATCAAAAAGGAATCAATCACTATGAAAAATCCCTACAATATAGTGAGAATTCTGCTGACAATTCAAGAATATATCTTAGAAAACTTAATATTACCTGGGCCTATTTTGAAATTAAAAATTTTGACAAAGGTTTAGATTATTTAAATTATATAAATAAATTTAAGCAATATGGAGACGAGCCCAGTCAGGTTGCCCTAAACATGTTAAATGGGATATATAATGACCATATTAACGATACTATAAAAGCAAATACTTTTTTCATGAAAGCGATTGCACTAGGAAATGAAAGTCATGAAAAATTTGATTTAGCAAAAACACATGAAAAATATGCAGCCTTTTTATCCAAAAATCATAACTACAAAAAAGCGTTTGAAAACATAATCCAACTCAACACTCTAAACAGAGAACTCACTGAATCTATAGAATTAAAAAAGACTAAGCTTGTTGGCGTCAATCTTGAATTAGACGAATATAAAAGAGAAGTTGATAAAATCGAAACTCAATATAAATCTAAACAGGAGTTTTTATTACAGGAACAATCACGTAACAAAAAAGTAGTTAGTATCATGGTTTCTTTGTTCCTTGTGAGTATTATTTTATTTTACTTTTTCTATCAAAACACAAAACTGAAACAAAATAACAGACTTAAAGATATACAAAGTAAAATACAGCAAAACATCATTAATGCAAGTATTGATGGACAAGAAAGCGAACGTAAAAAAATCGCATTATTCCTACATGATAATATTAGTGCACTATTATCTTCAGCTGGAATGCACCTAAATGTTTTTTCGACGCAAAACGAGCCTGTTTCTGAAGAAATTCTTAAAACAAAATTCATACTGGAAGAAGCACATGATAAAGTACGCGATCTATCTCATGAACTTTTACCGACATTATTAGTTCGTTTTGGTCTGTTCTACGCTCTTGAAGATTTATGTGAAAAAAATTCCAATTCAACTATTCACTTTGAATATTCTTGTACAATACCCTCAAAAACACGTTATCATGAAAAATTTGAAATGAGGATTTATTTTATCATTTCGGAACTTTTAAATAATATCATAAAACACAGTGAAGCAACTATCGCAAGTGTTTCATTGGTAGAGGAAGATTCAAAGCTTATTATTAATGTAAACGACAATGGAAAAGGATATAAAACCAATAAATTCAATATCATTGAAGGTTTTGGACTAAACCAAATTCGAGCCAGAATTAAAAATCTAAAAGGAGAGATAATTGTTAAGTCCAAAATTGATATGGGAACATCAATTAGGATAGAGGTCCCGATAATGCATCAATCTTAATTAATAACATAAAACTCTTTCTTTAAAACTATCATCTGGATTTAAAACTCTCTCTACTCCTAAAAAATTATAGTAACCATATCAAAAATTTTTTTTTTTTTGATACTTAGAGCTATAAACAACAACTATATTAAATGCATAAAAGCCAAATTATTTCATTACTGATTATATTACTATTTTGTTTTAGCACGAACTTTTATTCTCAAAATAAGCAACTTTCAAATACCGAAATTGAAAAATTACTAGACGAAGCCACAAAAAACTGGAGAACCGATAACTACGAGAAATCTTTAAGAAATGCGAGAATTGCATTAAAGCAGGCAATTAACATTAATGACAATGCTCTTATTGCACGATGTTACAACTTAATAGGAGTGAATTTTGATGATCTGATCATGCTGGACAAAGCTTTATTATTTTACCAAAAAGCGCTACAATATGTTGATAAAACTGACGATGTTAAATTAAAAAGCAAAATTCATAACAATCTGGCAAACACCTATTTTTTCTATAAAAAAGAATATCAAAAAGGAATAAATCACTATGAAAAATCACTCGAGTACAGCAAAAATTCTGCTGATAATTCAAAAGTATACCTTAGAAAACTTAACATTACCTGGGCCTATTTTGAGATTAAAAATTTTAAGAAAGGTTTAGATTATTTTAATTATATAAATGAGTTTAAACAATATGGAGATGAATCGACCGAAGTTGCACTAAATATGTTAAATGGCATATATAACGATCACATAAAAGATACTATAAAAGCAAATGCATTTTTCTTGAAAGCGATTGCATTAGGGAATGGAAGTTCTGAAAAATTTGATTTAGCAAACGCACATGAAAAATACGCAAACTTTTTATTCAAAAATCACAACTACAAAAAAGCTTTTGAAAACATAACCCAACTTAACATTCTCAACAAAGAACTCACCGAATTTGCAGAGTTGAAAAAAATTAAATTTGTAGGAGTTAATCTTGAATTAGACGAATATAAAAGGGAAGTTGATAAAATCGAATCTCAATACAAATCCAGACAAAAACATTTACTAAAAGAACAATCACGCAATAAAAAAGTAGTAACCATCATGGTTTCTTTGTTTATTGTAGCTATTATTTTATTTTACTTTTTCTATCAAAACACAAAACTAAAAGAAAACAACAGACTTAAAGATATACAAAGTAATATTCAGCAAAACATCATTAACGCAAATATTGACGGACAGGAAAACGAACGTAAGAAAATCGCATTATTTCTACATGATAACATTAGCGCGTTATTATCTTCTGCGGGAATGCATTTAAATGTTTTTTCGACGCAAAACGAACCTATCACAGAAGAGATTCTTAAAACCAAATTTATTCTAAAAGAAGCACATGATAAAGTACGAGATTTATCTCATGAACTTTTACCTACTTTATTGGTTCGCTTTGGTATGTTTTATGCGCTAGAAGATTTGTGTGAAAAAAATTCTAACTCTACTATTCGCTTTGAATATTCCTGTACCGTACCTTCAAAAACTCGCTATCATGAAAAATTTGAAATGAGGATTTATTTCATCATTTCGGAGCTTTTAAACAATATCATAAAACACAGTGAAGCAACTATTGCCAATATTACATTGGTAGAAGAAAATTCAAAACTTATTATTAATGTAAACGACAACGGAAAAGGTTACAAGACCAATAAGTTTAATATTATTGAAGGTTTTGGACTAAATCAAATTCGAGCCAGAATTAAAAATCTAAAAGGAGAAATAATAGTTGAATCCAAAATCGACACAGGTACATCAATTAGGATAGAGGTTCCAACAATGCATGAATCATAAACTAATCACGTAAAACACTTTTATTTTAAATTATCATCTGCATTAAAATCTAATCTACAGCTAGGAAATACAGTAGTCATATCGAGAATATTCTCCGTAACTCCCTAGTTAATTATTGAATATCAGCGATGCACTAATAACGTAACAAATTTAATTATTAAATTTGAAACAAAATGTTTGAAATTTGCCCCTATAAAGTAACAATCGTATTAAATGCATAAAACCCGAATTATTACCTTACTTGTTATATTACTAATTTGTTTTAGCACTAACTTTTACTCTCAAAATAAGCCACTTTCCAAAAAGGAAATTGAAGTTCTTGCTGATCAAGCTGTAAAACTTATGCGTGAGGGACATTATGAGAAATCATTAATACAATCCCGAATTACCTTAAATCATGCCATTGCCATTAAAGATGCAAATCTTATTGCGAAATCATACAATACCATTGCTGCCAATTTCGATGAACTTACTGAGCCAGATAAAGCGTTATTTTATTATCAAAAAGGAATCTTTTATGCTGAGAAAACCAATAACAACCAACTTAAAAACTGGCTTTATAATAATTTAGGTAATATTTATTGTTTCAACAAAAAAGAATACGAAAAAGGAATTTCATATTATAAAAAGTCACTTAATTGTAGTGTAAAAATAAAAGACTCTGTACAAATTGTTTTTACAAAATTAAATATTGCTTGGGCTTATTTTGACATTGGCGGTTACGATGATGGTTTTCCTTTTCTAGATTACATTAATAAATACCATCCAAAACATGGGGATGAATCTACACTTGTTGTTTTAAACATGCTTAATGGAATGTATTACAATCATAAAAAGGATTACTCCAAAGCTGACTTTTTCTTTAGCAAAGCAATAAAATATGGTCTTGAAGGAAGTGAAAAATCAGATTTATCTTTTGCCTATCAGGAATACTCTAAATTTTTATCTAAAATAGGAAACCATAAATCTGCTTATGATAATCTAACTCATTTTACTATCTTAAATGAGGAACTAAACAATGAGGAGAAATTGCGTAAAGTTCACGTTGCTGGTATGAATCTAGAGATAGACGAATACAAAAGGGATATTGATAAAATTGAATCACAATTCAAATCCAAACAACAATCTCTTTTATTAGAACAATCACGCAATAAAAAGGTGGTTAGCATTATGGTTTCTTTATTTATTGTTTCCATTATTTTATTCTATTTTTTCTATCAAAATACTAAACTAAAACAAAACAACAGACTTAAGGATATACAGAGTAAAATACAACAAAACATCATTAATGCTAGTATTGACGGACAAGAAAGCGAACGAAAGAAAATCGCATTTTTTTTACATGATAACATTAGCGCTCTATTATCATCTGCAGGAATGCATCTAAATGTTTTCTCAACACAAAACGAACCTGTCTCTGAAGAAATTCTTAAAACAAAATTTATTCTTGAAGAAGCACATGATAAAATACGTGATTTATCTCATGAGCTTTTACCCACATTATTAGTTCGCTTTGGTATGTTTTATGCTCTTGAAGATTTATGTGAGAAGAATTCTAATTCGACCATTTTCTTTGAGTATTCCTGTACAATTCCTTTAAAAACACGCTATAGCGAAAAATTTGAAATGAGAATCTATTTCATTATTTCGGAGCTTTTAAATAATATCATAAAACATAGTGAAGCCAATCTCGCCCATGTTTCATTAACAGAAGATAACGGAAATCTAATTATTAATATAAGTGATAACGGAAAAGGCTACAAGACCAATAAATTCAATATTATCGAAGGTTTTGGACTAAACCAAATTCGAGCAAGAATAAAAAATCTAAAAGGGGAAATCGAAGTTAACTCTAAGATTAGTATTGGAACCACTATTAGAATCGAAGTACCAATAATGAATAATAAATCAACAACTGAAAGTTAATTTCTTTTTTCGATTTCTATAATTTCTAAATCTTTTATTTTATCTCCGTCAATCACAAATCGCAACATAGTGCGAACTTGATGAAAACCGCTTTTTCCTGCAGCACCGGGATTCATGTGCAACAAATTATTTTTTTTATCAAACATCACTTTTAGAATATGCGAATGTCCGCAGATAAATAATTTAGGAGGATTTGCTGCTATTTCGGCTTTAATAGCTGGACTATATTTTCCTGGATATCCGCCAATATGTGTAATCCAAACCGAAACATCTTCGCACATAAAACGATTATTAAGAGGAAACTCTAATCGAGCCTTTGCATCATCGATATTACCATAAACACATCGCAATGGTTTTACTTTCTTTATAGCATCAGTCACCGATAAATCACCAATATCCCCTGCATGCCATACTTCATCGGCCTGGGAAACATATTTTAAAATAGTGTCATCAATATGACTGTGCGTATCGGAAAGTAAGAGGATTTTTTTCAATTTCAGGAAAGGTTCATAGGTTGAGAGGCACAAAGGTACAAAGGTTTTCTTAAAGCTACTAAGGTTCTGAGGTACTAAGATTCTAAGGTTTTTTTTATGTAGAGACGCACCGCAGTGCGTCTAACACAACGATTGTCGTTATAGATTTATGTGGCATTAGACGCACTGCGGTGCGTTTCTACAGAATAATGCTATGTAAAAAACCTTTGAACCTTTGCCTCTTTGTTTCTTTGAGCCTAAAAAAGAAAAAACCTTTGTACCTTTACACCTCAAAACCTTTGCACCTTTACCTTGAGATATTTTATACAATTTGCATACAACGGAACGCAATATCATGGTTGGCAATACCAGCCTAATGCGTCATCGGTTCAAGAAACTCTTAACAAAGCTCTTTCGGTTTTATTAAATACTCCTATTAATTTAATGGGAGCTGGTCGTACTGATACTGGTGTTCATGCCAAAGAAATGTTTGCTCATTTTGATTATGACTCCCCTATTGCTGTTCCAAACTTAGTTCACAAACTCAACTCGTACTTACCAAAAGACATAGCTATTTATGACATTATCTTGGTTCAAGATGAGGCACATTGTCGTTTCGACGCAACGAAACGTACTTATGAATATCATATTAATACAGTAAAAGATCCTTTTCTTCAGGAATTAAGTTGGTATTTTCATCAATATCTAGATGTTGCATTGATGAACGAAGCTGCTAAAATTTTGTTAAATCATACCGATTTCCAATGCTTTTCGAAGGTGAATACTGATGTAAATACATTTGATTGTAGTATTTTTGAAGCGTATTGGAAAACCGAAGATAATAAGCTCATTTTTACCATTTCGGCCAATCGTTTTTTGCGAAATATGGTTCGCGCCATTGTTGGTACTTTGATAAATGTTGGTTTACACAAAATTACGTTGGATGATTTTGAAAATATCATTGCCAGCAAAAACCGAGACAAAGCTGGTTTTTCGGTTCCGGCTCACGGATTGTACTTAACTAAGGTTGTGTACGATTATATTACCTAATAGCCCTGATTACTTCACCAAACTTTTATTGCAATAAGAGTTCAGTGAATGTAAACATTTGAAATGTAAATCTTTAATTATTTTTAAAGGAAAAATAATTAAGATTGCAACGAAAAACAGGATATAACTCCTAAATAAAATGAAAGCAAAAGCATTTGATACTGGTCTCTTTAAACGAATTCTTACTTATACTAAACCTTACAAATGGCGTTATAATGGTGTAATCATTTTTGCCATTTCACTCTCTATTTTTGCCGCTCTTCGCCCCTATTTGCTTAAGCAAACTGTGGATGGATATATTAAAACGCACGACCAATTGGGTTTACTTTTTTATGTAACCTTAATGGGAATTGTGCTTATGCTGGAGGTTTTCTCTCAGTTTTATTTTGTGTATTGGGCAAACTGGCTTGGTCAGGATATTGTAAAAGATATTCGTACAAAGTTGTTTAAGCATATCTTGAGTTTTAGAATGAAATATTTCGACCTTGTTCCTGTGGGGCAATTGGTTACTCGTTCGGTTTCGGATATTGAGTCGATTGCAAGAATCTTCAGCCAAGGTTTATTCATGATTATTAGTGACTTGATGAAAATGCTTGTTGTACTAATTTTTATGTTTTATATGAACTGGAAACTGACTTGGATTGTGGTTGTTGCCATGCCTATTTTGGTTTTTATCACTCGTATTTTTCAGCGTAAAATGCAGGTTGCTTTTGAGGAAGTTAGAACTCAGATTGCCAACATGAACTCTTTTGTACAGGAGCGTGTTACGGGTATGAAAATTGTTCAACTTTTTAACCGTGAAAATGCTGAATACGAAAGTTTCAAGGAGATAAACGGAAAACATAAAAAAGCATGGATAAAAACCATTTTATATAACTCTATTTTCTTTCCTATTGCCGATATTATTTCGTCACTTACATTGGGTTGTATTGTAGTTTTTGGTGGTTTTAAAATCCTAAATGGAGACCATTTTACCACTTTTGGAGATTTATTCTCTTACACGATGTTTATCGGGATGTTGTTTAATCCGCTACGTCAGATTGCGGATAAATTTAACGAGATGCAACTGGGGATGATTGCCGCCAATCGTGTTTTTGATATTATCGATACCCAAGACCATATTCAGGATACGGGAACAATCGAAGCGCCTATTTTTAACGGAACTATAGAATTTAAGGATGTTCGTTTTGGATACATTCCAGAGGAAGAAGTTATTAAAGGTATTGATTTATCGGTAGAAGCTGGACAAACTATTGCTATTGTAGGTTCGACTGGTGCTGGAAAATCGACTATAATAAACTTACTGAATCGCTTTTATGAAATTAACAGCGGGACGATTTGTATTGATGGGCATAATATCGAGAACTACACTCTGGCTTCGCTACGCAAGCAAATTGCTGTGGTTCTGCAAGATGTGTTTTTGTTTGCCGATACGATTTACAATAATATTACACTTAATAATCCCGAGATAACCAAAGCTCAGGTTCTGGAAGCTGCCAAAGTAATTGGTGTTCATGATTTTATTATGAGTTTGCCTGATAATTATGATTTTGATGTTAAGGAACGTGGAGTAATGCTTTCTTCGGGGCAGCGCCAATTAATCGCTTTCTTGCGTTCTTATGTAAGTAATCCGAGTATCTTAATATTAGACGAAGCTACTTCGTCTATAGATACGTACTCTGAAGAACTAATCCAGCGTGCTACCGAAACAATTACAAAAGGTAGAACTTCGATTGTAATTGCGCATAGATTGGCAACGATTGTTAATGCCGATAAAATTGTGGTTATGGATAAAGGGCTTATTGTAGAACAGGGAACGCATCAAGAATTGATTAATCGTGCCGAAGGTTTTTACAAAAACTTATACGACTCCCAATTTGTGATTGCAAATTAGTACGGAACACTATTTTAATTACTGCTGTTTTCACAAAAAAGAGCTGATTATTAGCTTAATTTTAGTAAATTAAATCACTTTTATTTCAATCTCTGTGAAATAGCCAATGTAAATTTACCTTGAAATAAAAATTAAACCTTTTTTTAAAATAAATCCTTAAATTCGCAATCTCGATTATTAGTTAAAAAAGAGAAAATGAAATGCCTTTTTAGTGCTTTCAATTTTAAAAATAAAATAAATACTTAAAAAATGAAATACGACGTTATTGTTTTAGGAAGTGGTCCAGGCGGATATGTTACTGCCATTAGAGCATCACAATTAGGCTTTAAAGTAGCCGTAGTTGAAAAAGAAAACCTAGGTGGTGTATGCTTAAACTGGGGTTGTATACCGACGAAAGCATTACTTAAATCGGCTCAGGTTTTTGATTATCTAAAACACGCTTCCGATTACGGATTGACTGTTTCTGAATTCGATAAAGATTTCCCTGCTGTTGTACAACGTAGCCGTGGTGTTGCCGAAGGAATGAGTAAAGGTGTTCAATTCCTGATGAAAAAAAACAAAATTGACGTTATCGAAGGTTTTGGTAAACTTAAGCCAGGAAAAAAACTTGACGTTACAGATAAAGACAATAAAGTTACCGAATATAGCGCAGACCATATTATCGTTGCTACTGGAGCCCGTTCTCGTGAGTTACCAAACTTACCTCAAGATGGTGTAAAAGTAATAGGATACCGTCAAGCGATGACATTACCAACACAACCAAAATCGATGATTATTGTAGGTTCTGGTGCTATTGGTGTTGAGTTTGCACATTTTTATAACTCAATGGGAACTGAGGTTACTATTGTAGAATTTATGCCAAACGTTGTCCCTGTAGAAGACGAAGATATCTCTAAACAAATGGAGCGTTCTTTGAAAAAAGCTGGAATTAAAATCATGACCAACTCATCTGTTGAGCGTGTTGACACAACTGGTGCAGGTGTAAAAGCTTTTGTTAAAACTGCAAAAGGCGAAGAGGTTCTTGAAGCAGATATTTTATTATCGGCTGTTGGTATTAAAACTAACATCGAGAATATTGGTCTTGAAGAAGTAGGAATCGCTACAGATAGAGATAAAATCTTGGTAAACGCTTACAACCAAACTAATATTCCTGGATATTATGCAATTGGAGATGTTACTCCAGGTCAGGCTTTGGCTCACGTAGCTTCTGCCGAAGGAATTAACTGTGTAGAAAAAATTGCTGGATTACATGTACAACCTATCGATTACGGAAACGTTCCTGGATGTACGTATGCTACTCCGGAAATTGCTTCTGTAGGTTTAACAGAAAAACAAGCTAAAGAAAAAGGATACGAATTAAAAATTGGTAAATTCCCATTCTCTGCTTCTGGAAAAGCTAAAGCTGCTGGAACTCCAGACGGTTTTGTAAAAGTAATCTTCGATGCCAAATATGGCGAATGGTTAGGATGCCACATGATTGGTGCTGGTGTTACAGATATGATTGCCGAGGCAGTTGTAGCTCGTAAACTAGAGACTACCGGTCATGAAATCTTAAAATCTATTCACCCTCACCCAACAATGAGCGAGGCTGTTATGGAAGCTGTTGCTGATGCTTACGGCGAAGTAATTCACTTGTAAAATACCAACGTAAAGATGCACAGCAGTGTGCGCTTTACAGGCTATATTTAATTTTCAATTTAAAATCCGATTTGTGAAAACAAGTCGGATTTTTTTATGATTTATTAAAACTCTAGAGATCTACTACTGGGCGTGGCTACAGTTATGTTTTTTTACATGCTTCATACAAAACCAATAAAATATTAACCATTTCGTATAAAATTACAAGGTAAATTATGATAATAAAGTGTTATTTTCGCGGCACCAAATCTAATCCTCAGTACTAATATGAAAAAGATATTCTTCATTATTACAATTACTTTATTCCTACCAAATAGTTTTTTTGCCCAGACAAAAAAAGAAGTTAGTCAAAGTTCTGAAACACAAAGTGTTTTTTCAAAATCATATGATTATGTAAATGATTTCGAAAAAATACTAACCTCAAATCAGATAACGACTTTAAAGACTACTTTAAAATCATGTGAAACAGACTCAGGTAATAAAATTATTATTGTAACAACTTCCTCCATAAAACCTTATACGGATATTCCGGAATACACATTAGGTTTGAATACCTATTTAGCCAATGATTTAAAACTGAATACTGCAGTTTTAATTATCCTGAGTAAAGAGTTAAGACAAATTCAGGTTCAAGGTGTTGATAGCCTACGTAGTAAACTTACTGATGATGAAACTAAAGATATTATAGCCAATTTTGCATTACCCGAATTTAAGAAAGGGGATTATTATAAAGGATTGGAAAAAGCAGTATCGCAAATAATAATAAAACTGAAATAGCAATTTCAAAAAAATTCAATACTATATAGAATCCGATTTGTGAAAACATATCGGATTTTTTTATATTAGCAATTGGACTGACGGCTATTATAATATAACGACGCAATAAGTATAAATAAGACACCTATATAAAATCACTCCAATAAAACTTAAAACCTCATTGTAAAAAAAATTATTCTTCTTTTTTTCTTTGCAATCGGATTAAATTCTGCTCATGCCGAATGTGGAAAATACAAGATTAGATTCACTCCAATGAATACTAATGGAAAGACATTAAATACAACAAAGTGGATAAATTTTGAAAGTCCATATATGAATGACAAAAGTTGTTATTAAAGAAAAAACAAAAACTAGATTTGTAACAAATAATAAAAGCAACCGTCTATATTATAAACCAATCATTTACAGCCAAAAAACAATGTTATGAAACCAAAAAGTATTTGCTTAATCGGATTACTCTTTTTTGTTCTTAGTTATATAATGTTTTCACAAGGTTCTAAACTAGCATATTTTCAAAAACCCATAGATTTTGCTCATTGGTTTAACTTAATTGGGGCTGTATTATTACTTTCTTTTAATGACGTATTCCCAAAGAACAAACTTAATTTTGTAGCCTCTTTTTTAACTACTCTAGGAGTTATAGGTCATATAGGGCTTTGTACTATTGACTTTATTATGTGGAGTTTTGGAAATGACGAAATCGCAAAAACAGAATTAGGCAATCAGATAAGTAATACGCCATCTATTTTATATCCTTTTGTTATCATCGGACCTTCGCTACTTTTTGTCGGGTTAGCAACGCACGCATTAAATTTTATTAAAACTCACACCATTAGTACCTTAATGGTAATAATTGGAGCACCTGCAGTAGGATTTACTTTCTTTGTATTAAAAAACGGGACTTATATGGTGTTAAGTTGTATCCTTTTTGCTTTAGGATTATTTTTACTTCTTTATAGAAATGAAGGAAGAAGAATATTGACCAAATAAAAACCGATTCTTATTTCTGAAAAAACTGCAAATGCCAGTGGACAAGAAATTACAACAGATCTTTTGAAATTAAAAAATCAATACATCAAATTAGGAAAAAATCAAATAAATTTACAGAAATTACAAGTTGATAATTCTGATTATGGTGTTTATGGGAAAATAAATTATGGCAACATTCGACTGGGCATAATTCGTCAATTCAAGAAAGTTATAATTAGTTTTGATAATAATTACCTCAAATTAGAAAATTAATAGGCAAGCTTAAAAAACAAATGAAAAAACTAACAACATACCAGATCGATTCTTTCACAAAAGAAAAATTCAAAGGAAATCCAGCAGGAGTAGTTGTAAATGCCGATGGATTGAATGATTATCAAATGCAGCAAATCGCAAGAGAATTAAATAACTCCGAAACAGCTTTTCTTTTCTCTCCAGATAGTGAGGATTGTGATGGAGTAATACGATACTTTACGCCAAGTACCGAAGTTCCTATTTGCGGACACGCTACTATTGCTGCAATGTATGCCAAAGCTCATGAAGACAATTTGGATTCTTGTGTATTAAAATTCAAGACCAAGATTGGTATTCTACCTTTTGAGATAATCAAAAATAATGGAGACTATCAAATTTTAATGACTCAGGGAAATTTTGAACTAAGTCCTGCATTTAATGAAGATATAACCACCAGAATGATAACTGCATTAGGTCTTGAAGAATCTGATAGAAATGAAAAATGTCCAATCCAAATAGCTTCTACAGGGCACTCTAAAGTTATGATTGGAATTAAAAGCAGAACAAAACTCAATGCTTTATCTCCAAACTATAATGCTCTAGCCAATTTAAGCAAGGAGATTAATTGCAACGGATATTTTGTCTTTACATTCGATTCTGATGATAAAGACATCTTGACTTACGGCAGAATGTTTGCTCCTGGAATTGGTATAAATGAAGACCCTGTTACTGGTAATGCAAATGGACCACTTGGAGGTTATTTGGTACAAAATAAAATTGTAGATTTTAAAAATGATACGTTTGAATTTAACGGAAGACAAGGAGAAAAAATAGATCGTCTTGGGGTAATAAAAGTTAAAGTAAAGATTGAAAATAATAAACCGGTATTGATTCAGATAAAAGGGGATGCTGTAGTTGTTTTTAGAGCCGAAATTGAGATTTAAAATTGATTACATCTATTTCTCTCAATTAAAAAATAACACACATAAATGAAAATTGTAGAAATTAGAAAAAGTGACCTTGATTCCTTAAGAAATACATTCTTAAAGGAAAGACAAACAACATTTTCGTGGGTAGATTCGGCACATTTTATTTACATGATTTTGATACGGAAACTGAAGGAGAATATTGTCCATGACTAATTATCCAAATAAACCTTAAAATGAAAAAATATAAATCCAAAATTGACACTCCATTAATAGTTTTTTTATCGATCATTTTTATCCCTTCACTATTTAAAATGTTATATGATAAAGATTGGTACGTGGCATCTTTTATGACTCTTGCAATACTATTTATTTTACATCTATTTTCAACAACCTATTATATTATTACCGAAAATAATTTAATTGTAAAATCAGGGTTTCTGGTATCTATTACGGTTGATATTCGGAATATAAAAAAAATGTCCGAAACAAATACCCTTCTAAGTTCACCCGCATTATCATTTGACAGACTTGAGGTTTTATATAATAAATTTGATACCGTTGTAATTTCACCAAAAGACAAACAGGAGTTTATTCAAACACTAAAAAATATTAACCCTGAAATAGAGATTAAGTTAAAAGCATCAAATCATGAAAAAGATATACATTGTTGAATTTCCGTCAAATCTGGGATTAAAAGAGCCGCAACCTAATAAAGAACCTGGAGTAAAACATTTACCAGAATGGTTAAAGAAACACGATTTGTATAATTCTCTCAATCCAGAAAGTATATTGTGACTTGTTCCTTTTGGAAATTAAAAATAAGAATCTGGATGGATTTTGGCTTTATATTGATGTTGGTGTTTTAAACGATATAATAATGCCTTGCGCAGATAGCCAAACTCTGGATAGTTTGACCTATGAAGAATTCAATGAACTAACTTATCTTCTATTTCAAAGTGACAAACTCACTGGACTTGAAATAACAATCCTCGATCCCGACTTAGATACTACAGGACATACGCCAAAGATTTTGTAAAAAATATTAGCAATACTTTTAATTCTGCTAAGGCAAACAAGGAATAGAAATGATATTCAGATAATTTTTACAAATAAAAAACTTCATTTATTTACTTTGTAATAAAAAAGACATATTTTTGTAAGGTTATATTTATGACAAATTATTTATATAACTGATTTTAAATACTTTTAATAATTAACAATATAAATAATGAAAACAAAATTCCTTACATTAGTAATTGCAATTTTTATGGTGGTAAGTTGTAAAAATAACAACGACAATCAAAAAGTTGAAACTGGAGATTTAAATAAAGATTTGACTTCTCTGGAAAAATTAACAACAGGCAATCAACGCTTTTTGGATGAGAAATCAATCCATCCCCATCAAAACAAAAAATCTGTTTTAGAAAATCAGAATGGACAAAAACCATTTGCAGTTATTATAACCTGTTCTGACAGTAGAGTTTCTCCCGAAATTGTGTTTGACCAAGGCATTGGTGATTTATTTGTGATACGTAATGCCGGAAACTTAATTTCGGATATCGATATGGGAAGCATTGAGTATGCTATAGAACACTTAGATTCTAAATTAATCGTTGTTTTAGGTCATACTGAATGTGGTGCAATAAAAGCCTATATCAATGATAATGATGGAGCCTATAAGAAACATTTAAGCCATATCGATAATATTGTAGAAATGATATCAGAGGAAGATGAAGAAAAACAAGCTGATAAAACAACTCCTAAATCAACTGACTATCTAGGTGCAATTAAAGCTAACATCATGCACTCTACAAAGCTAATACAAGATAATCCTATCATAAAAGAGTATAAAATAAAAATTGTACCAATGTTATATGATGTTCATACTGGGCAAATTGTAAAGTTGCAATAACAAGACTACATGCAAAATAATCCTTTAAAATGGTATAAGGTAACAGTAGTTTTTTATATCTGCTGTTTACTTTTTACTACAATTAACCTATACAATTCTTACAAATATTACATCATAATATCCGAATCTTTAATTTGCATATTTTTTATATTATTAGCTCTAAGTAAGACTAATAAAATAAGAGAATTAACTTACAATCATATTAAATATATCTTTTCAAAAAAATATCGTTTGGCATTTGCCGTAACATTTTGTATTTTTTCATTAGGTATAAATTATGCCCTTGGAATAAGAACTAATACTGAAATTGAAAAAAACGGAATAACAACAGAGGCTATTATTCAGAGTCAACTTAAAACAGCCAAAGCAACATACCAAAGATCCTTAAATTCATATACTATTTAGTACAAAAGAAGGAAAAGAATACACTATTTCGAAAAGCGTAGATAAAGCTTTTTATGAAAAAAAAACCATAAGCAAAAAAATAAAAATTAGATATCTACCAAATAACCCATCTATTTTTAAAATAATATAATTGCTGTTTAAATTAATAAAAAAATTATATTGCTATGAAATACAAAAAATATTTAATCCCAGTTCTATTAGCCATTTTGTTTTATGTAGTGTTTATTTCTTCATTCTTAATAAATATTTGGGGATACATCGTTGATAAAAATTACTATATCCCAAAGGAATCTAACCTATTTATCTTTAATGCTACCGTTATGCAAAAGGGTTCTAGTGATGCTTGGGTATATGGCGAAGATTACAATAATTACTATTTTAATGCAGGTCTAAAAACTGAAGATATTATTTGGATTTCTAAAGTAGATATGAAAAGTTGTCCTAACTTTGAACCTACAAATATTAAAACTTGGTGCGGAGCAGAAATTCCCCATGAAAAAATTAAGAATTAGATAAAAAATAAATAACAAGAATGACAATAGAACAAATTATCGATGCCCAAATGTTGGCTTTTGACAATAGGGACATAAAAAACATGATGCCATTATATAGCGATAACATCAAAATTATTAATTTCTCTGATAATTCAATAACCATTAATGGAATAGGTGACTGTGAAAAAATGTTTATCACATTATTCGAAAACTCACCAAATCTTCGAGCCGAAATAATAAAAACAATCCATTTTGATAATAAAATAATTGTTCAGGAATACATCTACGGTAGAAATGGAAGCGATGAAAGAACGGAACAAGTAGTTATTTTTGAAGTGAATGACCAAAAAATAACCCGAATGGATTTGATAAGAAAAGCCGTTTAGCTTACGCAAAAATGCATCTTAAATGATTATAAGTTATTTTATAAAAAATAACTTATAATCACTGCTTCGTTTAATGTGACAAAAATTAAATTCCGAATGTTATGAAACCAAATTTTAGTAAATTCCCAAGGTTAAAAACTGAGAGATTAGTATTGAGAAATCTGGAAGTCCAAGATTTTGAATTTATCCATAAGTTACATTCTGATCCAATTGTAAACTCATTTGTAGGTAGGGATAATTCCTCCAATTTAGATAAAGCAGAAGCATATATAACCCGAATAAATAATCTGATTGCCAAGAATGAGTGCATATATTGGGTAATTGCGTTAAAAGAAAATAATGATTTAATAGGTTCTGTATGTCTTTGGAACTTTGATTTGGAGAATGATATAGTCGAAATTGGCTACGAAATGTTAACACAATACCAAGGAAAAGGATTTATGTCGGAAGCATTGAAAGAAGTTGTAAAATATGCTTTTGAAGGAATAAAGGCATCGCTTATAACAGCTTTTCCTTCCTCAGATAATATCAATTCGGTAACTATATTAAAAAGAAATAATTTTCAATACGAAGACAAACCTTATAATAATACGCATCTTAATGTAAAAAATATAGTAACTTATACTTTGAGGAAGCCATAAATAAAAGCAAAAGTCATAGTCAATAACATGAAACAAAATAAATATGATGATAAATCTTTCTTCGAGAATTATGGCAAAATGCCACGTTCTGTCGACGGATTAAATGCAGCAGGAGAATGGTATGTTTTACGTGAAATGTTACCTGAGTTTAAAGATAGAAATGTTCTAGATTTAGGTTGTGGATACGGTTGGCATTGTATTTATGCAAAAGAACAAGGCGCAAAAAATGTTGTTGGGGTTGATTTATCTGAAAAAATGATCCAAAAAGCCAAAGAGAATTCAAAAGGCTTAACCATAGATTACAAACAAGGCGCAATTGAAGATATCGACTTTAAACCCGAAGAATTTGATATTGTAATTAGTTCCCTCGCATTTCATTATGTAAAAGATCTTGAAACTGTTTTTAACAAAATTAATCAGTACCTAAAGAAAGGTGGCAGCTTTGTTTTTTCTATGGAACATCCTGTATTTACATCTCGACCAGAACAAGATTGGTTTACCGATACAGATGGAAATCGCTTGCATTGGCCAATTGATAATTATCAAAATGAAGGCATAAGATACACACAATTTCTAGGTCACGAAGTAATTAAATACCACCGAACTTTCGAAACTATTGTAAATACATTAATCAAAGCCAACTTTACTGTCAAACAAATATCTGAACCGAAACCTTCTACCGAAATACTTGAGAAATATCCCGAAATGATTGACGAGAGCAGAAGACCTATATTTATATTGATTTCGGCGGTTAAGAATTAATAATAATCAGGCTGTATAAGATAAATGAACTCTAAGTTTTCTTTACCTAAAAGACTAACCATATAAGTCCATTTGAGAGAAACATTTAAAAACTTATATTTTCTTTAATAACTTATATGGACTTAAATAGTTTTAGAAAGTTGACTTATTTGCTTTAAAAAAAAATAAAATTTCATTATATAATTCTACCCGGCTTTTCTCCAAATGCATAACATGAGTTCCTTTTTCCAATACCACATACTTCTTTGATTTTGCATTTTCTAGAGAGAGGAATAAATTTTCGGCATCGGCATTATTAGGATATTTGTCCCATTCACCTCTTATTATTAAGGTTGAAGATTTAATATCCCTCGGATTATAATAGGGTTTATTGTGCAATAGATCTTCGACATCTTGATTTGGACCTGAAGGGAAACGGATACTTTCTGTTTTAAACTTTCTAAGTAATGGATCACTTTTTCTCCAATTTTCTCCCCAATTAGTAAAAATTTCTTTTTCTAATTGACATATTTCTCCATCAGGAGTTAGACTTTTCATGGCATCAATCCTTTGTTTAGGAGTCATCTCATCAAAAGAACCTTTAATGTTTTCAGCTTCATACGGTTCGTTTCTTACGGTTATGGTCGCAAATAAAACTAGTTTCTCAATTTTCTCTGGAAATTTTGATGCATAAAGTGCTGCAACACTTCCACCCCATGAATGACCTATCAAATACACTTTATTTTTACCCGTCTTTTTTATAATTAAATCTACAGCCTTATCAACATCCAAAAACACATCCTGAGCTCTGCCAACGACTTTACTTTCTTTAGAATGATTTTCCATTTCTGGATAGCGATCAGAATTTCCATAACCTAAGAAATCCAATGAAAATACGTCATACCCATTCTCTGATAAATTGGTCATCCAAGAGGTATTATTCATTTTAAAATTAAAAGAAAGAGCCGTTGGGAATGATGAACCATGAAGAAAAAGTACCGGATAATCATTTGAAATTACTTTAGGTTGCATATGATTAATTGCAATATCTAAATTATTAATCCGACTTTGTATTTTTAAAACTTCAATACTATTCATTGTGTTTTCTTTAGAAATGATTCTGTTATTCTGTGCGTTTATTTGATATAACCCTAAAATACAAATCAATACAGATATTTTATATCTTATCATTCGTTTATTAATTTTAAGCAAAAATAAACTTCCAATATCTTTAATACTTCATTTAATACTTAACTATGAGTACAAAATAGTTGAATAAACATGAACTTAAAAGTAATGAGCAATCTCTATTTTTTGTAACAAAAAAAATAATCTCACGTCTTATAAAGAAATCATCATCATGACAATCAAAACAATCAACCATTATTTATTACTGTTATTCTTTATAGCTTCGCTCTCATTATCAGCTCAGGTTGATAAAAACTCAGACTTATATAAAACTATCATTTCCAGAGATAGTCTGCTCTTTAAGGTTGGCTTTAATACTTGCGACATCAATCAATTTGAAACTTTATTAACCGAAGACTTTGAGTTTTTTCACGACGAAGACAGTATATCCAATAAAAAGAAATTCTTATCTAATATTCGCAACGGATTATGTGCCTCTTCTAAAACATATCAATTAAGAAGAGATTTAATTGCCGGAAGCACCGAAATTTATCCACTCTATAAAGACAAAGTTCTTTATGGTGCAATACAAACAGGTATTCATAAATTTTACAGAATAACCACAGACAAAAAAGAAACTCCCGGAAGTAGTGCTCGATTTACCCATTTATGGCTGTTGCAAAAAGGAAACTGGAAACTAGCTCGAGGACTTAGTTACGATCATCAAAACAATAATACCATAGCTAATAAATCGGTAATTTTCGACAATGATGCCGAAATTGAAAATTGGCTCAAAGAAAACAATGTTCCTACCCTTGGACTTGGCATAATCAATGATGGGAAACTACAACAAATTAAAGTTTTTGGTGACCTAAAAAAAGGAGTAACGGCACCTTACAATACTATTTTTAATGTTGCTTCACTGACCAAACCAATTACTGCAATGGTTACTTTAAAATTAGTAAGCTTAGGCAAATGGGATTTGGATGAACCACTTTATAAATATTGGATTGATCCAGATGTAGCAAATGATCCTCAAGTTAAAAAACTAACTACAAGACATATTTTAAGTCATCAAACGGGTTTTTCGAACTGGCGTTGGAATAATACCGATAAAAAACTACACTTTCAATTTGAACCAGGGACGAAATACCAATACTCCGGTGAAGGTTTTGAATATTTACGAAAAGCATTAGAAAAAAAATTCAATAAAACGCTTGACCAATTAGCAAAGGAATTGATATTTGCCCCTTTGCAAATGAACGACACCAATTATATATGGGATAAAAAAACAGACGAAACAAGATTTGCAATAGGATATGATCCAAAAGGGAATGCGTACGAAACGGAGAAAAGAAAAACTGCAAATGCTGCCGATGACCTCTTAACAACCATTGAAGATTATGGAAAATTTCTAGTTAGTGTAATGAATGGAGATGGATTATCAAAAAAAGTTTTTGACGATATGAAAACTAATCAGGTAGAAACAAAAGCAGGAAAACATTTTGGCTTAGGCCTTGAAATCTACGATTTGGGAAATGGAGAAACAGCATTATCACATGGCGGTGCAGACAGAGGTGCACAAACGATCTTTTTTATACTTCCGAAAACAAAACAAGGAATCATAATTTTTACCAATGTCGATGATGGTTATAAAGTATATGAAAAACTACTCACCCATTATCTGGGAAATAATGGAAAAAAAATAATCGAAATCGAAACCAAAAAATAATTTAACAACTCAAGAATTAACCAACCAAAAAACATGAATACTAATAATCAAGATGAACAAATTAGATGTCGAAAATGTCATTCGACACAAATATATGCCGATAAAAAAGGGTTTAGCGGAAAGAAAGCTTGTTGTGGAGCAATTCTGGCTGGTCCTTTGGGCTTATTATGTGGAACTCACAGATCGAATAAAGTTAGATTAACTTGTCTAAAATGTAAACATACCTGGTAAATGAAACTAAATGAATTTACATTAGGCTGTCACGGAATTCCCGAAAGGTGTTTTAAAATCAATGATAAACACATGGCTTTCTGTGCAAGATGTTTAGGTGCAAGCATCGGACATATTTTATGTGCAATATGTTATTTTGTGTATTTCCTTCCTCCTTTTTATTTCTCGATTATCGGTTTAGCATTAATGCTTGCAGATTGGTATTTACAAAACTCATTGCACAAATATCATAGTAATTTCATGAGATTACTTACTGGTATAATCGGCGGATTCTCAATGGGAATTATTATCTGGGAAGCAATTGATATTGTTATAAAATTTTAATTTTATATTTAAGAGTAAAACACTAAAACTTTTGCCCGTGTGGTATGGTGGCGGTATTGGAAACAACCGTAACACTTCTGTAAGTGTAGGACACCTTAGCTATGCGGGTTTTATATTTCCTAAAATTACAGAGTTATGAGTACAAACAATCTTTCAAAAGAAGCCGAAACAAGGCTTGCTGATTTTTTTTAACAAAACAATAGACCCAAAAGCTATGGCTAAGGAGATAAGGCAAGTAAATTACATACTCGCTTTAGGTCTTATGAGGGAACATGAAACCCTTCAACTCAAAATAGTCAACTTAGAAAAAAATTTTTTATTGGTTAAATGAATTAGCCGAAGTTTTAAATCCTTATTTGGGAACCGAATAAATTTCTCTTATTACACTTTTAAAATAAAACAGAAACCTCGATTCTAAAAAAGTCGAGGTTTGTTATTATAATGAAAATTGACAATCGTGTATTAGTCTTTTTTTAAGTAAAAAAAAAAGACTGTCTATTATGGGACACCGTGAAGTCTCCCGACTTCATACCCGTTCCTTCTTTTTATTTTTTTGTTATGTCCATTGTTGTTGTTGTTGTTGTTGTTGTTGTTGTCGCTACAAAGTCAGGAGACTTCACCTCTCACTCTTGCTAACTGTGACAATCCTTTTCAATATGTCGATGCCCTTATTGTTTTACAATTTTAATAATCTGTCAATAATTATTTTATAGATATTTTATTTCTAAGATTATTCAAAAAAGTTTCATTTACTTTGTCAAATTTAACGACTCCAAAATCTTTTATTGACCATACTTTTGTCGGTATTTTCCTGTCCGAATTACTTCGGTCAGTATATTCTTCGCCATACTTATGCAGATATATCTCATTGGTATTTTCATCTATCTTAAATGTTGTATATGAATTCACAAACATAAAGTCCACGCAAAATATTTGTTGAATTGTAAAATAATTATTCTTACTTACAATTCCGCCATATCCATCTGCAGGACAATTATCATCGTATTTAAATACTAAATTATAATTATCATTTTTTTTATAATATTTATTACCTGTCTTTTCTAAAATAACTATAGGATTAGAATTATGTTGAGCATTATCTTTATTCTTAATTTCCTCTTTTTCTAATGTCAATATTTTATATTTTATATTCTTCAAACTAATTAATGTACTATCTAGAATATAAAACCCTTTAGGAATCGAAATCTCTTGTTTCTCTACTTTTGCAAATTCATATTTACCAAACATTCTATCAAAAGTAATTATCGAATGGGCTTTGTTTTTATCCTCAAACTCAATACTAAGTTTAGAATAATCAACATTTATAAATAAATCTTCTAACTTCTTAAAATCTTTCTTTCCTTTTTTAAAAAAAATCATTGCATCTTTATAATCAGGAGAACTCTTTCCTCCAAAATCTTCATAATTAGCAATTATTTTATTAAAATAACTTTGATTTATTAGATATGCAACCTCACAAACTTCATTCGTTTCAAATTTTTTGTTTAATATATTTTTAATATTTTCAAAACTTGGAACTTTAACTTTTTTATCAATTACTTTCAAAATCATTGTGGTATCACGATTAAAACCAAGAGTAGTATTTTTCTTTTCTTCACCATAAAAAATAGCATCATAGCTAAAAGTTATTTTTACTTTTTGCACTGCATCATTTGAAAATATTAATGTCTTTCCATCTAATAAATCGCTCGCCAAATAAGCTGGTTGTATTAGAATTTCAGTTCCATTGTTTTGAATTATGAAATCATCCTTAATGTTATTTATATCATTAACAGTGCTAACTCCATCAAATGCAACAGAAGTGTTTTTAAATTTTAGAACAATTCCATTATGTTTATTACTTAAGTCATTCTTATTTTCTTTTTTGCAACCAATCAAGACTAGAAAAACGATTAATACTATTATCCTCATTTTATTTGCATTTAAAATCATTTCCATTTTTTTATTATATTAATCTCTTCACTTACCTAGGAATTCCAGCAGTTAGCAAAAGCATTTCACTCTTACTAACTGTAGCTATTCATTTCAATACGTCAATGATCCTGTTATCTTTATAATTTTATCCTTGAGCTAATTTTATTTACTAATACTGGAGGGTTATTACACTAGCTTAAAAAAAACAAATTATTCTGATTTTATTTTACTCTTATATACATATCCTTTATTACCAGATTTTGTTGACACAAACCACCAATCTCCAGAATCATCAAGTATTTCAATCTCTTCTCCAGATTTAACTTTTTCAATTATTGCAGATGAGCTGTTTTTTTCTTTCCTTAAATTAGTATAACCATCTAAATCCTGAATTTTATACACTATTTTAGTATCTTCTGAATCAGGATTTTCTCCATAAATATTCTCCACATAATCTTTCAATCTTTCCAAATTAAAGTAGTTGTTTTGTTTTAAAAAAGATTTATAATTCGTATTGGTCATTAAATTAGACTCAACATGCCCTACAATACCTATTCTTAAATCCTTTTCATATAAGAAAGCTATATATTTTTCGGGTTCAATATAGTTATTTGGATTCCTCCTTATTTTTTTTATTATTTCAGAAAAGCTATTGTATCCGTTACCAGTTTTTGTTTCTGTATACCCTTCTACATGACCTTTATAAACTAAATTTTCAATATCATCTAATATTTTTTCTCTTAATAAAAATTTTTTTGAATTAACATCATTTGAGAAAATTAAATCATGAAATAAAACACTATTATCAAAATCAAAATCTTTAAAAACAAACTTAACCAATTCTTTATCAGAACTATAACCATAATCCACAACTAAATCAATCAATTGTTGTTTATTATTCAATTTCAACCAATTGAGCGCAACCTTATCATCATAAAAAACATACGAATTATAATAATATTCTAAATTATCGTTTATGACATCACTATCATCTGTCTCAGGATCTTCTATTAAAATAAATTTATCTTCTTTAATTGCAATCTCAGTAAACATAGCTGGTCTCAAAGCAACTATCTTATTTTTGTAATCATATACATTTATATTATAGACTTCAAATACTTTATCTTTAAATTTTTGCTCATCAAGAAATTTAAATTTTCTATTTAAAAGACTAGTCTTTACCTTCTTTATATAATCTACAGATAAAGTATCATAATTATATTTTACACCATCTCCTATATCCGTTATATTGTAAGGAGCATTTTTTGAGTCATTCATACTTACATTTTTTTCTATACTTACATTTTTTTCATCTACTTTATCTTTACAAGAGATTAAGCTGATTAAAAGAGATAAGATAATTACATTTGTTTTCATTCTATTTTTATTTAAATTCCAGTCCATTTTTTTGTTCCCTTTTTAGCATCATCCCAAGTTGATTCCGTTACTTTTCTCTCTTCAACAATGAATCTCACAGGTCTACCATCATTTAAAACTAAATCTGGTATCTCATTTATAAAATTTGTAACAGCTGATGTACTTGTACCACAATTAAAGGTGAAGCATCCTACTGAAAATCTTGGGCAATACTGATGTAATGCTACTCCACCTCTTGGTCCATCTACACCAGATATTCCGTTTTCATCAGATGCTGTCTTACTTTCAGAATCTATAACATAAATCTTATATGTTTGTCCAGGAAGTCCTGGAACTAAAAAATATTCACCTGGTGGGATTTCATTGTATTGTCCAAATCTTTTATCTGAATGTTTAAAAGAGCCTTTCTTTTTACTATAAGTCTGATGTGTATCTCTACTTAAATAAGTAACATGGTCAGGTTCTGGGAGTTTTTTTGAAGTCAGGAGTTTTTTATATGTTTGCAAGCTCATATCTTTATAAACACTTGTTTTATACATTACCCAATAAATATTTTGAGCAGGATCTTTTTCTTTCTTTGTGTCTTTACCTGAAACAATTATCACAGTTCCTTTATCAATATTTATTGAAGATCCTTTTTGACAATTGTTAACTTTTAAAACATCTACTGCATTTTTAAAATATTTTTTCCGCCCTTCTAAACCTTTTAAAGCAGTGTTTATTTTTTTTGTTACTTTTTCGACAGCCTGTACATTATTTTCATTAGCAACGCTATTTATATTATTTTTACCCCAAAAAGCTAATGCCGAAGTCATTGCATCTTTTGCATTATTTTTTAATTTATAAGGGTTATCACCATCAGTCCAATCAACATCTGACTCATTATCAATTTTCATATTAGCATTAAAATATTTCTCTAATTCTTGATAATTACTTTTCCATGTTATTTGTTTAAATCCTTTACCACTATACAACCAACCGTCACCTGAATTCACATGCAATTTACCATTAGGATGTGTTTTACCATAAATTGCATTAGCTAATTTTATTTGCTGATCGAGTGTAAGACCTGGCGTTTTCGCTTCATTTGCTCTCCCTAGCCTTTTTGCTTCAGTTTCTTTTTCATCTTTTGAATTAAATTGTATAAAATAAGAACTAAAAGTCCCTATAAGAGGTTTCCAATACCAATTAAAGTTTTCCTGTAATGAATAAAATTTACTTTCCTCAGCTATCTGAGATAAGAAATGTGCTTTTCTTACACAAGTATTTATACCTACTTTTTTACGATATTTATTTAAATGTGGTAAAGCTGCCTTTATCATTGTTTCGTTATCTATCAAACAATTTCCTTTACTATCAACACAAATCTTTTTAATTTCATCAAGAGTAATATCTTTATCACAATTTGGACAAGTTCCTTTCTTCTCATCCTTCTTCTCCTCCTTTTTATCAGGCGTAGCAAGTTTCGAAACACTATTTACAATCTCCATAGGATCGGGTAGGATTGTAGACAATACTTTAAGCTTCGACTCTCCCCAATCGTATATTGCGCTTCCTACAGTTTCTAATATTCCTTTTTCCTCCATTTGAGACTTCCCTTTTGTAGCGGCTGGTACAGGAGGTTTCGGTTTTTGGGGAGTTGGCCTAGAAGGAATTGGTTTGGGTTTTGCGTCAGGCGTTTTGTTATCGGGATTAATTACATTTATATTATTACTACTGGCTATTTTTTGTCTAAAAATTTCAGCAGTTACATAATATTCATGAAATTTCCCTTCGCTTTTATCGCCTTTGGCCAATTGTGCATTTGCCATTTTTGCAAAATCCGTTGCTAGTCTAAATTTAATATCTGCAATACCATTCGATATCAGTTCGGATTTCGTTACTGCTTTATTATTTTTGTTTATTTCGCTATGTCCTTTACCCGGAGCATCGTCTTCCCATAAGGTTACATGTACGGTACAATTATCAAGATTAAGGCAATGTACCCTTGCCAATACTGTTTGGTTATAAGCAAACGGCTTGGTTTGTTTCTTACCTAGTGCATCGCATAGCTCTACACCTATAATCTTGCGCTCAACTGTTTTTTGAGGTTTGATATCTAGCGTAGCTTTTTCTTCGCCCATGCGTGCCACTATACGTATCGCTTGTCTTGTAAGGCTTATTTCGGTGAATGTATAGGCAGCTTTGGGCCCTGTTTTATTATTTTTTTCTTTTAGCTTCCATTTTCCATATTCCAGAACAGATAAAGACCATTGCACTTGCGCTAAAAAGGGGTTACTTCCCAATGGAATAACTTGCCCAGGAAATAAGCTCCCGGGAAGATTGGAGTTACTTACGGTATAAGTTACTTCCTTCCCTGTCTCAGGATTTGGATTACCAATTATTTTAAAATTTGACATACTAAATTATTTAAAACTAAAGGCTAAATTATATTGTAAAATATAATCTAACATTTAGGCTAAAGTAATTATTATATTGTAAAAATAAAATATAATTATAAATAAATTTCCTATAAATATAAACAAGCAACACTAGTTTCTTATGATTGCTTTTTTTGTTTAAATATGCTGCAATATTTTTCATAACTTCGGTTGCTGTTTTAAAAAACAATCAAATACTCATGAATCAGCATAGTATCAATATATCAAATAATAAAGCCATTAGCCTTCAAATGGTAGAAATTCCGCAAGGTCAAATCATAATGAGGGATGACAGAATTAAACATACCTGGACAGCAAATATTCAGCCTTTCTTAATGGCAAAATACCTTGTAACGCAAGATTTATATTTTGAATTTACTAAGGATTCTCCAAGCACTTTTAAAGGAAATAAAAAACCTGTCGAAACTGTATCGTGGATACAGGCAGTCGTTTTTTGTAATTTACTTTCTGAGAATTCAGGATTTACACCTTGTTATTCTTGGAATAATGACAGCGAAGAAATATTTTTTGATAACAAAGCAAATGGCTACCGACTTCCTACCGAAGCCGAATGGGAATATACATGTAAAGCTGGAACTACAAGTATAAGATATAGCGAAATTGATAGAATTGCATGGTATAAAGAAAACTCAGAGAAAACAACACATGATGTAGGAACGAAAGAGCCCAACTCATTTGGTCTTTATGATATGCTAGGAAATGTATGGGAATGGTGTTCGGATATATACAATGAAACGGTTTATGGCTCCTACCGCATTTTTCGTGGTGGTGGCTGGTATGATAATGAAAGAGGTTGTATGGCCACAAATCGAAGACGCAGCCATCCTACGTCGTTTAAAATTGATGATTTAGGATTTCGATTAGCTCGAAATTTATAATACAAAAACTATGATAAAACTAGAAAAATTTGATAATACAGATTTCGAAAAATTAATAACTTGGGTGGATAATGAAGAAATGTTAGTTCAATTTTCTGGTCCGATTTTTAAATTTCCATTAACAACTGAGCAATTAGAAAATTATGTAAAAGAAGAAAATAGAATACCATTTAAAGTAATCGATACAAAATCGAAAGAAGTAATTGGACATGCAGAAATATATCAATCCGAAGATAATTTGGCTAAGCTATGCCGAATACTTATCGGCGAAGAAAAATATCGAGGAAAGGGAATTGGGGAGGAAATAGTTAATCTTCTGGTACACTATTCTTTCGAAAAGTTAAACGTAGAACAAGTAGAACTTAATGTATACGATTGGAATAAACAAGCTATTAGATGTTATGAAAAATCGGGATTTACAATAAATCCAGATAAACTAAGTGAAATCATAGTTCAGAAAAATATTTGGATCTCAATTAATATGACAGTAAATAAAACCAATTGGAAAATAAATTTAAAAAAATAATCGACAATTTTATACTATTCCTGTAACAGAATACATTTTATCAGTCTATTCTATAAGGCAATAGAATTAAAAAAATAACCAATTAAATAACCATAACCAAATGAAACAATTTATACTATCACTATTAATCGGTTTAATTTCTATGACTGTTTTTGGACAAGAAATTACAGGACAATGGAATGGTGTCCTAAATGTTCAGGGAACCCAATTAAGACTCGTTTTTAATATTACTAAATCCGATACAAGCTTTAAATCAACAATGGATAGTCCTGATCAAGGCGCAAAAGATATTCCAGTAACTACAACAAGTTTTGAAAACTCAACTTTAAAACTTACTGTTGCAAATGCCCGAATTGAATATGAAGGCACTCTTGGTAAAGACAATAAAATTGTTGGTACTTTCACCCAAGCCGGTCATGCTTTTCCTATGAATTTATCGAGAGAAAAAATTGAAAAAGAAAAACTAGTACGACCACAAGAACCAACCAAACCATATCCTTATTACTCAGAAGAGGTAACTTTTAAGAATGAGAAAGCAGGAATAACTTTGGCTGGAACATTGACATTACCTAAAAAAGAAGGCGTTTTCCCTGTAGTGATTTTAATTAGCGGAAGCGGCCCACAAAATCGGGATGAAGAATTAATGGGACACAAACCTTTCCTTGTATTATCTGATTATTTAACCAAAAACGGAATTGCAGTTTTGCGATATGATGATAGAGGAACAGCAGCATCTACTGGAGATTTTAAAACTTCTACCTCTTTTGATTTTGCTACGGATGTTCAAGCTGCAGTAAACTATTTACAAACCAGAAAAGAAATCAACAAACAAAAAATTGGATTAATTGGTCATAGTGAAGGCGGATTAATAGCACCAATTGTTGCCTCAAACTCCAAGGATATTAACTTTATTATCCTACTCGCTGGTCCTGGAATTCCTGGAGATCAATTACTTTTGTTACAACAAAAAGTAATTGCAGAAGCAGCAGGAATGAATAATGCTGAAATTCAAAAATCACAGGAAATGAACAAAACTGCTTTTGGTATCGTAACAAAATCCAAGAATGCAGAACAATTAAAAACGGATTTAACAACCTATATCACAAAAGCATCTGAAAGTGCTACAGATAAACCTGCTGGGATAACTGAAGCTGAATATATAAAAATGCAAGTTGATAAAATCTCAAGCCCTTGGATGGTAAATTTTCTTAAATATAATCCAGTTCCTACATTAGAAAAAGTAAAATGTGCTGTTTTAGCGCTTAATGGTTCAAAGGACTTACAAGTTCCACCAAAAGAAAATCTATCAGCCATAAAAGAAGCAGTATTAAAAGGAGGAAATAAAAACATAACGACCAAAGAATTGCCAAACCTTAATCATTTATTTCAGGAATGTGAAACTGGTTTACCGAAAGAATATGCTACTATTGAACAAACGTTCTCTCCAATAGCGCTGAACGAAATTCTAAGTTGGATAAAAATACAAACGAAATAAAATACATTTTACAATTAAACAAATGAATAGAATTACCGTTTTTTGTGGATCAAGTTTTGGGAACAAAAAAGAATACGAAACCCAAGCTTTTAAACTTGGACAAACAATGTCCGAAAATAATATCGATTTGGTTTATGGCGGAGCCAAAGTAGGACTTATGGGTGCTGTAGCAGATGGAGTTTTAAATAAAAATGGAAAAGTGATTGGTGTTTTACCAGACTTCCTGATGAAGAAAGAAATTGCTCACGATAATTTAACCGAATTAATTATTGTAAAAAGCATGCACGAAAGGAAAACCAAAATGAACGAATTAAGCGATGGCGTAATTGCTTTACCAGGTGGATTTGGAACTCTGGAAGAGTTTTTTGAGATGCTTACATGGGCGCAACTCGGACTTCATAAAAAACCAATAGGAATTTTGAATATTCATGGATTTTATGATTTATTATTAGAGTTTATACTAAAAATGGTAAACGAAGGTTTCTTAAAAGAAGTAAACCAACAAATGATAATCGTAAGTACAGATTCTCAGGATTTACTGGATAAAATGAAAAATTACGTAGCGCCAGAAGTTGGGAAATGGATTAAAAAGGGTAATGAATAAATCATTAAAAATCAAAAAAAATGACTGTAGATAATTTAAATTTAGAAATTCCAAAATTGATTTTTAATGCAAGCGGAGAATTAATAATCCTCCCTTCCCTTACTTCATCCAAAGATGATTTTGATTTTTTTCAGGGGAAATCCAATATTATAAATAAAAAATTAAAATATAGATTCTCCGATTGTACGGAGTGGATTGAATTTCCATCGACTCAGGAAATGCATAAAGTTTTAAACGGAATTGGTAATATTGATAATTTTCTAGCAGAATTTGATGGTGTCCCTTTTGAAGGAATGACAGTACGATTATTTAATCCAGAAACAAAATTATGGAGTATTTATTGGTCAGATTCTAATACAGGAGTTCTGGATAAACCAGTAATTGGCTCCTTCGAAAAAAAAGTAGGTCATTTCTTTTCAAGAGATATTTATGAAGGAAAAAAAGTAATTCAGTTATTTCGTTGGGATGCCAGAGACAAAAACAATCCAATTTGGAGTCAGGCAATGTCTGTCGATAATGGCGAAACTTGGGAATGGAACTGGTATATGTACATGACGAAAGTGAAATAGAAATCCCTATACAGAATAACTCAACCAATCAAACTCTTTAACACATAACATGTTAATCGATTGCTAAAATATTTTAAAATAAATCATAATTAATTTGCCTATCTACTAATAGGTAGTATATTTGTTAAAAAATACGATGACAACACGAGAAGCAATCATAGACAAAGCAGATCAATTGATAAGAGAAAAAGGTTACAATGCTTTTAGCTTTAAAGATATCTCTAATGATATTGGTATAAAAACAGCTTCAATCCATTATCATTTCCCTGCAAAATCAGACCTAGGAGTCGCGACAATCAAAGAGCATATTGAGAGATGTGAAACTTTAAAGAAAAAAGTTGCCAATGAATCTCCATTAAAAAAACTTGAAGCTTTCTTGGCAATTCATACTCAAATAAAACAGGAGAACAAAGTCTGCATTGTTGGTTCATTAGCTACAGACTTAAACACCCTGGATGAAACCATAAAAACAGAACTACAAATATTTGCAGCATTAGTTATTAATTGGTTAACCGAAGTCTTAACAGAAGGAAAAGAACTTAAAATATTTGATTTTGAATCTTCACCAAGAACAAAGGCATTGATGATAATAACAAATATGGTTGCAATTGTACAACTGTCAAGACTTACAAACGAAAATGACTTTGTGATTGTAAAAGAAACAATTCTAAAAGAACTAAAATCTAAAAAATAATGAAAAGAGTAGTAATAACAGGATTGGGAGCAGTAACCCCTATTGGTAATAATGTGTTGGAATATTGGCACTCACTAATCAATGGAGTTAGTGGAGCATCCGAAATAACAAAATTTGACACTTCTAAATTCAAAACTAAATTTGCCTGTGAGGTTAAAAATTTTAATCCTGAAAACATTTTTGAGAAAAATGAAATAAGAAAATATGACCTTTTTACTCAATACGCATTATATGTAACAGACGAAGCTATCAAAAACGCAAATATTGATTTTGATTCTTTGGATAAAAATAGAATTGGAGTTATTTGGGGTTCTGGTGATGGTGGCGTTTCAACATTCGAAGAACAAATCGGAGAATATAAATTAGGTAATGGTACACCAAGATTTAGCCCGTTTTTCATCCCAAAAAGGATTATTAACATTGCCTCGGGAGCAATCTCAATTAAATACGGGCTTCGCGGAATTAATTACACCACAGTATCTGCCTGTTCGGCAAGTAATACAGCAATAATTGATGCATTTAATTACATCCGTTGGGGTAAAGCCGATATGATAATTAGCGGCGGATCAGAAGCTTCTGTCACAGAATCTTCTATTGGAGGTTTTAATGCCTCAAAAGCATTATCCACATTAAACGATGATTGTAGTAAAGCATCACGACCATTTGATGTAACAAGAAACGGATTTGTTTTGGGTGAAGGTGCTGGTGCCATTATACTAGAAAGCTATGAACATGCATTAAAAAGAAATGCTGTTATTCTTGCCGAAATTGTTGGCGGTGGATTAGCTGGAGATGCTTATCACTTAACAAGTACACACCCAGATGGCGAAGGTGCTATTCTAGGAATGGAACTTGCACTTGAGGAAGCTCAGATAACATCGGACAAAATCAATTATATAAATGCTCATGCTACCTCAACTCCTACTGGCGACTTGAGCGAACTTAAGGCAATGGAAAAAGTATTTGGAATAAACCCAAATGCCAATATTAGTGCGACAAAATCAATGACTGGACATTTACTTGGCGCAGCCGGAGCTATTGAAGCAATTGCCTGTATAAAAGCAATTCAGGAAAACATCGTTCCACCAACAATAAATACACAAACGGTAGAACCCGAATTTTTAAATAAGTTTAATTTGACACTCGGTAAAGCTCAACCTAAAATAGTTAACTACGCAATGAGCAATACATTTGGTTTTGGTGGACATATAGCAAGTTCAATATTTAAAAAATTTACGGAATGATTTTACGTAATTAAATCAAAAATAAAGCAACCTCGTTTAAGCAATTTAAGCGAGGTTGCTTTATATATAACAATCTCATGAAATCAATTGACAATATCAAATAACAAATCGGAATAAAAATTTCCATAACTTCGTTGGTAATAAAAATATGTCATCAAACATTTAAATGAAAAACAAATCAAATCCGGTTGTCTATTTTGAGATTCCTGTAACCGATATAGAAAGAGCCATACAATTTTATACGGCAGTTTTTAATTTTGATTTTGAGCGAGATACCATTCATGATAACGAAATGGCATTTTTTCCTCTTATCGAAGGCAATAACGGAATATCGGGCGCTTTGGCAAAAGGAGAAATATACAAACCTACTATAAACGGAACACTTGTATATTTTAATACTGAAGATATTGATGCTACTTTAAACCTTGCAGTAAAAAATGGTGCCGAAGTTTTATTTCCAATAACATCAAACGGAGAATATGGCTCAGTAGCCGAATTTAAAGATTGCGAAGGAAACCGAATTGCATTACATATGACTAAAAAATAAAATATTATGAACTCTTTAGAAACCACCAAAGCTATTTTAAAAACTGGAGAAGAAAAGCTTCTGTATAATGAAAAGTCTCTAAATTTTTCATTACTTGATTTTTGGCGTTGGAGTGTTTCAGATATTGTTAGTAATGCGACACGTGGACGTTTAGCTGAATTTATTGTTGCAACAGCTGTAAATATTGACATAAAAGAAATTCGAGATGAATGGGGTGCCTATGATTTAGAAACACCCGACAAAATAAAAATTGAAATAAAATCTGCTGCATATATACAATCATGGGAACAAAAGAAACTATCGCCAATTAGTTTCAGTACAAAACTATCCCAGCCTTGGAATTCAGAAATTGATAAACGTTCAACAATCCCAATTAGAAGTGCTGATGTATATGTCTTTTGTCTTTTACATCATTTAGACAAACCAACAATTAATCCTCTTAATTTAAATCATTGGGAGTTTTATGTCTTGTCAACTGAAGAGTTGAATAATTACAAGCGAAGTCAACATTCGATAACTTTAAATTCTTTAAAAAAATTGACCAATTCTATTGAATACGATAAATTGAAAAATGAAATAGAAGAAAAAAATAAATTAAACATTAAAATTGCATCTAGCATAATCTAAAATAAAAACAAACCATTAAAATGTCTGGAGAAAAAGATTTAGAGAAATTACTCAAAAGCATGAAACCTAAACATAATGTTGGTGATTATGTTTTTTGTACCGTAGAAAGTCTTGAAAATATAGCTATCAAAGATATTGTAATGTCATTTACAGAAAGCGAAGGCATTACTTTAATCTTAAAAAAAGAAATTGCCGACGGGCTAAAACTTGATTATTCAGTTGTAATGTCATGGATAACTCTTACTGTACATTCATCGTTAGAAGCTGTGGGTTTAACTGCCGCTTTCGCGAAAGCGTTATCCGATAATAACATTAGTTGCAATGTTGTAGCAGCGTTTTATCACGACCACATTTTTGTAAATAAAAAAGACACCGACAATGCCATAACTATTTTAAATAAATTTTCAGAATAGAATTAATCCATATTCCATGACAACAGATATCATAGAAATAAACAACTTTGTCGTTTTAATCGAGCAATCAAATGCTGAAAAAACGATTATCGAAAAATGCGAAATCGATGGTGACGCTGTTGGTTTTGCTTTCTATGGTTCAGGAAATGTTGAATTGGAAATTACGTATGAAAACAAGAATATAATTATAAACAATACAACAGGAATTGCAATTTCGTTTTTCGGCAATAGCAAAGTAGGATTTGCTCACAAAATATCGCCTAATAAACCATTGCAATCTATTAGCGTATTTATGAAGATAAAAAATCTTGATACGCTGCCAGAACGCGAAAGCGAAATCTTCTCCGAATATTTACAACAACTCTTGCATCCTGAAGCCAACTTTGTAGAAGGACCAAGCTTTTATATGTCGCCCGACATGCAAAACGCAGTTCAAAAAATATTTAATACCCAATATAAAGGAGACACAAGATTAATGTTTCTTAAAAGCCAAATAACCGAATTACTGGCACATTTCTTTGCACATCTCTCTACCGAAAAAGAAGAAAATATCAAAAAAATTGACCGCGATAAACTCTTTCAGGCAAAAGAAATCATAACCCAAAACATAGCTGCTCCACCCTCATTAAGTGAGTTATCTAAGCAAATTGGTTTGAACAACAACAAACTCAAAAAGAATTTTAAAGAACTCTTTGGCATTCCTGTATTTAAATACCTTCAGGAACAACGACTAAATAAAGCGCATGAATTATTAAGCAGCACCGACAAGAACATTCAGGAAACTGCTTGGTTTGTAGGCTACGAAAGTTTGAGTTCGTTCTCGAATGCTTTTCATAAAAAATTTGGCGTACGACCAAGCGAACTAAAAAAATAATTCTTTTCGAACAAATTTTAATCCCTTTAAAACAAATACCTGATAGTCAATAGTTTTAATTTTATTTTGTTAACCAAACAACATAATCATGGAACCATTTATTATCGACACAAAAATGATTGTTTTATTATTTACCACATTATTTACTGGTCTTTTGGCTGGAATCTTTTTTACTTGGGCAAATGCCATAACTCCGGGTATAGGCAGGCTTGATGATATTAATTATCTCTGTGCTTTCCAGAACATGAACAAAACTATTTTAAACCCATTATTTTTTGTGATATTTATTAGTCCTCTCTTTTTATCATTTGCTACAGCTTACCTTTATAAATCACACTATAGCTACATCTTTTGGTTGCTACTTGCTGCAGCAATATTATATTTTGCAGGCGTATTTCTGGTAACCGTCATGGGGAATATTCCGCTAAATAATCTTCTAGAAAAGACTGATTTAACCAATATATCTCTGGAAGATGCAAGAAGTCTAAGAGATAAATTTGAACTTAAATGGAATAACCTGCACTTAATTAGAACCATAACATCGGTACTATCATTCTTTTTATTAATTATCGTGTGTTTGTTCAGAAATAATAACCTTTAATATTAGAATAAAATGACAAAAATTAGGGCAATTTTAGTTGGAGCATTAATCTGGCTAATGATATTTAGTACTTTCACAATACTGAGTTATATCCCAAACATCAAAGATTCTGTATTGCAACAATTCCTGATTGTTGTACCATTGGCAATTCCGTTTACAATTCTCGGTGCTTTTATCTTCTATAAAAACCGAAATAAAACCAACGGATTCATCGTTGGCTTAATTATAGTTACAACAGCTTTAACTCTTGACGTGTTTATAACGGTGCCGTTTACCATAATCCCAAATCAGGGAACTTATCATAGTTTTTTTACTAGCAAATTCCTCTGGATTATTGTTGCAGAGGTTGTTACTATTGTATACTTTTATTGGAAATTAAAGATTAAAACCAAATTACAAAACATATAATCAGTTTTTAAATCAGTACAAACAATATAAAGTTCAAACAAAACATGCAAACATTAGGGCTTATTGGCGGAATCAGTTGGGTATCGACCGTAGATTATTACAAACTTATCAATGAAGGAATAAATGAAAAATTGGGTGGATTAAACTTTTCTCAGTGCATTATTCACTCCTTTAATTATGAAGACATCAAAAAAAATAATGATGCCAATGATTGGGAGAAAACCTTCCAGATGTTATATGAAGCTTGCAAACACTTAAAATCTTCGGGAGCAACGGCAATTATATTATGTGCAAATACTATGCATCATATTGCCGACCGACTCGAAAAAGAAATCGGAATCCCACTAATACATATTGCCACAGTAACTGCTGCAGAAATTGAAAAAACGGGATTGAAAAAAGTGGGGTTACTTGGAACTAAATTTACGATGGAACTTGATTTCTTTAAATCGAAACTTACCGATAGAGGTATCGAAACAATTATTCCAAATGATGAAGACAGAGATTTTGTACACATGACTGTTTTTGAAGAATTAGGAAAAGGAATTGTAACCGAAAAAACAAAAAAACGATACTTAGAAATTATCGATAAATTAATACAAAATGGAGCAGAAGGAATCATTCTTGGTTGCACCGAAATTCCTCTTATTATAAAACCCGAAGATGTTGCCATCCCTACATTCGATACAGTAGTATTACACTCAAAAGCTGCTGTAGCATTTTCATTAGAGAAATAAAAATTATACTGAAATTGTTTTCCATATAAATGATATAAACTCATTTAAGTTAGCGCTGATTTATCATGCTTATATTCACTTACATCACTTATATGGTTAACCCTTTGGTTGATACCTTAAATTTATATATTTAAAATTCACATTATAATTAATTGATTTACGAATAACTACACAACTTTTATTACTAGAAAACGTTAATAAAAAACACGCCTAAACCAACCTAAATGAAAGTATTCCTGAATTTTATATTTCTTTTTCTTATCGTTTTCAATACCTCAGCACAACAAGTAAATAGTACAAAACCAGACGACAAAACACTTTATGATATTCAGGATGATGTTTTAATTAAAACCAGAGATGGAGCCTTAATCTCGGCAATTGTAGTTCGCAAAAAAGGAATAACCACCCCTCAACCCGTTATTTTACAATTTACAATTTATGTTCGCGATAGAGATATTAAAGGACTAAAAGAAGCCGTAGATAATGGTTATATTGGAGTTATGGCTTATTCGAGAGGAAAAAGATTTAGTCCCGATGAAATATTTCCATACGAGCATGATGGTAAAGATTCCTATGCTGTTATCGATTGGATCAGCAAGCAATCATGGTGTAACGGAAAAGTTGGAATGTATGGCGGTAGTTACAACGGTTTTACACAATGGGCATCGACAAAAAAACTTCATCCTGCACTTAAAACAATTGTTCCTTATGTTGCCAACAGAGCCGGAATGGGTTTACCGATGGAAAATAGCATTTTTATAAATCCAAATTACGAATGGGCATTTTATGTAACCAATAATAAAACTTTGGATACTGTTGTGGGAAATGACAGAAAACGTTTCCGAACCATGCAAGACAGATGGTGGAACTCGGGTGTTGCTTATCGCAAAATTGACAGCATAGATGGTACGTCAAATAAGTATTTACAAAAGTGGTTGTTACATCCCGGTTACGATAAATACTGGCAAGATATGGTTCCCTACAAAGAAGAATTTGCTCAAATAAACATCCCTATTTTATCTATAGATGGTTATTATAATGATTCCCAAATATCTAGTTTATACTATTTAAGAGAGCACGTTAAGTACAATAAAAATGCCGAACATTATCTTGTTATTGGACCTTATGGCCATTTTGGTGCACAAAAAGGTGGAGACCCAATTATAAACGAATATAAAGTAGATCCTATAGCAATTTTTAATACCAAAAAACTAACCTACGAATGGTTTAACTACATTCTTAAAGATAGTGCTAAACCTAATGTTTTAAAAGATAAAATAAACTACGAAGTAATGGGCGCAAATGAATGGAGGCATGCACCATCATTAGAAAAAATGAGTAATGGTTTTCTTAAATTATATTTAACCAACACAAAATCGAAAGATAAGTATTTATTATCCGATAAAAAGCCAGCCAAATCTGGATTCTTACCTCAGGAAGTAGATTTTGCCAACAGAGAAATTAGCAATAATGATTATTATCCAGATCCTATCATCCGCAAAGAACTCGATACTATAAATGGCTATTTTTTTATAAGCGAACCGCTTGATAAACCAATTGTAGTTAATGGTGCTTTTGAAGGCGAAATAAAAGCCCTTATCAATAAAAAAGATATGGATATAGGCGTAGTATTATACGAAGTGATGCCTAATGGCGAATACTTTCACTTATCATACTTTTTAGGCAGAGCCAGTTATGCAAAAGATATTACAACTCGAAACCTTCTTGTGCCAAACAAAATAGAAAGTATTCCGTTTACAAATACTAGGTTAGTAAGCAAGCAATTAAGCAAAGGAAGCCGCTTACTTGTAGTAATAAATGTAAACAAAAATGCTTTCGCACAATTAAATTACGGAACAGGTAAAGACGTAAGCGACGAAACCATCAAAGATGCCAAAGAACCCCTAAAAATAAAATGGTATAATGATAGTTTTGTTAAGATTCCAATCTGGAAAAACTAGAAAAGATAAACTTCATTGAGTTAAATTATTTACTACCACAGATAATTTATAAAAGAAACGCAGATAAAACGGATTCACAAAAGTAAAGACGCAGACAAAAACAGATTTTTAAACCAATAAAAAAATTCGTTTTTATCCGCGTTTTCGCCTAAGCGAATCCGTTTTATCCGTGTACCGTTTTTTAACCACAGATTTCATCCCGAAGCTTCGGGATTGCGAACCCTGCGAAAATCCTTGCACTCTTTGCTGTTAATTTTCAAACTATAGATTCCTTTTTTTAACTAAATAAAAACTTAAATTTCCTTAACTTCGTTTGCAACATAAAACCTCTGTAAATTATGGCATGGAATCCTGAAAAATATAACGAGTTTAAAGCCCTTCGCTACAAACCTTTCTTTGATTTGGCTGCCCATATTCTGGATAAACCAAATATGAAAGTAATTGATTTAGGTTGCGGAACCGGAGAGTTAACCAATATGTTATCCAAAAAACTTACCAATCCTTCAGTAAAAGGTATCGATTCTTCGAAAGAAATGCTGGAGAAAGCCATAGAGTTTACCTCGATACAATTTGACCAAAAAACTATCGAAGAACAAATCAATACGGGAGAAAAATGGGATTTAGTTTTCGCAAATGCATCCATACAATGGGTAGACAATCACGAAGAATTATTTCCTAAAATTATATCATTATTAAATCCCGATGGACAATTGGCAATCCAAATGCCTTGTCAGAACGAGAATTTACTCAATCAGATAGTACTCGAATTAGTACAGGAAGAACCGTACAAAAGTGCATTGAATAATTGGAAACGACTTTCACCTGTACTTACAATGGATGATTACGCCCAAATTTTATTCGAAAATAGTGGTACGGATATAGTTATTTACCAAAAGGTATATCCTATGATAGCCAACTCACATGACGAATTATATGAGTTTATTCTGGGTTCAACCTTAGTTCCCTATTTTGAGAGATTAAAAGGTGAAATAAAAGAACAATTCATCCAGGAATTTAAAAACAGAATCGCCAAAAAGTTTCCTAAAACGCCATCATTATATGCGTTCAAAAGAATCCTTTTATATGCAAAATTCTAAACTATAACTAGAAAAAAATAACGAAATGAGTAGTAATCCAAAATCTGTTGAAGCCCAAATGCTGATAAGAAAACCAGCAGCAATTGTTTTTAATGCATTTATAGATCCGAATGTAACCAAGAATTTTTGGTTTACAAAAGGCAGTGATACACTCGCTGTAGGTAAAAACATTATCTGGGAATGGGAAATGTACAACGTATCGACTACCGTTTTTGTAAAAGAAATTATCGAAAACGAAAAGATTTCTATCGAATGGAACGAACCTAAAACAACCGTTGATTTCGAATTCAGAAAAATAACTGATGATACAACTTATATAGTTATCAAAAATTATGGTTTTGATAAAGAAGGTGACGAACTCCTAAATATAATCAAAGATTCTACAGGCGGATTTACTACAGTTCTTGATGGGCTAAAAGCCTGTTTAGAGCATAACATCAACCTAAATCTTATAGCCGATAAATTCCCAAAAGAAGCTTTTAATAAATAAAAAAACACCAAAAACTATTATCTAATTACATCTACAAACAAATGAAAAAAATTATTCTAGGACTCTTTACATTACTATCTGCCCAATCAATTTTAGCACAAACTCTGGAAAAAATGCAATGGTTTAATGAACCAGCCAAATGGGAAATAAAAAACAATAGCCTAAGCATGACCGTAACGCCACAAAGCGATTACTGGAGAATTTCGCATTATGGTTTTACAGTCGATGATGCACCGTTTTACTACACAACATACGGAGGAGAATTTGAAGCCAAAGTAAAACTAACAGGCGCGTACAAAGTTCGTTTTGACCAAATGGGATTAATGATTCGCACAGATCATAAAAACTACATAAAAACAGGAGTCGAATTTGTAGACGGAAAATTCAATATCAGCACCGTAGTTACACACGGAAAAAGCGATTGGAGTGTAACAACACTAGATAAAGTACCACCATATATCTGGATAAAAGTAATACGACGATTAGACGCTCTCGAAATTTATTATTCCTATGATGATAAAACATACATCATGACACGCAATGCGCCACTTGAGGATAATGCTCCAGTAATGGTAGGATTAATGGCCGCTTGTCCTGATGGAAAAGGATTTGAAGCAAAATTTGAAAACTTTACAGTAAAACATTTACCAGACCAACGTCGTATCGAATGGTTGAAAAACAATCCCGAATAATTTTAAATTATCGCTATTGCGAATACATAACACGAGAAACGCATGAGAAACTTCTCCATATTTGGCACAATAGTATGTTGGTTTGCTATAATCGGTCAATTTTATCTTTCTATCGAAAATAGAGTCGCTTCGATTGAAGAAACCGTTATTCGTTTTTTTAGTTATTTTACAATACTTACCAATATACTGGTCGCACTATATTTTACTGCAAATCTTTTAAATAAAAAAAATACATTAAAAAGATTCTTTGCCAAACCAGGCGTGCTTACAGCCATTACGATATATATAACCAGTTTAGGGATTATATACCAGTTCTTGCTAAGACATATTTGGAACCCAGAAGGATTGCAGTTTATAGTAAATGAATTACTGCACAGTTTTATTCCTGTGCTATTTATTATTTATTGGTGGCTTTATGAAGACAAAAAATCTCTAAAATGGAGCTTTATAGGATCCTGGTTAATTTATCCGCTTATCTATTGTATTTACATTTTGATACGAGGAAGCATTTCCAGCTTTTACCCATACCCTTTTGTCGATGTAAATGCATTAGGATATGAAAGAGTGATTGTAAACGCATTATTTATTGCCATATTCTTTGCTTTTATAGCTGTTATTTTTATTGCTATTGCAAAAAAATCAATTAAAAAAGATCCGATAAAAGAAATCAAAATTAAAAAGAATGGATAAATTCGACTTTTTAAATTTAATAGCAACGATTGCAGTTTTCGTTTCATTACTTTTTGCTTTCTTTTTACTAACCGTAAAAACGAAAAACAAACTGGCAAACCGATTATTTGCAATATTTCTTCTTTTAAATGCCCTTGACACCAGCGGTTTTTTAAATTACAGCTTCATTAATTTGGATTATTTCAGACTCTCCTTCTATTTGCTGAGTATGCCAATATTCTATCTTTATGTAATCTCACTTTGTTATAATGATTTTCAATTAAAACCTAAACACTTATTACATACAATTCCGTTTGTAGTTTTTAATTTAGTTTTAACACCAAGGTTATATTTAGCCAATGATGCCGATAAAAAGTACTTTTTCGAACATTTACAGCAAATGCCCGAAATCTATTTTTCCCATATTATAGGTGAGCTACAATATGCATTTTATATTATTGCAATCTTTTTAACCTTGAAAAAGTATAAAGAAATATATCTGGAAAATTATGCAAATCCAAATACGTCATTATACAAATGGTTATTACAAATAATGGTGTGTTTTTTAATCGCCCATTCGATCGTTATTACCCGAGACCTCTTAAGATATAGTGATTATAATGAAATCTTCATTGGGATAAATGTAATTATAGGAATTGGAGTTTTGTTTATTACTTGTTGGTTTGTACTAAAAGCGTTGAACAATCCAGAACTTTTTAGAGGAATCGATTCCAAATTACAATTGGTAAAAGATATACTTCCAGAATCAGAGAATAATTTAATTATTCAGACTCATATTGCATTGCTAAAAAAATATATGGAAGAGGAAGAACCCTTTCTAGAACCTTCACTTACGATACAAGAACTTGCCACGCAGATAAAAATGCCAGTACGAGATTTATCTATACTAATCAATCATCATATGAATCTCCATTTTTTTGATTTTGTAAATGAATATCGCATTAAAAAAGCTATGAAAATCCTGAGTGATCCTTCAAAAAAGAATCTTACTGTTTTGGAAATCTTATATGAAGTTGGTTTTAATTCAAAATCTTCATTTAATACTTCATTTAAGAAATATACAAATCTTACACCTACAGCCTTTAGAAGCCAGTCATAATAACGTTTTCACAAAAAGTCATCCTTCTTTATATAAAAGTCGAACTGTTTTTTTTTAATAAAAAATGGTTCGACTTTTTTAATCGGTCGCCTATCCAGATTTTCTGCCGCAAATTTGTTTTGAATTTTAAAACATATTAAAACCAAAAGCTATGAAAAAATTAATCAAAATTAAAATGTTATCCATTTGGATACTGTTCACTTCTTTTCAGATAATTGGATTGAATGCTCAAATAAACAAAGGAGTCTTGAAAATAAATGTGCCGGTAACATCTGAAATTTCATCAAAAGAAATACATCACTACAAATTAAAATTAGAAAAGAATCAGTTTGCTTTTTTTAGATTAAAACAACAAAATGCTGATGTAATAATAACAACTTATGATACCAATAATAATAAAATTGCTGATTTTGATAGTCCAAATGGTGCATTTGGCGATGAACTATTTACTATAAATTCAACCAAAAAAGGAGATTATTTAATAGAGATAAAAACCCTTGAAGAAAATTCTCAAAAAGGAAAATATGAATTAAATTTTCAAAAAACAAGCCCAAAAGCAATTACTCCAAATGAAAAAGTAGATGAACTTTTAACCAGATATGATAATATAAATGCTCCAGGAGTTGCGGTTGCAGTTGTTAAAGACGGAACAATCGTATATAAAAAAGGATTTGGATCCTCAAATCTGGAATATAACATCCCTATAACCCCTACTTCTATATTTAGTATCGCTTCGGTATCCAAACAATTCACTGCATTCTCAATACTATTATTAGAAAAAGAAGGCAAATTATCACTGGATGATGATGTCAGAAAATACATTCCGGAGTTAACCGATTTTGGATATAAAATAACAATCCGAAATCTTGCTAATCACACTAGTGGAATACGCGACCAAGGCGATTTAATATGTCTTTCGGGAACACGATTAGATGATGTAATTACAAATGAGCAAGTTTTTAAACTCATTACAAATCAAAAAGAATTAAATTTCATTCCGGGTTCACAATACGAGTATTGCAACTCAGGCTTTGTATTATTGGCAAAAATTGTAGAAAGAGTATCAGGTAAAAAGTTCTCAGACTTTACTGCCGAACGAATATTCAAACCTTTAAAAATGAATAATTCTTTCTTCTTGGACGATTACGAAAAAATAATCAAAAACAGAGTATACTCCTATTCCCCTATTGGAGATACCTTTAAGAAAAGCATCTTAAATTATTCTATCGTAGGGTCCACAGGATTATCAACAACTATCGAAGACTTAAGTTTATGGGCATTGAATTTTGAAAAACCAATTGTAGGAGATACGATTATCTTCAATAAAATGAAAAAACAAGGCGTACTCAATAACGGCGAAAAAATATCGTATGCTTTGGGACAGGAAATAAAAAAATACAAAGGTCTTAATGTTATTTTCCATGGTGGCGGTGATGCCGGATATCGTTCTTATTTATTACGAATTCCCGAAGAAAAATTTTCTGTAGTAATTATGTCAAATTCCGAAGCTTTTAATCCATTGGACATTGTGTATAAAATTGTAGACTATTACTTGGAAAATAAACTTACAGAAACAACTCCTGAAAATAAATCTGATAAAATCACAATAAGCAATACTACTTTACAATCCTACATTGGAGATTATGAAGTGCTTCCTGGTTTGATTTTTAGTATAACCCAAAATGCCGATAAACTGTATTTGCAAACCTCCGATGACAATCAAAAGAAACCTTTACAAGCAATATCCGAGAGCGAATTTATGATTGGTAACAATAAAATTTCATTTTATAAAACCAACGGACAACAAATCGATTTATTAAAATTTAAAGTTGCAGATTTTATATACAACGGAAAAAAAATCCTAATAAAACCATTTGATAAAACGAAAGTGCAATTATCCCAATATACTGGTCGTTATTACAGCGAAGAATTAAATACTGAATATACATTTATCATCAAAGATAACATTCTTACGGCAACACATATTCGAAATTCAGATATAACTCTAAAACCATTTCAGCCTGATACTTTTATTGGTAGCGAATGGTACTTCCATAAAATTGAATTTATAAAAAATGAAGAATCTATAATTACAGAATGCAAAATTTCTGGTGCCAAAGCAACTATAAGATTCAAGAAAATGGAATAAAAATTTTCCTTTACAAAGTTAATATAAGATTAAGGACTTTCTAAGAAGATGAACTTTTTAGAAAGTCCTCTTCATTTCAATAATTAATTGATAAATTAGCTTAAATAACAGGAAATATCCCTAACTCGTAAACTTTATATAAAAAAATGAGCCTTGAAAATAATTATATAGAAATTAATAAAGAATCATGGAACAGTCGGGTCGAATCCCATCTTAAATCTGAATTTTATGATATCGAAGGTTTCCTAAAAGGAAATACTTCTTTAAACAGTATCGAATTAGAATTACTAAGAGATATAAAAGGAAAATCGATATTGCATTTGCAATGTCACTTTGGTCAAGATAGTATTTCTTTGGCAAGACTTGGTGCAAATGTTACTGGCGTAGATTTATCCGACAAAGCTATAGGTAGTGCCAATAAACTTGCTAAAAAAGCTAATTCATCTGCAACATTTATATGTTGCGATATTTATGATTTACCAAACCATTTAAACCAGAAATTCGACATTGTATTTACAAGTTACGGAGCAATCCCTTGGTTACCGGATCTTGACAAATGGGCAAAATTAATTTCGGATTTCCTTAACCCAAATGGTAAGTTAGTCTTTGCCGAATTTCACCCAGTAGTGTGGATGTTTGATGATAATTTTGAAAAAATAGGATATAATTATTTCAATTCGGGAGCAATAATAGAAACTCAAGAAGGAACTTATGCTGATAAGAATGCACCAATACAACTAGAATATGTATGCTGGAATCATGGTATGAGCGAAGTAATAAATAGCTTAATTAAAAACGGGCTGGAACTAAATTCCCTAAATGAATTTGATTATTCGCCATACAATTGCTTCAGTAACACAATCGAGTTTGAACCAAAAAAATACAGAATAAAACATTTGGATAATAAAATCCCAATGGTGTATTCTATAGTTGCAACAAAAAAATAGCAAGCTCAAAAATTAAACATATAAGAGATGTGAGTAAATATAAGCATGACTAATTCTATCTAACTCTTTGCAAAAGGAACGCGGGTGATAAGGATTTTAAAAAATAATAGATAAAAAATCCGTTTAATCCGTGTTTACGCGATAGCGAATCCGTTTAATCCGCGTTCCTCTACAGACTATTTACTTTGTAAACTTAAATGAACTTATATGGTTAAAACAATTTGATTGAATTATATTTTTGAGAATACTTGGATAATTTAATCATTAAAATCATCACATTATGCAAACAGCAATTGGATCAATTCTAGTCGCCATTTTTCTATTTCTATCAGGAATTCATATTTATTGGGGATTTGGAGGGAAATGGGGAAACGATGCCGCAATACCAACAACCGAAAATAATGAAAAAGTAATAAATCCAAAACTAAAAGAATGTATGGTAGTTGCCATTGCACTGCTTATTCTTTCGGTTTTAGTTTTAATAAAATCACGAATCATAGCCTATAGTTTACCTAATTGGTTACAAGAATGTGGTATATGGTTTATTTTGATATTATTTATGATAAGAGCTATTGGTGATTTTAAGTACGTGGGATTTTTCAAAAAAGTCAAAACCACAAAATTTGCACAAATGGATACAAAATACTTCTCTCCACTATGTTTATTAATTTCGCTTTTAGCATTAGCGTTAACAACATGATTTTTTGCGCTACTTTTACATATAATAACAATATAATTTGAAATCAAAATGGAATTAATTACTATCGAAGAGTTTTTTATTATCGGATTATCGGTAAGAACAACCAATGAAAATGAACAATCTGCAACGGATATTCCAGCGCTATGGAATAAATTCATGACCGAAAATACAATAGAAAACATTCCGAATAAAATAGATAATTCCATCTATTCTGTCTACACCGAATATGAAAAAGATTATACAAAACCATACACTACGATTTTAGGTTGCAAAGTTTTGAGTTTAGACAATATTCCAACCGGAATGACTGGAAAAACTATTGCAAAAGAAACCTACAAACAATTTACAGCCAAAGGAAACTTAGCCCACGGTATTGTAATCCAGAAATGGATAGAAATTTGGAATACCGACCTCAACAGAAAATATACTGCCGATTTTGAGATATACGGCGAAAAAGCATCCAATCCAGAAAATGCCGAAGTACCTATTTTTATAGCTATTTAATTATTTTTTAAATTCTCTAGCAAAAACACAAAGTTTTTAGTTTATATAATCTGTTTTATTTGCGACTTTACGAGAATTTGTTATTATTGTATTTAACACATAGAAACATAGATTTTATATATAAAATAAAGAATACAAAAAGAAACACATTTCTTTCACATAGCTAGTTCTGTGCTTTTTAAATAAGTGAAACGCCTTTTTTGAGTTTACCAAAAACTATGTTTCTATGTGTTAAGAATAACTACACTCACCAAGTTATACTTTTATTAAAACAAAACAATAATGCAACCAAACCTAATTCAACACATAAAAAAGTACATCGAATTAAACGATGAACAAACCCAATTAGTTTTGGCTAATATCAAGCCTATTTCCATAAAAAAGAAAAGCTATTTACTAGAAGAAGGTCAAATATGCTCTTCGCTATATTTTGTAGAAAAAGGCTGTTTGCGTTTCTTCTTTATCAATGAAAAAGGAACCGAACAAATTACCCAGTTTGCTATCGAAAACTGGTGGATTTCCGATTATATGAGTTTTGATACACAATCGCCATCACAATTTTATATTCAGGCAATAGAAAACACGGTAGTTTATGTTTTTGATTATCACAATCAAGAAAAAGTTTTTAGCCAATTACCACAGCTAGAACGTTACTTCCGACTCATTTTACTCAAAGCCTATTCGGCTGCACAAATGCGAATAAAATACTTGTTCGACTTTTCCAAAGAAGAAAGTTATCAGCATTTTGCGTCAAGATTTCCAGAGTTCGTTCAACGAATTCCACAATATATGTTGGCATCTCATTTAAATTTAACTCCCGAATATTTAAGCGAAATAAGAAAAAAAACAGACTGAGAAATCATTTCTTAAACCAGCTTAAGATTTTTCATTATTCATGTAAATACCTTTGTTTAATAATTAAAAAACATAGAAATAATGAGCAACAGAATTAAAATTGGTGAAATTGTTCCAGCAGCAGTTAAAGCACTTCAAACTTTAAACCTACACCTTGAATCAACCCAACTGACCAACACGCATAACGAGTTAATAAAAATTAGAACTTCACAAATAAATGGTTGTGCCTATTGTATCGACTTGCATACAAAAGATGCCAGAAAATATGGCGAAACCGAGCAACGCATTTATTTACTAAATGCTTGGAGAGAAACTAATTTTTATACCGAAGAAGAAAAAGCAATTTTGGCTTTGACCGAAGAAATTACATTAATTAGCAATGGCGTAGTTTCTGATGAAACCTATCAAAAAGCAGCTAGTCTATTTGATGAAAAGTATCTTTCGCAAATTATATTAGCAATCATAAGCATGAATGCATTAAACAGAATTGGTATTACAGCAGAAATGAAACCAGTTTTAAATCGTTAAAAAATTAAAAAGTTTCAACCATTAAGAGATTAATACACATTAAAATCCAACTCTAAATTTTCTTACTCTCTTAATGGTTCCATAAAATCAGCATTCCAAACGCAACTAAAAACCAATGTTTTAAATGGCTTTATTACCTTAAAAATATTGGAAACGTTATTTTTTATATCTTTAAAATATTACATCTAATAATTTTTACATTATTATTTTATTGCCAAATTATTAATATTAAATACAAATTTTAATAAATATGCAACATTAACAATTCATCTTTTAAATTCTTTGCATTATTCAATTATCTTTGTGATAACAAAATTATAGTATAATGGAAGAATGTATATCGGTTTTTGATATGCTTAAGATTGGTGTTGGACCATCAAGTTCACACACTCTTGGACCTTGGCGTGCAGCAGAACGTTTTCTTGCTGAATTAAAAAGTGAAAATCTATTTTCTCAAACCACTCGTGTCAAAGTCGATTTGTATGGTTCTCTTTCCTTAACCGGAAAAGGTCACGCTACCGATTTGGCGGTTATGTTAGGTTTAAGCGGTCAAGACCCCGAATATATTCCGATAAATGATATTGCTGGAATCATCAAAACTATTGAAGATACTAATACAATTATACTTGGAAACGAACTTACGATTCCGTTTTTCTTTTTACAAGATATTATTTTCAATAAAGAATTCTTGCCGTTTCATGCCAATGGTTTGAAATTTACGGCCTACGCCAAAGATGATTCCGAATACGAATCTGTTTTCTACTCAATTGGTGGAGGTTTTGTGGTGAAAGAAGAACGTGAAAATGCCAAAATAAAATCGGAGATAAAATGTGCATTTCCGTTTCCTATTCAAAATGCTGCAGAACTTTTAAATTATACCATTTCTCAAAACAAAACAATTTCTGAAATCGTTTATGAGAATGAAAAATCCATGCGTTCCGAAGAGTTCATTAATAATGAATTAATGCGCATTTGGAATACAATGCTCGAATGTATGTATATCGGTTGTCACTCCGAAGGAATACTTCCAGGTGGATTAAATGTACGTCGTAGAGCATTTGATATGCACCAAAACCTCATCGGTTTATCCAATTATAATTCTCCACAAACGTGGCTGGAAGAAATAAGAAAAACCGAAGTTAAATTTCGTCAAATACTAAAATGGGTAAGTTGTTTTGCACTTGCAGTAAATGAAGTAAATGCAGCTTTAGGACGTGTCGTTACAGCTCCAACTAATGGAAGTGCCGGCGTAATCCCAGCCGTTTTAATGTACTATTTAGTAATTGAAAACCATGATGCAGGCGAAAAAGAAATCAAACAATTCCTGATGGTTGCAGGCGAAATAGGAAGCATCTTTAAGAAAGGTTCTACAATTTCTGCCGCAATGGGAGGTTGTCAAGCCGAAATAGGTGTTTCATCATCTATGGCAGCAGCAGCGCTTTGCGAATTAATGGGCGGAACCCCAGCGCAAGTATTAATGGCTGCCGAAATCGCCATGGAACATCACTTAGGTTTAACCTGTGACCCGATTGGTGGATTGGTCCAAATTCCTTGTATCGAAAGAAATACTATGGGAGCAATAAAAGCCATCAATGCAGCCGAACTAGCACTGGAAACCGACTCCAAAAATGCAAAAGTGCCTCTGGATAAAGTTATCGATACCATGTGGCAAACTGCAAAAGATATGAATTCCAAATACAAAGAAACCTCCGAAGGGGGATTGGCAATTGCTGTGAATATGGCGGATTGTTAATATGTGATAAGTGTTCCGTGTTCAGTTATAAAAAAAGTGTTCAGTCCTCAGTTTATACAAACTGAGGACTGAACACTTTTTTTACTGATTACTTTTTTATTAAATACTGCAAACTGTGACTGAACACTAAAAAACTGAACACTGAATACTAAAAACTACGCTTTCAACAGTTTAAACCAGAAAGAACTTCCAAGACCTAATTCGCTTTCTACTCCGATTTTCCCATTTTGAGCTTCTATAAACTCTTTACTGATAGATAACCCTAATCCGGTTCCCGATTTATGACTTCCGGGGATTTGGAAAAACTTATCGAATACTTTGGATTTATAATGACTATCGATTCCTTTTCCAGTATCGACTACCTCAAATACAATCTGATCTTTTTCTTTTTTCAGTTTAACTGTAATACTACTTTTTTCATAAGAGTATCTAATCGCATTTGTTAGGAAATTAATCATCACCCAAGTTGTTTTCTCCGAGTCGGCTTTTATTTCTGCTAAGTTAGGCTCACTTTCGACAATCAATTCAATTTGTTTTTGCTCAGCTTGTACTTTTACAGCTTCAAGAGCATATTCTATTATTTTATATGGGCTGCATTGCCCAATATTAAGCTTGATATTACCTGTTTCTAATTGTGCCAAATCCAGTAGTTCACCAGTAATTTTTAGTAATCTCTGGCTATCATCTTTAATACTGTCTATCAATTGTTTTTGCTCGTCATTGATAGTACCTGTATTAGGATTTTCTAATAGCTGCAGACTTAATTTTATAGACGAAATAGGAGTTTTTAATTCATGCGAGACTGTCGCAATAAAATTAGTTTTGGCAAAATCCAACTCTTTAAAAATGGTAATATTTCGTAAAATAATTACATCGCCTATATTAATTGTTTTGTCCTCACCCGTTGGAGTAATTGTAATATTAACATTCTCTTTATCAAAATAACTCTCTTTACCGTCGGCAAAAATCTTCATTGGATGTGCCTTTGCGCTTTCCAGATCATTGATGATTAAAGATTTCATCAAATCATTTTTTAGAGCCAGTGTAGAAGCCAATTCTCCAATTACCTCTTCCGACTTCATTCCGATAATTTTAAGAGCTTCATTATTTACAAACAAAACTTTCCCTTGATTATCAAGACCAATAATCGGGTCATGCATATTATTTATTAAAGTCTCCAGTCGTTTCTTCTCAAATGATAATTTATATAAATTACTATCATGATATTCCTCGAGTTTTTCGGCCATTGTATTAAATGATCTTGCCAAATCTCCATATTCATTATGATTCATAAAATGAACCCGTTCCGAATAATTTTTATTCGCAATTTGTTTAATACTTTCGGTTAATTCCTTGATTGGATTTGCAATATTATTAGGCAAATTAATTAGCAGATTAAAAGCAATCAAAAAACAAAGTGTGCCTACAATTGCAATCGAAAAGTTGGCAGTTTCAGCAGTTTGTTTGGCAATATCACTTTTCTGTTTTATGGCATTCATATTGAGTTTCATAATCGCAAAAATATCCTGACGTATCTGACTTTTTAATGTCTGATCATTCCAGTTATTTTCTAATTTTTTAAAACTCTCTTGTAAATTCGACGTTACCTTATCTTCTCCGGCTTCAGTTACATTGATCATTTGATTCTTCAAATTATCTTTAAAAATAACAATCGCCTTATCTTCATTGCTGCTTATTTCATCAAGCGAAGTGAGCATATTTCTAGAATACTCCAACGTATTATAATTGGCTTTCAAAATATTTTCGGTGTCTTCTTTTATCAAAAAAATATAAAAAGCACTCACTAATGCAAGGATAATTATCATTAGAAATAACAACCCAACGCCCAAATTTAATTTTGTTTTAATTCTCATTTTGCTCTAATTTACAAAACATTATTTTTTTTAAACATATAAATATAACTCACTTTGAACAGTTTATATAAATTCACATAACAAATCATTAATTATTTTTTAAACATATAAAACATTTAAATAAATATAAGCCATCCAAAAACTAAACTTATATGTACTTACATAACTTAAATAGCTAATCCCACTTACATTATATCATTACAAAATCTTTCTTCTGTTATCTTGCATCTTAAAGTCTCTCATCTAAGATAAAATAACAAGGTCAACATTCGATAAAGAAAGACGGCTCAATAAGCGTCTAAAAATCGATGTTGACAAGATCACTTTAAATAAATTAAAGTGTGGTTTCCCAATGCAAACAGTTGTAATTTGTTTTTGCTCTACAACTTTAAGCATTGTATCGGTAATATTAGTGCTTTCAATTTTTATTACTTCGGCACCAAGTTGTGTTGCCAATTTAAAATTATTAATTAAATGTCGCTGTTTATCAAGTGCAATTTTATCACTGCTTTCCTTTGGCAACTGAACATATAACACATACCAATCGCTGTTATAGTAACTGGCTAATCGGGCTGTTTTTCGAATAACTATTTTTGCTGTTCGATCGTTGCTACTTATACATGCTAATAATTTTTCTTGTCGTAAAGCCAGCGTTTTCGGAACTTCATTTTCTACTTTCCGAAGGACCTGGCTGGCAACTTCTTTTAATGCCAATTCCCGCAGTTGCAAAATCTGATCTGCTTTAAAAAAATTATTCAATGCAGTCTGAATTTTATCCGGAGTATAAATTTTACCATCTTTTAAACGATCAATCAAATCCTCCGAAGTCAAATCGATGTTTACAACCTCATCTGCCAATCGCAATACATTATCCGGTATTCGCTCCTTAACCTCTACATTGGTGATTCGTTTTACATCTTGATTTAAACTCTCGATGTGCTGAATATTAACCGCCGAAATCACATTTATTCCTGAATCCAAAATCTCCAAAACATCCTGCCAACGTTTCTCATTCTTGCTGCCTTCTATATTCGTATGTGCCAATTCATCTACAATTACCACTTCGGGACGTAGATTAATTATGGCTTGTACATCCATTTCTTCCAGTTGCTTCCCTTTGTAAAAAATAGAACGACGCGGAATCACAGGCAAACCATCCAGTAATTCATGTGTTTCCTTACGATTATGCGTTTCTATGTATCCAATTTTTACATCGATCCCATTTTTCAATAACGTATGTGCTTCCTGTAGCATACGAAAAGTTTTGCCTACACCAGCACTCATGCCAATGTAGACCTTAAACTTTCCTTTACGTGATTTCTGAATTAAATCGAGAAAGTGCTTAACATTATTTTCCTTTTCGTTATCCATATTTTTTATCAGTAAAAAAAGATTAAAGAAGTTAGAAACAAGATGGAAAATAATTCTAAAAAGAATCTTGTCTCTTGCTTCTAACTTCTAATAAGCTTAAAGTGAAATTGCCAAAGATGTTGTTATGAATACATTATTATCTGTTGGGTTATTATTTTTCAAAAAGATATCGTCTTTACTATTCAAAGTTCGTGCTTCTAATCTAAATATCACATTTTCTGCAGCTAAATAATCAAAATTTGCCGAAAATCCATAAGTTTTAAACCCGTCTGGAGTTCCCGTGGCGATAATAACGCCTTTTTTATCTTGATAATACTCCCCTCTTGCAGCAATCATAATTTTATTTGTTGGTTTATACTGAGCCACAACAATTGGAGAATACCAAACATCATAATCCGAGCTTCCGTTAGTAGCTTGTTGCACACCAATATCAAAACCAGCAACCAAATTCACTTTTTCAGACACTTTAAACTGTCCGTAAAAATCATTAAAATATCTCCATTTTCTCTCCACATCAGGATATTCATTCCCCACATACGTACTCCAGTTTAATGTAACTGCCGAATTTGGTTTGTAAGTAACCTGAGTTCCAAAAGCTGGAGTCTGATTTCCCTTAACCTTCTCGATACGTTGCCATCCATTTAAATACATTACTGCCAAGTACCATTTTTCGCTCTTAGATGTATATCCTAATTTTACACCCGTTTCATAATACGGAGAGTTTTCTGCCAAGATACTTCTGGTCAGAGTCATACAATCTTTACCAATAGCGCTTTCAAAACCAATGTGCGAAGGCATAATTCCTGCATCAACCCAAAGATTATGCTCTTTAGAGATTTTTACACCCACATTAGCCTCATATACATTTTTTAATAAACCTTCCTCAGCAGCCAAATTATATTGAGCGTAAGTTCCTGCCATAAGAGCAAAATTTGCCCGAACATTATCCTTAACATAATTCACTTTTGCCAAACCTAAATTCAGGTTCACCTCATTGTGTTTGTTATAATTATAAAGAAAACTTGGCCGAGTATGATTTGCAGGATTCCCAAAATCATAACTGTAATAGGTATCTATATATCCCGAAAACGTAAACGGGCTTTTAGATTCTTCTTGAGCATTCATTGTTGTGTATCCGAAAGCTATTAAAGCTGTAAGTATTATTTTTTTCATTTTATTTTTAAATTTTGGGCATTCAAAAACCAGCAGGATTTATATACCCGCTTAGGTTTAATTATTCATTTTTTGTTATTAGATTTTTTTTAGGAGTTCCCGAAGTTTCGGGACCAGCTATCCGCTATATCTTTTCCTGGCTAAAGAAGCCAGAAAAAGGATACCGCTTCTATCTGGGCTAAAACACTTGGGGCAACAAGGGCTTTAGTTATCCTAACAGGTTTCCAAGACCTGTTAGAGCATAAAGGGCAAACTCAGATAAGCAACTACAAGTTTATCTATATTTTGTCCATAAATTTTCATACATACAAAGCACTAGAAACCTTGCTAACAGATTTTTATCCCGAAGTTTCGGGGCTGTTAGGTTTAGTATTAATCATCATATTTACAAGTTTTGTATCCTAACAGGTTTCCAAAACCTGTTAGGTATCTAGGCATAGTTTATCATATCTACAAGGTTTTAAAAACCTTGTAAGAATAAAACCTAAGAACCTTTTTTAGAAAGTGCATCTAGAGCCACATTTAGCTCCAGAACGTTCACTGTAGGAGTCCCCATAATCTTTGGAGTATTGATTTTGGATTCAACCAAAGCTTTTACTTTATTTTCATCTAATTTTCTTTCTTTGGCAACCCGTTTCACCTGAACCAAAGCTCCTTGTGGAGAAATATTTGGATCCAAACCACTACCCGAAGCAGTAACCATATCGGCAGGAATTTCCGATTTTCTTAAATAAGGATGAACGATTAAAAAAGTATCAATTCTCTTTTGAACCACAGCTAAGTAATCGGCATTACTTGGTCCTTTATTGCTTCCACCACTTCCTGCAGCATTATAATCTACTGCCGAAGGACGACCCCAGAAATAATTAGACTTATCAAATTTCTGACCTATTTTCTGGTATCCTACTACTTTACCATCAACCGAAATAGTTTCTCCCTTACCATGATTTGGTGCAAACTGTGCAATTCCATAAATTGCCAAAGGATAAATAACAGCAAACAGAACTACCGTAAGAAGGGTAAATTTTAATATTGAAAATATATTTTTCATTGTTTTTGTTTTTTGAGTTTCTAAGGAACTAAGTCTCTAAGTTTCTAAGTTTTTTCCTTAGAGCCTTAGCAACTTAGTATCTCAGAACCTATTTTTTAAATTTTATAATATATTAAGGCTTTAGTCTCAAAGTTTTAATCTTAGTACCTTAGAAACTTAGCACCTTAGTAGCTTACATAAACAGCGCTACAACCAAATCAATTAATTTAATACCGATAAAAGGGATAATTAATCCACCTAAACCATAAATCAACAAGTTTCTTTTTAAGATTGCACTTGCTCCGATTGGTTTATAATCAACACCTCTTAACGCTAGCGGAATCAATATCGGGATAATAATCGCATTAAAGATTACAGCCGATAAAATTGCACTCTCAGGACTATGCAAATGCATGATATTTAAACCTTGCAAAGCAGGAATCGCAGTAATAAAAAGAGCAGGAACAATAGCAAAATACTTCGCTACGTCGTTTGCAATAGAAAACGTTGTAAGCGTACCTCTGGTCATCAACAACTGTTTTCCAATTTCGATAATCTCAATTAACTTAGTTGGATCATTGTCCAGATCGACCATGTTTCCAGCTTCCTTAGCAGCTTGAGTTCCGCTATTCATTGCAACACCTACATCTGCTTGTGCAAGAGCGGGTGCGTCATTCGTACCATCACCCATCATTGCGACAAGTTTACCCATTTGTTGCTCATTTTTAATGTAGTTCATTTTATCCTCAGGTTTAGCCTCGGCAATAAAATCATCTACACCAGCAGCTTCGGCAATAAACTTAGCCGTAAGGGGATTATCTCCTGTAACCATTACCGTTTTTACACCCATTTTTCTCAAACGGTCAAAACGTTCTTTCATTCCCGTTTTAATGATATCTTGTAATTCGATAACACCTTGCACTTGGTTGTTTTTAACAACTACCAATGGTGTTCCTCCTTTAGACGAAATATCAATTACTTTTTGAGCAGTATCATTTGGAAAAACATTCCCAGCCTGAAGCGAGATATTTTTAGCAGCATCCTGAGCACCTTTTCTAATATTGGTTCCGTCTTTTAAAACAACACCACTAGTTCTGGTTTCTGCAGTAAACTTGATTAAAGTAGCTCCCTCAATAGATAAATTTTGAGCCACAGCCGGACCAGCCAATTCTACAATACTTTTCCCTTCTGGAGTATCATCTGCAAGAGAACTTAATACCGCAGATTCAATGAATTCTTTTTCCGAAACACCTTGAGCAGGATAAAAATTAGTTGCTTTTCTATTTCCTATAGTAATAGTTCCAGTTTTATCCAGAAGCAATACATCAATATCTCCGGCAGTTTCTACCGCTTTTCCAGATTTTGTAATTACGTTCGCACGCAACGCTCTATCCATACCCGCAATTCCGATTGCCGAAAGCAAACCACCAATTGTTGTTGGAATTAAACATACAAAAAGAGATATAAAAGCAGCAATTGTTATCGGAGCATTGGCATAATCTGCAAATGGTTTTAAAGTAACACAAACAATCACAAAGATTAATGTAAATGCAGCCAACAAAATAGTCAATGCAATTTCATTTGGTGTTTTCTGACGGCTTGCACCTTCTACCAAAGCAATCATTTTATCAAGAAAACTTTCGCCTGGTTCAGAAGTTACGATAACTTTAATTTTATCCGACAATACTTTTGTTCCTCCAGTTACCGATGATTTATCTCCACCAGCTTCCCGAATCACAGGAGCACTTTCTCCAGTAATCGCACTTTCGTCAATAGTTGCCAACCCTTCGATGATTTCACCATCAGTTGCAATTAAATCTCCAGCTTCACAAACGAAAACATCACCTTTTTTTAATTCCGAAGAACTAATATTTTTGATTTCTCCGTTAGCAAGAATTTGTCTTGCTGGGGTTTCTTCCCGTGTTTTTCTTAAACTATCCGCTTGAGCTTTACCTCTGGCCTCGGCAATTGCTTCGGCAAAATTGGCAAACAAAAGTGTGGCTAATAAAATTAAAAACACAATTAAATTATAAGTAAAACTACCTTGGTCCTGTGCTCCCATTAATATGGAAATACAAACGGCAAACATAATGGCAGTTCCTATTTCTACGGTAAACATTACCGGATTTTTAATCATCAATTTTGGGTTAAGCTTCACAAAAGATTGCACCAAGGCATCTTTTACCTGCTTACTTTCAAACAATGAATTGGATTTATTGTTAGTCATTTTCTTTTATATTATTTTATTTAGTTGACTGTTTCCTAACACATAGAAACATAGATTTTTTTATTATAAGATTAAGGCGTTTCACTTTTATATAGTTTACATAGCTATGTAAAAAAATGAGTTTTCTTTAATTTCCTTAATTATTTATATTAACTATGTTTCTATGTGTTAAAAATTGCGTCTATCATTCAAAAATGAATTATTATTTAAGTGTAAAGAACTCCGCTAAAGGTCCAAGCGCCAACGCTGGGAAGAATGATAAGGCGGCGATAATTGCGATTACAGCAAAAACCATTACTCCAAAAATAGAAGTGTCTGTTTTTAAAGTTCCTGCACTTTCCGGAATATATTTTTTATTAGCAAGTAACCCCGCAATAGCCAATGGCCCGATTATAGGAAGGAAACGACTCAATAACAATACAATTCCTGTAGTAATATTCCAGAACGGATTGTTATCTCCTAAACCTTCAAAACCAGAACCGTTATTGGCTGCACTTGAAGTATATTCATATAACATTTCCGAAAATCCATGATTACCTGGATTGTTTAACCAACCTGTTGCATTCCCATTAAACCAATACCCCATTGCAGTATCATTTGCAGCAAAATAAGATGCCAAAGCCGTTCCTGATAATATTAATAAAGGATGAAGAATAGCAATAAAAGCAGCGATCTTAACTTCCCGAGCTTCGATTTTCTTTCCTAAAAATTCAGGAGTTCGACCAACCATTAAACCAGAAATAAATACCGCCAGAATAATGAAAACATAAAAATTAAGAATACCAACTCCACAACCACCATAAAATGCATTGACCATCATGGCAAGCAATTCCATAGCGCCAGATACTGGCATCGAGCTATCATGCATACTATTTACAGAACCCGTAGAGATTACAGTTGTTGCAATGCTCCAAAAACCTGAAATAGCAGGTCCTAAACGAACCTCCTTACCTTCCATTGCTCCTGTTGCTTGGGCAATACCCATTCGTTCGATAGCAGGGTTTCCATTAATTTCACTAATAACTGTTGGGATAACCAGTAATAAAAATCCAACCGTCATAACGCCAAAAATAACGTATGATAATTTTCTTTTCTTTAGATAAAAACCTAAGGCAAAAATCATCGAAAACGGAATAATTAATTGCGCCCATAATTCGACAGCATTAGTAAAATAAGTAGGGTTTTCTAATGGATGTGCCGAGTTGGCTCCAAAAAAACCACCACCATTTGTACCTATATGTTTTATGGCAATAAACGCTGCAGCTGGTCCACGAGAAACTTCTACATGATCACCTTGTAAAGTAGTAATCGCATCTTTACCTTCAAAAGTCATTGGTGAACCACTAAATACCAAAGCAATAGCGGCAATAGCCGAAAGTGGTAATAAAATACGAGTACAACTTTTGATAAAATAATTATAAAAATTACCCAATTTATCGGTAGTTCTTTCTTTCATTGCAGTAAAAACCATTGCTGCAGCAGCCATTCCGACACCAGCCGAAACAAATTGCAAGAACATCAAGAACATTTGTGATAAATAAGATACGCCGCTTTCACCCGAATAATGTTGTAAATTACAATTTACTACAAATGAAATGGCAGTATTAAATGCCAAATCTGGACTCATCGACGGATTGTTGTCGGGGTTTAAGAATAGCGACCCTTGAAACAATAAGATAAAAAAACAAAGAAAGAACCAAACCATGTTTATACTTAAAAGTGCTTTTAAGTGTTGCTTCCAGTTCATTTCTTCGGTGGAATTGATTCCACTGATTTTAAAAATAAATTTTTCAATTGGATTGAAAATCGGGTCTAGTAATGTTTTATCTCCCAAATAAACTTTAGCTATATATTTCCCCAAAGGAATGGCTAAAACTATCGAAATGATAAAAATACTGATGACGCCAAATAATTCTGTGTTCATAATTTAATTTTTTTAAGAGACAAATGTTTTCTCGTGAAATGTTTTCCTGCAAAATATTGATTACAAAATGTGAGAAATAAAAACAAACCGATGCATTACATCTAACCTTCTTACATTTCACATCTTACTTATAATAGTTCACATTATCTCATATCACTTTTATACATTATTAAAATTTTTCGGGTTTGATTAGTACATAAACCAAATAGCCGAAAACGGCAAGGGCAATAATAAATAGTGCAATCATAATTTAAATTTTTTCAAAAAATTCGACAGATTTAAAACAAATCGCAAAGAGTAAAACTGCCAGTGCGAGTAAAAGAATAGTGATTAACATAGGTTTTGGATTATTTAGATTATTATTTTTAGACTCAGAGATTAGGAGATGCAAGACTATCAGAGACAAGACTTAGAGATAATCGATTTAGTCCTTATTATCTTGTTTCTATTATCTTGTTTCTATTATCTTGTTTCTATTCTCCTGCTTCTATTCTCCTGCTTCTTACTTCTCTTCTTTACACACCCGATGCATGAATTTGCTTGCTATACTCAGCCTTCAGCGATTTTGGAAATAAATCCGAAATCGTACAGTGCCGTAATTCCATGAAAGAAGAAACAGAGAAAACGTACACATTCGAAATGGCACTTTTCGTTTCATAACTCCCTGTAATATATAACCGCTCGGCAAGCGCCAGACATTTTTTTGCTCTAACGATATTCCCGCTAATGATTGCTGTCTTAGTGATTTCGGCAAACCGTTCTGCTTGCTTGTAAATCGTGGTGACTTGATTTTTCATAAGAATGATTTTTTTTGTTCTCCATCCCTTATGCCAAAATATATTCCAAAAAAAAACATTTTTTACAAAACACTGTAAACTAAAACCTTATCAAATTTACTTAAAAATTAGACACAAAAAAAGCCTATCATAATGATAGGCTTTTCTCAAAATAGTATGTTTTATTAATGAATATTGTATTCGTCTAATTTCCGATAAAGAGTCGCAATTCCTATTTCGAGTAATCGTGCAGTCTCGGCTTTATTGCCTTTGGTATAATTAAATACCTTCTGGATATGTAGTTTTTCGACACTTTGCATAGAGAATGCCGATACACTTTTATTCGTTTTAACTACTTGGTGCTGCATTTCATACGGCAAAACATCCGAAGTTAAAACCTCACCATTTACCAAAATAACCGATCGTTCTATAACGTTTTTCAATTCACGGATATTTCCAGGCCATTGATACGATTCCATTTTTTGCATAAAACCTTCGTCAATAGACAATGCTTTCTTATTTGTTTTTTCAGAAAACTGTTTTACGTAATAATACGCCAATGGTTCGATATCTTTTATTCTTTCGCGCAAAGGCGGAATTTTAATCTCAAAAATATTCAATCTAAAATACAAATCCGAGCGAAAACGGTGTTCTTCACTTTCTGTTTTTAAATCCCTATTCGTTGCCGCAATTAATCTAAAATTAGATTTTCGCGGAGTCGTGTCCCCAATCTGAATGTATTCGCTAGATTCCAGAACACGCAATAACTTGGCTTGTAGTTCCAATGGCATTTCCCCTATTTCGTCCAGAAATAAAGTACCTCCATTGGCTTCCTCTATAAATCCTTTTTTATCTTTAATAGCGCCTGTAAAAGCACCTTGTTTGTGTCCGAATAATTCGCTTTCGAGGATTTCTTTACTAAAAGTACTGCAATTTAATGCCACAAATGATTTACCAACCCTATTACTGTTTTCATGAATAGACTGAGCAAAAACCTCTTTCCCTGTTCCGGTTTCACCCGTTAAAAGTACTGTTGAATCGGTTTTGGATACTCTACGTGCCAAATCGATAACCTGCTCCAATCCTTTGGATTTTCCTATAATATTATCAAATGAATATTTATCCGAAATCCGTTTTTCAAGTTGTTTAACCTTCTTTTGCAATTGCCCTTTTTCCAAAGCTTTATATAAAAGCGGAATAATCTTATCGTTATCATCCCCTTTCACAATATAATCGAAAGCGCCATTTTTCATGGCTTGAACACCATCCGAAATTTTACCAAAAGCCGTCAACAGGATAACTTCGGTAGTAGGAAAACCTGTTTTTATTTTTTGAACAAAGTCAACTCCATTTCCGTCAGGAAGTTTAACATCACACAGTACGACATCAATATCATTGTGTTCCAGTTTTTTGTAACCCGATTTCAAATCTGGTGCTTCAAAAACTTCAAAACCTTCCGAGCGTATGATTCTGGCGAGAAGATTACGTAATTTTTCTTCGTCGTCAATAATTAGAATATTTTTCAAAATGGGGATTTGTGAATTAGTTTTTCAAAATTAGTTATTTTACCCATTTGTTAATTAAATACTTTAAAATACTTTTTTAGTATAAAATAATCCATTCTTTTATTTAGGAGCTATCTCCAGCTGTACACTATATCTTTTATGGCAAACACTACCATAAAAGGGTATCTCCCGAAGTCTCGGGACCATCCGCGCTAAAAATAAAACAGATGACTTATATAACTTCAATGACAACAGGTTCCACACATCTGAAATCGTTAGTCTAAAATCTTAAATCAAAAGACAATGATAACCTATAAACTCTTTCCGTACTATCGATTTCTGCTTTGAATTGCCTCCTGCTTTAGTTGGAGGTACAAAAAGTAAAATTTGAACTGGCTTTAGCCAAATGCTAGATTCATTTGGCTAAAGCCTTAATTTATTATCAATTATTAAACCTCCAGCTAAAGCAGGAGGCAATTCATAATTTAGCATATAAACTCAGATTCAAATAAACCAAATATGTCACCACAATGATAACAGGTACAATTACATCTAAAATCAATTTGTAAGCACAGAAAGAATTTCCGCACTATCGAGGTTTAAAAAAATTGATTTTATTACTTTTACAGATTCAAAATATAAATCAATCCCCTCCCGCCCTATCTCTGATCCCGAAATTTCAGGACAGAATCAGGATCAGGATCGGAACTAAATCATAGATTACAATGTCTGTAGCAAAAAAAGATTATAAAAGAATTACGACCAAATCATTAATTGACATGAAAGCCAATGGGCAAAAAATCTCAATGCTTACGGCCTACGATTATACAATGGCCAAAATTGTAGATACTGCCGGAATCGATGTAATTCTTGTGGGAGACTCAGCTTCGAACGTAATGGCGGGTCACGAAACTACATTGCCAATTACTTTGGACCAAATGATTTATCATGCATCATCAGTAGTTAGAGCTGTAGAAAGAGCTTTGGTTGTGGTAGATTTACCTTTCGGAAGCTACCAATCGGATCCGAAGGAAGCTTTACGCTCTGCTATCAGAATCATGAAAGAAAGTGGTGGTCATGCAGTAAAACTAGAAGGCGGAAAAGAAATTAAAGATTCTATAAAAAAGATATTAAACGCTGGAATTCCTGTTATGGGACATTTGGGTTTAACACCACAATCGATATACAAATTCGGAACATACACCGTTCGTGCCAAAGAAGAAGATGAAGCCGAAAAACTAATCGAAGATGCAAAATTGTTAGAGAAAATTGGTTGTTTTGCATTAGTTCTAGAAAAAATCCCTGCACATTTAGCCGAAAAAGTTGCCAAAAGTATCTCAATTCCAGTTATTGGAATCGGTGCTGGTGGTCAGGTTGATGGTCAAGTTCTGGTAATTCACGATATGCTAGGAATGAACAATGAGTTTAGTCCTCGTTTCTTGAGACGTTACATGAATTTATACGAAGAAATGACAAAAGCAATTGGTCAATATGCCGCTGATGTAAAATCTAGCGATTTCCCTAATTCTGGAGAGCAATACTAGATTTAGACTTTCTTAGACTTTTAGACTTCTTAGATTATTGTTTTTTTGTTTTTTTTGTGGTATAAATCTTATTTTATACGCTAATTTTACAAACCTCAATAATCTAAGAAGTCTAAGTAAGTCTAACAATCTAATAATCTTAAAAGAAAATGCATCAATTTAAAGAACTAGGAATATGGAAAAAGAGCAGATTGCTTTGTTCTAAAATTTATAATGTCACTGCTACATTTCCTAGTGAAGAAAAATTCGGAATCACAAATCAACTCAGAAGAGCATCAGTTTCAATTCCATCCAATATTGCTGAAGGTTCATCAAGAAACTCTAATAAAGATTTTGCACGATTTTTAGAAATTGCCATTGGGTCTGCTTATGAAGTAGAAACACAACTTTTGATCTCGTCTGATTTAGGATTTATTACAGAAGAAAATACAATTGAATTAACCAATTTATTGGAAGAAATTATTAAAATGACATCACGGTTTAGAGCTACTTTATTATAATCTTTTAATCTAAAAGTCTAAAATCTAAGAAGTCTAAGCCAGTCTAAAAATCTAAGCCAGTCTAACTATGAAAATCATTTCAACCAAAGATAATCTCCAAGTTCTACACGAAGACAACCATATTATTGTTGTTAATAAGCGCGTAGGCGATATTGTACAAGGTGATAAAACGGGTGACAAACCACTATCGGAAGTTGTAAAGGAATATATAAAAGACAAATACAATAAACCTGGCGAAGTATTTCTGGGTGTGATTCATCGTTTGGATCGTCCTACTACAGGAATCGTTGTTTTTGCCAGAACAACTAAGGCGCTAACACGCATGAATGAATTGTTCAGTAATCGCGAAACTCAAAAAACCTATTGGGCAGTTGTTAAAAATAAACCAGTAGAAACAAGTGCTAAATTAGTTCATTACTTAAAAAGAAACGAGAAAAATAATACTTCGAAAGCACATTTAAAAGAAGTTCCCGATAGCAAACTAGCAAGTCTAGATTATACTATTATTAAAGAACTTCAGAATTATGTGGCTCTTGAAATTAATTTACATACCGGAAGACATCATCAAATTAGAGCACAACTTTCGGCAATTGGCTCTCCAATAAAAGGAGACTTAAAATATGGTTTTGACCGAAGTAATCCCGATGGAGGAATTCATCTCCATGCTCGAAAACTTACCTTTATACATCCCGTAACCAAAGAATCACTTACAATAATTGCTCCTACTCCAGATGAAGTGATATGGAATGCTATATGATTTTTGAATAAAAACTACTTTTATTTAAAATTTTAAAATTAACTTGCATAGTAAAACTAAGCTGATTTTAAAATGGACTATAAAAACGACATCAGATACCGTAAAGAGACGCTTAAAAAACTGTTATTCAACATACAAAAAAGCGAAGACTTAATCGTTAAAGCCTTGTATGATGATTTCAAAAAACCTGCTTTTGAAGCCGTTCTAACCGAGACTAACTATGTCATTTCGGAACTAAAAGATACCATTAAAAATATTCAGCTTTGGGCAAAACCACAACGGGTTTTCCCTTCAATACTTAACTTTCCTTCTACCGATTATATATATAAAGAGCCATACGGAAAAGTACTCATTTTGGCACCTTGGAATTATCCTTTCCAATTAGCATTATGCCCCTTAATTTCGGCAGTCGCAGCAGGAAACAAAGTAATTTTAAAACCCTCTGAGTTAACTCCAAAAACAGCCGAAATAATAACCGAAATAATTCAGAAAACATTTCACATTAATCATGTCGAAGTAGTACAAGGCGGAGTTGAAGTTTCACAATCACTATTAGCAAAACGATGGGATTACATATTCTTTACAGGAAGTGTATCGGTTGGGAAAATTGTAGCAAAAGCCGCAGCCGAACACCTTACCCCTGTTACCCTAGAACTTGGTGGTAAAAATCCATGTATCATAGACGAAACTGCTAATTTAAAACTAGCAGCCAAAAGAATCGTTTGGGGCAAATTTATAAATGCTGGACAAACCTGTATTGCACCCGATTATATCTTGATTCAAAAAGACATGAAAACTCATTTTATCACTTATTTAAAAGAAGAGATAAATAAAGCCTACGGTACAAATCCCGAAGAATCACCAGATTTTGCAAGGATAATTAACACCAAAAACTGGGTACGACTAGATAGCATGATTGAACCAAGTAAAGTAATTTATGGCGGAAAAACCGACTCTAATAAGCTTTATATTGCACCAACACTTATCAATGAACCAGGACTTGAAAGTCCCATCATGCAAGAAGAAATCTTCGGTCCTTTATTACCAATACTTAGCTATAAAACTGATGCTGATATAAAAAACATTATTGAACAGTACGAAAAACCTCTAGCATTATATGTATTTAGCGACAATCAGAATTTTGCTAAAAAAATAATCACACGATATTCTTTTGGTGGAGGATGTATCAATGATACTGTTGTACATTTTTCGAACAAAAGACTTCCTTTTGGAGGTGTGGGTTATAGCGGTATCGGAGCCTACCACGGAAAACTAAGCTTTGATATCTTTTCGCATCATAAAAGCATTGTAAAAAAAGCCAACTGGCTCGATTTACCAATGCGATATGCTCCTTACAAAGATAAATTGGCAATGATAAGAAAAATATTAAACTGGATGTAATAGTTCCGACTAAATAGCTTGAAACAGTAATTAACCATTAAATAATTACAAAAAAAAGCACCCAATCAAAAAACATTTTTAACTTGGTCAAGTTAAAAAAAATACTATATTTACTACTGATATTTTCACAAATAACAAGCTAAAAAAAACCAAAATATAACCAAATATTTACTCTTAAAAATTATGAACCGCACGCAACAACGAATTGAAGAAATTAGAAACAATGGTTATCAATTAGATTTTTCAAATGTATTTAATCATGCCTTCGAAAATTATAAAAAAATAGCGCTGTATGCCGGATTAATTATATTTGTTTTTTACTTCTTACTTGGTGTTTTGGGTTCTGGTATTGTAATTTCTATTTTTGGGATTCAGAATTTTACAAAAGAATCTTTAGAAAATTTACAAAATCTTAAATTATCTGGAGATTCATTTATAATTTATATGGCTAGCATGGTTTTATTAGCTGTATTTATTGCTCCCTTTACTGCTGGTTTTTTAAAAATGGCCGATTGCGCAGATAAAGATGAAGAGTTTAATGTAGCTACAATCTTCCATTATTACAAATTACCATACTTAACCAATATTATTGGAGCTACACTTCTTATATCAATCATAAGTATTTCCATATCAACTGCAATGGAAAGTATAAACTTATCTATTTTAGGTTCTGTAATTTCATTGGGAATTTCCCTTTTTACCTATCTAACAATTCCATTGATTATTTTCGGTAATTTTAATGTAATTGATGCTATTAAAACCAGCTTTATGGTTGTTTCAAAGCAACCTTTTATCCTTATCGCATTATTAATAGTTGCTGGATTGGCTGCAATGGTAGGTTTCATCGGATGTTGCATTGGAGTAATCTTTACGCTTCCATTTATTTATTCAATGACATATGCTATATATTGTGCAATTATAGGTATAGATGCAATTGAAGAATCTAATTCAAAGCCGAACATTTTTTTATAAACAAAAACATACAATAACATTACAAAACCATTTAATTAAACCAAAACCGACCTGGATTATATGGTGCCTTACTGTAGTTTTATGTCATTAATATTTACAAGGCTAAACCTACTGGGATTAGTCAATAAATCATTATTTTTCAGTTATGTAAATCCCAAATGGCTCCTATTTTATAACAATCCTAAGTTTCCGATTTTAGGATTAATACTTTTTGGTCTTATCATTTTTTTGGTTTACCATTTTTTTAAAATAAAAACCAGTTTAGGTGATTTTATAGAAAAAGGAAGAGACACAGACAACAATAAGGAGTATCAGCTATATCTTTTATTTTTAAGTATCTCAATTATACTAACTGAGATTATAAACGAAATATTTAAAATAAGACCAAAGAGCTTATTACTTGTTAACTCAGCAATAGGACTGTCTATTTTATTTTTTTACTTTATAACCAGCAGGATTTCTATCTTACGTAAAAACGCACAGCTAGTTTTTATTATTTTTTTCCTGCTCTTTCTAGGTTACATCATCCATAATATAATTTTTCTCCCTGGTGATTTAACTCCTATCATAAGTTTTGTTGTTGCATACTTTTTCGCTTATACCGTTTTAAAACCCACAAAATTATATTGGTTCCTTACATTTTTTATTTTTATATTTCTGGTTGCTGTTATTGTTTTTCAATTAATACCCCTAAAAACAGCAGTAGTTTTAATTAATTTCAGTCTTATTGTCTTCGTTATAAACTATGTGAGATATGCGATATTACTAAACACTAAAGATAAATTTCGGTTTACTAATGAGATTGTACATAAAGGAAATTCACTTACAATAGCCAGTAATCGCAAAGGAGAGATTTTATTTTGTAGTGAAACCATAACCGAAATTTTAGGATACACCTCAGATCAGGTTATGGGGCTAGGCTTTTGGAAATTAACCGAAGATCCTGAATTCATTGGCGAAGCCTACCATATAAACTATACAGACAATAAATTATATATTAGAAAATTAAAATGCAAAAACGGCGAATATAAATACATCCAATGGAAAGATAAAAAATTCTCCGAAAACTTAATAATAGGCATTGGACAAGATATTACAGAACAAATTACGGTTCGTGATTTGTACAAAAATTTAATCCAAACGGCAACAGATTTAATTTTTGAAACAGATGATGGTGGTAATTTCACTTTCATAAATGAATTCGCAATTTCAATCCTGGAATATTCAGAACCTGAAATCATTGGACACAATTACTCCCAATTTATTCGATTGGATTATATCATCAATACGATGAATTTTTATGAAAATCTGGAAGAAAATTTAAAGAAAAAAGAAAATGATTTCCCTGCAATAGAAATTCCATTATTAAGAAAAAATCATGAAGAATTATGGGTTTCACTTAAAGTTATTATCCGTAAGAATGAGTTAGGAGAAATAATAGGCTATGCTGGTATTGCAAGAGATATTACCAAACTAAAAACTATTGAAATTGAGAATAAAATCAGACAGGAAAAAATTGAAAATTATAATAATATTTCCAAAAAACTTTCTACTACCAATTTCAGTAATTATCAGGATATAAACTGTGTTATTGAACTAATAATCAAAGAAGCTGCGCTTGTATCCAATACAAACCGTGTTAGTTACTGGAAATACACCAAAGATTCGGTTACATGTACAAACTTATACAGTTCGGAGAATTACAAACTAGAAAAAAAAACCATCTTAAAAAGAGATGACTACCCAATATATTTTGACTCCATAAAAAACAAAGCCTTAATTAATGCTCCAGATGTATTTAATCAAGAGGAAATTTCCGAATTTAAAAAAGAAGCCTTTTTAAAAAACAACATCAAATCAATGCTGGATATCCCCATTTTTACAAATGGGCAATTAACCGGAATTATTTGCTTTGAATCAACACGGCACAAACGAATTTGGGATAATGAAGACATCAATTTTGCCAGAACAATATCGGATATTATTTCTTTGGCTATATCTTCCCAAATGAGATTGGTTGCAGAAAAGAAATTAAAATTTAAAAGTGAATTACTATCTGCATTAGCACTATGTACCGAAAAATTCTTATTGAGTAAAAGCACTTCTGAAATGTTCGAAGAAACCTTTGAAATAATAGGAAAAGCAACAAAGGTCGATCATATGTTTTATTATGAAAAAGATTCCGACACCAACTTAGTCAGTCAAAAATATAAATGGGCAAGAGAAGGAATTACAAACCAAATAACAAAACTACAAGGTTTTACCGTCGATAATTTACATGAGATATTTACTCAGGTTAGTAATAAAAGAATATTAAATACATTAACTCGCAAACTTAAAGATTCCTTTTTCAAAGAATTATTAATAGCCAATGAAATCAAATCTGTTTTGATTCTCCCATTGTATATCAATGATGATTTTACAGGATTCATAGGATTTGATGACTGTACAAATGAGAAAAAGTGGACAGAAGACGAGATCTATATCTTACAATCACTTGCAAATAATATTTCTTCGACACTCGAAAGAAACCGAAATGAAGCCCGAATTCACGAAAGTGAAGAAAAGTTTAAATTAATTGCCAATAACATCCCTGGTACTGTTTATCTATCCAAGTTTGATGAGCTAGGAACCAAAGTATTCCTAAACGACGAAATAGAAAATCTAACCGGACATCCAAAATCTGAGTTTCTAGAGAATAAATTATCATTTATTTCATTAATGCATCCCGATGATAAAGATAGTATCATTAAGAACCAGATAAGCGATTTAAAAAAAGGAATACCAATACATTGTGCGTACCGAATAAAAAGAAAATCGGGTGAATATATTTGGGTAGAAGAATTTGGAGACGTTATAAAAAGAGGAGATACTATTGATTTTGTAGGCGGAATATACTTTGATATCACAAGCAAAAAGGAAACCGAAGACGCTATAAAAGCAAAACAATTGGCTGAAGCGGCCAATAAATCAAAATCTGATTTTCTTGCAAATATGTCGCATGAAATACGAACTCCATTAAATGGTATTATTGGTTTTACCAATTTATTAATGAAAACCAATCTTGAAGAAATTCAGCAGAAATATATGATTACCGTCAATCAATCGGCACAATCATTACTAAATATTATAAATGATATTCTCGATTTCTCTAAAATAGAAGCTGGAAAATTAGAACTAAACATTGATCAATATGATATTCGAGAAATACTAAACCAAATAATCGATTTAATATTCTACGAATCAAACCAGAAGAATCTTCAATTAGAACTTAACATCAACGAAGATGTACCCAAATGTTTCTGGATAGACGTTGTCAGGATAAAGCAAATTTTAATTAATTTAATGGCTAATGCTGTAAAATTTACCGAAAAAGGAACCATAAAGCTTAATGTATCTGTACTTAATAAAACAAATCAAACGTATACAACTCGATTTTCTGTTGTAGACACTGGTATTGGAATACTCGAAGAAAACAAAAAACGAATTTTTCAGGCCTTTTCACAAGAAGATAGTTCAACAACCCGAAAATTTGGAGGTACTGGTTTAGGCCTAACCATTTCCAACAATCTACTAGGATTGATGGATAGTCATTTACAACTAGAAAGCAAGGTAAACATAGGCAGTACTTTTTATTTCGATTTAGATTTAAAAACGTGTGATATACATACTTCTGATTTTTTTGAAAATGATTTAGACACCATTAATAACACCTATATATTAAGCGAAGAACAACTTACCAGAGAAACAAAATTTCTTATTGTAGAAGACAATAATGTTAATAGGCTACTACTTAAAACAACTATAAAAAACTTGTTTATAAATGCCATTATTTATGATGCCGAGAATGGAAAACAAGCTGTTGAATTATATAAAGCAACAGCCCCCGATATTATATTCATGGACATACAAATGCCAATCATGAATGGTTATGAAGCCACAAAAGCAATACGAAATTTAAAATCCGGAAAAAAAATTCCCATAATTGCCGTAACCGCCGGTGCAGAAAAAGATGAAAAACAAAATTGCATCAATGCTGGAATGACTGGGTATATCTCAAAACCCATTATAAAAGGAAGTATTGAAAAAATCATAATCAAATCGATTACATAAAGTTAAAAAACAGAAGACTAAAGCTACTTTTTTAATATATATTATATAAATTCGTGAATCTATAATTTGACTAAAAATATTAAAACCATATAATTATGAAATGGCAAGGCAGAAGACAAAGCGATAACGTCGAAGATAGAAGAGGAATGTCTTCTGGTGGCAAAACTATTGTAGGTGGTGGAATTATTGGGATTATAATTTTGCTTGTAAATATTTTTGGAGGCGAAAACGCTCAATTCATTACTCCTGTTCTAGAGCAAATGCAAGGCTCACAATCAAGCCAAACCGAAGCTGCAGCTCCTTTAAGCAAAGAAGATGAAGAAATGGGTAGCTTCGTTAAAGTAATTCTTGCTGATAACGAAGATATCTGGGGTAATATATTTACCGAAAACGGGATGACCTATAAAAACCCTAAACTTGTACTTTTTAAAGGCGCTGTGCAAACTGCCTGCGGAGGAGCCTCATCGGCATCTGGACCTTTTTACTGTCCCGGAGACCAAAAAGTATATATGGATTTAGGCTTCTTTGAAGAACTAAAAACAAAATTCGGTGCCAAAGGTGGGGATTTTGCAATTGCTTACGTTATTGCACATGAAATTGGGCATCACGTACAAACATTACTAGGGACCTCGGCTAAAATGCGTCAAGCACAAGAAGGAAAAAGCGAAGCACAAGCCAATAAATTATCGGTAGCACTAGAACTGCAAGCAGACTTTTATGCTGGAGTTTGGGCACATTATAATGAGAAAAATTTGGATCCCGATGACATCGATGAAGCATTAAGCGCAGCAAATGCAGTTGGAGACGATGCCATACAAAGTAAAATGCAAGGACATGTAGTTCCGGATTCTTTTACACACGGTACATCCGAACAACGTAAATATTGGTTTATGAAAGGATTTAAAACAGGCGATATCAAACAAGGGGATACCTTTGCAGAAATAAGATAGGAAGTTTTTTTTTCCAGAAGAACAAACAACTTAAAGCAGTTATTGAAAAATAGCTGCTTTTTTTTACACTCAATATTCTCAGACTGGCGGAGTCGAAGCTGCGGTGCATCTCTACAGAAAATCTTTGTCCCTTTGAGATCCATTTTAAAAGCAAAGGTTCGCAAAGCTATTTATTAAACTTTGCGAACCTTTGCATAATCCTTTGCTGTTAAATCTTTTTACAAAACCAATTTTTGCTACTCCACAGATTTATGTCTTGATCCCATGATCCCTCAACCCTCTGAATCTAAAACAAACGCACAAAAAAAGCCTTGAATTTCTTCAAGGCTTTAAATTTCTGGGTGGATGACCGGGTTCGAACCGGCGACCCTCGGTACCACAAACCGATGCTCTAACCAGCTGAGCTACAACCACCATTTGTGCTTAGCGAGTGCAAATATATACCAAAACTTTACTTCTGCAAAGAAAAAAATGAAAAATTTTCATCTTTTTTACATCAAATTTCCTAAACTATTGACAGCCAAACATCTTTCAATAGTGAAACCTTCAGCAAAATCTACCCCAACTAACCTTCCTAAGTCTTGCGCACGGTAATTTAGACTTTCAAGAAAGTTTTTACTTGTAATCGGAGTAGCAGGTTCTTTGGAATTGGCATCATAAAATTGCGAACCATATGCCAAAATAGATTCGATTTTCTTTTCTGTGAATCCTGTAATGTCTACAACGAAGTCCGGCTCTATATTTTTCCATTGAATATAATGATAAACAACCTTAGGACGCCATGCTGTTTGTTGTTCTCCATCAAGTGTAGTTTCTATTTTCATCAAACCAGACAAGAAACACGCATCCGAAACTAATTTACTTCCTTTTCCATGATCAATATGACGATCATCGATTGCATTACACAATACAATCTCTGGTTTGTACTTACGGATCATTTTTATGACCTCTAATTGATGCGCTTCGTCATTTACAAAAAAACCATCACGCATTGCTAAATTCTCGCGTACAGAAACGCCTAATATGTTTGCCGCAGCTGCTGCCTCCTGATCTCTAAGTTCAGCAGAACCGCGCGTTCCTAATTCTCCTCGGGTCAAATCGACAATCCCTACTTTTTTCCCTAGAGAAACTTCTTTTAAAATCGTTCCTGCGCAACCTAATTCCACATCATCCGGATGTGCACCAAAAGCTAATATATCTAATTTCATATTTTTTTATATTTAAGTACCAGTTGCAATATTCCGTGAACATTAAAACTGTAAACTTCTCTATTCTCTTTATTCTATTCTCTTTATTCTATTCTCTTTATTCTATTCTCTTTATTCTATTCTCTTTATTCTATTCTCTTTATTCTATTCTCTTTTCTCCAAGACTCTTTTCATCGTCATTGATTTATTCACACTTTCCTCCCACTCGTTTTCGGGAATACTTTCTTTTGTGATTCCGCATCCCATGTATAAAACTGCTTCAGCATTACGTATTTGCATGCTTCGTAAATTTACAAATAAATCAGAGCTTATAGAGTCAGAAGCGAAACTACTATTTAATTCGCCAAGGAAACCAGTATAAAAAGTTCTATCGTAATTTTCGTTTTCCAAGATAAATGCTCTCGATTTCTTTTTAGGATAACCACAAACTGCTGGTGTTGGATGCAATAAATCGATTACCTCATCTAAACTAGAATCGGTATTTAAAGCACCCGAAATATCCGTTTTTATATGCCAGATACTTCCAGCATTGGTACTATATGGTTCCGTAACCTCAACAGAAGAAGCTACGTCCTGTAATCTTTTTACAATAAAGTCGGTAACATATTGTTGCTCGTCTTTTTCTTTTTGCTGCCAAATAACATCTGATGCCGATGCGGCTTTTTGAGTTCCTGCCAAAGCAGTTGTTTCAAAAATATTCCCATTTGCTTTAAGCAATTGTTCCGGCGTTGCTCCCATCCAAAAACCTACTTCGGGATGAAAAAAGCAATACACAAATGTTGACGGATACAAACTTGCCAGATTTTGAAAAGTTTCGATAAAATCAAAATCGTTTAAAGAAACAATTTCACTACGCGATAAAACAACTTTTTTGAACTCATCATTTTCAATCGCCTTAACTCCACTTGCAACTAATGTTTCGAATTGTTTTTTGGCTTCTACATCGATATGTAAATCCCCAGTATCTAATAAACTTACCGATTTCCGTTCTAATGTACTAGTACAAATTTCAGATTCATTTTCAGGAATAAGCACAATTTGTTTTTTATCAAAAGAAGCAAATACAAATCCCTTTTCTTTATAATCAACAACCTTATGCAACGTATTATTATGTTGTAACAAAGCGATAATTGCGTCCGAGTTTGGTTTATTATAAAGCACAAAAGGCAAATCTTGCTCTTTATGGCTTTTAATTTTAGAAAAAAATTGATTCATGCTTTCTGGATTACTTTTTTTGTCTGTCCAAAACCATGTTGGTCAATTTACACAATGAAACCAAATTCCCTTCTTCATCAGTAATCCTAATTTCCCAAAGATGCAAACTTCTACCTTTATGAATAATTCGTGCTGTCCCGTAAACAAAACCCTCACGAATACTCTTTAAATGATTTGCCGAAATTTCTATTCCGCGTACTTCTTGTAATTCAGGATTTATAAAAAAGAATGATGCTGCACTACCTACACTTTCTGCAAGTGCTACAGATGCACCTCCGTGTAATAATCCCATTGGTTGGTGAACCGCTGGATTTACTGGCATTCTGGCTACTAAAAAATCTTCTCCGGCATCTATATATTCAATTTTTAGCGTTTCCATCAAAGTATTTTTAGAAAACTGATTGCAAAATTGAAGGGTTTTATCTTTATCGAATGTCATGTACTTTGTTTTATGCGTAAAAATATAAAAAAGATGTCAGAAATAATTAGTTTAGACCCGAATTACTCGTTAGAATACTAGGATGTAAACTTTATACTAATTGTTATAAATGGACATTCGCAACATTCCTTAAAAATTACATTTTTAAATTTCTTAATACCATTTAATCCTCTATATTTATCTGATTTTAAAAAACACTAACAACCAAAACAATCAGATTAAACTATGAAAAAACTTTACTTTTTTATTATAGCTTGCCTACTGTCATTAAACAGTTTTGCACAATATGGGAGGACAGGAAACTTGGATTGGGAAATCATCAACGGAGTTCTCACCATTAGCGGTATAGGTGCTATGCCTGATTATACTTATAATAATGATACAGTTGCTCCACCTTGGTCTAATAATTATAACACTACACTGTATAAGCCTATAATTACTTCCGTTATTATAAAACCTGGGGTTAGCTCTATTGGCAATGAAGCTTTTTATAACTTAGCTAAGCTAACCTCAATAAGTATTCCTAATACGGTAACCCAAATTGGAAACAATGCTTTTTCTCACTGTACAAATTTACCTTCAATAAACATTCCTAATTCGGTAACCAGCATTGGACATGGTACTTTTGGTTATTGCACCAGCATAACTTCAATAGAAATCCCTAATTCGGTAACCAGCATTGGAGCAGGTGCATTTCAAAATTGTACTGGATTAACTTCAATTAACATCCCTAATTCAGTAACCAGCATTGGACAATATGCTTTTTGGGCATGTTCTAAATTGACCTCTGTAACTCTTCCTAATGCATTAACCCGTATTGAAGCAAATGTTTTTTTTCAATGCGATGCATTAACATCAGTAACGATTCCGTCTACAGTGACGAGTATTGGAAGTGCTGCTTTTGCACATTGCCCTAACCTAGCCTCAATAATAATTCCTGCTGCAGTAACCAGTATTGGAAATTATGCTTTTCTTTCTTGCTATAAATTAACTTCAATAACGATTCCTGGTCTGGTAACCGAAATTTTAGAATTTACTTTTTCGCATTGCACCAATCTAACATCGGTAACTCTTCCTAATTCGATAACGAGAATTGGAAATAATGCTTTTGAAGAATGTACAGCATTAGCCTCAATAGATATTCCTAATTCTGTAAAAAGTATTGAAAATAGTGCTTTTAAGGGATGTACAGCATTAACCTCAATGAACATTCCTAATTCCGTAACAAGTATAGAAAGTAATGCATTTGCAAATTGCTCTAATATATCCTCAATAATAACGATTCCTGCTTCCGTAACGAGTATGGGAGAGAAAGTTTTTGATTATTGTAGTAAAATAGCGCAGGTATATGTCCCTGGATTTACTCCAGCTACTTGTACTCCTGAAACATTTGTTGGAGGCGTAGCTAATAATAATTGCACGTTTCATTTCCCCAACAATCGTAAAGCTGTTTACAAAGCAGCAACCGGATGGAAATATCTTTGGAATGTTAAATTTGATATTTTTGCACAAAGCGGAACAGAAGGCCCCTTAACTTGGTCCATCATTGACAACATTCTTACTATTAAAGGCTCAGGGGCTATGCCAGATTACACAAGTGAATCTTCTCCTTGGAATGGGAATACCAACATCAAACAAGTTGTTTTAGAAGATGGAATAACCCATATCGGAAATTATGCTTTTGAAAATTGTACTGAATTAACCTCAATAATATACACCACTAAAGCAACCGATAAAAAAGCTTCTGATAATTCTTTGAAAAAAATCATAGCTACTACTGATGAGGTGGTTTTTCCTAATTCGATAGTAAATATTGGTGCCTCTGCTTTCGCAGGTTGTACAGCCATTACTCGCGTAACTATTCCTGCTGCTGTAACCAGCGTCAGTGAATCTACTTTCTCAGGTTGTAGAGCCCTTACTAACATAACTATTCCTGATGCTGTAACCAGTATTCGAGCATCTGCTTTCTCAGGTTGCATAGCCATCACCAAAGTAACTATTCCTGATGCTGTAACTAGCATTGGTGCATCTGCTTTCTTAAATTGTACTGGCATTACTAGCATAACTATTCCTTCTAATATATCCAGCATCGGAGATACTGCTTTCGGATACTGTAGTGGTTTGATGCAAATAAATGTCTTAGGTTTTATTCCTGCCACTTGCGCTACCTATACTTTTTGGACAGTAGATAAATCGAATTGCATACTAAATGTACCAAATGGAACAGTACCAGCATACAAATCAGCCACAGCCTGGAAAGATTTTACAAGAATTCAGGGAAGTACTTTAGGTTTAAATGATTATACTCAAAACACTGTTAACATCCAAGTATATCCTAACCCAACCACAGGATCGGTTCATATTGAAACCGCTAACGGTCATATTCCAGTTGTAAAAGTGTATAATTTACAAGGTAAACAACTCCTAAATATGCAAAGCAATACGATTGACTTATCGGCTTATGCTCAAGGCATATATCTATTACAGACCGAAAAGAAATTGGTTAAAATAATTAAACAGTAGTAGATTTAGAAACTTTGCTCTTACCCAAAAAAAAGAGCTATCGGTTCAAGTAAAGAACTGATAGCTCTTTTTTAAAATTAGAGAATTTGAAAATTGTTTAATCTCACGTGATACGTACTAGTTTTTTGTTATTTTTACATAAATTCTATTCAAATGCGTACTTTTTTTTTACTATTTACTATCGGAATACTTTTAGCTACAAGTTCATGCCGAAGTGATTTTGAAACCGTTGCCAGTACAGGAGATTTAGCTTTCTCAAAAGACACCGTGTATCTGGACACTGTTTTCGCAAATATTGGTTCTAGTACGTACCAACTTAAAGTCTACAATCAAAGTAAAAAAGACATTACAATTCCAACAATCAAATTAGGAAAAGGATTAAGTTCTAAATACCGAATGACTGTTGATGGAATGCATGGAACCGAAGGTAAAATCTTTAGTGATGTAACTCTTTTGGCCAAAGATAGCATGTATATTTTCATAGAAACTACCGCCGCCATTGCCGATGCTAATCCAATCGATTTTTTATACACCGACCAAATCCAATTTGATAGTGGCGCAAATCTTCAAAACGTAGAATTAGTAACACTTATTCAGGATGCTACATTTTTATATCCAAAAAAATTCTCAGACGGAACAATCGAAACATTACCTATTGATGGTAAAGAAGTAGCAGGTTTTTACTTAGAAGAAAATGAATTACAATTTACAAATCAAAAACCATATGTAATATATGGTTACGCAGCAGTTCCCGAAGGAAAAACGGCAACGTTTGATGCTGGATCAAGAGTTCATTTTCATACAAATTCAGGACTTTTGGTGAGTAAAAATGCGAGTATCAATATTAATGGCGCTGTTTCATCAACAAAAAATTTAGAGAAAGAAGTTATTTTCGAAGGAGACCGTTTAGAACCCTTATACTCAGATGTTCCAGGACAATGGGGAACTATCTGGCTTGCCAACGGAAGCACAAATAATTCTATTAACCATTTAACAATTAAAAATGCAACCACTGGTTTATTTATAGAAAACCATGACCAAACGATTGTTAACATTAAAAACACCCAAATTTACAACTCGGTAAATCATGGAATTCTTGCTCAAAATGCAAAAATAAAAGGAGAAAACATTGTAATAAATCGTGCCGGATTATCAAGTTTGGCCTGCTTATACGGTGGAAATTATGAATTTACACATTGTACTTTTTATAACAATTGGCAAACTTCTCAACAAACTACTGTTACCATAAGTAATTCTTTGGCTGGTGCAACTCCTGAAACCAAAGACTTAACTCAAGCAACATTTAACAATTGTATCGTTTATGGATCAAACACAAACGAACTGTCTCTGGAAAAAAGCACCAATGCCACGTTTGTATATCAATTTAATAATTGCTTAATAAAATATAGCAGTTCCAGCACTAACCCAAATTATCAGTTTACTACCGATACGCAACATTATAACGGAATCATACTAAATCAAGATCCTAAATTCTATAATGCTTCTCAGAACAAGTTTAATATCGATACTAATTCTAGCGCTTTCGCAAAAGGAAATCAGGCGTATATCATTCCATTGGATATTATAGGAAATACAAGAACTTCTCCACCCGATTTGGGAGCATATCAAAGTATGCCATTTCCAAAATAGAAATAAAGTCGATAGCGAGAAAAATTCTCTAATTTATAGACAATACAACCACAAACTTGTCTTTCTGACGAAGGAAGACAATATCGAGAGAAATAGCACTTTAAAAAACACTTTAAATCTTACGTTTTTTTTTAAAACTTACACTCCTAACCCCCTTTCATAATTACAACAATCACGAGTAAGAAAATGCTGCAATAAATTAAACATCTCTTAACGCAACATATTCCAAAAATATGTAGATTTGTTTGGATATAAAACTAACCAACTAAAGATCAATTTCTTGAACCAGTTTTATAAGCCCCATTTTTAACCTTAAACTATTATTAATTATGAAGAAAATCTACTCTTCCTGCTTACTGTTTCTTTTTACTATTGCAAGTTTTGCACAAATTCCTTCGGGATATTACAGCACCGCAACTGGCACAGGCTATACCCTGAAAACACAATTATACAACATCATTAAAGGTCATACTGATAATGGATATGCGGGTTTATATACCACTTATCAAACATCTGACATTGACAATTTTTATGAAAATGATGGAACTGTCCTGGATATGTATTCTGAGAATCCTACCGGAGCAGACCCTTACAATTATAGTCCGGGAGCAACACAAAGATGTGGTAATTATTCCGTTGAAGGAGATTGTTACAATAGAGAACATATAATTCCGCAATCTGTATTTAGTGAAAAATCGCCTATGGTTGCCGACGCCCATTTTATTACTCCAACCGATGGAAAAGTAAATGGCATGAGATCTAATTATCCTCATGGAGTTGTAAATACACCAACCTACATCTCCAAAAACGGAGGAAAACTTGGTGCTAATTCTACTTCTGGATATTCAGGGACAGTTTTCGAACCAATCAACGAGTTTAAAGGAGATATTGCCCGAATGTATTTTTACTTTGCAACACGTTATGAGAATACCGTTGCTGGCTATTCTTATCCTATGTTTGATGGTTCAAGCAATAAAGTATTTACAGCTGCATTCTTGAATATTCTTTTGACCTGGAATACACAAGATCCGGTAAGTGCCCGAGAAGTTGCTAGAAATAATGCAATTTACGCACGTCAGAATAATAGAAATCCTTATATCGATCATCCGGAATATGTAAATAAAATCTGGAACACATCTGCCGATACACAAGCTCCAACCGCGCCAGCAAGTCTAGCAAGTACAGCAAAAAATGCAACTTCTGTTTCTCTAAGCTGGTTAGCATCTACAGATAATGTAGGAGTTACAGGTTATAACGTGTATACAAATGGCGTTTTAAAAACTACAGCTACAGGATTAACTAGTACTATAACAGGCTTAACAGCTTCAACTAGCTACAATATCACTGTAAGCGCAAGTGATGCTGCAGGAAACACTTCTGCTTTAAGCAATACAATCACCATTACTACCGATGCTAGTGGAGGAACTGGCGGAGGAACTGCAACCGACTTATTATTCTCGGAATATATCGAGGGTTCTGGAAATAATAAAGCATTAGAAATCTTGAATACTACAGGAAGTGCGGTTAACTTGTCTGGATACACTATAAAAAGACAAACAAACGGAGCTGGTGCATGGAGTACTGGTCTTGCATTAACCGGAACTCTAAATAACGGAAGTAAATTTACAATCGTTAATAACTTGATTGCGTCAAGTTGTTACGCTACAGGTTCTGCCAACGTTTCTACAAATGCTGCTGAACTTACTTTTAACGGAAATGACCCAGTAGGTTTATTTAAAAATGGAGTACTTATCGACATTATAGGAACTTTTAACGGAGGAGCCGCAAACTTTGCTATCGATGTAACTTTAAGAAGAAAATCGACTGTAACTTCCCCAAGTACTACGTTTAACTTAAGTGCACAATGGGATTCATTTGGTGTAGATACCTGCAACAATTTAGGAAATCGCAATCTAAATCGACCAAACTCTGATTTGATATCGGATTCAAATATGATTCTGCTATATCCAAATCCATCTCATGGTAACTTTACAATTAATTTCAATAATTCAGATGCTTCTTACTCAATTGAAATAGTTTCGATATCAGGTCAAAAAGTATTTGAAAAAGAAGATACAAAGCAATCTTCAATACTGGTAAGCAATCTTGCAAAAGGAATATATGTAGTTAAAATAACAAAAGAGGAAAAAACCTTCATCAAAAAGATAATAATCAACTAAATGAAGATTAATACTCAATAATTTAAAAGCGGCAAGTTGTCGCTTTTTTTTTGTTTTAACAATAAATTAAATAGCCATATCTTTCACACAGATTTAATAATTCTCAATCAATTAAATCCGCTCAATCAGTCAAATCTGCGTGAGAAAAAAAACTTTGCGCCTTTGTAAGATTAAAAAAAACGTTTTTGCGAAAGAACCTTCCATACAAAAAAATGCAGAGCTCTGTACCTCTAGACATTACCGTTGTTCGTCCCAATATTATGATGAAAAAAAATCACTGCAAGTTTTTTTTAAAGAGTTCGTTTTCAAATTTGCGCTTACTATTTATTTACACTAAATTTGCAGCTAAATACAACAAACTACACAACACAATGATTCATTTCTTTGAAAACCAAAGCAAAACTGTTTTTGCAGTACAAACGCAAAACGAAATTTCGGCTCAAGACATTTCAAAATTAAACTGGCTTTTTGCCAACTCCAATAAAATAGAAAAATCCGTACTGACGGATTTTTTTGTTGGTCCTCGTGCCACTATGATTACCCCTTGGAGTACAAATGCTGTAGAGATTACTCAGAATATGGGTATTCCTGGCATCATCAGAATTGAAGAATTTTATCCGGCAATAGCTGATTTTTCAGATTTTGACCCGATGCTTTCGCAAAAGTATACTGAACTGAATCAAGAAATCTTCACTATCAACGTACAACCAGAAGCAATTTTGGATATCGATGATATTGCAGCTTACAACAAAACCGAAGGTTTGGCTTTAAGCCAAGAAGAAGTAGATTATCTAGACAATCTAGCTGTTAAACTAGGACGTAAATTAACCGACTCAGAAATTTTTGCTTTCTCACAAGCAAATTCAGAACACTGTCGTCACAAAATTTTCAACGGAACTTTTGTAATCGACGGAGAAGAAAAAGAAACGTCTTTATTTAAATTAATCAAGAAAACATCTCAGGAAAATCCTAACGATATCGTTTCGGCTTACAAAGATAATGTGGCTTTTGTAAAAGGACCACGCGTACAACAGTTTGCTCCAAAAACAGCAGACAAACCAGACTTTTACGAAATAAAAGAATTTGATTCGGTTATTTCATTAAAAGCCGAAACACATAATTTCCCAACAACTGTAGAACCTTTTAATGGAGCTGCAACAGGATCAGGAGGAGAAATTCGTGACCGTCTTGCAGGAGGACAAGGTTCATTACCACTTGCAGGAACAGCAGTTTACATGACTTCATATTCTCGTTTGAAATCCTTCGACTCCGCTCAGGATGACAGGCCGTGGGAGAATGCTATGGACGAAAGAAAATGGTTATACCAAACTCCAATGGATATCTTGATAAAAGCTTCAAACGGAGCATCAGATTTCGGGAATAAATTTGGTCAGCCATTAATTACTGGTTCCGTTTTAACTTTTGAACATGAAGAAAACGACCGCAAAATTGGTTACGATAAAGTAATCATGCAAGCTGGAGGAATCGGTTACGGAAAATTAGATCAAGCCATAAAAAAGAAACCCCAAGAAGGAGATAAAATTGTTATTCTTGGTGGAGAAAATTATAGAATCGGAATGGGTGGAGCTGCAGTTTCATCTGCAGATACAGGTGCTTTTGGTTCAGGAATTGAATTAAATGCTATCCAACGTTCTAATCCAGAAATGCAAAAACGTGCTGCCAATGCAATACGTGGTTTGGTAGAAAGCGATAACAACCCAATTGTATCTATCCATGATCACGGAGCTGGAGGACACTTAAACTGCCTTTCTGAACTAGTAGAAGAAACTGGTGGATTAATTGATTTAGATAAATTACCTGTTGGAGATCCAACTCTTTCTGCTAAAGAAATTATCGGAAACGAATCTCAAGAAAGAATGGGATTAGTAATTGGTCAAAAAGATATTGATATCTTGCAAAGAATCGCCGACAGAGAGCGTTCGCCAATGTATCAGGTTGGAGATGTAACGGGAGATCACCGTTTTACTTTTCAATCAAAATCTACTGGATTAAAACCTATGGATTACGCTTTAGAAGATTTCTTCGGAAGTTCTCCTAAAACTATAATGACCGATAAAACTATCGATAGAAAATATGCTGATGTTGTTTACAACGCTGCAGATTTCGAAAGCTATTTACAAAATGTTTTACGTCTGGAAGCTGTTGCATCCAAAGACTGGTTGACTAATAAAGTAGACCGTTGTGTAGGCGGAAAAGTAGCTAAACAACAAAATGCAGGTCCATTACAATTGCCATTAAATAATGTTGGCGTAATGGCATTAGATTATTTAGGTAAAGAAGGAATTGCAACATCTATCGGGCATGCTCCTATCGCTGCTTTAATTGATCCAGTTGCAGGAAGTAGAAATGCAATTGGAGAATCGTTATCAAACATTGTTTGGGCTCCTATTAAAGATGGTTTAAAAGGAATCTCATTATCTGCAAACTGGATGTGGGCTTGTAAAAACGAAGGCGAAGATGCTCGTTTATACGCCGCTGTAAAAGGTTGTTCTGATTTTGCAATCGAATTAGGAATCAATATTCCAACAGGAAAAGACTCCCTTTCGATGAAACAAAAATATCCAAATGATGAAGTAATCGCGCCGGGAACGGTTATTATTTCGGCAGGTGGAAATTGTACAGACATTAAAAAAGTAGTTGAGCCAGTTTTACAGAAAAACGGAGATTCTATTTATTATATCAATTTATCTCAAGATGCGTACAAATTAGGAGGTTCTTCTTTTGCACAAATCAGAAACACTATCGGAAATGAAACTTCTACAATTAGAGATGCTTCATTCTTCAAAAATGCATTTAATACCATTCAGGAATTAATTGGCGAAGACCAAATTCTTGCTGGACACGATATAGGAAGCGGTGGTTTAATCACAACTTTATTAGAATTATGTTTTGCTGATGTAAACCTTGGAGCTAAAATTGATTTCTCTGCATTTGCAGAAAAAGACTTATTGAAAATCCTTTTCGCAGAAAATATCGGAATTGTTTTTCAAGCTAAAACTGATGCAGCTGTTGAAGCTAAATTAAATGCAAACAATATCGAATTCTTCAAGATTGGTTCGGTTCAAGAAACTGCAACTTTAGAATTTGCAAATTATAAATTAGATATTCCAACTTACAGAGATATCTGGTTTGAAACTTCATATTTATTAGATCAAAAACAATCTAAAAACGGAAGAGCTCAGGCACGTTTCGAGAATTACAAAAATCAAGTTTTAAACTATACTTTCCCTGCTCATTTCACTGGTAAAGCTCCTGTCATCTCGAGCGGAGTCGAGAGACCTAAAGCAGCTATTATTCGTGAAAAAGGAAGTAATTCTGAGCGTGAAATGGCAAATGCTATGTACTTAGCTGGTTTTGATGTAAAAGATGTTCACATGACAGATTTAATTTCTGGTCGTGAAACGCTTGAAGATATTCAATTTATTGGTGCTGTTGGAGGATTCTCTAACTCGGATGTGTTAGGTTCTGCCAAAGGTTGGGCTGGAGCATTCTTATACAACGAAAAAGCAAAAACAGCTTTGGATAAATTCTTTAAAAGAGAAGACACTCTATCTGTTGGAATTTGTAATGGATGTCAGTTATTCATGGAATTAGAGGTTATTAATCCAGAACATGAAGTTCACGGTAAATTATTACATAACGAAAGTAACAAACACGAAAGTATCTTTACTTCTGTAAAAGTACAAGAAAACAACTCGGTGATGTTATCATCTCTTGCAGGAAGTACTCTTGGAGTTTGGGTTTCTCATGGAGAAGGAAAATTCAATTTACCATTGGCCGAAGAAAATTACAATATCGTATCTAAATATGCTTACGAAGGATATCCTGCAAACCCAAATGGATCTGATTATAACACTGCTATGATGTGTGATAAAACAGGAAGACATTTGGTTATGATGCCACACATTGAGCGTTCGACTTTCCAATGGAACTGGGCGCACTATCCAAAAGACAGAAATGACGAAGTTTCTCCTTGGCATGAAGCTTTTGTAAATGCAAGAAAATGGATTGAGAAAATCTAATTTTTTAAACATACTAAAAAACTCATTCGTAACTGAATGAGTTTTTTTTTATTACGTAAGACAAGTCTCATGCATAAAAATCGGCATAAAAAACACAACAAGTTAATTCTCAAGACCTCCCATTTTTGACATAAAAAAGATAAAATTAGTACGCTGATTTTATCTTTTTTTTTGAGCTGATTTTATTAGTTTTGCCCTCCCGTATAAAAAATATCCTGATTTATTATACTCCGAAAACAAATTATATTGATCCCTAAATACATCTCGATGAAAATCAAAAACCTACTATTCATTACCCTTTTTCTTTGTTTAACAAACATTTATTCTCAAATTAAAACAGAGAAAATCACTGCAAAAAAACAAGATCGTTTCATTACTACAACCATTTCCTATCCTGTAACAGGAATCTATTTATATGAAGGAAAAAAGGAACCAATTGTTCAATTAAATGCAAATGGCTCGGGAGTTTTTCAATATGAAGATCTTACAAAGAAAAATATAACCTGGGGATTTGAATGTTCCGAGATTGGAGTTCCAATATTCAAAGAAGGATTTGATAGTGCTTCTTATTCTCTTTGGTATAAAACCAATGATAAAGATAGTGAATGGATTTATGCTCAATTCTCTATTCACTTCATGAAAAAGAAAATGTACATATCGGGAGAAAGAGTAAAAGAATATGTTGAAGAAGTAAAGAAATAAAAACTTCTGAATCATTAAAAAATTGAAAACATTAAGATTAAGAGATTGTAGATTGACGATTGTAGATTTATGATTTGATGTTGTTAAATAATTAAGATTGTCATTTTTTGGAGGTTTCATACATCTAAAATCAAAAATCATTACCAAAGCCTGAAAGTGCTAACAGGTAAAGCAATCTAAAATCTGTAATCTTTTTTTCTTCCCTTAATTACATTATTCAAAAAAAGCGATTTAGAAAAACATTAATCATAACTAACAGAAAGACGGTATTTTAAATTATACTGCAAAATTTAGTTACCCAAACAAAAAATAACATTATAGTATTACAAATTAGTAATATAGATACAATAAAATATAACGCATAAAGAAATCGATTTCGTAATTTACATTAAATAGAATTAAAGTTTTCATATTTAATTTATTAAAAATAAAAATTAACGATAAATTTTATTAATTTGCGGTAAAATTCAATCTAAACGCCATGGTTACAATTACGAGACTTTTTGATTTTCCATATTATCAGAAAGAAAAATACAATATAAAAGATGCTTTAGTAACCAAACGAAATGGTGTTTGGGAGAAAACTTCAACTGAAGAATATATTGCAAAGGCCAATGCCGTTTCTCGAGCGCTATTGCGTATGGGAGTTCAAAAAAATGATAAAATTGCCTTAATTACGTCTACTAACAGAACGGAATGGCATATCATGGATATTGGTATTTTACAAACTGGTGCACAAACTATTCCTGTTTATCCTACTATATCAGAGGAAGAATATGAGTATGTTTTAAATCATAGTGGTGCAATGTATTGCTTTGTTTCTGATAAAGAAGTTTTGGACAAAGTATTGGCTATAAAACAGAATGTACCAACTTTAAAAGATGTTTTCTCTTTTGATGAAATTGTCGGATGTAAAAACTGGACTAATTTATTGACTGAAGGTTCTGATGAAAGCAATCAAAATGAAGTTGAAGCTAGAAAAGACAGTATTACTACCGATGATTTAGCTACAATTATATATACATCCGGAACAACTGGACGCCCAAAAGGAGTTATGCTTTCGCACAAAAATATCGTTTCGAATGTTATAGATAGTGCTCCAAGAATTCCGTTTGAACCGGGTCAGAGTGTCGCATTGAGCTTCCTTCCTATTTGTCATATTTTTGAAAGAATGATATTGTATATCTATCAATATTATGGTATTTCGGTATACTTTGGAGAATCAATTGATAAATTAAGTGATAACTTAAAAGAGGTTAGACCAAATGTAATTACTGCTGTTCCAAGACTTCTTGAAAAAGTATATGATAAAATTTATGCTAAAGGTGCTGAATTAACCGGAATCAAAAAGAAATTATTTTTCTGGGCTATCGATTTAGGTCTAAGATATGAGCCTTACGGAGCAAATGGAGCTTGGTATGAATTTCAATTAAAAATAGCTCGCAAATTGATTTTCAGTAAATGGAAAGAAGGTTTGGGTGGTAACATCGATTTAATGGTTTCTGGAAGTGCCGCATTACAAACAAGATTAACTCGCGTTTTTGCAGCAGCAGGAATACCAGTTATGGAAGGTTACGGATTATCTGAAACTTCTCCTGTAATATCTGTAAACGATACTAGAAACAGAGGTTTTAAAATAGGAACTGTTGGAAAAGTAATTCGCAATGTAGAAGTGAAAATTGCCGAAGACGGAGAAATCCTTTGTAAAGGACCAAACGTTATGATGGGATACTACAAAGATCCTGAAAAAACTGCTGAAGCTTTGCAAGACGGGTATTTCCACACAGGAGATATTGGAGAAATTGACAGCGAAGGTTTCCTTAAAATTACTGATCGTAAAAAAGAAATGTTCAAAACTTCGGGAGGTAAATATATTGCTCCTCAAATGATTGAGAACATGATGAAACAATCTCGTTTTATCGAACAAATAATGGTTATTGGCGAAGGCGAAAAAATGCCAGCTGCTTTTATCCAACCAAACTTTGAATTTGTAAAAGAATGGGCTAAAATTCACAAAATAGTTTTAGGAGATTCTAATAACGATATCATTACAAATGTTCAAGTAATTAAGCGTATTGATGAAGAAGTTGAAGCTGTAAATGAAAAATTTGGTCACTGGGAAAAAATCAAACGTTTTGAGCTTACTCCAGATGTTTGGTCTATAGATGGCGGACAATTAACTCCAACTTTAAAACTGAAACGTAAAATAATCAAAGAAATTTACGCACCACTTTATAAGAAAATCTACGGCGAATAAAATATATGACCTAAAGAAGTAACGCGGATAGCGCTGATTTACTAAAGTAAAGACGCTGATAAATACTGATTTTTAAAACTTGTAGAAAGAAAAAAATCCGTATTTATCAGCGTTTTAGCGTTAGCGAATCTGTATCATCCACGTTTTATTTTTTAGACAATGCTCGCAATTTCAATAAATTTATCTATTTTTAAGATTCCGAATAATCCTAAAGATAAAATCATGAGAGTAAAATTTATTATTTGTTTTTTAAGCATTATATTATTTTCTAATTGTAAAGAAGAAACTAAAGTAGATCCCGTTAAAGCAAATTATTTGGATTTTTCTAAACGTGATGATCAACTTACTGGTGGGATAAAGATGATTCCGATTACTACGCCTAAAGGCAAATTTAAAGTATGGACAAAAACTATTGGAAACAATCCTACAATAAAAGTTTTATTACTGCATGGTGGCCCTGGGCTTACGCATGAGTTATACGAATGTTTTGATGGTTATTTCCCTAACGAAAGTATCGAATACATCTATTATGACCAATTGGGTTCTTACTATAGCGATCAGCCAAAGGATAATAGTTTATGGACTAATGAGCGCTTTGTTGAGGAGGTAGAACAAGTACGTATTGCATTGGGACTGGACAATTCTAACTTTTATATCTTGGGTCAATCCTGGGGCGGAATCCTTGCTATGGAATATGCTCTGAAATATCAGAAAAACTTAAAAGGTCTTATCATCTCTAACATGATGGCAAGTGCTCCAGATTATAATAAATATGCCAAAGCTGTTCTGGCTCCGCAAATGGATCCAAAAATTTTAAAAGAATTGCAGGATATTGAAGCCAAGAATGATTTTGAAAATCCTAAATACAGCGAACTCCTTTTTAAACATTATTACACACAACATATTTTAAGAATGCCCCTTGAAGAATGGCCAGAATCTATAAACAGATGTTTCAAACACATTAACCCAAGTGTATATGTTTATATGCAAGGTCCAAGCGAATTTGGAATAACAGGAAACGCTACTTTAAAAAACTGGGATATAAAATCAAGATTAAAAACGATTACAGTTCCTACTTTATCAATTGGTTCTAAATACGATACCATGGATCCGGAACACATGAAATGGATTGCCAACGAAGTACAAAACGGACGATTTTTATTCTGTCCCAACGGGAGTCATCTTTCTCAATATGATGATCCTAAACATTATTTCCCTGGTATAATCAAGTTCTTAAAAGATGTGGATAACGGAACTTTTAAAAAAGGATAATTTTTCAACTCCAAAAAAATAGAAGCCACGAACTCAACATTCGTGGTTTTTTATTATATTTTTACGAACTAATATAATTGACTCTAATACATATACTACTACATGGGAGAAGTGACAGATTTAAAAAATTCTAAGCCACATTATGAAATACTTGACGGTTTAAGAGGTGTTGCAGCTATTTTGGTTGTGTTTTTTCACATTTTTGAAATCCATTCACATGGAGACCAAACTAAACAAATTATCAATCATGGTTATTTAGTCGTTGATTTTTTCTTTTTACTTTCTGGTTTTGTACTTGGATATGCTTATGACGATCGTTGGGGTACAATGACATTAAAAGATTTTTTTAAACGCCGTGTGGTTCGTCTGCAACCTATGATTATAGCCGGAATGCTAGTTGGGGGATTATTATTTTATTTTCAGGATTCGCCTGGATTGGGTTGGGCAGGTATACATGATGTCCCTTTATGGAAAATGCTATTGGTTATGGTAATTGGTTTTACCTTAGTACCCGTAGGCAAAGGATTGGATATAAGAGGATGGAATGAAATGCATCCATTAAACGGTCCTGCATGGTCTTTATTCTTCGAGTATATTGCTAATATCGCTTATGCGCTAGTTTTAAGAAAAACATCTAAAATCGTTTTATCTATTCTAACAATAATAGCCGCAGCAATAACAATTCAGTACGCTTTAACCAATCCTGGTGGTAATATCATAGGAGGTTGGACAATTGATGATCCTACTCAATTAAGAATAGGTTTTACCCGTTTGGCATTTCCATTTTTGGCAGGATTGCTATTAGTAAGAATCGGGAAACTACGTTATACTAAAAATGCTTTCCTAAGTGCAAGTATATTATTAGTTGCATTTTTATCTGTACCGCATTTAGGAGGAGATAATAATATCTGGAATCGTCTGTTCGAATGTTTTTGCTTAATTATATTGTTCCCATTTATAGTTTGGTTGGGAGCTGGAGGAAAAGTACACGGAAAGAAAGCAGCTAGCGTTTGTAAATTTCTAGGAGATATATCCTATCCAATCTATATAACCCACTTCCCTATTGTTTATGTATATATGGCTTGGGTAACAAATAATGGGCTATCATTAGCACAATCATGGCATTATGCCGTTCTTGCTGTTATCACTTCTATTACCGTTGCCTATCTTACTATGAAGTTTTATGATTTACCAATTCGGGAATGGCTACGAAAAAAAGTTTTATAATTAAACTGAAAAACCACGAACATTACATTCGTGGTTTTTTGTTTTAGATACAATAGATATAAATCTATCTAGTCTTTTTCTTTGCTTTAAGTTTATACTTCATTACATCTTTTAGCATCAATTTATTATTTTTATTAAAATGTACTAATTCTGAAGCAACGTCAGGATTTTTATCAATCCTATCTGCAACAATCTCATAGGCTATGTTTTTTATCATTCCTTGATTTTCCTCGTGTTTTGTAAATTCATGTTTTAATAAATGAAGAAATACTGGTGCATTTTCTGGAATAACTGTGTTTTTATAAACATCATTTATTGCAATTGATAAGTCTTCAGCCGAATCAATGTTTGTAAAATAATTATTTAAACATTTTCCAGCATCTTTATTCGTCTTCCAGCCCTGTAAAAGGATTTCCTGAGCTTCTGTTACATCACCAATCTTATTTTTATAAACCAGCGAAGCTTTTACATATTGGAAATTCATTTTGTAATTTTCTATTACTCTATTAAAATATTTATCGGCTTCTTTTTTGTCTTTTAAGATCAGATACAAATCACCGACTTTTTCATCATTATTAAGCTCTTTATAGATTTCAATTGCTTCTTTGTACGCATGACCTTTTTCATAACATGCCGCTGCTTTTTGTTTATTCTTGCAATACTTTAAATAGATTGCCGCAGCTTCACTATACAACTCCCCTTTTTCGAGAATTTCAGCTGCTTTTGGATAATTCTTTAATAATTTCAAATAAATGTGAGCTGCTTTCTGATACTCTCGTTTCTCAATAAATTCCTCAGCCAGTTTTTCATATTTACTTTGCAAAGTGCTGAATCTTTGAGAATCAACCAGAAAAGATCCTCCAGAAGCTGAGCCACTTCCACTCGATTCTCCTCCTGATAAAAATGATATAATTAAAACTGCTAAAATTAAAATAACTACAAATACAAAAAAATCATGAGCTATAAAATTTGATTTTCCAGAGCTACAACTACGAATACTAGACACAAAGAACAAAACAAAAATCAATCTAAAAATTAAAGTTAAACCTCCACTTTGTCCACCAAACAAGTCACCAATTTTACTAAAAAAAGATCTAAATACATTTTCTGAGCCAAAAGAAAACTTCCCGTAATTATCTCCTCTTGAGGTTCCTAATGTATCAAGCGGAATTGCATATTGTAAAGCCATTTTTGGATTCTTATCCAGAAAAGCCATAAACTTATCCATTTCTTTTTGGTTTCCTTTCATTACTTTTTGCATATCAAAAGGCATTTTCCCAATTATTTCTTCTTCTGAAGGTGGATTTTCAATGGTCTCTAAAATCTTTTCCTGATCTATCTCAATTCGCATCGAGGTTATGAATTGCGGAATCGAAACCGTTTTTAACGCTTCTGTTATTTCGATTTCTTTTTGCATTGGCAACTGAAGTAAATCTGTCCAATTTACTTCTTCTTTCAATTCGACCAAACCAATTTCAGGATGCAAAAAATGATATGATTCTGAAAACAAATTAGACCATTCATCTTCCGTTAATTCAGGTGTAATTAAAGTGTTTTCTGGAATAAATAACTTGTTTGCTATTAACTGCAAAAAATTATTTCCTCGAATATCAACTTTATCCGTTCTTTGATTCAAAACCAATAAACAACCATATAATTCATTTGCCCGTATATCTGGAACAGGAAAAACGGCAATAGAATCAAGCGATAACCCGATGTTTTGTATTTCATGAAGCCATACTTCCGCTGAGGCACTTTTAATGAAAATGCCTCCTTTTGGAAATGTATTTTTTGTGTTTATTTTTAACTTAAGCTCCATGATCTATTATATTCTGAATAAATGGTTTCAAGTATTTTTCTTCAAATCTTTCTAATGTCGTATTTATCTGTTTATATTCTTCTGAAATAAAGAATTGATTCCCTGCAGATTCATCTATCGACACCATAGCAGATTGCGTATTTATAACAAAAGGAATATAAAACTTTTCAATGTGTGTATCACTGCTTTCAAAAATTAAAATTCCGTCTTTATTTGAAACTCTGCTTCCATCTTCAGCTTCAAAAAATACAGTTTCTATATAACAGATTGCACCAGCCGCTTCAATTTTTTTCTTTAATTTTTCCGCAATTTCTTTTGTCACATTACTCAAAACAACACTTAATTCCATATCAACAATTTCTTTTGCCTCTTTCAAATCGTTATCAGTATTGTTTTTTATGATTTTTATGATTTCGATTGCAGACTTTCCTCTGTTTTTTAAAATAAGATTTACTTTTTCATTTAAAAATATCATATCATCTGGTCCATAAATTATTGTTTCTTTTTCAAATTTTAGACTTCTTAAATAATATCCATTTATCAGTAATACATTTTTATCTATTGCAAAAGTATTTAGTCTTTTAATCGTCTTATATTTATTTCTACTTGCCTTATAATCTCTAATAAAATTGGCTCTCTTTTCAAAATAATCATCATATGCAAGTTTCATATTTTCTCCTTTAATAGCCACGATTGTAAAATCATCATTAAGAAGCCAATAATTAATATTATCCGTTAAATAAAACATTCCACGAGCTTCAAACGCCAATAGATTCTTTTCTGGAAGATTCTCTTTTCTTAGTTTCTGACTTCTTAACTCATTAATCTCAAGATTTAAAAAACTAATATTGTGCATACCTTCAAAGAAATAATAATTTAATAAAATTCTTTCTCTATCAGGATTCGTTTTTAATGCAAATTCACCTTTGCCCGACAAAGCTGCATTTGATATTATTTTTTTTAATGCCTTATTAAACTCATAATTATTCTGAAACATAAATAAAGTACGTCCCAAACATTGATAAAAAACATTTCCGTCTTGAAAAATATTATAGTAAAATCTTTCCACAGGATACAATAGTGGCAAACTATATATATCCAGACTTTCTACAACATCAACAATTTTTATTTCTTTATTGTTTCTAACCCATAACTCCTCCAGCGGCATAATAATATGCTGCAACAGTTTCTTGCCTTTATTCTGATTTCTAAAAACATTAATATCCTGCATACCTATTGCAAAAACATATTTTATATCATAAAAATACGTACTCATAGCATTTTGCATCGGAGCAAGCTTTAAGCTTTCTTCTGATGAAAAAAGGAATACTTCCTGGTTCTTACTATTAATTTTATTTTCTGCAAAAAAAGAATCTAATCCTGCTGAACAGCTTAATTTACTACTAAGTTCGGTTAGGGAATTGATAACTTCGCTAACATTTTCAACTGAAACTTCTTTGTAATCTTCGCCAACAACATAAACCTGACATTCGATATCGGTTTTAGGATGTCTGGCAATTGCGATGGCCGAAGCAAAAGCTAAAACTTTAGGATTTCCCCAGTTTTTTAAGGTATTATCTATTAATAAAATACGCCTGAATTTATCTGCTTCTGGCGGCACTTCACGCTGAATATACAAGGCTTCGTTATTAGCAATTCTAGACATAAAAACGTCATCATCATAAGCAAATTCAGAAATTACGAGTTTATCAAAATCTCCTTTATTGGTTAAATCAGAAATTCCTCCAAGTGGTTGCTCACTCGGATGATTATGATGAAGCGGAATATTTAATCCTGACCAAAGTCGTTTGATAAGACTTCCTACATGAAATGTTTTGTCTTCCTCAATAAGTTGGTCCACAAAATCAGTTACGTTATCAGATAGATTTTTTTCTTCTAAAATTTCCTCATCCAACGTATCGTTTAAATCGTCATGAGGAATGCTTTCCATAGCATTTAATATAGATTGAACTGTAGGAAACTTAACTTTTAGCAAAGCCAATGTTCTGAAATCTTTTCTAAAATTAGCCTCATTGAATGGGCTTTTTTCAGCTGTTTTTAATAAATGATGTCTGTAATCTTTATATTCATCAAGAAGATTTTTTGCTTTTTCTGATGAAACTCTATTATGACATTCATGAAAAATAGTCTGAAATAACTTCATTCTTTTTTCGCCAACTTTATATTCATTTGGCAAACTAGACAGTAATTTCAAAAAATCTATACTGGCTCCAACTCTAAAGGACTGAGATTGCGGAAAAGCAGTTACTATATTCTTGCTTCTTACCAAACTATGAATCATTTCGATTGCTTGCTCATTTTCTGGATTTGTAGCTACAATAGCCAACAGTAAAGTTCCAAATGGTGGAATACAATCATCTGAAAGATATTCTAAAATTTCAAAAACAAATTTCTCGTAACCAATAGTTTGCCCATTTGGGATTGTTATGGTCTCAAAGACACTTTCCTCAGAAAATATTTGATTATCCCATTCCCAGAAATAGTCCTCGTATGATTGAAAATATTTTTGAAATTCCATTTTTATTTTATGAAAAAGTTAAGCGAAATGAACTTATTGAAAGTTGTTTTATATGTGTTTTTGAAATAATTGAATAACTATTATCGGTATTCCAGAGTATTATATTTTCTTCTGATGGATTTAATTTTCCCTGAAGTATTTTGACCAAAGCAAACCATTCAAAATTATATCCAGTTGGAATTAAAAAATTATTATCAATCCAATACGTAGTGCCTTTTATAGGCAATAAAGGACTCCCTATAATTAAGGCGCTTTTATCTATAACTACCCATTGCAAAGGTTCTAATCTATATTTTGGTGCCGACTCAATATACAGCTTCAACTCCTCGTAATCTACAAGTAAAGCAATAGCCTCTTTTATATCTTCAGAATGTTTTAAAAGTATTTTGAGCTTTTGGTCTACGCCAAAAAAATTATGATTGAACTTAGGCAAAGAAACTGGTAATGCACACAAAATAGGAGTCCACAATAATCCTGAAGGCAATTTTCTTGAAGGCAAAAGCTTTCCTTTTTCAAACAACAAATTGTCCTTTAATTCATATATCGTTTTATATGGAATTTGCTGAATTTCGGCTGCATCTATTTGCTCCAAAGAAAAATCTTTAATCCAGATCGTATCAGTTTCAAAAGCCACTTTTAGATTATCCCAATGCCTGATTGATCCAAAAAAATCTTTGTGTTCTTTTTTAATTTCTAAAAAATACATATTAAATAGTTTGAAGTATTTTTTGCCACAACGATTCTATATGATCCTGAATATATTTTTTCTTTTCTGCATCTTTAATCCAATCGCAACGCGTTTGAATATATCGTAGTTTATCTTTAATTACATTTTGCTCTTCAAAAGAAAGATTCTCATCTTGCCATTTTTCGGTTAAGTAATTAACTTCTTTCATCACGCTTTCGGCATCTGGAGTTTTGTTATACAAAGCTTGTGGATGAGACGAATCTGAATTATCTTTTTCGATAATCTGATTAATTATTCCTTCCAGAATTTCAATCTGTTCTTCGTTATCCCAAATGTATTTTAAAACCCATAAATCAGACAAAACAGCCTCACTTCTACCACACATTAAAGCACTTGCGGCAATAAGATTCTGAAGTTTTACTGCACGTCTGTCTGATACTTTTATACCCGTATTTCTTAAACTGTGAATAATATCTACGTATTCATTGCGAATTGGGGTTAGATCTACCTTGCGGCAAAGTTGTTGCAATTTTCTAATTTCATCGGCTGAAATTGTTGGTACTTCTTTAGCGGCATCACTTTCTAATTTCCATCCTGCCAACAATACTTCGTGTAATAAATCTGGAGCAACGTAATCGCATTTTATACGAATTAAAAAACGGTCTAATAGCGCATTTAATGATTCATCTTCTGGCAAAACATTACTTGCGCCCACAAACATAAGTGCCGGAAGCTTTTTAGTTTCTTTTCCACGACGAAATATCTTTTCATTCAAAGCCATTAATAAACTATTCAGAATTGCTGAGTTTGCATTAAAAATCTCATCAAGAAATACCATCGAAGCCTCTGGCATCATTCCCTCTGTATTTGTTATTAATTCCCCTTCTTTAAGTTTACGAATATCAAAAGGTCCAAAAATTTCATTAGGTTCAGTAAAACGAGTCAAAAGATATTCGAAGTTTTTCCCGCCTTCAATTCCGTTAGATAATGCTCTGATAATTGCACTTTTTGCCGTTCCCGGAGGCCCTAACAAAAAAGCGTTTTCTCTCGCCAATAATCCAATTCCTAACAAATCTATAATTTCATTCTTTCCAACAAAAGTGTCTTTAATATGCTTTAAAACAATATTTAATTTATCGGTAGTTTTCATTTACTTACTTCTATTTTATTCGTTTAATACTTTTATAATTGTGCCCAAAAGATTTTTCTATAATCTCCAAATCCTATTTCTAATTGTTTTTTTATAAAATCAGATTCGGTAAATTTTATTGCTTTTCTCTGTACAATTCGGTCTATATAAAGTTGCTGCAAACAATCATTTGCAGCAAGAATCTCAAAATCTATTTTTTCTATATCAATCTCAAATCCTACAGCTGAATAATGAAACTGAAATAAATGTTTTTCAAGAATAGGAATAACCAAGTTGTCTGGGTCTATCCTTTTCATTTCCATGATAATTTGAGGTAAAAAACGCAGGCAAATATCCGCAGAAAGTATTGCTGATGCATTTATTTCGCCTTTATAATCAGGCAAAAGCACCACTAAATCTTTAATATTATGCTCTCTATATAATAATAGTTGTGCGGCTAGATATACTGTTTTAGATGCCCACAAAGCTGCTTCAGAATTAAACTCGGGAGCCATACCAGGATAATCTAAAATTTCCCTCTCATATTCGGTTTCCAGAAATGAAATAGCATCTGTTTCTTCTTCTCTAGAAACGGTAATTACTTTATCATACAAAATAACCTGTTCAATTGTTCTGAGATGATAAATAGTATCTAAAAAAGGTGTTTTTGTAGTATTCATGCGCTAAGTTAGTTTCTTACTTTTAAAACTAATTATGAAGTAAAATCTTAAGTCTGTAAATATATAATTAAAATCCTCTCACTTATAAAAACAAAAGTAAAAACCACGAACATTACATTCGTAGTCTTACTTTTTTTAATCTATTAATAATTGGGTAACTGCGGCCGAATTAATTGCCCAATTTGCATCGTAAACCTCATCGGCAGTTGTTGTTTCTACAATTTCCAAACCTTGCGCTTCAGCTTTAAGAACTAACAAACTTCCTATGTTCAATTTACTGTTCAGCTTAGACAATAATGCTTTTACACCTTTATAATCTAATCTTTGTACAACCTGACCTACAAAAGTCATCTCTAACCAAATGATTTCTCTTTTGGCTACATCCAAAACTCCAAAAACAAGACCTTTCGTAACATTTTGTGTCACTCTTACCTGATGATCTACACAAGATGGATCATAAGCAACTCCTGTTTTCTCGGATATTTTCATCGGATGTTTACTATTCATCCAACCTACAATTAAATTCGGAGTTATACTTCCGTTACTATATGCATTACAAGTAAAAGTTACGTATTTAGCTTTTGCTTTAGCTAATTCGTCGATATTAATATTGATATATTCAGCCGTACCTATTTTATTCGGAATCCTTTGTATATCTCCACTATGCTTACAACCTGTAGTTTCTAATCGGCTAAAAGAACAAATATCTGCACTATCTTCATAAGCAATATGGCAACTTAAATCCATATCCAGATGTTGTGCTGGTAAATCATTACCCCATTGCATAAACAATCGTACTTCGTTACCTTCAATCGGGAAACGTGTTCCCATTAAAGCAACTGGTAAATCCTGAACGTTCTCGCTTCTATCTCCTATCGAAACAGGAATATTAAACAATTGCGGATCTATATAAATTGTTTTATTTACATTTGCAATAGTAGCAAATCTCTTCTTTATTGCCAAGATACATACGTCCTCGATTTGATTTTTCATCGCATCCAATTGTTCATCGGTATACAATGACAACAAACGATTTGGCTCAATTCTTTTAGTAGTTCCACCCAATGGTTTCACACTTCTTTGAATCGTTTTATCAAAATAATTTTGAGCATACATATTCAAAGTAAAAACCAAACGTGCTGGCACTTTATCTATAATTTCATTAAAATGTGCTATCGTTTCATCGGCTCCAAACCAAAGCATATTCGAAAATAACGAACGAGCAAATAATCCTGGTCGTTGTTTTAGCAAAGCAAAAGTTTTATCTGCATCTAATTTCAAACGAAAGTGATTCAGATTTCCTTGCCAAACTTCGTAAGTCTGGTTATAGAACGTATCTAATAAAACGGCTAATTTTTCAAAGCCTTTTCTTTTGCTATATTCTGGCAAACGCAATGCTCGTATAAAACGAACCCACATTCCTCTTTTTGGATGCATGATTTCGCAAGCAGCGTCAGCACCCATTTCTAGATTATTCAACCAGTTGGCAACCATCAAACATTCCTTTCTTGAATATTTAAGTTTCAGATTCTCCTTGGCAGTTAGCTTAGCTTGTGCACTATTATCCAACACATGAACCAAATTCTGATTGTTTTTCTCAACTCTCTGAATGATTGTTTTTGGATCTATAATTTGCAATAAATTGGTTTTCTTATACCATAAATATCTCAAAATATCTGTTGGTGTTTTAAAATATTGTGTTGCTTTTTCGGCTTGATCTTGCTCGATTAATACATCGATAACAAGCATCAAGGTTTCTTTCATTGCAACAGCAACATCTGGCAATAGCAAATACACGATTAAAGTTTTTAAACTTTCTACCTGAGTAACATCAAGGGCTATTTTTGATGTCAATAACGAAGCAAAGAAATCATTCAGCTCTTTTTCCGACCATAATTCTAAAACCTTTAATTTACTTCCTTGTCCATAGTTTTCTATCTTTCCAAATTCAAATGGAGTACCACAAAAAGGGCAACCATTATATCTTTCTAAAGGAAAAGTATCATTAGGAATAATATGTCCGCATTTTAAAGTTATTCCGTTACTAGATTTAAAAAGATTAGCAAACAAAGTCGCCAAATGATCTAAATCAGATTCACCTGTAGGAACATTCCATTCTTTAACCAATGGAGTCCAGTTTTTATTTGTTCCTAAAACGTCTTTTAAAACGTCTAAAACTTCAATTTTATAATTCGGATTTACATTATTTAAAGCATCTAGTAATGATTCAGAAAAAGTGAATCCGAGTTTTGAAACATTAGCTACGAAAGCCAATGTTGTTCCTGATAATTTTTTAACATCATTTGCAATTAATTCTGTTGGAATAAAGATTGCGCTCTGACGTAAACTGATTTTTAATAATTCTTGTGTTTTCATTTTTTTAATTTTAAAAATTTAGATAATTGTGTTTCTAGTTCTACCTAAAAGATTTTTGAAGTAAGAAACACTTGACCTTAAATTCGAGGATAATGGATTAACTAGTTCAAAGTGACAGTTTGGTGGGTTTCCCCAGAAGTAAGTTAATCTTGACCCTCATTTTTTTTAATGATAATTTTAAAACTCGTTCGGATTCGAACCAAAATTAGCCGTGTTCTGAAGTAAGTTTTTAATGACCATTAATTGTGGAGCAGGTGGGAATCGAACCCACGACACGGGCGTTAACAATGCGAGAAGTAAGTTAAGATTGACCTTTTAAGGATAATTTCAAAACTACCTGCTCTACCGCTGAGCTACTGCCCCATATTTTTATAAAATGAATTAATCGATAATTGTCAAAGTATATCTTAAATGGTTATCGAAGTAACTTTAGACTTGACCTGATTAAATCATTTTGTTTTATTTAAAAGAACGTGTTTTATTTCTTGAGCAAATATTCAAATCATACTACGCATTTATTCTGCGTAGCATAAAATCCTTATTTTATCCATTCCATAATAGTTTCCAAATAGACTTGCCTTACTTCCTCAAATCGTGTTATATTAGGAATATGATTAACTTCTAATAAATATTTAGAACCATCTTTTGCAACGATATAATCATTCCCAATCATATCCATTTGCAAAGTATTTTTAATATGCAAAGTATCTGCAAGCAAATCAGGATTTACAGCCATAAAACCAGCACTATCAGGATGGATAGATTTTAACCAAGTATCACCTTCTAGTTTAATTTGCCAATACCTATCTCCTATCATCATTATACGAACAGCTTCGCCCTCATAATAAGGTTCTGTAGTTGCTGTAAACTCACTTTCCCATTCTCCTGTAAAACGATGTTTGTTTTCGCCACAATGCCAATTTCCCCATTTAGCAACAGTATCTTCTGTTACATTTATTGAAGCTCCTGCACTTATAAATCCTCGAGGTGCACTAAATCTTGAAAGAGATAAAGCTTTAACCAAACAAGGAATTTTAAATCGACAATCAAGCATAGCTGCAGCATTAGGGTAACAAGCACCTTTCCAGATGGCTAAACCAGAAATAAAATCAAAATCATTGTCATAAATACCATAATAGACTACTTTATCTACTGGCAACATGCCTATACCATTTGCCTTTTCCATATAAAGGACTTCCTCTTTTACTATAATTTTCGGTATAGACTGGTGCCAAATAATATGTCCTGAGTAACTTGCTTTTATAGTATCATATTCTTCTTGTTCAATACCTACTAAAGCAATTCTATTGTAATCTTGTTTCATAATTTCTACTTTTTAACGTTGTTTAATCATCTTAAAAATTTAAACTACTTCAAATACTAATCGTTTAATTCCAAAATTTGTACAGAAAGAGAGACTCGAACTCTCAAAAAACTGATTCTAAATCAGCCGCATTTACCATTTCGCCATTCCTGCTTAATTTGCCACAAAGACATAAGCCACTTCGTTTTTTACTTTGCGCCTCGGCGACTTTGCGTGAAAATCATTTATCATTGTTACTTTTACATTCATTGTCAATCTCTCGCAAAGACGCTAAGTCGCTAAGTTTTAAAATTTTTGTCCCTCTGCACCTTTGTCCCTTTGAACCTCTGCAATTCAGTCCCTTTTACCCTTCAAAAAAAAATTAGCGGCTCATACGGGAGTCGAACCCGTTTCTCCCGAGAGACAGTCGGGAAGGTTAGCCAGTAACCCCAATGAGCCAGTTCCTTCTAGAGAACACTTGTGATTTTGGAAGGGCTCGAACCTTCATTCAAGGTTAATTAACCTCCCTTCTACCAATTGAAATACAAAATCATTTAATTTTTAGACATAAAAAAAGCACCCGATTAAAGGTGCTTATAAGATTTAATAAGATATACGTATCCTATTGCCAGTATCTATGCACCTGTATTGTAATAAATCCAAGATCGAATCTCGGGTTTAGTAATTGTTCCTTATGTAAGTTATAATTGAAATTCATTTTGTGTATTTTATTATATATTGAAATCATTGTCATTATTAGAAATTCGTTTTCCAAATTTTCTTCGGCAAAGATAAAGTCTAAAAAATCAATTATCCAAATCATTTTTTAATTTATTTTACTGATAATCAATTAGTTAAATCTAAAAATAAATCATAAAAATCCCTGTCCGCTTGCTTAAGCAGATCCTTAATTGTATCAAATGACTGTCTCTCATTAGATTACTTCTCAAGATTATATTTCGCTATTAGGTTTAATCATTAAACATTTGATGCTTTATTTTTTTAATTTTTTTTTAGTTAACGTTTATTTTTTATCCTTTTATGTCACTCTAGGTTACTCAAATTCTCATATTAAGTGTCCTGATTCCGAATTTTCGATACAGGAGAAATGCCTGTAAAACAAAAAAAGCGCCCCGATTAGGACGCTTTTATATTTTTATGTTGAATTTGAAACTACAATTTACACTTCAATTCTATAAAATATATACCACATCCACAACCTTTAGCCGGGTAAACCCCCTCTAAACGATCACTATTTTGTCTTAAAGACAGGTTGATATGTAGATTTTTTATTTTCATTTCGAGGGCAAATGTAGCTCTTTTATTAATATAATTAAATAAATCCATATAATTAGTCCTGAAATATTTATCATTTACCTAACAATTTTAACAAAAATTTTCACTTAAAAAATAACTTCTACTTTATTAATTTTATATTTTTGAGAGAATACAAATACAAAATTCTATAAATATAAGCCCCTAAAATAGCATGAAAAAACACCTAAAATTCATAGATGGAAATTCCGATAAGTTTTGGCAAATTGAAGTTGCAGGATTAAAATATACTGTAACGTATGGAAAAAATGGAACTTCTGGAACTTCTCAAACAAAGAGTTTTGATACAGATGAAGAATCCTTAAAAGTTGCAAAGAAATTATTGGATGAAAAAATAAAAAAAGGATATTCAGAAAATGGCGATGTTACTGTAGCTCCAAAACCAAAAACGGCTAAAAGTTCCAATTCTGACACCATATTAGAAGAATATGACGCTATTATAAAATCTAAAAACATTGATTCATTATTGCCTTTTCTGCAAGAAAAAGCAAAAGGGAATATTGAAGCACTAAAAAAGCACATCAAGAAAAGTAAACGGTATTGGATGACTTATACCGACTTGACAAAAGATCCAGGTTACGTAAAAAAAGGCAAAAATGATTACAGCTGGGGAACTCGTGGAGATGAAAAACAAAAAGAAATTATTACGCTAAGTGCCATTGCTTTATTAGACAAAGCTGATATTACTTCCTGGGATGAAGCTTTTACTTTACTTAGAGAAATAAAAGGAAAAAAACAGGTTTTGGAGGTTTTATTATGGGCAAAACCCAACTGGCTAGAAGCCTTTATCCTTGACAAAATAAAAAAACAAGACTGGGTTTATTTCACGTATCAAAATCTTCGAAAACTCGAAAAACATGATTTAATAGCATTTAATCCCGAATTATATGCACTAAGTTTAGCTACAAATAATGAATGGCAATCTGATATTCAAACAAGAGTTTTCATTAAACAAATATTAGATGACAAAATAACTTATCAACGAGATATTCCAGAATTGTTTAACTACGAAACAACTCTTCATAACAATTTTTTTAGAGATAATGATTCTCAAAAATATGATGAGTTCAATACTTGGGCTATTATCTACAAGTCTTTATTAGACGAAAAAAAAATGGATCGCAGCTTCTTTATAGAAAATGCAATCCTGATTCAAACTAAAGAATGGAATAATAACCTGAAATCGTTTTTCAAAAAAAGAATAGAAGAATTTAATGTAACCGGAGAGGAACTTATTATTCATCAGGAAAATATTTTCTCTTATTTACATAATGCCTATCCCCCAATAACAAGTTACGGAATCGAACTTGTTAAGAAAATATATGAGCATCCAAAATTCAAAACGAAGTCTTTCCTCGAATGGATCGAACCCTTAATGATGCGAAGCGATTGCAAAGCTGCCATTAAAAGTGTGTTACCTATTTTGGAGAAAATAAATAAATCGAATCCTAAATTAAATAAAACTATTACTTCGATTATTGCCGATGTTTTTGTAATCTCCGATTTGGCTTTACAAGAACGAGCAAGCAAAATTATCGTAAAATTGGCTACCGAAAAAGATACTGTTCTTAAAGAGAAATTATCTTCTTACGTAACTTTAATGCAAGGTAATATCAAATCGGGATTAAGTAATTTTCTTGATGATGATGCATTAGTTGTTGATAACACATCATTTGAAGAATATACATTTAACCCTAAAAAAGAAACCTTGCTTATCGAGGAAGTTCAGCTTCCTAATGATTGGAATGATATTTTATTTCAGTTTGGAAACTTCATAGGTTCTGAAGAAATTATCGACACCGAAATTTTATTGAACGTATATATCATGCAAAGGGATTTGTTCCCATCTGATTATTCGACGCAATTGCAACCGTATTTTAAACAGCTACAAAAAAGCTATTTTGAAAGTGTGCACAAAGATTTTGCAAAGTCATTTTTGATGGAAAAAATTTTAAACATCGACAGTAAATTCAATGGTAAGCATAAACATTATTCCAAAATAAATACCCTTTTATTGATGCAGTCGTTGCTGAATAAAGTGCAGCAGAAAATAAATGAAAATTCGGTTTTACCACTACTCTCTTTCCCAACTCATAAACCATATTGGGTTGCTCCAAATGTTTTATTAGAAAGAATTATTGCATATCAAAATACCAATGAAGAAATTGATTTTCTGGATCTAAGTATTGCCATATCCCGAATGCCTAGAGAAAATGTAGAAAGTGCCATTCCGTTATTGGATAAAATAGAAGGAGAACTGAAACAATTGTTATCCTTTTGTTTGGGAGTAAACGAAAAATTAAATTTAGGTTCCGAATCTTTATTTTCAAAAGTATTGGCCACAATTGGAAAAGCAACCAAAGAGACTGGAAATTTATCCTTATGGGCAGTTGCAGCCAGAACCCATTATCCTAATGATACTTTTGCCGAATTTGAAAATACCTACTTAAAAGAAGTTCCCTTTGTGGTTTCTCCGTTTATACCAAAAGTGGCGTTTAAAGAAAAATGGAACGAATGGGTAGATTACCAAACCAAAGAAAAAGTAAGAACACCATCTTGGTACGAACTACGATTTGACTTACCCAATTACTCCAAAATTCCAAATTATTTACTGTACAGTTTAGACATATATCAGCGCCCAAATAGTTGGGATTATTTACTCAATTCGGCTGGAAATACTTATTATTGGCATAGTCTCACTCCACAAAATGCAGATGCATTGGCATTAACATTATTGCAAAATTGTGCAACTGGAGATGGTTCGAAACCCGATTTAAAAGGATTTCTGGATATTATAAACCGTCCCGAATTTAAATTTTCGGATACTACATTACTTTTATATGCTTGCAGTTTCTTTCAGGAAAAGAAAGACATCCGATTATTGGCTTCTGAAGTTTTGATTAATCTAGTCGAAAAACAAACTATAGATATCGAATTATTTGCTCAGAAACTGGCTTTCTTAGCATCAGGAAAGTATGGTGTATTCTTACGATTAGTAGATGGATTAATTGCCATAAAAGATGTTTCGCCATTACATAATAGTGCATTACTGAAGTTGTTTAATTCCTTTTTTGAAAATCTTGATTTAAAAGATAAGTTACCTACAAACTTCAAAAAAATAATCGAAAACTATCTTGATATTTTAACAAAAACCAACCAAAAACCATCGCCTAAAGCAATTGTTTTCTTTGAGCAATGGAAAGATAACGCTTCGCTTAAATCATTGATTAGGCAAATTTTAAAATAAAGAAAATGACAGATTTAGAATATAATTATAAAGGAATTTCGACGTATAGCAAAACCAAAGGAATCAATAATTTGGTCTTGGCACACCAAACCGAAATCGAAGAAGTAAATAATATACCGTGCTTTTTTTGGGGAAGTTTGACAGATCCTTATGTTACCGCAAAATGTTGGAGTACGATTGCCAAAGTCGTTCGTTCTAGTTTTGGTCCTGTTCCTCCAAGTCTTCGTGATCCTATTGTATCGGCGGGAGCAGAACGATTGCGTTTTGAAGGTTTTTCGTCCTGCAATGGTGTTTATGTACGACTAGATATGAAACCCGAAGCTATAGATGGAGAGTTTATTGCCAACGGAACTACCAATGTAGATTTTAATGACCCGATGCTAAATGCGCTTAACGCTATCCAAAAAAACGAAAAAGTAACCCTTGCCGTTGGTCAGCAAGAAGTACAGGTTATTACTACCAAAGCAAAAGTTACCGAAAAGAAAGTAACCTTGCCAATGCGATGGATAAAAGGCTTAACAAGTGTGCAGCTTTATCTTGCCGATATGGATGTAAAATATGAATTGAATAAAATACAAACCATTCAGTTATTTCAAAGTTTGCCAAAAGGAAGTGTAAAAGGAGATTTTTATATTACTAAAAGAGCAGGGAAATTTATGTTCTCGACTCTGGCTACAAATGATAGTGTACGAATTGGTGGTGTACAACGACTAAGATTATTAGAAGGAATTCTGGCCATTGTAGAGAAAATTTATATCTATGAATCTTCAGATAAACAAACTTGTGCCATAGTTTCGGAATTTGGAAAAATGCAGTTGTTAATGGCTTTTTCTCCCGATTCGTACCGCGGATTTTCGGGCGAAGGAAATGTTCTCGAAACCATGACCGAAAACTTACCTATAGAATGGGTTTATGGTTTAAACAGTTTATTAAAATCGAATGAAACTTTTGATCCAACCATGCTTTCTATCGAGAATGATATTGATTTTGGAACTATGGATAATCTAACTTCTAATTTATCGTCGATGGGATTATTGGGTTATGATTTAAGCGAGAAAGCCCATTTTTACCGTCGTCTTCCTTTTAAAACCGAGCGTATTTTATCTTTAAATCCAAGGCTGAAAAATGCTAAAAAATTAATCGATAATGAGGATATAGAAATCGTAGAACGCAGAGCCGATTATATCGAAGCCAAAGTAAAAGGTTCGGGCGTTATACATAAAGTTATTATCGAAGGATCAAACCAAAGATGTACCTGCGATTGGTTTACTGCTTATCAAGGCAAAAGAGGTATTTGCAAACATATTCTAGGCGTAAAAATGACTATTTCTTAAAGAATTAGATTTTACTCCTAATAAAAAAATCGCCCTGATAAACGGGGCGATTTTGTTTTATTGATATAACTTTTATTTTTAGTTAAAGTTTATAAAAGTCTTCTATAAGATAAAAAACGGTGTCGATTACAAAATTGTTTTATTAGCGCTGTTTCTTCACTTTTGATCTGCTGGCTTGACTCAAACGTTCTGCTTGCGCTCTTGCTTTTTCTAAGGTAACAGGAGATTGTTTGGATAGTATCTCCATGCCTAACTTAGCTCTTTCCTGAAATGATATTTTGTAGTTCATACTTCATGAAGTTTATAATGCAAATATATAGATTTGAAATATGTATTTAATCAAAGTAAGAAAAAGCATATATTTACGCTATACAAAAAAACAACCTAAACCGTATTTTATCAAATCAAACGTGTTTTTTACGGATTACTACTTTTTTAAAGAATTTTAAATACCTTTGAATTATGAGCACAGCAACAAAATCTAAACATATTGGCAGAAATATAAGCCGAATAAGAGAGCTTCGTGGTATGAAACAAGAAGCACTTGCACAAGCTATTGGTTCAAACCAACAAGCTATTTCCGGAATTGAAGGAAGTGAGGAAGTTGATTCTAAAAAACTGCTAGAAATTGCAAAAGCTCTGGGAGTTACTGTAGAAGCTATTGAAAACTTTTCGGAAGAATCTGTTTTTAACTATTTCAATACCTTCTATGATAATAGTGCTAATCATGGTCAGGTAAATGGTCCTTTTAATTCTTGTAATTTCAATCCTCTTGATAAAGTTGTTGAGCTTTACGAACGTTTGGTTCTGGCTGAAAAAGAAAAGGTTGAGTATTTAGAAAAATTGCTGAAAGGGAAATAATATTTTCTTTTTATATAAAATTGAAAAAAGCTCAAATTTTTAAAGTTTGAGCTTTTTTGGTTTATTGAAATTATTAACTCTTTTAAATTACTTAAAATAAAGATTTTTTACGGCATAAAACTCGCTTAAAACTTCTTCATAATAATCTCCTAATAGCTTAAACTCTTTTTTTAAAATATTTTCGTATTGATTAATCAAATCTATAGGCATTCCGTAAAAAGTATTTCTAAATAATTCTGAAGAATATCTATTTTTATCTTTTACTGTTATGGTATTACTTAGATATAGATATTTTAGAAAATTAATGCATACAATAATTATATTAGGATTACGATTTACAGAATATTGCAAGTTTTCCAAGACTAAAAGATAATAATTTTCTCTACCTGTTATAAAATCAAAAAACTCATTTTTCAAAGTTTCAAGATTAATATCAATACCTAAATAATTACTTTTTAATAAGAATCTATAAAATTCTGTATTACATTTTTCAGGATAAAAGGTTATTAGGTATTTTTCGGGATTAACTATATTACCTCTTAAATTTGCATTTCTTTTAAATAAAAATAAAGTACTATCGCTACTAATTAATTTATGATTTTCCCTCATTGATAAATGCAGATAATCAACTAATATTTTCATAAAATTAGAATCAAATCCTATTTCATTTTGCCTCAATTTTGGAACCAAATCTAATTTTTCTTCGACAAAATCAATTTCGCAATTTTTATCAATCCAGACAAGTATTGAATTTATAAATTCTGCTCTCTTTTCTTTATAATTCTCGGGGATATCATATCTTGTTATTCCTTCCGTAGTAATTTCAATACTCATCGAGGATTCTGGCGAATTTTTAAGCTCTAGTAATTCATCTTCTATTTCTTTCTTAATCAAATAAGATATTTTAAATTTATGCTTAAACTTAAAATCCATATCTCTTTCTAAAGAAAATAGTAATAATAATGTGCTGAAATCTAAAATAAATTCCAACTCATGACTAGAAGTAATCTTTTGGGAAAATGCAATAGGTATTGTAGTATATTTACATCCCCTAATACTGGTCAAATGTGAATACGCATTTATATGATTTTCTCTAAAGACTCCTCTTACTATTTCTGTAAAACCAACTTTATAATCATAATATTCATTTAGAAAATTATCTACTCTTTCCTTTTCTTGAGTGCCCGAAATTCCGAATTGTTCAATCAGAAATTTTTTCATTTCTTCCGCATCTTGAGGTATTTGAAGCGATTCAAAACCTAACTCATTAATTGGGTTATTTGCCTCTTCTGAAATATCTCTAAACAATTTCATAGCATCATTATAAATCTCAATGATTACAATTGTATTAAGATTATTAGACATTGGAGATTTAGTGGAAAAGGATTCTCCTTTTTTCTTACCTATAAATTTTTTATTTAATCCTCCTGCGCTTGTAATTTTCTTCTTTTCAATTTTTCCATTTACACTATATGCGACCCAATAACCTAATGCCACTTCCTCATACTGTTCAAAAAAATCTTTAAGTAATAATGAAGCTGTAAAATAGTTTTTTCTCGCATTAGTATTATTAATATCGAATGCTAGATTATATAAAATTTCAAATCCTTTTGAAATCTTAATATTATTGCGAATCATTATATGGCTAATATTTAGCCCAATAGCTTCATCATCAAAAACGGTTTTAATGTCTGTACAGATTTCATTAATTTTATCAAATGATTTCTTCCTTTCAAGAGTCGCTAAATAAAAAAATAGATATTGTTCATTATTAGGAAATTCTTTGCATAAAAGTTTATCTATCTCTTCAAGATTATTCACATCATCTATCTCGAAATAGAAATTATGTTCAAATCCAAGTAATAGCTCATCTATGTATGAATTATTCTCTCTCCAAAATTTTAATAGTTCTAACAATTCCTTATATCTACCTCTTTCCTCATCATTTTTATCGTGCAATTGTTTGTGAAGGAGTATTATATATAATCTTAAAGAAACTGATATTTTAGATTTATCTATATAAGTTTCCATATAATTAATGGCTTCTTTTACCTTTCCTATTAAGTCTAGGTTATTAGCTATTACATTTTTACAATTAGCATCAAATAAATTACAGTCCTTTATTTGAATTATCCGTTCATAAATTTCTTCACTATCATACTCTTTTATATATATCACTTTTATTAAAATTTCAAAAAAAACTTTTAATTCATCAAAACTAAAATCTTTTTTTAAAACTTTTTCTAATTCTCTATTATACAATTCTTTATCATAATTTTTAGTTTGAACACTAAAGAACGCATTATCAATATTAAGAATATGCCTTTCATTTAGAACATCTATTGATTGTAAATACTGGTCAAATAATTTTTCAACTTCGTCATCTTTTCCCAACAAATGAAATACAACAGACTTAAAGAGAAAATATTCACTATTTAATTCTCCATTTAAACTTTCATAATCATCCAATAATGCAAGTGTTTTTTCGTATTCCTTTCTATGATTCAGAATTTGACACATAAAGTATGTGTAAAACCAAAAGTTTTTTTGCAACTCTTGAAATGCTTTATTAATGTTTTCAAAATCATTATCATTATATGTTTGTACATAACTTAAATAGTAATAATAAAACTTTTGGTGACTAATGGTATTAGATATTTCTGTTTTATCTAATGTATTAACAAAAATCTCAGCTAAACTGATAGTAAGCACAAGTTCAGGGATTTCTTCCAAGAGAAATCTTTCCCCTGCAATATATTTTGTTGGATATTTGTTAAATATTTTAGTAAGTGCCAAATCTATAACAATTAACCATGATGTTTTATTATCGAATGTAACTTCCTTGTATCTTTCAAAATCAATATTTAACTCAAACCCATATTCTTTTAAGTTTTCAAAAAAATCTGAATTTTCAATTCGAACAATTTGATAAATGACACTCTGCTGAAAACCATAGTTATCAAATACAATTTCAGGCACAGACTTAAGATAATTCTTAATATCATCAGAGGTTAAAACTTTTACAAACCAAGCACTTATATTATATTCATCAATTTGAATTATTTCATCAGATAATTTTATTGCTTTTACGTTATCTTTTAAATTCAGATATTCAACGCAAGCTCTTTCTTTTAGAGTTTCATCTTGATTATTCAATAAATATGCTTGAATAAAATCTTTCCCAGAGTCTTCCTTAGAGTATTCAGCTAGATCACTTTTGCATAGAGCTTTTAAATAAAGTAATTTACTTTTTATTTTATTATCGATTTCAGCCTGTCCATTTTTTATTCTGTCTTCTAATCCATTAAGTAAATGAAGTGCCGTCTTAGGTTTAAAAGACAAAATCAGATTATTAATCTCCTCTAATTGTTGTTTATACTCAGTAAGTAAAAAAGATAATCCTTCAAAAACATTCGTAATACTGTTCCCGAGATGAACTCCCCCTCCGCCACTATCAATATTTCCTAAATTTACATTATTAAGCTCCATAATTATCTCCTAATCTAAAATCTCCTCCTCCTGTGTTTACATTACCAATATTTACGTTTTTACTATTCGTAATTGTATTTTCAACTTTTGGAAGTTTTTCTAAAATTTCCTTTAAATGAATTTCAAATTCAGGATTATCTTCAATAGAGTTTTCAATAAGTGCTTTTGCAATATTTTGTTTTTCTTTACTTTCAGGATTTGCTTGAAGTTCAAGTAATGCCTTTTTAGGTTTATCATCTTTAAAGAATAATGTTTTAATCCAATTAATTGCTCCTTCTGAAATATTTTCAAACCCCTTCTCGCTAAATTTTTCGATTCCTTTCTTTCCTAATTCAATTAAAAAAGGTGTAATAACTGCCATTGTAATTGGTTCCATAATATTTATTTATTTTTTAACTAATTCTTAGAAATAAATCTCACTCCTAAATAAACTTTTTCCTCTCCTCTAATATACTTTCATTTTTCTAATTAAAATCGTACTTTGATTATTTTATATTAAAAACATTTTGATCAAAGATGAATAACATTTTAGTAATAATTTTACGATTTTCCGTAAATTTTCAAATATAACAAAACAATAAACTTTCAAACCAAACACCTGATTTTTCATAGGACTAAAGCCGTAGAGTTTTATTCCTAGAGTGTAAGAAACTTTGATAAAAGCTCAAGTTTAATGTCGAGCTACTCGTGGAGATTTCTCCTTACGTCGAAATGACAAGTTTGGGATTATTTTGTGTAAAACTAAAGTTTCTTACACTCTTGGTTTTATTTTATTCTATGCTGAATGTTTCTAAATTTTATCCTCTGTCCCTTTGCTTCTTCGCGCCTCAGTTCCTTCTATTCCTTTGTCCCTCTGCACCTTTGTCACTTTGCATCTTAGTTCCTATGTCCCTCTGTTCCTAACAAAAACTAATAATCTTCATCATCAGGTGGAGCAGTTTTATTGCGTGTTGTAATTTCCCAATTCTCTTTTTGATATGGATTATCTAATTTATCAATTTGAACTGAAATTTCTAATTCCTCTTTGTCTTCCTTGTTTTTTCGAATAAAAATCCTAAAGCCATACCCTTTTATTTTTTCGATGTATTTATCGGTTATGGCATTGTTTTCATAATAGTTTATCGCAACATTAATTTCTTTTGAAAACTGCGTATTCTTAGCTAAGAATTCTAAAAATTGCATGGCAGTTTCTTCTCTAAATTCAGTATCGTTTATTTTATCTGGATCTACTTTATAAAACGCATTAAACTCTAACATTAAATTATCGCACCCCCCTACACTTGCATTAATTATAGTATCATTCTTTCTGTATACTTCTAAGATAGTTTCCGTATAATTATGCATTTCAATACTTCTGGTACGCGTTTCTACTCCAGGAATATCATTAAAAATGGTTTTTGATTTTAATTTTGCAGCTTTGCAACTTGACAAATACGATTCTTCATATAGATTACCATTCTTGTATATAAATGATAATGAAGTAGATTTTAAATCTTCTACCGAACTAGAATATGTTCTGAAATTTTGTGTAACCTTAATTTTAAATTTATTATCAATAAAATTTGCTTCGTCAATTATATTGTATGAAAAAGGAGCATATGCAAGAATACTATGTGACTCTTTCTCCTTAATTTCATCTTTCATAATATAAAAAATAAAATCTTGATTTGTGTTTGCATTTCCTCCCAACATTCCTTCAGATGATCTATTAATTACATAATCAATGATTCCGTCATTATTAAAATCACCTTTTTCAAAAATTGAAAATGAAACTGTATAAGGATCGCCATCATTTGCAAATGAAACATAATAAGGTGATTCACTTATTTGCATTTCCTTATATTTTTGGCTACCAATTTCTTCGCTTATAAGTCTTTTTAAAAAATTGCTTTCTATTTCTGTGAGAATTATTTTTTCCTCTTCTGGTTCTACAGCCGAAATGGTATCCTTAGTGATTTTTTTATGTTTTGTTTTAACTTCTTTTTTACATGAAAATGCTAAGACAATAAATACAAGAAGAATTATTTTATTACTTATATAGTATATTGATTTAAAACTCATTAATTAATCTATTTTTTATCTCGTAAAATATTTAAATTTAATTGTTTTTTTGGTACTTATTATTTGTAATAAGGTTTCAAATTAACAAATAATAAACCACAAATCATTATAATAAATTCGCTTAAATATAAAACCTAACCAATTTTAAAAACATAAAAGTTCTGAATTGCCTCCTGCTTCAGCTGGAGGTTAAAGAATTGATGATAATGAATGTGGCTTTAGCCAAATAACTAAATATTTCGGCTAAAGCCACATCTATATTTCCTTTTATCACTCCAGCTAAAGCAGGAGCCAATTCAAAAATGGAAATAGGATTTGTCCAAATCTATTATTCAATATCATCTAAATTCTTCTGAGCATTTATGCTTTAAAACAGATTAGGTTTATTCTATATTCCAAAAAAGCTTTTAGCATTCCTAGTAGTTTCTTCCGCAATTTTAATTCCTGAAATTCCTTTAAACTGTGCAACAGTAGCTGCAACAAAAGGCAGAAAAGCAGGTTCGCAACGGCGTTCGTGGTATTTCTTTAAGAGATTGTTTGGAACATTTTTTGGCAGCATGAATGGCGCATCGGTTTCGATCATCATTCGGTCAAGCGGAACGTATTGAATCACCTCTTTTAAATGACTGAAACGTTTAACATCAGAAATCGCTCCCGTAAAACCCAGATAAAATCCGTTATCGAGATAGGTTTTAGCTTCTTGTAAACTTCCTGTAAAACAATGTACCACAGCTTTTGGTAATTGTGGCAAATAGTCTTTTGTAATGCTCATAAATCTTGCAAAAGCAGCTCTCTCGTGCAGGAACAAAGGTTTCTGAACTTCGATTGCTAATTCTAATTGGGCTTTATAACACAATTCCTGTACATTTCTGGGCGAAAAGTCACGATCGAAATCGAGTCCGCACTCTCCTACCGAAACTACATGTTTTTGCTTTAATAAATTTCGCAGTTTCGAAATGCTCTGCACATCAAAACTCTTGGCATCATGCGGGTGAATTCCTGCTGTTGCGTATAATATTCCGGGATATTCTTTTGCCATTTCAGCCGAAGCTCCACTATTTTTTACGCTTGTTCCTGTAAGTATCATTTGTGATACATCGGCATCTAATGCGTTTTGTACGACATCGTCTATGTCATTATGGAATTGTTTATTGGTTAAATTAATTCCTATATCTATATATGTATTCATTTTTTTTTAAGTTACAAAGGCTCAAAGGTTCAGAGGTACAAAGGTTTTCTCACTTTGAGTCTTTATATAATTATTTTTGTTTTTTGTCATGTAGGCACTAAATTTTATTCTTTGGTTTGTTTTAATCGCGCAAAGCCGCGGAGTCGCAGAGTTTTTATTTTTGCCACAGATTAATAAGATTAAAAGGATTTTAAAAATCCGCTGAATCTGCAAAATCTGCGTGAAATAATTCTTTGCGCACTTCGCGTAAATCTTAGCGAACTTTGCGGTTAAAAGCCTTTGAACCTTTGCCTCTCTGAACCTTTAGAAATCTCCATAATACACCTGAAAACACGGCAATTTCAGGTCATTTCTCCATGTATCTACTACTTGGTTTCTATCATCGAGAGCAAACTCTACAAAGTATTTATCTTTGATAAAATCATTATAGATTTCCGTTTTTATAATAGAATCTTTTCGGCTATCCTGACTTTTTCGCATAATTAAGTCATCGAATTCTATTGTATGTTTTTCAAGAAACCTCAACGTTGGTTCTTTGTATCTATCTTCTCTTCCTGAAACCAAAAGTATTTTATAACCTAATTTATTGTAATTCCTTAACACGTTTGCCACGGGTTCATTTATTAAATCCTGATCACATTTACTTGCATCAAATGGATTTCTTCCGTTCATTAAAGCCAATGTTCCGTCAAGATCACAGATTATGGCTTTTGGCAATTCTGGGTTTTGGATTGCGTATTCAGGAGAATCTTTAAAAAATTGTCGATGCATTTTCTTAATCACTTTTTCTCCAACTGGTTTTTCTCTTAAAGCATCTCGCTCAATACAAACCGTAACATCTGTATTTACTTCGAGAACCTCAACAGTTACATTTTCGCTGAATTTTGTATTGTATTCCTGAACCAATTGCGTAACTCGTTTCAAGTTTGTTTCGGATAAATTGGTATCATCTACCACAATACTTTTTCCTTCCTCTAGACATTTTACGATTAATAGGTCACGAACTTTTTTTACAAACTTCTCGTTATTTTTACTCGTTGTTCCGTTATCAAACATCGCACGTAAATCGTCTCGATTGATTCTTTTATATGTTTCTGGATTTTCTGAGATTATCTTTTTTGCCAAAGTCGATTTTCCACTTCCTGGCAATCCTTTCATTAAAATTACTTTTCTCATTTTATTCTTCTCCTTTATTAAACGGTTTTTCAAATGTTGGTCGAATCATTTTCCAGATAATCTCTGAATAGTCTTTGCCATTTAGCATTGCAAATAATACACCTGAATATTGACAAGTCAGGAAATACAAGGCTGTTTCTTTCTGGGAATCTAATACTTTAAAATCTGCTTTGCTCTGGTTCTCTATTATTAAATATTTATTCTCTAAATCGGCTTTGGTTTGTTTCACCCAATCAAAAAATTCATCAGGAATGCGTTCCAGAATTTCTTCCATTGATTGATTTGTTTTGAGATATTCCCAAATATTTAGGTTAGAAACCTGTGTAATGATTCGATGCAAACGAAGGTATTCTTCAAATTTGATTTTCACTCTAAAATTATTCGAATATTTAATAATAAAACCTTCTTTGTTGGTGGTATCCATTTCTTTTAAAGTCAGAATATCTTTAATTCCATCATATCTTTCAACTACAGGAAAACCAATATCTTCTAGCGGAAATTCTACTCCCGTTTGTGTATCGATAATTGCTAGTAAAACCAACTCTTCGGAAGAACCATAATCTAAAACAATTCGGTTTTCGGGATAAATAATCTCGAATAAATACGTTTTGCTTTTATCCAATAATGTCCATGAGTCTTTATATTTCCCGTGCAACATTTCGTTTGCCTTATCGGATTGGTCGCTTGCAAATGAACCTCTACTAGCTATAAATGGAACCTCATCTATCCAATACAAAATTCCCATTGAACCATCCATTTTATCATACACCTCAAAAGTTGTATCAGGAAGTATTTGATTTTCCATTTCGCCTAAATTAAAAAACTTAGGAAATGGTCTTGCAACGACTTTAAAATTTTCATCTAAGATTAATCCTCTACAACTTAATGTAACATCATTCCATATTCTTTCGAATTGAGCACTTTGGGTATAATTATAGATATATAAATCATAATTAGGGTGTTTGTTCACTCTAATATAATTTTGGGATATCATCTCTTTTAAAAGTACTGTATTCATTTTTTCTTTTCTTTAAACAAAGATTCAAAAATTACTACGCAGTTATTTTGCGTAATTAAAATTATTTTCATCTTCATACTTGTATTCAGATAGTTGTTTCATTGCAATGATCCTTGTTTTTAGTAATTCGATATATACTAAAAGTAATTTTTGAAAGATATAAAAAACCCTGCTTTTAGCAGGGTTAAAAATTAATTTAGACGAAACGATTGAGGCCCAAACTCTTCATAAAAAATATCTGATTTATCAATATTAAAACTAATTAATGATTCATAATGAGCTTTGATAAATGGTGCTGGTCCGCATAAATAATATTGAGCATTTTTAAGTAAAATCGCTTCTTTACAAAGATGCAAGTCAACTCGACCTTTGATAACATTAGCATCAACATCTTGTTCGCTGTCTTCATTAAACAAAAATGTTTCTAACCAGTCCGATTCTTCTTCCATAGAATTAATTACCTCTTTGAAAGCATGTACCGATTCATTGCGACAACCATGAATCCAGACCGTTTTATTTTGATTGTTTTTTTGGTTGGTTTCCAGCATACTCAATAAAGGGGTAACTCCAACCCCACCACTTATTAAAACGATTGGTACATCAACGTTTTGCAATGAAAAACTACCTGCAGGAGCTGATACATTCACAGCATCCCCCACTTTCATTTTATGCAGCGTATTCGAAACCATTCCTTCGGGATGAACACCTAAACTAGTTTCTTTTTTTACAGATATTCTATAATATTTTGGATTAAAGGAACTAGAGAGACTATATTGCCTTGGTTGTACCAATCCTAATTGTTCTACAAATACTTGTACACTCAAATATTGCCCTGCGGTGTAAGTTGCAATTCCTTTACCATCGGTGGGATATAAATAAAATGATTTAATTTCATCTGATTCTTTAACAATTTCTTTTATCGTAAAACTTCTCCAGCCATTCCACCTGCTTGTTATACTTTCATTATTAAGATAGAGTTCGGCTTCTATACCAATCATAATTTCTGCCAGTTCCCTATAAGCTATAGTCCAGGCGTAAATTAATTCTGGTGTTGCAACTTCTCCCAGGACTTCGCTAATAGAAGCAATAAGATGTCCTCCTACAATAGCATAATCATCGGCTTGGATGTTTAAACTAACATGTTTATTTCCTATACCTTTTAAAACATTAATCAAAACTGAGGGATTATCTATATGCTCTGCATAAGCCAAAACAGCTCCTGCTAAAGCCTGTTTTTGTTTACCATTGGATTGATTTCCCATATTAAAAACTGACTTTAATTCTGGATTATGTTTAAACATTCTTTTATAAAAATAGTCTGTTAAGACTTCTCCTGATGATTGCAAAATTGGAATTGTAGCTTTTATTAATTCTTTCTGATTATTATTCATAATATATTTTTTTAATTTCCCACAAAGCTAATCTTGACACTAATTCTTTTTTATGATTTAAATCACAAAGCCATAAAAACAATACTTTATTCAAGCCTTTTAACACTTTCTAAATTTAATTTGGTGACATCGATGTGGGGATATTGTGGGAATTTAAAATCATTTATAAATGACAAACGCCTTATAAATAAGGCGTTTTGAATCAAAATAAAGGTAAAATTGTGACCTTGATGAGATTCGAACTCATATTCCCTCTCGGGCATTGCGGCTCTAAATACGCTTCCCTACTTTCCCTAACGATTTCGGTGCTTCTGTAAATTCTACCCATTAGTCCGCACGGGTCTAACCGGAATATCCGCAAACTCTACAGCTAGTATTTTTCTGTAGGCTTTTCCTTTTAAGCTACAAGGCCTTTCTTTTTGATGATACAAAGGTTTACAGTTGGTACGCAATTATTTTGCGTACTAAGAAAAATTTCTATTTTTATGTAAATTAGCCTTATGAATTTAGAAGAAAAATATACCGAATTACTCTTAAATATTGGTTTTAAAGAGAATGAGATTCAGAAAAATTGGTTGGATTTGAAAAAAGCATACTCGAATAAATCAAGGCATTATCATAACTTATCGCATATAAAAGATATGATTGCTAGTTTTGAAACGTATCGAGATAAACTTCAAAAACCTAATGAAATATTATTTGCTATTTTCTATCATGATTATATCTATAAAAGTTCCAAAAAAGATAATGAACTCAAAAGTGCCGAATATGCGTTATCGATTTTACCTGAAAGTATCTCATTTGATAAACAATTGGTTTTTGATACTATTTGCGCAACGCAGCAACATCAACACAATGCAATTGAAGATACTAATTGGTTGATTGATTTTGACTTGAAGATTCTCGCCAGAGATTGGGAGGATTATCAAATTTACTTTGAACAAATCAGAAAAGAATATCGCATTTATCCTGATTTCCTATACAAACCCGGACGCGCAAAAGCATTGAAACATTTTCTTGAAAATGAATATATTTTTCAGACAGAAGAATTCAGGAGTTTATATGAGGAGAAAGCGAGAATGAATATTGAAAAAGAGATTGCAGTATGATGTAGAGGCGCACAGCAGTGTGTCTCCCACAATACATTTATACGTATAAAAATACCTAACAGGTTTTAAAAACTTGTTAGGATAACAATACTTGATCTTGTAGATATAGGACTAAATCGAGATTTTATATATATTTTTAAAAGCTAAATTCATTTCGTCAACAGTTTTGCGTTTAACCACAAAATGTTAGCCGCACTGCGGTGCATCACTACTGAAAATTGGGAACGAAAAACAACACATTTATAACAATATAAAAACGATCGTTTATTCCATAATCGGGGTTTGCGTGAAGGATGGGAGCGGCATCCTTTTTTGGGCATTTTCGCCCAAAAAAGATATAGCGCACAGCCTGACCCGCTTTTTTCGGCGGGACACGCCCAAAAGAATATTTATATCTTTATAAAAACTTATCGCTTTCCTGTGTAATTAGGACAGCCGAAACATTTTACGCTTAGATTAAATTGATACGTTAGTAAGATTTCGTAAACGCCTCCGGTTTTTCCCATACTTGAGGTATTTAAATCGTAGGAAAGTCCTAATTTTAAATTTTCATATTGCAATCCTGTAAAAAGATTTATTGAGGTAAGTAACTCTCTGTTTATTCCGTTTTTTGATGGATTGGTAACTGCTGTTGCTCCAAAATATATTTTTTCGAACTGGATTGATGTCCCTAAATCAAATCGATTGTAACGTCCTTGTTGCATATAATTGGAGGTAATGAGCATTTTGGTTTCGTACGGAAGAAATAACACATCGACATAATCTGCCAATAGAAATTCATAACCCGAACTTAGGGAAAAGAATGTATCCAAAGGCACATTTCCGTTTGCAGCAAACGAAATATTGGGTCTGTTAAGGTGTTTCATAGACAATCCAATCCAAAGACTTTCGGTGTTGAAAACCATACCTGCTGAGACATCGAAAAAATTGACTTTATCATTTTTCAACATCGGATCTACTGAACTTGAATTTATAACTCCTGTTCTTATATTAATCTGATCTTCGAGTAATAGGTTTTGGAATGCAAATGATTTTAATCCAAAACCGGCTTCGACAGCAGGTCGAAAATACCAAGTATCGTTAAGCTTTACTCTATAAGCATAATTGGCATTAATTTGCGTGTAATTATAATTGGTTAGGTTTTCTCTTTGATTTAAAACACTTATACCATAACCGCTATTCATGTTTTCGTCCCAGGTATTGACAAATGCATAATCGGTATCTATTTTTAAATCCAAATCGGGCCATTGTTCTCTGTGTACAATCCCTGCGTATGTGGTTTCCATAAAACCCGAGAAACCTGGATTTAGGGTTTCGGGAATTAAAAAATATTGTGTAAAAATTGGGTCCTGTGCTCTTGATTCTGAATAAAAGCAACAGGTAATAATTATAATAAATAGTCTTAATCTCATTGTAATCTGTTGCTTTTATTTAAGTAATGTGAATGCTCCTCTTTCGGTTACTGTATGGTTGTAAAAGGTTTTTGCCGTGATTCTGAAAAAATAATTACCATTTTCGCCTGGATGATTTTTGATTTGTCCGTTCCAACCGCTGATGTTTTTTCCTGTTTCGGAATATACTATTCCCCCCCAAGTGTCAAACACATCAAGAGTAATGTTTTCTAATCCTAGAAATACGGGTGCAAATGTGTCGTTAATACCATCATTGTTAGGCGTAAAAGCTGTTGGCATTATTAAGCTATATCCTTTTTCTACCACTAGTGTGGATGTATAACTATATTGGCATCCGAATGGATAAGTAACTGTTTGCTTTATAGTATAGGTTCCTACTCTTGTATAAATGTGCTTTGGACTTTCTTCATTTGAAAAATTACCATCTCCAAAATCCCATGAAATATTTGTAAAGTCGCCAGTCGCCAGGTTTGTAAACAAAATTGGGTCGTAAATGGAATACAGATCATAAACATCTTTTCCATATGAGCTTGTAGAGTAATTGGCTATTCCTAAAACTGGTGTTTTAACATTGTAAGGAAAATTGGCAGTACAACCAAAACTATCGGTTACACTAAATATAATTAAGCCATTATTCTCGGTATTCATGATCTCATTATTGGCTCCTGTAATAACTCCATCGGACCAGCTTAATGTATATGGCGGAATACCTCCTTTTACATGTCCTACAAATGTTTGGTGAACATATTTGGTCGCACAATCAAAATCTGTTAGGACTTCGATTGTTGGCGTAAGTTGTTCGAATCGGGTAATTTTATATGTTTCTGATTTTTTACAACCATTGGCATCGGTAACTGTGACGGTGTAATTATCAGGTGGAAGTTTACTTAAATCCTCTGTTTTTGCACCATTTGACCATGCATAAGTAAATGGAGGCAGACCACCTGTTACAATTAAATTAATCTCCCCCGTATTTGCATCCAAACAATCTAATGGGTTCGAAACATCGGCTCTTAATTCTAATAATGGTGGTTCAATTATAATAAAGGTTTCTTTTATTACGCATGACTTGGCATCGGTAATTGTTACACTATATTTTCCTGGCCCAATATTATTACGTTCTACTCCTGCGGTCGAATTATCATCCCAAACCAAAGTAAGTGGGGCTTTACCGCCTACGAGATTTAATCGGATATGAGCATCATTTGATCCAAAACAAGAAACGTTTTTAACATCTGGTTTTATAGTAAAAACCGGAGCATTATCTATTATTATAGGAAATACTTTTGGACAACCTAATGCATCGGTAATCGTAATAATGTAGGTTCCAGCTGATAAGTTATTCTGCACTAAGCCTGTTCCTAAATTACTCCATTTTATGATATATGGATCTCCTGTTGTAAATGGAACTCCTCCTTTTATACTATTAATAGTAATCGATGCATTGGCATAATTATAACATGCAATTTCGGTTTTGCTGTAATTTAAAACTATTTCATCATTTTGTAGTAATACAACTTTCCGTTTATCGGTACATCCTGAATTATCTGTAACGGTTAAGTCATAAGTTCCTGCTGCTAAATTTTTTAAATTCTGAAGATTACTTCTAAATCCGTTTGGTCCTGTCCAACTATATCTGTAATTAAAAACACCTGGCGATGTTTCGGTAAATCGACCACCAGTTGTACTTACATTAATTTCTCCGGTAAAGTATCCATAACATAAAATATCAACTTGACTTTCGAATTTTACTTTTAATAATGGCGGTTCGATAATGGTGTAACTATCTGTAAGTATATTACAATTATTAACTTCGGTAATTGTAACATCATAAGTTCCTGGGGCAAGATTATTAATATTTCCTGTAGTTGCCGGATAAGCAACTCCATCTTTTTTCCATACATACGTATAAGGTGGTGTTCCTCCTGTTGTCGATAAATTTATGTTTCCGTTATTTAAACCAAAACACGTTATATCATTTTTACCTCCACGAGATTGAAATAAATCCGGCTCGGTAACCTGATAGGTTTGTGAAAATGGACAATTCCCATTATCCTTAACTATTAAATTATAATACCCAGGTTTTAAATTGGATATATCTTTATCGGTACTCGTAAATCCGTTAGGACCTGTCCATGAAAAAGTATAAGGTGTTGCTGTTGCAAAAGGAATTCCTCCTGTAACACTTATAGAAATTGAACCATTATTTGATCCATAACAGGTACCATTTTTTATAACTTGGACTACTTTTATTAATGGATCAACTGTTACTGTTATTGTAAAATTTGGTCCGGGGCATACCTTGGATATTGGTGAAACAGTATAGGTTACTGTTGCTGGATTGGCAGTATTATTTATTAAATACTGGCTAATATTTGTTTTGGGAGAAGATTCTGCATTTGCTCCACTTACTGCTCCTGCAGGAGAAACTACTGGAATAGACCAAACATAGGTAGTTCCCGCAGGTACATTATCTGTTCCGTTACTAACAGGCGTAACTTGAAAACTATTACCGCTACATATTTTTGCTGTCTTATCTTTTATAACTGGAGAAAGAACTAAATCAACCGAAAAAGAAGCTTTTTCTGTAGTGGTTCCACAAGTATTACTAACACTAAAGATAGCTTCATACTTACCACTAGTTGTATAATTTATTGGTCCTGGATTAAGTAATGTAGATGATGAAGGTGTTCCTCCTACAAAAGTCCATAGATAAGTAATTTCAGAACTTGGAGAACAAGTTTCTTCTACAATTCCAACTGGATTAATTGTTGCCGAGTTACAGTAATCCGAAATAGGTTTTAGGGTAATAACCGGCTTCTTTTTTACTTGTACAGCTTTTGTAATATATCGGTATTCACCACATGAATTTATTGTTCTTAACGTCACATAATAAGTCCCGGGCATTGTAAAATTAAAAACAGGGTCCTTGGATGAAGAATAAGTGCTATTCGCAAAATTCCATTGTCCTTTTCCTAATCCGGGTACTGCCTCTTTACCACAAAATCCTTCAATATAATTAGTAACGTTCCAATAGTAAGTCTCCATTCCACAAGTAAATCTCGTGTCTGTAGTATTAGTCATTTGAAGATTACTTGATGCACAGGCATTCCCAAAAGTAAAATTAGGTTCTAATATTTGTTCTACACATATTGTTCTTGTAGCTGGTGGAATTCCAACTCCACAAGGTGTTACGGCAGATAATTTAATGGTATAAGTGCCTGGTGTTGAATAAACATGATAAGGATTAACTTGCCTAGAGGGTGGAGTTCCATCTCCAAAATCCCAAGTATAAACATTATCAGTGCTACAACCATTAGCATATCCCGCATAGGTCGTATTACTAAAATAAACATTTGTATTTGCACATACAATACTATTTACATTAAAACTTATTACAGGGACATCTAATATAATAATAGGCCCTGCTGTGAGGTAGGTACTCCCGCAAGAGGTTCCTATTGTTAAACTAACTGTATTTCCATTAGGGCAATTGGCCTTTGTAAATTTATGAGGTACAGGAAAATTTTGGGAAGCACCCGGATTTGCTGCATTATAATAAATAGAACTTTCTAATTGTGCTTGACTATAAGATTGAAATGTGCCATCTCCATAATTAATATTATATTGAGTGTCTGAAGGATTAAGTGCCCATGATCCTATAGCAAAATCCATTGGAGCAACAGGAATACATAAATTGGTCGTATTACCCGGAGCTATAAGTGCCCCAATTGGGTTATTGGAATTTTTAACTACATAGGTAATAGAATTGCTACAACCATTATTTCCTATTCCTGTTATTATCATATTAAAAGAACCTAATTTCTGGTACTCATGTATTTTAGGAAAAGTAACATTAGTTTCGGAACTACCATCGCCCCAATCTACATTATAAGATGTAATACATCCTACTGAAGCCGAATTATTTGCAACACTAATACTGTATTTAGGATTAGAATTATTGTCTCCGCATCGCTCAAAAGGCTTAAGTGATCCCGGAGCATTTGTATTTCCGAATTTTAAATCAGGTTTTTGCTTTACCGAAATAGTTTTTGTTATTGTGTTAGGTACACCACTTGCATCTGTAACAGTAAGCTTTACGCTAAAGTTTTGAAGTCCGCAACCAACTGCTGTAAAAACATGACTTGGATTACTATCTGTAGAAGTTGTTCCATCGCCAAAATCCCATTTATAGGTAAAAGGGGCATTCCCAGTTACAATAGGGTTAAATGTAATGGGGGTTCCCGAACAGGTACCGTCATTGGTAATACTAAAATCGGCAGTAGGAGCTAAAAATAAGTTATTGTAATTTTTATTAATATGGAAATTACTTTTATCAGTCGTACTAAAACCATAAACTGAACTTGTAATTATTAAAAAAAAATGTAAGTGTAAAAAGTAAAGTTTCCCCATGTAATATAATTCAATTTTTAAGGGGTAAAAGTATATGTTCTTTTTTTTAATACAAAATTAACACTAATAATAATCCTTGTTTTTGGGGCATTCCTTTACACACGTAAACCCTATGATTTCGGCTGTAAGAGAAGTATTAATTTTTTTTTCAAAGCACCCTAATAATCCCCTACAAGTTTCCTTTTTTAAGTACTAGTTTTTTGAGATAATACTAAAATTAAAAGCTAGTACGCAATTCTTTTGCGTACTAAAAATAAAAGTGTATTTTTATCATTAGAGTTGTTTTGCGTGAAGGATGGAAGCGGCATCCTTTTTTGGTCTTTTTCGGACCAAAAAAGATATAGCGTACAGCCTGACCCACCTTTTTCGGTGGGGCACGCCCAATAATTATTAATTAAATTAATCTCTCAATACTGATAACTATCGGAAGCGAAGTTGCAAAGTTTTTTTAAGTCACAGATTAAAGGATTAAAATGATTCAAAAAAAAAATCTGCTTGATCTGCAACCCGAGCGATAGCGAACAGGCGAAGCAAATCTGCGAGAAAAAAACTTAGCGTCTTCGTGCTTTCGCAGTAAAAAACATACAATATGTCACAAAACAAAAATGCTTTAATACGCTATAAAACAATCGATAAATGCTTGCAGAACCAATATCGCACCTGGACGCTGGACGATTTAATCGAGGCTTGTTCGGATGCTTTATTTGAATATGAAGGTCGCGAAAACCGTATAAGCAAACGGACTATACAAATGGATATTCAGCTTATGCGAAGTGAGAAATTGGGGTACAACGCTCCTATTGTCGTATATGATAAAAAGTTTTATAAGTATGACGAGGAAGATTTCTCGATTACCGATATTCCGCTTACCGAAACGGATATGAATGTCTTAACCGAAACGGTTTCGATGCTAAAACAATTTAAGGATTTCTCTTTGTTTAGCGATGTTTCGGATATTTTGCAGCGTTTGGAGGATAAAATCTATTCGGAGAAATCACATACCAATTCGGTTATCTATCTGGATAAAAACGAGAACTTGAAAGGATTACATTATCTGGACGAAATCTATCAGGCGATTATCAAGAAAATCGTGCTGGTTATTACTTATAAATCTTTTAAATCCAGAGAGGAGCAAAAATTCTTTTTTCATCCGTTTATTTTAAAGGAGTTTAATAATCGCTGGTTTTTGGTTGGGAAGAAAAAAGGTTCTCAACCTATAACTAATTTGGCTCTTGACCGAATTACTAGCATCGATTTTGATTTTACTCTACCTTATATAGAGGAAAATTTTGATGCCGAAGCTTTTTATAAAGATGTTGTTGGCGTTACCGTAAACGAAGGTCTGGAACCCAAAACTATAAAACTTTGGATAGATAAAGAAAATGCTCCTTATGTATTGACAAAGCCTTTTCATAATTCCCAAAAACTGGAAATGAAAAATGAAGATGGAAGTATTATTATCACATTAAAACTTAAAATTAATTATGAAATAGAACGATTACTTTTAGGTTTTGGTGATGGTCTGGAAGTTATTAGCCCCAATGGTTTGCGTTTGCGAATAAAAGATAAGCTCAGGAAGGCTTTACTTAAATATGATGATTAATTATCCTTGTTTTCAAACCGAAGAATTATCTTTCAGGATACAATAATCCAAATTCCTAATTTACTGGACTCATGTAATTTTTCGATCATTGGATTACCGAAAATCTCAAAAAAATATATTATATTTCATTAAAAAAAGAACTTAATCAACTCTATTACAGAGCAATTTTTAAACTAACTAAAAAATAATCTCAGAAATACTATGCGTGCATAATAATTTTTTATTATATTTGAAATCGATATAGTTGCCAAAAACGAATTCGATTTAAATTAATGTAAAAGGTATTATCTAATGTATTTCACATTAAAATTAAATAATCAAATACGATCTACCAAATGAAAGAAAAAACTATAGATTATATTTTACGAGCAACCTGGCAAGCAGTATCAAGAATGTACAATGAAGAGGCTGCAAAATATGATGCGACAATGGCAACTGGTTTTGCACTATTAAGTATCGATAAAGAGGAAGGCACTCCATCGACAGCATTAGGTCCCAGAATGGGAATGGAAGCCACAAGCTTAACCAGAACGCTTAAATCTATGGAAGACAAAGGATTGATTGTTCGCAAGAAAAATCCAACCGATGGCCGAGGTGTTTTGATTTATCTAACTGAATTTGGAAAAGAAAAAAGAGACTTATCTAAAAATACAGTCTTGAAGTTTAATGAAACAGTTAGAAACCACGTTTCTGAAGAAAAATTAAAACATTTTATGGAAGTGGCAGAAATCATAAATGAATTAATACAAGATAAAAATATATTTAATCAAACAGAAAAAATAGAAAATGAAACGCACAATTAAAAAAGTTGCCGTAATTGGATCCGGAATTATGGGTTCAGGAATAGCTTGTCATTTTGCTAACATTGGTGTGGAAGTTTTACTCCTAGACATCATTCCCCGTGAGTTAACAGAGGCCGAAACTAAAAAAGGCTTAACTCTAGATAGCAAAGCCGTAAGAAACAGAGTTGTAAACGAACATCTTGCTAACTCATTAAAATCTAAGCCCTCTCCTATTTACAGTCAGAAATTCGCAAGCAGAATCACGACTGGAAATACGACCGATGATATGGCAAAAATTGCCAATGTTGATTGGATTATAGAAGTTGTTGTAGAACGTCTTGATATTAAAAAACTAGTTTTTGAACAAATCGAGAAATTCCGTAAACCTGGAACTTTAGTAACATCTAACACTTCTGGTATTCCGATTCATTTTATGAGCGAAGGTAGAAGCGAAGATTTTCAACAACACTTCTGCGGAACTCACTTTTTTAACCCTGCGCGTTACTTAAAATTATTTGAAATTATTCCTGGTCCAAAAACTTCGACTGAGGTATTGGATTTCCTAAACGAATACGGTTCTAAATTTTTAGGAAAAACTTCGGTTGTTGCTAAAGATACTCCTGCGTTTATAGGAAACAGAATTGGTATTTATGGTATCCAAAGTTTATTCCACTTGGTTAAAGAAATGGGATTAACAATTGAAGAAGTTGATAAATTGACTGGTCCAGTTATTGGTCGTCCAAAATCGGCTACTTTCCGTACTGTTGACGTTGTTGGTTTAGATACATTAGTACACGTTGCCAATGGTATTTATGAAAACTGCCCGAACGACGAACAACACGAATTGTTTAAACTTCCTGATTTCATCACAAAAATGATGGAGAATAATTGGTTAGGAAGTAAAACCGGACAAGGTTTCTACAAAAAAGTAGACAAAGATATTCTTACGCTTGACTTAGATACTCTGGAATATCGTGCTGCTAAAAAAGCAAATTTCGCTACGCTTGAGCTAACTAAAACTATCGATAAACCTATCAATCGTTTTAAAGTTCTTGTAAAAGGAAAAGATAAAGCTGGAGAATTTTACCGTAAGAGTTTCGCTGGAATGTTTGCTTATGTATCAAACAGAATTCCTGAAATCTCTGACGAATTATATAAAATTGATGATGCTATGAAAGCTGGTTTCGGATGGGAAAATGGTCCTTTCGAAATTTGGGATGCTATTGGTGTCGAAAACGGAATCGAAATCATGAAAGCTGAGGGCTTAGCTCCTGCTGCATGGGTAAACGATATGTTAGCTTCTGGAAGCAAAAGTTTCTATACTGTAAAAGAAGGAGCAACTTATTTTTACAACATTCCGACAAAATCACAAACTAAAGTTCCTGGACAAGATTCATTTATTATCCTAAACAACATTCGCGAAAGCAAAAAAGTTTGGAGTAATAGTGGAGCAATTATCCAAGATTTAGGAGATGGAATTTTGAACTTAGAATTCCAATCTAAAATGAATACTATTGGTGGCGATGTACTTGCAGCTATCAATAAAGCAATCGACTTATCTGAAAAAGAATATCAAGGTTTAGTTATTGGTAACCAAGCAGCAAACTTTTCTGTAGGTGCTAATATCGGAATGATTTTTATGATGGCTGTTGAGCAAGAATATGATGAGTTGAATATGGCTATCAAAATGTTCCAAGACACGATGATGCGCGTACGTTACTCAGGAATTCCTGTTGTTGTAGCACCTCACGGAATGACTTTTGGTGGTGGATGCGAAATGAGCTTACATGCTGATAAGGTTGTAGCTGCTGCTGAAACTTACATGGGATTGGTTGAATTTGGTGTTGGTGTACTTCCTGGTGGTGGTGGATCTAAAGAAATGGCTTTGAGAGCGTCTGACCTTTTCCGTAAAAACGATGTGGAATTAAACGTTCTTCAGGAGTATTTCTTAACTATTGCTATGGCAAAAGTATCTACTTCTGGTTATGAAGCTTTTGACACTGGACTTCTTCAACATGGTAAAGATGTTATTGTAGTAAACAAAGACCGCCAGATTGCCGAAGCTAAAAAACATGCATTGTTAATGGCTGAAGCAGGTTATACTCAACCAATAAGAAGAACTGATGTAAAAGTATTAGGAAAGCAAGCTCTTGGAATGTTCTTAGTAGGAACTGATCAAATGGAGGCTGGAAAATACATCTCTGAGCATGATAAGAAAATTGCCAACAAACTTGCCTACGTAATGGCTGGTGGTGATTTATCTGAAGCTACTTTAGTATCTGAGCAATATTTATTGGATATCGAACGTGAAGCTTTCTTATCACTTTGTACTGAAAGAAAAACATTGGAAAGAATTCAATATATGTTAACTAAAGGAAAACCACTAAGAAATTAGAAAATAGAACAAAGAGAATAGAATATAGATTTCAGACTTGGTAAAGTCTATTTTCTATACTCTATCTTCTATACTCTTAAAAAATAGAATAAAGAGAAAAGAATATAGATTTTGAGACAAAGTAATAGTCTATTTTCTATGATCTATTTTCTATAATCTTAAAAAATAAAAACAAATGAAAACAGCATATATAGTAAAAGCATACCGTACTGCGGTAGGAAAAGCACCAAAAGGAGTTTTTAGATTTAAAAGACCTGATGAATTAGCTGCAGAAACCATTCAGTTTATGATGAATGAATTGCCTGATTTTGACAAAAAACGTATTGATGATGTTATGGTAGGAAATGCCATGCCAGAAGCTGAACAAGGTTTGAACGTTGGTCGTTTAATTTCTCTTATGGGATTAAAAGTAGAAGATGTTCCTGGTGTAACCGTAAACCGTTACTGTGCATCTGGACTTGAAACTATCGGAATGGCAACTGCAAAAATCCAATCGGGAATGGCAGATTGTATCATTGCCGGTGGAGCAGAAAGTATGAGTTTTATTCCGATGGGAGGTTACAAACCAACTCCGGATTATAAACTTGCTGCCGAAGGTCACGAAGATTATTACTGGGGAATGGGACTAACTGCTGAGGCGGTTGCCAACCAATATAAAATTTCTAGAGAAGACCAAGATGAGTTTGCTTACAACTCTCATATCAAAGCATTAAAAGCACAAGCTGAAGGTAAATTCGACAAACAAATCGTTCCGATTACTGTTGAGCAAACTTTCATTAATGAAAATGGTAAAAAAGAAACTAAATCATACATCGTAAATAAAGACGAAGGTCCTCGTGCTGGAACTTCTAAAGAAGCTTTGGCTGGTTTAAGACCTGTTTTTGCTGCTGACGGAAGTGTAACTGCTGGTAACTCTTCTCAAATGAGTGATGGTGCCGCTTTTGTTTTAATCATGAGTGAGGATATGGTAAAAGAGTTAAATCTTGAGCCTATTGCTAGATTAGTAAACTTTGCTTCATCTGGTGTTGAGCCAAGAATCATGGGTATCGGTCCTGTAAAAGCAATTCCAAAAGCCTTAAAACAAGCAGGATTACAATTAAAAGATATTGATTTAGTTGAGCTAAACGAAGCTTTTGCTTCTCAGTCATTAGCCGTTGTTCGTGAGTTAGGTTTAAACCCTGATATCGTAAACGTAAATGGTGGTGCAATTGCTTTAGGTCACCCGCTAGGTTGTACTGGTGCTAAACTTTCTGTTCAATTATTCGACGAAATGAAACGCAGAGGAAGCAAATACGGAATCGTTTCTATGTGTGTAGGAACTGGACAAGGTAGCGCTGGGATTTACGAAGTTCTTTAAAAATAGAATATAGAACAAAGAGAATAGATGTTTTTTGAGAAGAAAGAGACAAGAGCAAAGACTTATAAAAAGTAATATAAAACTTACTTTTAAATTCATGTTTTCTTATCTTGGCTCAAAAAAAACATGAGACATAATTATAAGAACTTAAAGATTTGGAAGATCGGAATTGCAATTGCTAATGAAATTTCAGATATATTAATAGAATTTCCAAAACACGAACGATACGATTTGAGTTCTCAAATAAGCAGATGTTCGGTTTCGATGCCTAGTAATATTGCCGAAGGATCTTCAAGAACCGATAAGTCTTTCAGTCACTTTTTAGACATTTCTCTTGGTTCTTCATTTGAACTAATTACGCAATTATTAATTGCTAAACATAGAAAATATATAAACGAGATACAATTTAACCAATTAGAAATTAAAATAGAAGAATTTCAAAGAATGACAATGAGCTTCCAAAACGGACTAAAATAAGTTCGGTCAAAAGTCTATTTTCTATATTCTATTTTCTTTTCTCTAAAAAATTAAAAAATGGCAGATACAATCGAAAAAAACGTAACCCGTGGTGGTCAGTTTTTAGTTAAAGAAACAAAGTGCGAAGACATCTTTACTCCAGAAGATTTTTCGGAAGAGCAATTAATGATGCGTGACTCTGTAAAAGAGTTTGTAGACAAAGAAATTTGGCCTAACAAAAATCGTTTCGAGAAAAAAGATTACGCTTTTACAGAAGAAAGTATGCGTAAAGCTGGTGAACTTGGACTTTTAGGAGTTGCTGTTCCAGAAGAATACGGTGGACTAGGAATGGGATTCGTATCGACTATGTTAGTTTGTGATTATATCTCTGGAGCTACAGGTTCGTTCTCTACTGCTTTTGGTGCTCATACAGGTATCGGAACTATGCCAATTACTTTATATGGTACTGAAGAACAAAAGAAAAAATACGTTCCTAAATTAGCGTCAGGCGAATGGTTTGGAGCTTATTGCTTAACTGAGCCAGGAGCTGGATCTGATGCAAACTCAGGAAAAACTAAAGCAGTTTTATCTGAAGACGGAACGCATTACAAAATTACTGGTCAAAAAATGTGGATTTCTAACGCTGGTTTCTGTAGTGTATTTATCGTTTTTGCCCGTATTGGTGATGATAAAAATATTACTGGATTTATCGTAGAGAATACTGCTGACAATGGAATTTCGATGAATGAAGAAGAGCATAAATTAGGTATTCGCGCTTCATCTACTCGTCAGGTTTTCTTTAATGATACCAAAGTTCCTGTAGAAAACATGCTTTCTGAAAGAGGAAACGGTTTTAAAATTGCAATGAACGCTTTAAACGTTGGTCGTATTAAACTTGCTGCTGCTTGTCTTGATGCTCAAAGAAGAGTTACTACAGGTGCTGTAAAATATGCTAACGAAAGAATCCAATTTAATACTGCAATTTCTCAATTTGGAGCTATCCGTTCTAAATTAGCAGAAATGGCTACAAACTGTTACGCAGGAGAAAGTGCTTCTTACCGTGCAGCAAAAGATATCGAAGATAGAATTATCGCTCGTGAAGCTGAAGGATCTTCACATCAAGAAGCAGAATTAAAAGGTGTTGAAGAATACGCAATTGAGTGTTCTATCCTTAAAGTTGCAGTTTCAGAAGACGTACAAGCTTGTGCTGATGAAGGAATTCAGATTTTTGGTGGTATGGGATTCTCTGAAGATACTCCAATGGAAAGTGCTTGGAGAGATGCTCGTATCGCTCGTATTTACGAAGGTACAAACGAAATCAACAGAATGCTTTCTGTAGGTATGTTAATCAAGAAAGCCATGAAAGGCCATGTTGATTTATTAGGTCCTGCTATGAAAGTATCTGAAGAATTAATGGGTATTCCATCTTTTGACACTCCAGATTTCTCTGAATTATTTGCTGAGGAAAAAGGAATCGTTGCAAACCTTAAAAAAGTATTCTTAATGGTTGCTGGAAGTGCTGTACAAAAATATGGTCCAGACTTAGATGCTCACCAACAATTATTAATGGCTGCATCTGATATCTTAATCGAAATCTACATGGCTGAAAGTACTATTCTTAGAACTGAAAAATTAGCTAAAAAAGAAGGAGAAGCAAAAGTACAAGAACAAATTGCTATGGCAAAATTATACTTGTATAAAGCTGTAGATACCGTAAACTCAAAAGGAAAAGAAGGAATTATTTCTTTTGCTGAAGGTGACGAACAACGTATGATGTTAATGGGATTAAAACGTTTTACAAAATACACAAACAATCCAAATGTAGTGGCTCTTAGAGAAACGATTACTTCAAAATTAGTTGCAGAAAACGAATACTGCTACTAAATTAAAAATAGTTTTTAGTCAATTTTAATTTGTTTAAACCGCACCTGTCCCGAAAACAGTGCGGTTTTTTTTATGTCAAGTCTTTTCACCACCTGTAGAGGCGCACAGCAGTGCGTCTTACACAAACCCTTTTTTCACCATATAAGTTATATAAGTTCATTTAAATATGACGCTTAGATTTAAACTCATAAAGGATTTATTATCATTAATAATTAACCATTTACAATTAATAATTAATTATTTGGTTTCATAATCAAATCATGATCACCTTCTGAACTTAGATTTAAAAAGCGCTCATATTCCCTCAAAACATCTGAGATAATTCCATCTTTAGTTAAATATTGAATATCATATCCTTTACGATGATCTCCAAAATAAGTAATTGGTTGAAAAATGGTTTCCAAATCCATATCCGGAGTATTCTTTTCCTTTAGTAATGTTTCAGAAACAGTTTGTCCCTGAACCATTACACCATATTTAAAGTTTCGCAACTCATCATATTCTATTTCTAACTCGATAGCTTGTTGCGGTGATGAAAAATAATTTATATGTGCTTCAATATTATTTTTAGCCAATTCAACCACTAATTCTTCAAAAGCTTTTTTTACAGTTCCATTCAAAAATTCATGAATATCTTTCTTTTTAGAGACAGTCACAATCTTTTCTAGATGTTCCTTCCAATTAGTATTATTCCAATTTAAACTTCCATGCGAATATTTTTTAGCACTATACTCACTATCTACAACCAATGCTTTCCACAAATTATAACACAACAGCAACATAATAATTCCGAAGGGCAAAGCAGTAATTAATGTCATTGTCTGAAGAGAAGCCAAACCACCCGAATGCAATAAACTCAAGGACAGAAGTGACAATAAAACACCCCAAAAGATACTTTGCCATTTAGGTGAATTTACCGCTCCTTTTGATGCTATACCATTCATTATAAAAATCCCCGAATCTGCTGATGTGATAAAAAACACGCAAATAATCAGAATCGATAAAAGATTCAAAAAGGTCGTTAATGGGAAATAAGTAAAGAAATTAAACAAAAGTGTGTCCGGATTTTTGGCAAATACACTTAAAGCGCCATGCGCTATATGCTCATCTATCCATACGGCACTGCTACCGAAAACAGTCATCCACAAAAAATTAAAAAAGGCAGGAATAAATAATACCGCCAAAATAAATTCTCGTATCGTTCTTCCTTTAGAAATTTTGGCAATAAATAATCCAACATAAGGCGCCCAGGAAATCCACCATGCCCAATACAAAATAGTCCACTTAGAAAACCATTCCTGGCTTCCCTTTTCGTAAGCATAAGTATTAAAAGTTAGCGAAACAAAATGACTTATATAGTGGCCTAAACCTTCTGTAAATGTACTTAGAATATAAATAGTTGGTCCGAAAACAAGTATAAACAACATTAATAAAACGGCCATAATAATATTTAGCTCACTTAGTTTTTTAACCCCTTTTCCTAAACCTGAAATGGCCGAAGAAACAGCAATTATCATAACTACCAAAACAATAATAATTTGGTAATTAAAACTAGATTCTGGAATTACATGAAGACTTACTAATCCGGCACTTAACTGTACAACACCGAAACCAAGAGTTGTTGCGATTCCGAAAAAAGTACTGCACAAACCAAAGACATCTACAATATTCCCAAACTTTCCGTGAATTCTATTTTTTAAAATCGGATAAAATCCACTTCGGATTGCAAGAGGCAAATTGTGTCTATAAGCAAAATAGGCTAATGAGAGCCCTACAACACCATATATAGACCATGCGTGAAAACCCCAATGGAAAAAAGTATACAATTGCGCTTCTTTCGCTCTTAAATTATCCGCCAAATTAGCATTGGCTGGCGTTGCATAATGCGCCATGGTTTCCCCTACTCCAAAATACATCAACCCAATTCCCATTCCGGCTGCGAAAAGCATTGCTATCCATGAAAAAAAAGAATATTCAGGCTCAGAGTCATCAGCCCCTAATTTAATCTTACCAAATTTACTAATGGCTAATGTGACTAAAAACAAAACAAAAACAGTCACCAACAATACATAAAGCCAACTTAAATTTTTAAATATTATGTCTTTTGCAAAATTAAGTGCCAGCTCTGCATCCTTTGAAAAAAAAATACAAAATAATGAAATTGCAATAATTATAGTTAAACTTGGTAATGCAACTGATTTTGTAAAATTGGTTTTAAAAACACTTGAGCTTGTAGATTTATTCATGGTAAAATTGTTTTTTCTCTGTTATTATCTAAAGCAAATCCAAATTTTAAATTCGGATTGAGGAAGTTTTTATAAATGTAACTTTGATAATTTGTATACAGAAGAATTGTAAATTTAATGAAAAAGAAATAATTCCCCCCTTAAAACACTATAAAAGTTGCTTTGTAAAACAAAAACTGTAACAAATAAGCTTAATACTGTGTATCTATTTAATTAAAACTTTGTTTGAAATGTTTTATATTTAGCATTCAAAAAAACTACAAAAACTATTTAAAATGAAAAGATTAAATCTTATTATCATCTTTCTATTGTTCTGTTGTGTCACAAACACTTTTGCACAATCGGGCAAGAAAATTGATGTTATCGCCTATTATACTGGCGACGATAAACTAATTGATCAATATGACGTAAGTAAACTTACTCATATAATTTACAGCTTTTGTCACTTAAAAGACGGAAAACTAAATGTTGATACAGCAAAGGACACAATTGCTATCAAACATCTTGTTGGATTAAAAGCTACATATCCTAAACTTAAAATCATGCTTTCTCTTGGCGGATGGGCAGGATGCGAAACTTGCTCTGCAGTTTTTTCTACTGCCGAAGGAAGGTCACTTTTTGCTAAATCTGTAAAAGCAACAAATGATTTTTTTAAAACTGATGGATTAGATTTAGATTGGGAATATCCTGCAATCGAAGGACTTCCTGGGCATTTATATCAAGCAGCAGATAAACCCAACTTCACTGAACTTGTAAAAATATTACGTACAACTTTAGGAAAAAAACATGAACTTAGCTTTGCTGCCGGAGGATTCCAGCAATTTTTGGACGAATCTATAGAATGGAAATTAGTAATGCCATTAGTAGATCGTGTGAATATAATGAGCTATGATTTAGTAAATGGATATTCAAAAGTAACAGGTCACCAAGCACCTTTATATAGCGGAACTCCAGATGCTCAGTCTACAAACAGAGCTGTGACTTATTTGTTAAAATTAGGAATTCCTGCTCACAAATTAGTAATTGGTGGCGCATTTTATACTCGTATCTGGAAAAATGTTGCCAATGTAAACAATGGTTTATACCAATCTGGTGAACACATCGAAGGCGTTTCATTTAAAGATTATGCAACTACTTTTACAGAAGCAAACGGTTGGAAATATTTTTGGGATGATAAAGCAAAAGCAGGTTATTGGTATAATGAAAAAGAGCAAAAATTTGCTACAGGAGATGATTTAGCTTCAATAAAAGAAAAAACAGAATATGCGAAATCTAAAAAATTAGGAGGCATTATGTTCTGGGAATTACCTTTGGATACATTTAAAGACGGAATGGTCGATGCCATTTACGATGTAAAAAACAAGAAGTAAATCTCATCAATTAAAAAATAAAAGGCGGTAATAACTTTAAAATTATTACCGCCTTTTCACACTAAAAATACCCTTTTTAGTTCACTTTAGTTTTTTCAATTTCTCCAATAAAGGGAATAGAATCCTGAATTTCACTACGGATAGCTGTTTGTAAATAAACCTCTAATTGAATAAATTTAGCTGCGTTTATAGCACCAATAGCCTTTTTAGCTTTGCTATATGTTTTTGAATATAGTTTTTCATAAGCAAGATCATTTTTCAATGCTCCTTTTGTCAGTTCATCAGCTTTTGCATCAGTAAGAGTAGCATAATTTTTAGCATAATCATCAAGCAACTGCATTCTTTGTTGCCCCAAAGATTTACGCTCGGCTTCATAACCATCATACACTTTTTGGAAAGCAGCAGTCTGTACATCCGACAAATTCATGTATTGTTTCACAAGTTCAGCCTTAGACCTACCATAAATACGCTGAATAACCTCTACATCTTCTTTCACCAAAGATTGAGCAAATGAACTTGCTGAAACCACCAACACCAATGCGACAAGAAACTTCTTCATAATTTTAGATTTAAATTTTATTTATAATTAATCGATTTAATTAACTTTTAGAAAATCAATGTTGCTATTTAAAAGATTCTTAAACTCTATCTTCTTGAAATATTACGTTATTTTTTCACAAATCGCATCGTTGCGATATCACCCGAAATAAAATTTAATGTTTTTCCGTCTTCAGTAATATCATAAGAAGTTACCTTTTGCATTTCGTCCATAAAAACATGCTCGCCCTGATTGTCCGTACACATCATTCTTGTTGTTGCCAATCCATCTCTGAAATTGATTTTATGCCCATCTACATTTAACTTTCCTGTAAATGTATTACAGCTATTGTTTCCAGAAACTCTTTTCCCTGCAACGTCAAAATTAATTGTTGGCTTTTTATTTGGATACAAACCATCGAAGGCAATTCTAGGTCCGGTTATATAGTTTAACTCCCAAGTTCCGTTAAGTTGCGCTAGAGGTTTTGAAGTTGTTGTTTTATTTTGAGCAGAATTACATGAAAATAGAATAATTCCAAATGTAGCTAAGATTGATATTTTTTTTATCATAATTTAAAATTTTAAAATTTATAAATAATTATCAATAAACATCTTTAGCATCATAATTATTAAATGCTCCTACGAATTTAAGCAATATTTCATCTTCTTTTGTAAATTTAAACTTATTTTTTACTTTATATGTTAATACATTTTAACTTTCGAATGATTTTCTTTCGATAATTTTGAACTAACTTTACTTTAGATTTTAACAAAAACACATATTATGAAAAAAATAATTCTATCTCTTGTAGTAATTGCAGCAGTTATTATTGGATGTAAAACCAAAAATAATTCAGAGGATTCAAAAAAATTAACCATTACACTTGAGCCAAAAAGTAACAGCTCAGTAACGGGTACAGCAACTTTTACAGAAAAAAAAGGGGAAGTAACTTTTGTTGCCAAAATAAGTGGTTTAAAACCTGGTGTTCATGCGATACATATTCATGAAAAATCCGATTGTACTGCAGCCGACGGAAGTTCTGCTGGTGGTCACTGGAATCCAACATTTAAAAAACATGGAAAATGGGGATCTGCAGAATATCATAAAGGAGACATCGGAAACTTTACAGCAGATGAAAAAGGAAATGGTACAATTACACTAACGACCAACGAATGGTGTATTGGTTGTGGCGATCCAACTAAAGATGTTTTAGGAAAAGGATTAATTGTACACCAAGATCCAGATGATTATGTTTCTCAACCAGCAGGAAATGCGGGTGCTAGAGTAGCTTGCTCGGCAATTATAAAATAATTACATCAGTTAAAAATAACCATTTTATTCACAAAATATAATGGTTATTTTAATTTTAAACAATTACGAAACCATAAAAAAAAGATAGCTTTGTAGCTTCAAATTAAAGTAATGATTAACCCTTCGGCAACAGGTTGGATAGATAAATTTTTTAGTGAACAAAAGTTCTCACAACAAGCAGTTCCTGAAACCAACAACCATTCTTTTTATCAAAAGGTTAGAGAAACCGGCTTTATTTATGGCCATATAATATCGATAGCAACTCCTTTTCCTATTGAAACAAAAGGTTGGTTCAAGACCGAAATTTCAAAAGTAGCTTTACTAAATACTCTATATGGAATTTTTAGTCTAACAAAAAACGACAATAACCCAGAACATTTTATAACAGAAGCTTTGGCTTTTTATAATCAAATGAATCCTGAAGGATTTAACCTCTTCAAGATATTACTTCCAAAAAGTAGCAACTCATTAACTCTGGAAAATATTATCGATGAACGTGTTCAAACTAATGATAGTATTATTAGCAAGAACTTTTCTCATCTCGTTACAAATGCATTATTATTTATAGATGTTTTGGCTTTCCGCCAATATTTAATTCATGGAGAAATCCCCGAAAAATATCTTAAAAAAATCGAAGAAACCGTTATGAGTATTGTTGCATTGGCCTTAAAAACCAAAACCAACAAATCTCAATATGATGATTTATTAATTAAACTTTTTGAAGCCTCAATACGTTACAGTAAATTTTCAAAAATCACAGTTCAAACTTTAGAGACATTACAATTTCATCTTTTTACCAATGAACTGGAAAGATATTACCTAATCGATATGGCAGGTATGGCGCTATGGAGCGATGGAGTATTGGAAAATGAAGAAGCTTACTTTTTACATACTCTGGCTGGTATTCTAGAAGTTTCGGATGATTTTGTAACAGAAAGTATCAAAAACACCAATACTTTTATATCCGATCACAAAAAAAACATTCCTTATTTTAACTATTCGAACCCTGTAAAGCATTTTTACGATCAAATGACCCTAGGAGTTATTACCCTTATAAAACGTAATAAAAACAGACTAATTAAGGAAATTATACAAAGTAAAGAATTAATGCTCCTCCTTGCTTACTCGACTCGTAGAGATTTAAGTCCCAGCGAAAAGAAAAAGGTAAAAAAACAATTATTAGATATATGTAAAACTATCCCGTCGTTAACAATATTCTTGCTCCCTGGAGGAAGTTTATTATTACCAATTTTAATTAAGTTTATCCCAACTTTATTGCCTTCGGCATTTAATGAAAACTTAGAAGAAAACGAATAAAAAAAAATCGCCTTAAAATTAAGGCGATTTTTAAATTTTATAGATTACTTAGTTGATAAACTTCATCAAGCTCATCATTTGAACTAATATTTACATTTAGATCAGTTACAAATCCAGAGTTTAAACCGTAAACCCATCCGTGTAACATTAAGTCCTGACCATTCTTCCAAGCACCTTGTACAATTGAAGTTTTAGCCAGATTATAAACTTGTTCTTTAGCATTAACTTCTACGAAAGCATTAAAACGTTCTGTTTCATCTTCGATAGAATTTAAATATTTATCATGTAAACGATACTCATCTTTAATATGACGAATCCAGTTATCAATAATTCCAACAGATTGATTCCCCATAGCAGCTTTTACACCTCCACAACCATAATGACCACACACGATAACATGTTTTACTTTTAAAACATTTACAGCATAATCCAAAACACTAAGCATGTTCATATCTGAGTGAACAACCATGTTGGCGATATTTCTATGTACAAAAACTTCACCAGGTTTTGCACCAATAATTTCATTTGCAGGAACACGACTATCCGAACAACCAATCCATAATAATGGCGGAGTTTGTCCTTTGGCTAAATCTGCGAAGAAATTAGGATCTTTAGCTAATGAATCTTCTACCCACTTTTTATTATTATCTAATATTTTTTTATAAAACTCTTTCATCTTTTTTAATTTTTATATCTATAATTTTACCCTGTGTTTCTAATGTTTACAAAGAAAACCTATGTAAAGTTATCTCTTTTAAATAGCTCCGAAACATTAAAAAACACTCTTGTTTTTTTTTATTAATTTATTTTTTGATTTAGAAATTCTCTTGGGAATTTTCTTTTTTCACCATCATTCTTTTTGCAACATCATAATAATGCTCAATAGATACATGATTGTTTAAATCCGGAGTGTTTTCCAGCTCGTAAGCTTTTTTAAATCCTTTAAGCTTCACTTTGATGTTCTCATCAACGGCTCTTGTCTCCTTAAACTCCTTTATCAAATCTAGAATATCATGAGCAATATACACTGTATCTTGCGCATTGATAATCACTTTTGAATTTTCAGGAATAGAATTCAACGTAAGTTTAATTGCTGCTTTATTCAAGAAAGACACTTCCTGAGCCAAGTCAATATGAATTACATCTCCATCTTCATACTCTTCTTTTTTGAAGCTGTATGCTCTTTTTAGATTACCTCTTAAAACGAAAATAACACTTATTACAATTCCTATTGCAACACCTTTCAACAAGTCGGTTGCAACAACAAATACTAAAGTCGCAACAAATGGTACGAATTGGTATTTTCCTTTTTCCCAGAAATGTATAAAAGTCGCTGGTTTAGCCAATTTGTAACCTACTAATATTAATATAGTAGCTAAAGTTGCCAAAGGAATTTTATTTAAAATCATAGGAATTGCCAATACACTTATCAACAATAAAACACCATGAATGATTGCAGACATTTTAGATTTTGCTCCAGCATTATTATTTGCCGAAGATCTTACCACAACCGAAGTCATTGGTAATCCACCCAAAAGTGAACTTACAATATTTCCAATTCCCTGGGCTTTAAGCTCAACATTGGTATTTGTATATCTCTTTTGCACATCCATTCTATCTGCTGCTTCAATACATAATAATGTCTCGATAGAAGCAACAATTGCAATTGTTAAAGCAACAACCCAAACTTGTGGATTTGTAATTCCAGCAAAATTAGGCGTAACAATAATCGCTTTAAATTCATCAAATGAAGTTGGAATTGGTAATGATACTAAATGCTCTTTACCGATAGCTAAAGGACTTCCTGTAGAAACAAAAATTTCGTTCACGACTATCCCGGCAATTACAGCAATAAGTGCACCAGGAATTAATTTAAGTTTTTGTAAAAACGGAACTTTATCCCAAGCAATTAATATTACAAAAGAAATTAGTGTAATAATAACTGCTCCTAAATGAATATGGTTGAAGATAGCAAACAAAGAGGAAATTGAGTTATTCCCATCATTTTGAATAAAAGCCTGATCTCCTTCAAAATTGGCATCGTAACCAAATGCATGAGGCAATTGTTTCAGAATAATAATAATTCCGATACCTGCCAGCATTCCTTCAATTACATTGGTAGGAAAATAATTTGATATACTTCCTGCTTTTAAAAAGCCTAATCCAAGCTGAATTAATCCAGCAATAAAAACGGCAGTCAAGAATATATCAAAAGCACCAAGATCGGTAATTGCAGTAAGGATAATTGCTGTTAAACCAGCTGCCGGACCAGATACACTAATATGTGACTGGCTCAAATACCCTACAACGATTCCTCCAATAATTCCAGAAATAATTCCAGAAAACAATGGCGCTCCTGAAGCCATTGCAATACCTAAACACAATGGGAGAGCTACCAAAAACACTACTAAACCTGATGCAAAATCAGATTTAAGGTTGGCAAAAAGACTAATTTTTTTTGTCATAATACGATAGTAAAAAATATTCATAAAATGCTTACTGTACTACTTAAAATACAGCAAACGTTTAAAAATTATAAACCGGATGTACTATGCGAAATTAGGGGGTGGTGCAAAAATGCTTGCTGAGATCTTATCATGTTTAGATAATTTCTCGGATAATATTGGATTTGATTTGTCAAACATTGGTAAAACAAACTCACCATGAAATACAAGATGGTACACAATGACTTTCATCTCTTTGTGTGAATGCTCTTCTTCTGAAAAACTATAAAATGCCGACACATCGCTATTTTTCTTTATCATCGTCACAATAGGTGGCGTTGACAAGAAAGCAACAAATATGAATAATAATATGTAAGCGATTTTTTTCATTATTGCAAAAGTAGAGCTAAACTGATAAAATCAAAACGGTAAGTTGAAAATTTTAAACAAATTTAACATTAACTAAGAAAACCAGAATAGTATTTTAACGCTATTCTGGTTTAATTGCTTCATTTACAAATCTTCCTCTAACCACGCTCTCATCATCCAAATTGTTTTTTCTTGCTCAGAAATGAAGTCACTCATCATCGAATTTGTTCCTTCATCGTTTATTTCATCAGATTGTTTTAAAATTTCTCTTTCTATCTTTAATAAATCTGTTAATGAATTTACAATTAAGTGAACTGCCTTTTCATCATTCGAGATATTCTTTCCAACTTCGATTTTATTATTTTTAATATAATCCTCAAAAGTATGTAATGGTGTACCTCCTATTGTGAGAACTCTCTCGGCGATTAGATCTATTTTTAATTGAGCGTCTGTGTACAACTCTTCAAACTTTACATGCAAATCAAAAAAACGTTTTCCGCGAATGTTCCAGTGAATTCCTCGCAAGTTTTGATAGTAAACCTGAAAATTTGATAGTAAGACATTTAATTCTTTTACAATTAATTCTGACTCCTTAACTGGCAATCCTAAAATATTAGTTTTCATATTCAATTAATTTAAAATTCTATTAATTGTAAATTTAAAATAACTTTTTCAAAATTGCTATAAAAAAAAATTATATTTTATTATTTTTGCATCAGAAAATACTATTAAAAATGACAATCACTCAACTCCAATATGTTTTAGCTGTGGCTGAACACAAAAACTTCACTCTTGCTGCCGAAAAATGTTTCGTTACTCAGCCTACGCTTAGTATGCAAATACAAAAAATAGAAGAGGAACTTAGCATATTAATATTCGACAGAAGCAAGAAACCCATCCAACTTACAGAAATTGGGCAAAAAATCGTAAATCAGGCAAAAAACATTGTAAACGAAGCCGATAGAATAAAAGACATTGTAGAACAACAAAAAGGTTTTATTGGAGGCGAATTTAAATTGGGGATTATCCCAACGGTTATGCCTACCCTTTTACCAATGTTCCTGAACAACTTCATCAAGAAATATCCAAAAGTTAAACTATTAATTGAGGAACTTAATACTGATGAAATTATCGTTAAATTAAAAAACGGACATCTTGATGCTGCAATTGCAGTAACACCACTAGAAGATGAAAAAATAAAAGAAATCGTTCTGTATTTCGAACCTTTTGTAGCCTATATTCCTGAACACCATTCTGTTTTCCAAAAAGAAGAAATAGAAGTATCTGATTTAAACATCAATGAAATTTTACTTCTACAAGACGGACATTGTTTTAGAGATGGTATTTTAAACCTTTGTAAAAATGGTACAGATATAGAGCATAATGCTTTCCAGATCCAAAGCGGAAGTTTTGAAACACTTATAAAATTAGCCGACGAAGGCTTGGGCACAACATTATTGCCGTATTTACATACATTAGATCTAAAAGAAACAGACAAATTAAAGCTTCGTCACTTTAAGGAACCTAAACCTGCCAGAGAAGTAAGTTTAATTTACCCTAAAAGCGAATTAAAAATTCAAATCATCGATGCCTTACGAAGCACAATTGCTGGTGTTGTAAAAGGAGCTATTGTTTTCCAAAATGTTCAGATAGTAAGTCCAATTCAAAAGAAATAAAAAAGGAACCAATTGGTTCCTTTTTTATCCTTTAACTATCAGTAGACATTCTTTTAATTCGGGTTTTCCGATTGTAAAATTCAATAACCACTCTTGCAATTGTTCCATTTCGTATGGTAATAGTGTTTTGATAGCTTTTTCTAATTCTTTTAAGAAAAGTACCGGGTCGAAACTAACTCTTTCAAGTATTGATTTCGTGTAATCGAACATCATTTTTGACATAATAAATTAAGATTATGGGGTTATCTCATTATTTTTTAACTCGACGTAAAAATAAACAATTTACATACATGTAGTCAGCTTTTAACTTATTATTTTGTTTTATTATTTACGAATACGTTTTCTTAAATACACATATAGCAATTTAAAATTAATCTAAATAGTATGATTTACATCCCTTTACGGGCTCTAAACATCTCTCTTTTCCCTGGAGGGCCTGCAAGCTTTTCGACAGTGAATCCTACCTCGATCATGCTTCTTTTAACAACTCCTCTGGCAGCATAAGTTACCAAAACTCCATTAGGTTTTAAAGAATTGTACATTTTTCTGAAGATTTCGGTACTCCAAAGCTCAGGTTGCACCCGATATCCAAAAGCATCAAAATAAATTAAATCAAAAGTTTCAACATCATCTATATCCTGAAAAAACTGTTTTCTCTTAGTTAATGTAAACGTATCATTAAGCCTGATTAATTCATCCCAATTGCTTTCATGCATTTTTTTAAACACATCTGTATCTGCATCGGCTCCCAATTCGGCGACATAATTCATCATAAGAACTTCATTGGCAGCTACCGGATATGCTTCTACTCCAACATAATTTATATTTTGCTTTTTCTCATTTGCTTCCAAAAAAGTAATGAAAGCATTTAACCCCGTTCCAAAACCAATTTCTAATATTGAAATAGATTTGTTATCGAATAAAGAAAACCCATGCTGAATAAATACATGTTTCGCTTCTTGTATTGCGCCATGTTTAGAGTGATAACATTCATCCCATTCTTCCAAATGAATTGTAGTTGAACCATCTAGAGTTTGAATTATTTCTCTTTTCACAATTTATAAATCAGATTATTGATGTTTTTGTTTCATTTTGTAGTCAAATTTAAACAAAACAAATGCGTAAAGCCTTAAAAAACCGTACTTTTTTCATAAATTTCATATAAAACAAAGCTCTTTTTTTAACTTTTTTACAAAATAAATAAATCACAGTTAAACCCTATAATTAATGCCTTTTTAGCATCTAAATTGTATATTTTTACTTAATTTTGCAATTGTTAAAATTTATTTCACACCCTTTCAAGGTTTTGGATTACAATCTTAAACAATGAAATAGCACACAAAAACCATACTTTATCATGAGTACAACTCAAACAAACAAAATTGAAATCATCAAAGCTACTTCGACAAAAATAAACGATGTAGACTTTGACAACTTAAGCTTTGGTGCTGTATTTACAGACCATTTATTCGAATGTGATTTTAAAAATGGAGAGTGGCAAACACCTGTCATTAAGCCTTACGCTCCAATTTTAATGGATCCATCTTCAAAAGTCTTTCATTATGGACAAGCAATTTTTGAAGGAATGAAAGCTTACAAAGATGATAAAGATGCTATTTGGCTTTTTAGACCAGAAGAAAACCACAAACGTTTTAATGCTTCTGCAGTAAGAATGGCAATGCCTGAAATTCCTGAAGCTATTTTTCTAGATGGATTAAATGAGTTATTGAAATTAGACGCCGAATGGGTTAAAAGAGGAAATGGAAGCAGTATGTATATCCGTCCGTTTATGATTGCAACTGGCGCTGGTGTTGTTGCAAACCCTTCTGATGAATATAAATTTATGATTTTGCTTTCCCCTGCAAAATCATACTATGCTGGAGAAGTAAAAGTTATTATTGCTGAGCACTATAGTAGAGCTGCAAATGGTGGTATCGGAGCCGCTAAAGCTGCAGGTAACTACGGAGCACAGTTTTACCCAACAAATTTGGCTAATAAAGACGGTTTCCAACAAGTAATCTGGACTGATGATGCAACACATACCAAACTTGAAGAAGCAGGTACAATGAATGTGTTTTTCAGAATTAACGATACTTTATTAACCGCACCAACAAGCGAAAGAATTCTAGACGGAATTACTCGTAAAAGTTTATTAGCAATTGCAGAAAAAGAAGGTTTAAAAACTGAAGTTCGTTCTGTATTAGCTTCTGAATTAGTTGAAGCTGCTAAAGATGGTTCATTAAAAGAAATTTTTGGTGCTGGTACTGCTGCAGTAGTTAGCGTTATTAAAGGATTCTCATACAAAGATGAATATTACGAATTACCTAAAACAGATGATTCTTACGCTTCTCTTTTAAAAGAAAAACTAACAGGTATACAAAACAAACTTGCCGAAGATACTTTTAACTGGACTGTTCAAGTAAAATAATTCGTCGCACACTATTATAATTAAAGGCGATTTTCTTAACGGAAATCGCCTTTTTTATTAAACTAAACTCTCCAAAAACCAATGATTACCAATAATATTAAAAAGAAAATAATCCTTCTTTTAACTACAATTCTCGCTTGCATCAATCTTTATTCTCAGGATAATTATGCTTTTTTTGGTTCGTATAATTGGGATAAAACTACCAACGGAATTTATGTATACCAACTAGACACTATAAACGGAAGGTTAAAAAAAATTACTACAGTAAAAAATATTACTAATCCTTCTTTTCTAACCTTATCGCCTAACGGAAAATATGTGTATGCCTGCAACGAAAGCAAAACTCCAAATGCAGGAAGAGTAAGTAGTTTTGAATTTAACCCTGAAAAGAAAACGCTGACTTTTATGAACAGCCAGAGAAGCGGAAGCGAAAATCCAGTTTATCTAACGGTTCATAAAAACGGAAAATGGCTTATTAATGGTAATTATACCGAAGGAAGCGTTTCGGTTTATCCAATTGCCGAAGATGGAAAAATAGAACCAATTGCACAAAACTTTCAATATACAGAAGGAAGTGTAGATCCAAAAAGACAAGACCGCTCTCATATTCATTCTACAGTATTCTCTCCTAATTATGACTATATCTTTTTTCCAGATTTAGGCGCAGATAAAATACGATGTTATCAATTTGACGCTAATCAAAGTCAGCCTTTACAAACTGCCGAAAATCCTTTTGCGAAAGCACCTCTAGAAAGTGGCCCAAGACATTTTACTTTTCATCCAAACGGAAAATTTGGGTATTGTATTGAAGAACTCTCGGGAACGATAAGCGTGTACAAATATGAAAACGGAAATCTAGATCCTCTCCAGAGAATAAATACGCATCCTGAATCATTAAAAAGTGGATTCGAAAGTTCGGACATTCACATTTCGCCCGACGGAAAATTCCTTTATGCATCGAATAGAGGACAAGAAAACAATATTGCTATTTTCTCTATTGCCGAAGATGGAACATTAAAAACAATAGGTTATCAATCGACTCTAGGAGAACATCCCAGAGTATTTGCTTTAAATCCATCAGGAAGTTTTTTAATCGCTACAAATACGGGTAACGGAAATGTAATTGTATTTAAAAGAGATAAAGAAACTGGATTGTTGGAAAAAGTAGGTAAAAAAATTAAAATCAGAAATGTTTCCTGCGTACAAATCAAACGATATTAAAAGGATAATAGTTTTTAAAAAAAACTAAAATACAAAACGCAAATTTCACTAATTAGCACTAATTTGAGCTGTTCGAATAAGGCTCTTTTAATTGGTGTAAATTAGTGAAATCCGTGTTATCCTTCTTTATAACTAAGTCGTAATTATTATTTTAAAATCTTAGAGAAATCGGGTTTAAAATAATTTGGACCTTTCATTACTTTTCCATCTTCACGATAAATTGGTTGTCCATCTTCGCCCAATTTACTCATATTACTTTGCTGAATTTCATCAAAAACAGCTTCAATTTTATCCTGTAGACCGTGCTCGATAATTGTTCCACATAAAATATACATCATATCTCCTAGCGCATCGGCAATCTCTACTAAATCATTATTTTGTACCGCCTCAAGATATTCTTCGTTTTCTTCTTTCATCAAATTGTAACGAAGTATATTTTTTGTTTCTCCCAAATCGGCAATTGGCGATTCGCTATGTCCAATTTTAAAAGCAGTATGAAATTCCTTCACTGCATCAATTTGTTTTTGCATAATTATATTTGATTAAATGAAATGCCAAATTAGCAACTATTCTTAAACTATTGCCTAAATTTGCCAAAAAAATTAAAACTATGTTTAGTCAGGGACAATTAATATTTGCATTGTGTTTTTTTATTGCTTTCGTTATCGCAATGATATTTGCCTACAGAAAAGATGTAAAACTGCACAAAGTATTCTACAAAGGAAATTATAAGGTTTTACTAGTTTTCATAGCTTTTATTATCCTTTTATTTCTAATAAAAATATTCTTCAAACGATAATTTAATTCATAAAAAATGCCCGCTAAACCAGCGGGCATTTTTATTATCTACAATAAATACTTGTTAGTTCTCTAAAGGCAAGAAACCAAAGTTTTTAGAATAATCTAGCATTTGTTCTGCAAAGGTTTTTGGTTGTTTTACTTCAATCGAAATAATTTTACCTTTTGTATCTAGTTTAGGTTCCAAAACAGGATTTACAAATCCGCTGTAAGGCGCAGATGGAAATTGTTTGTTACGCTCTAGAACTTCAGCATGTAATTTCTGATCTACTTTTACACCATAATTTTCTACCAAAGCTTTTCCTGCATTGTAATCTCCTTCAGATTTTATACGTTGTACTTCACGTAATAACTGTCCGAATAAATCATGTAATTTATCATAATCAGTAATATTAAAATACGTTTTACCGTTACGTGTAATTTTCTCGATTACATTATCTTTTTTACCTTTTTCGTAAACCCAAGCACTTACCCACTGACGGTTTCTCATGTGTGCTTCTTCGATATTAGCACCTAAGTCTAAACGAACCAATTGCGTCATTAATCCGTTACGGATATAACTATCGTATGATTCCATTCCTACTTTTTTCCAGTCATCAACCAATCCAATTTCTTGTAATTTAGGATTGTATAAATAGTATAAACCAACTAAGTCAGCCCTACCTTCTTCTAGAGTTGAAGCATAACTTTTTAAAGTTTCTTTTGGAGTACCAACACCTTCATTTATTTGTCCTGAAGCATGACCTATAACTTCATGTAAAGCTGTATGCAATTTATCTCCCAGTTCACCATATTTTTTTGCTAAAGCAATTTCTTCTTCATCATTGGCAAATTCTTGTAATTTCCCAGTTCCTGCAGATTTAGAATAAGCATCGATAATATTACCTAATGAAACCGATTTAGAACCATGTTCTGCACGAATCCAATCGGCATTAGGAAGATTCACTCCAATTGGTGTACTTGGAGAAGCATCTCCAGACTCTCCTGCTACAATAACAGTTTTGTATGAAACACCAACAACATTTTTCTTTTTGTGTTCTGGCATTAACGGAGAATTATCTTCAAACCATTGTGCATTTTTAGATACTACTTCCATTTTGGCCGACATATCAAAATCTTTAATTTGCACCACACCTTCATAAGAACCTCTATATCCTAATGGATCATTATATACTTCGATAAAACCATTGATATAATCAATATTCCCTTCTGTTGCATGTAACCAGGCAATATTATAATCATCCCACGTTTTTAAGTTTCCAGTTTTGTAAAAATCAATTAATAACCCCAAGGCATCAGCTTGTTTTTTATTCTCGGCAACAGATTTGGCTTTTTCTAACCAAAAGATAATTTTATCAATTGCAGCTCCGTACATCCCACCACTTTTCCAAACTTTCTCTTCCAGTTGTCCTTTGGCGTTTTTAACCAATTTAGAATTTAATCCATAAGAAATAGGTTTCTTAGGATCTGGGCTTGTTTGTTTTTTATAAAAATCTTCTGCTTCTTGTATTGTAATTCCTTTAGCATAAAAATTAACTGCCGATCCTGCCAGCAATCCTTTCGATTCATCAAGATTTACTTTTTTACTATCTTCATTATTAAATAAGATAGCAACAACATCCGGAGCTAGTTTTGTTTTGGTAGCTTTTAATAAACCATCAAAATATTCTTTTGAGAAATCAGGTTTAATTTTATCATTCGAATAATGATGATGAATACCATTAGAAAACCAAACACGTTTAAGATAAATCTCGAAGTTATTCCAGTCTGCACTCTTTTTATCTCCTTTATAATTTACATAAATCTGCTCAAGCGCTTTTCTGATTTTTAAATTATTTTTATAGTTCTGATCCCACATTATATCACGACCGGCAGTTCCTGCCTGAGTAAGATAATATACTAATTCTTGTTCTTTTAGAGATAAATTTTCCCAACCTGGTATTTGATAACGTAATACTTTAATGTCGGCAAATTGCTCTACTATAAAATCGAAAGGTTTTTCATTATTGGTTTTTAGTGTAGCTGTATTTGCAACCTGAGCGTTGCAAAGAACTGAAACACCAACAGTCATAAAAATTCCTGCAGCTGTACGTAATTTCATTATTAATGATATTTAGTTTATAAAAAAATTATTATTTAACAAATATACGTTTTCTTTAAAAAAATTATAAAAAACATCGTTAATATTACTTTCCACCGATATTTAAAAGGTAAAATTCTTTATCTTGCTCTTACCTTTTTTCTTGCAAATTATTTTTTATAAAACTATCTTAAAAGCATAAAAATTAACAAAAAAGGCCTAGTTTTGACTTTTTATTAGTTCCTGTAAAATATTAATAAAATTTATAACTTTACACCAGATAACAACCAAGATACCATGAGAATTTTAAAATATATATTCCTTTTATTATTATTAAGTTTAGTCTCATTAACTGTATTTGTTGCCACTCAAAAAGGTGATTTTATAGTAGAAAGAAGCAAGGTTATCAAGACACAACGTGTACCGCTATTTAATTTTGTGAATGACTATAGAAACTGGGAAGATTTTGGTTCTTGGGTTGTAGAAGATCCTACTATGAAAGTAGTATATCCGGCAAATACTTCAGGCTTAAATTCTTCTTTCTCATGGCAAGGTAATGATGGTGGTGGAAACATGAAAACTACAGCTATAACCGATACTCAAACCATTAGCCAAAAAATGGATTTTGACGGAACTACGGCAGATGTTTCATGGGTTTTTAAAGATACTCTTGGCGGAACAAAAGTTACCTGGAAATCTAAGGGGACAATGAGTTTTGCTTTCAAAATATATTCGGCATTAAATGGTGGAGCCGATAAAGTAATTGGTACAATGTATGAAAAAAGTTTGGCGAACCTGGATAAAATACTGGTTTATGAAACTAATACATTTGACATAAAAGTAGATGGAGTTGTAAAAAAATTAGAGACATTTTACATCAACCAGTCCTTTACAAGTGAAATTGCAAAAATCGCAAAAAACGTTAGAGTTGTTGTTCCTCAATTAATTGCATTTTGCGAAGCTAATGGCATTGAAACCAACGGAAAACCATTTGTAATATACCACACATATGATACTACAAGCGGATTAGCCAAAATATCTATTTGTATTCCTATCAAAAAAGAAATATTTACAAGTTCGGGAAGCGATATCCTAACAGGGAAATTAGAACCATTTGAAGCTGTAAAAACTACCTTAAAAGGGGATTACTCTCATACGAAACAAGCTGTTGAAAAATCGACAGCATATATCAATAATCAAAAAATATCCCCAGACCTTACATGGTCACACCTTGAAATATATACGGTAGGAAAATCAGAGATTGCAAATCCATCAAAATGGGTTACAGAAATCTATTATCCTATAAAACCAAAAGCAGTTCCTGTAGAGAAACAAGCCGTTTATACTCCTAAAACAGAAACTACTACTCCAACTCACACACCTCCTCCTGTTAAACAAGAGGAATCAGAATTTTAAATTTCGAAAGAGAGATTAAACCTTTTCGATTTATTGTATTCTAAGCTTATATAAATTAGAAAATTTGACAGACGAAAAGGTATTTATACAAGAGTTAATGGATCCAAAAACGCAAAATACCGCGTTTCAAACACTTGTATCTAATTACCAGAAACCGTTGTACAATCATATTCGAAATATTGTTTTGAATCATGATGATACGGACGATGTTTTACAAAATACATTTGTGAAAGTTTTTAGATATCTAAGCAAATTTAAAGGAGATAGTAAACTTTTTTCTTGGGTATATCGCATTGCTACCAATGAAGCTTTGACTTTTTTAAGTCAGAAAGCAAAATTAAACGGAGTAACCTCTGAGGCTTTACAAAATAAAACTATTGATAATCTCCAAACCGATGCTTATTTTGACGGAAATGAAATTCAGTTAAAATTACAAAAAGCTATAGTTACGCTTCCAGAGAAACAGCAATTAGTTTTCAAGATGAAATATTTCCAAGAATTAAAATATGAAGAAATATCCGAAATATTGGGTACTTCTGTTGGCGCATTAAAGGCATCGTATCATCATGCAGTAAAAAAAATAGAAGCTCATGTTACATCCAATTAAACCTTTTACAACTAATAAAGTCTTACATACATTATGAAAGCATTTAAATTACAAAACGAACCTAAAATAGAAACTGGATTTAAAACTCCGGATCATTACTTTGAAAATTTCTCTACAAATTTATTGGAGAAATTGCCACAAAATGAACCCAAAACAATTTCTTTATTTTCAAGAAATAGAAAAACATTCATGGCAGTTGCAGCAGTACTTGTAATTGCATTAACGGTTCCGATAGTAAATAAATATATCACAAAATCAAAAGAACTTGACGAAGCAACTCTGGAAAGCTATTTATCATATCAATCTAATTTGAATCAATATGATTTGATTCACGAATTAGATGCTAACGACATTCAAGATTTGGATCAGAATATTGCTTTAGGAGATGATGCCATAGAAGATGTTTTGGCAACAAACCCAAATTTTGAACATCTTATTTTAGAATAAAACCACAATTACAATAAAAATGATGCAGATGAAAATAAAAAACGTACTTCCGATATTTCTATTCCTTATCACATTACCATTTTACGCTCAAAACGAAAAAATGGATGAGAAAAGAGAAAAAATAAAAGCATACAAAGTTTTTTTCCTAACAACCGAATTGGAATTAACATCGACTGAATCCGAAAAATTCTGGCCAATATACAATGCTTACGATGACAAACAATTTGAATTAAGACATCAAAAAATGAAATCGTATACGAAAAAGATAAACGATGAAAGTTTCAAAAGTATGTCCGAAAAAGATGCTGCTACTCTTCTTTCTCAAATGGAAAGTACCGATGAAGAATTATATCTCTTACGCAAAAAGTATATGACAAACTTAAAGAAAATACTTCCTGCGAAGAAAATCATAATCCTTCGAAAATCCGAAGATGATTTCAATCGTAAACTATTACATCAATATCGTGATAAAGCAGGTAAAAATTAAATCCTTCTAAACAATAACAACAGCGGAGAACCCTTTATAATAATTACTTTATTATTTAGGGTTCTCACTTTTTAAAATGAATCATAACCATTTTATTATGACCTGTAGCAATTGCAGTATTTGAATTCATAAAACGTATTGTAAAAAAACTTGAGTCTGTAGATAATTGTTTCCACGTATTCCCTCCATCGGCAGAGTAATGCAATCCTAAAGTCCCTACTACTACCAATTCTTTTCCGTTACTTTTAGGTATATATTGTACACAAGAAGCATATCCAAAACCTGAATCCTGAGCTATTAAATCCCAAGTTTTACCACCATCTTTTGTGATTGCTTTATTATTCGAATTTTTCTCAGGAAGTTCATAATCCCCTCCAGCAATAAATCCGTTTTTTGAGTCATAAAAATCGGCTGTAAAAATTCCCGTCATTGTTTTTCCTTGTACAATTGGCGTTTCTGAAATTTTCCAGGTTTTACCTTTATCTGATGAATAAAAAACCCTAGCCTTTTTTCCTCCAGAAACCAACCAGGTATCTTTTCCTTTTATAACAATATTAGTATTGCTTGCTGCAAAAGCCGCTTCTCCTTTGGCCATTGTAGGCAATTGATCTGATAATATTTTAACCCAAGTATTCCCTCCATCTCTTGTTATCAATACCGAAAAACTATCTTCGGTAGGATCTCCAATAGCAATTCCTTCATTATCATTCCAAAATTGCATGCTATCATAAAACACTTTTACATTAACCTCTTTATAGACTAATTTTGTTTTTTGAGTTTTTTTCGAAACCTGATAAAGCAAAGCTGGATTCCCTACACTCATCAAAAAAATATTTTTTGATGTTTGGGCAATACTTCTAAACTCCAATTTTAATGTATCCTTATAAATATGCTCAACATATTTCACTTTATCCTTTAAATCATAATATCCAAATCGTGAATTATCAGCTCCAAACCACACTTTGTTTTTATCAATTACTATCGCTCTAATACTTATTTTATCCTGAAACAACGTATCAATTACTATTGACTGAAAACCTTTGCCAGATGCTTTATAATCCACTGTCTGACAACGCATAACAAAACTAAAAAAACAAAAAAAGAGTACTAATTTTTTCATAATATTTTAAAATTTTTATGCTAAAATACAATTATTTACATAAAATCAAAGCCCTGTATATTTTTTGTGGCACAGTAATTGGATAATTCAAAACAACAATATTAATACGTTACAACATGAAAACGAAAATACTTTTAATAGGTCTACTTACTTTAGGGTTTGCAACAATGCAAGCTCAAGCTGGAGCTACTGTATATGCTAAAAATTCTGACATTAGTGATAATTTAGATTTAAGAGCTGTAGCTTCTATTTTTGGGGAATCTGCAAATCTTCAGGATTTTGAAAGAAGATTGAATGAACCAAAATATCAAATTTCTAATTTGGATTTAAATAATGATAATCAAGTAGATTATTTGCGTGTAATCGAAAGTGTAGAAAACAGAACTCACGTAATCATCATACAAGCTGTACTTGACCGTGATGTTTACCAAGATGTTGCAACAATTGATCTTGAAAGAGATTCTTTTAACAAAGTACACATTCAAGTTGTAGGAAATGATTTTATTTACGGTCAAAATTATATATACGAACCTGTTTACACTGTTACACCGGTAATTTATACTTCATTCTGGGTTACAAACTATCGTCCTTACTATTCAAGCTGGACATGGAATTATTACCCAACTTATTATACAGCATGGAGACCTTACCCTGTTTACAGATACAGAAACAATGTTAATGTGTGTATCAATTTAAGCAACAACCGTTACAATTATGTAAATTCCAGAAGAAGTAATACTGCTGTTGTGATATACAATTCTAACCGTACTTACGGATATGAAAGACGAAATCCTAATAATGGTTTTGCACAACGTAATAGTAGTGTTAATAATAGATACGAATTAGATCAAAGACGTGTAGCCAGTAGAGACATAAACAGAAGAGGGAACAATGATTACTCAACAAACAGATCTACTGATAGAACTGTAAATACAAATAGAGATTATACTCAAAACAGAACGAGTTCTTCGACAGATAATACTACTGTAAGACCAAGTCGTGATTATTCTCAAAACAGAACAAGTCCATCAACAGATAATACTACTGTAAGACCAAGTCGTGATTATTCTCAAAACAGATCAACCTCAACAGGAACACCTGCACAAAGAACAGAAACCTCAAGAGATTACGGTCAAAATAGAGGAAATACAACTCAAAGAGCTGATGTTTCCAGAGATTATGGTCAAAATAGATCAAGTTCCCCTGTAGTAACACCTGCACAAAGAACAGAATCTACTAGAGACTATAGTCAAAATAGAGGAAATAATTCAAGAGATTATGCTACACAAAGAACAGAATCTCCAAGAGTAAATACTGAAAACAGATCAAGTTCTGCAAGAACTTCATCTCCACAAAATTCTGATAATCAAAGATCCGGTTCTGCTTCTAGAGGCGATTCAAGCCCGAGAGAGAATAGTTCTACTTCTAGAAGTAACAACCGTAGAATTTAATTTTAATATCCATATTAAAATTAAAAAGAAAAACACGATTTAACGATCGTGTTTTTTTTATCTTTAATTATTTATAATTTGATGTTAATTTGTTTTAAAACAGTAAATTTGACGCGACTTTTATAAAATTAAAAATTAAATGAGCGCATCACACAAGAACTTACATAGTAAGTTAACTTTAGGAGGTTTATTAATCACATTAGGAATTATTTACGGTGATATAGGTACCTCTCCTTTATATGTAATGAAAGCCATCCTTGGTAAACATATAATTGATGCAGATATAGTTTTAGGCGGAATTTCATGTGTCTTCTGGACACTTACACTTCAAACAACTATAAAATATGTACTTATCACTCTAAGTGCAGACAATCATGGAGAAGGTGGGATTTTTGCATTATATGCATTAGTCAAAAAAACTAAAATAAAATGGTTAATTGTTCCTGCAATAATTGGGGGAAGTGCTTTACTTGCCGATGGTATTATTACACCACCAATCTCAGTTTCTTCGGCAGTAGAAGGTATTAAAACCTATTATCCAGAAATAAATACTGTTCCAATTGTTATAGCAATCTTATTTGTCTTATTTACAATTCAACAATTTGGAACAAAATTAGTGGGTAAATTTTTTGCTCCAATGATGCTAATCTGGTTTACGATGCTAGGTGTTTTGGGAGTTATACAAATTGTACATCATCCCGAAGTTTTTAAAGCGATAAATCCTTATTACGCGTATCATTTACTATCTATACATCCCGATGGTTTCTTTGTATTGGGGTTTGTTTTCTTATGTACCACTGGTGCCGAGGCTTTATATTCGGACATGGGACACTGCGGAAGAAAAAACATTCGTATAAGCTGGATATTTGTTAAATCGGCATTGGTTCTAAACTATTTCGGTCAGGCTGCATTTCTTATTCACCATGAAGGTCAAACTTTACAAGGTTTAGGCGGTAATGGAAATCCATTTTATTTAATCATGGCCGATTGGTTCCAACCTATCGGAATTGTCATAGCAACTCTTGCGGCAGTAATTGCTTCTCAAGCACTTATTAGTGGCTCATTTACATTAATAAATGAAGCCATGAGACTGAATTTCTGGCCAAAAGTAAAAATAAAATACCCAACCGAATTAAAAGGTCAATTATACATCCCATCTATAAACTGGTTATTATTTATTGGTTGTGTTGGAATCGTATTGCACTTTGAGGAATCAGGAAAAATGGAACATGCTTATGGACTAGCAATCATTTTATGTATGATTATGACCACTATTTTGCTTAATTTTTACTTAATCATGAAACGAGTAAAATTATACTTCATGGTTCCATTAATTACAATATACTTAGCAATCGAAATTAGTTTCTTAATTGCCAATGTGACTAAGTTTGCCGAAGGTGGTTATGTAACATTAATTATAGCTGCAGTTCTTATTTCGATTATGACGATTTGGTTCCTTGCTAAGAAAATTAATAAAAACTACACTAAAGTTATCAAAATTGAAGATTATAAAAAGGTGTTGATGGAATTGAGCGAGGATTTATCTATTCCAAAATATGCAACACATTTAGTTTATATGACTAATGCTAGTCGTGTAGATGAACTTGAGGAGAAAGTTATTTATTCTATTTTGCAAAAGCGTCCAAAAAGAGCCGATATATATTGGTTTGTACACGTCAATATTTTAACTGAACCTTATAAAACTCAATATAAAGTAACCGAAATTGCTAAAGACGACATCTATAGAGTCGATTTTAATTTAGGATTTAGAGAGCCTACCAAAATCAACTTAATGTTTAGAGAAGTTATTCGTGACATGGTAAAAAAAGGAGAAGTTGATATTACCAGTAGATATGAGTCATTGAATAAAAATAATATTATTGGAGATTTCAAATTCGTATTGTCTGAGAAATTCCTTTCTAATGATAATGATTTAAGATGGCATGAAAATATTATTATGAACTCTTATTTCTTTATCAAAAAACTAAGTCTTTCCGAAGAACGTGCTTTTGGTCTAGACAGCAGTTCTGTGAAAATAGAAAAATTCCCAATGGTGCTTCATGCTCCGGAAAACATAGGTTTAACGAGAGTTCATTAAACTCCAAAACTATTCCAAAAAACACTCTTTTAATCTCTAAAGGAGTGTTTTTTTTTGGTTGAAAAATATAAAAAGAACAATCAAAATTAAAAATTTAACTTTCAATCAATTAATAGTACCTTTGCAGCTCAATTATTTAAAATGAGATTACACAGAAATTTAGTTTATACGACCATCGATTCTTTAAATGCAATATTCAATGAAGGTGAATATGCAGATAAAGTGGTTGCAAGAGCATTAAAAAAAGACAAGCGTTGGGGAAGTTCTGACAGGAAATTTGTCGCAGAAACGATATACGAAATAGTTCGTTGGAAAAGATTATACGGTGAAATTGCCGAAGTTAAGGAACCTTTTGACAGAGATAACCTTTGGAGAATGTTCTCGGTATGGGCAGTATTAAGAGGTTACCCAATCCCAGACTGGCGCCAGCTTGAAGGAGTTCCTGAAAGAAAAATAAAAGGTCGTTTTGACGAGCTTTCTAAAATTAGAGCTATTAAAGAATCTATTCCAGACTGGATGGATGAATTAGGAGTTAAAGAATTAGGCGAGAAACTTTGGGCTACAGAAATTGCTGCTCAAAACCAACCTGCCAAAGTTATACTTAGAGTAAATACGCTAAAAACTACCAAAGAACAATTGAGAGCAATCTTGATGGATTTAAATATTGAAACAGAATATTTAAAAAATCAACCAGATGCTTTGGTTCTAAAAGAAAGAGCAAATGTATTCTTAACAGACGCTTTTAAACAAGGTTTCTTTGAGGTTCAGGATGCAAACTCGCAACTTGTAGCTGCATTTCTTGATGTAAAACCAGGAATGCGTGTAGTAGATACTTGTGCTGGTGCTGGAGGAAAAACATTGCATATTGCTTCTTTGATGGAAAATAAAGGACAATTAATTGCAATGGATTTATACGAAAGTAAATTGAAGCAATTAAAATTAAGAGCAAAGCGTAATGGTGCTTTTAATATTGAATACCGTATTATCGACACTACTAAGGTAATTAAGAAATTACACGAAAAAGCCGATAGAGTTTTAATCGATGCTCCTTGTAGTGGTTTAGGTGTTTTAAAAAGAAACCCTGATGCTAAATGGAAATTAAAGCCTGAATTTATCGATAACATTCGTAAAGTTCAAGCAGAGGTTTTAGAGAATTATTCTAAGATTGTAAAACCAGGAGGAAAACTAGTTTATGCTACGTGTTCTATATTACCATCTGAAAATCAAGAACAAGTAGAGAAATTCTTAAAAACAGAAATCGGAAAACAATTTACTTTTGTAAAAGACCAAAAAATATTGGCTTCAGAGTCTGGATTTGATGGTTTTTATATGGCTTTATTAGAGCGTAAAGAGGCTCCAGTTGTAGCTTCATAAAACGAATCATTTTATATTAAAGAAGGTTTAACATTGAAAAATCAATGTTAAACCTTTTTTTTATTCTATTTTAGAGAATTTGAAATATCATTTCCTCTAATAAGTATTTTAGGTTCGGTATTCTCCTTAATCTTTGTTAGAATACTAACAATATCCAAATCTATCCCTTGCAAATTTTCAATTGTATCAGAACTAACTACATCTGTTTTAAATATATATTTTTCGTCAATTTTATAAGTTCCTACATCATTAAGGATAAGTACACCATTTAATACAAACAGAACCTTTTTGCTTTTACTTTTCGTAAATTTATTTTTAATATCTTTTAGAGACATCAAATTAATATTTTTTGGATTTTTCGAAGTAATCATTATTCTGCCTGCATAATTAACTGCTTCAATCCTGATTGTATCTTTTATCACATTAATATTTTTAATTTCGTTTACATCAAAATTTGCAATGGTATTTTTATGTACAAAATTTCCATCCAAAAAATAAGCAGCTTCATTCGTTTGTGAATGTAACCCTGTAAACATAAATAGTGAGAACAGTATAAATAGTACTTTCATAATTATAATAAGTCGAGAATTGGTTGTTTAAATATACTGTTATTTCCCTTACCCCAACCAGCCGTCGCGATCTAAACTACGATATTGAATCGCTTCGGCAATATGAGAAGAAATAATATTGGGAGCAGCATCAAGATCGGCTATAGTTCTGGCTACTTTCAAAATCCTATCGTAGGCTCTAGCCGAAAGATTAAGGCGTTCCATTGCAGTTTTCAATAATAACTTAGATTGATCATCTAGAACACAGAACTCCCTAATTTGTTTTGTATTCATTTGTGCATTGTAATTTATATTCTCAAATTCTTCAAATCGTTTCGACTGGATTTCCCGCCCAGCAGTAACACGTTCTCGAATATCTACACTACTTTCGGCCTTATTATCGTCTGATAGTTTTTCAAAAGGAACTGGTGTAACTTCTATATGAATATCTATTCTATCGAGTAAAGGACCAGAAATTTTACTTAAATAGCGTTGCATCTCGTGTGGAGAAGATTTTTGAGGTGCGTCGGGATCGTTAAAAAATCCACTCGGACTTGGGTTCATACTCGCCACAAGCATAAAAGAAGACGGATATGTTACGGTAAACTTTGCTCTCGAAATAGTCACTTCTCTATCTTCCAGAGGTTGCCGCATTACTTCGAGAACATCCCTTTTAAATTCCGGTAACTCATCGAGAAATAAAACACCATTATGTGCCATCGAAATTTCTCCAGGTTGCGGATAACTGCCCCCTCCTACCAATGCCACATTTGAAATTGTGTGATGCGGACTACGAAAAGGTCTTTGATTCATTAATCCTACTTCTTTTAATTTTCCAGCAACACTATGAATTTTGGTTGTTTCCAGCGCTTCCCGTAGAGTCATTGGCGGCAAGATACTTGGTAAGCGCTTGGCAAGCATTGTTTTCCCAGCTCCCGGAGGACCTACAAGAATTATATTATGTCCGCCAGCTGCTGCAATTTCCATACAACGTTTAATACTCTCCTGCCCTCTTACATCCGAGAAATCAAATTCGGGAAAATCGAGCGTTTTATAAAACTCTGCTCTGGTATCGATTGTTGTTGGTTCTAAATTTCCTTTCCCTTCCAGAAAATCTATTACTTCCTGCACATTATCAACTCCATATACATCCAAACCCGCTACAATTGCAGCTTCTTTTACATTTTGCTTTGGCAGAAAAAAACCTTTATAACCTTCTTCTTTTGCTTTTATGGCTATAGGCAAAGAACCACGGATGGGTTGCAAACTTCCGTCAAGCGAAAGTTCCCCCATAATAACATACTTATCCAGCTCCAACGCTTTTATCTGATCTGAAGCAACTAATATTCCGATTGCCAAAGTAAGATCATAAGCAGAACCTTCCTTACGCAAATCGGCTGGCGCCATGTTTATAGTTATCTTTTTACCGGGCATCTTATAACCGTTATTTTTTAGTGCTGCCGCAATCCTAAAACAGCTTTCTTTGATTGCACTATCCGGTAAACCTACTAAATGATATCCGATTCCATTATCCATATTCACCTCAACAGTAATCGTTGTGGCTTCTACACCAAAAACCGCACTTCCGTATACTTTAACTAACATATCCCTTTTATTTATGAAAGTAAAAGTATTTAAATATAAATTGAAAAAGCACTTGTTTGTAATATTTAAATTACAAATAAGTGCTTTTATAAAATTCGGTACTTTCGACAAACCATGAAAGTAATTCACAAATCCTGCTTGATAATTATATTTCCTTACGCATCTGTATATAATGACTTGTAAAACCTAGTTTTTGATATGCCTTAATTGCCGATTCATTTGCCTGATATACATCCAAGCGAAGTTCGGTAATTTCTCTGGAAGTAGTCCATACAATAAGTCTTTCAATTATTTTATGAATCACACCCAAGCCACGGTATTTAGGATCAACATACATAAATCCTAAATAACCATATTGTACATGTTTAACAAAAGGTTTTGAATTCTCTATCCTTGCATAACCCAAACCAATAATCTCACCATCTAATTCTGCTACGAGCAGCTCAATATCTGGTGAAGCTATCATTTTATCAATATCATAATATTTAACATCAGACTCGTTTAATGTTGGATCAAATGGTCTTTCGGCATTAATTAATTCTTGTTCAAAAAAAAGAAGCTTTCCCATATCATCAGGGCTAGCACTGCGTATAATTATATTGTTCATTATTATAAATTCTTAACTATTTGTGGAAACTATTAAGCAATGTATCAAAATCTTTTGACAAATAAAACATCAAAGTAAGTACAACGAAGCAGATTTATCCATGAATAAGCAAATAATTATTTCTTACAATTTACTTCTACATCACCTATCAATTTCTTTAAACCATCAATTGAATTTAATTCATAATTTTCAAAAACAATACTTGGACAGTCAACATATTCTGTAAAGTTCTTTTTTAATTTATCGGCTTTTTTATAATCCGTTACATAAAGACCTTTCTCTTGATTAGGAAACTTAATAACATATTTATTTTCCGTTTTTGGATCTTTTAATATTAGGTATCCATCCTTTTCATACAAAACTTTATAAAACATAGAATAATCTAATATCGAAGTAGTCTCTCCTTTTGCATATAATCCTAAATAAGACTCTTCGACCCCAGTTTTATTAACTGCAAAACGAATATTGTTTTTTGAAAAATATTTTTTCCACTCCAGTTTTTTATTTTCATCAAAATATTTCACGCTAACTTCTTTTCCGTAAGCATAATTCGAATTATCATTATTAACCAATGGATTTTTAATTTCTTCAAATGATGAACTAATCTGACCGCTTACATGTTTTCCGTCAGCATCAATAACATATCCATTTACATCTGTTAAATTAATTGAGTTTTTTAAAGCCTCTTTGTATTTCTCTCTAATAACTTCCTTATTAGCTTCATTTACCGCATTAACCTGATGCCCTAATTCATATCCATTAGATAATAAGTTAATAACTATTTTCATAGCATTAGGGTCTTTATCAATCGCAATATTTGAGGCTATTTTTTCTATATCAACTTTTACTATTTTTTTATCAAAAGTTGATAATTCTTTTACACCACCGAAGCCCATTATTACTGTTTCTATTTTTCCAACTGTCTTTTTATCTAAATCAAAAACTTCATACTGATAGTTTAAAAAATCTCCTTGTGACGTATAAATTTTCCTTGCGATGTTCCCTATTAATTCAGAATCACCACCTTTAGTAATTTCTCCTGCATTATTTATTTTTATGTTTAAAGTTGTAGCAATTTTATTTCCAGCTTCAGCTTGTAAACAACCATATTTTTCTAATAAATTTGAAGGCACTCCAAAAAACTCTTCCAATTTATTGATATCAATACCTTGATCTGTAATAATTTTTTTAGACATTAAAGATTGCACAATACTTCTATCTACATTAAAAGGAGAGAATTTTTCGAAATCTAAATAATTGGTGTTTTTATCATTTAAAACTTCAATGAAAGCAAATCCATTCTCTGTACATTTTTTTAATTTTGCACTAATTGAAGTTGTCCCATCCAAGTTTGTAATTTTATAATTCCCTAATTTACCCTCCATTTTAGCTATTACTTTTGCATCAAGAAGAATCTCACCTTTTTTTACTTTTATTTCCTGAGAAAAGACCAAATGAACAGATAATAAGAGTACTAAGAGTAATTTTTGTTTCATAATTTTTGTTTGTATTTATTTTTTTTAGACGCTAATAATAATCAGGATAAAAAGATCGAAAATCGAGTAGTATAACCTTACACAACCACATTTAAACCTACATTATTGGCTAAAATATTATTATTATTTTAATTATCCCTTGTAACTTATCAGCAAAAAAAATATAATATCGATCTTTCAATAATAATTCTGTTCTGATATTCTAAAAATCAAACATATACACATGAAATTAAAAACCGAAATTATATTGTAACATTAATTACTTTAGTGTGTCTACTATAAAAACACAAAAGATGAATTGGTTAAATAAAACACTTCTACTATTATTACTTTTTTCGATTACTATATGTTCTGCACAATCAATTAAAAATTCTGCAAACGATACTCCAAAAGTCATTGAGTTTGCACTTTTAAAACAAGACTTTATAATTTTTAGAAACCAATTACAAAAACCATATCCTTCCTTATATCGCTTTAACAGCAAAAAAAATGTCGATAAGTTATTCGATAATTATTTTTCTTCGATAGATAAGAATACAACACAAATAGAATTTTTGGCCGAAATAAAACTCCTATTAAGTTACTTACAAGATGGTCATTTTTATGGTGGTGCAGAAGAGGATCTAAAACAATATTTTGATGAAAAAGCAAAAGTTTTTCCGCTAAAAATCAGGTTCATAAAAGATAATGCTTACGTAGTTTGTAGTAAAAAAGAAAGTCTGTTACCCGAAACTCAAATTTTAAGCATCAACAATGTACCAATAAAGGAAATCAAGGAAAAAATATTTCAATATATCGTATCTGATGGTAAAATCGAAACCAAAAAATATTGGATACTAAACAATAACTTTTGGTTCTACTATAGATTAGTTTATGGTGAGCAGCCAACTTTTAAGATTGAATATAAATCTGAAAACAAAAAAATCAAAACGATTAATCTCGATGCCGAACTTCATAAAAATACTGAATGCGAAACTCCTAAATCAGATCCTGAAAAATATTTACAATTAGATTATAAAAAAGAAGGTATTGCTTTACTAACCATCAAAACTTTTAATGGAGAAATATTCGACCAAACAAAAGAAAATTACATTCAGTTCTTAGAACAATCTTTTAAAGAAATTAAAAATAAAAAAATAGATAAACTAATAATCGATGTAAGAGGAAACGGCGGCGGAAGAGACACCTATGGTTCGTTATTGTATTCGTATCTTACAAATGCTCCATTCGAATATTATACTTCTCTGGAAAGCGCTTCGCAAAAGTTAACTAAAGACAACCTGAATAGTTATATACCACCTGAGAATTCATCAGAAGATAATTTTAGAGGTAGAAATAATCTGATCACTCAAAAACCAAGTGAAAACAATTACGCAGGTAAAGTTTATATTTTAATTGATGGAATGAGTTTTTCGACTACGGCTGAATTTTGCGCTATTGCAAAAAGCAATGATAGAGCAACATTTATCGGAGAAGAAACTGGAGGAGGATATTTTGGGAATACCTCTGGGAATGCAGTAGAATTAGTTTTACCAAACACCAAAATTTATATTTCGATACCTACAACTCAATATGTATTGGCAGTTAAAAAAGATAGATATAGCAACCGAGGTATTTTCCCTGATTATGAAGCAACCCCAACAATTAATGACTATATCCAAAAGAAAGATGTACCGCTGGATTTAGCAATAAAATTAGCTGACGAAAGCAACAAGAAATAATTTAATATAATTTCAAAACCAGAAAGATGCCAAACAAAATCCTTACCCTTTTACTACTTTCTGTACTTTCTGTAAGTACAACTTTTGCACAGAAAACCAAAAAACAGAAAAAAAACACTTCTAATTCAAAAAACGAATTGTATTATGAGATAAAAAAAGCCGATAGCACTTTATTTGCTGCCTTTAATAGATGTGATACTGTAGCCTACAAAAAGTTCTTTGTAGATGATTTAGAATTTTATCATGATCTAGGAGGTTTAACAACTTCTTTTAAAAGCGAATTGGCTTCATTTAAGGAAATGTGCGCCAGAGGAAGTAATATAAGGAGAGAACTTGTAGAGAATAGTCTGGAAGTTTATCCAATTAAAAATTATGGCGCGGTCGAAATAGCAGTTCATAACTTTTATCATACCAATAAAGGAGAAAAAGAAAAACCAAGCGGAACGTATAAGTTTATTCATGTTTGGCAACATAAAGATGGAGAATGGAGAATCTCAAGAATAATTAGCTACGGACATGATAGTATGAAAAATGATTAAATTTAATACATTAATCTGATTCATAAAGTATTATCTAAAACATAGAATTCATATAAAAAAGAAAGCAAAAAAAGAAATACATTTCTTTCACATAGCTATCTATGTGCTTTTTAAACCTTTTTGCAGCGCACAAAATCTATGTTTCTATGTGTTAGAATTAAATAATCAACACTCTCCTATCTCTGATTTTAATAACTTTGTTATCATTACACAACTTAAAAAAATACCAAGATGCAAACTGATAGTTTATTAAAACAAGTAAATTTCATTAAAGAGATTGATAAGGTAAAATACATTCAGCGCAAAACTAAATTATTCAATAGCGACAGAAACGAAAATGACGCTGAACACAGCTGGCATTTGGCAATGATGACAATTGTATTAGCCGAACATTCGAATGTGCCTATTGATGTTCTTAAAGTTCTTAAAATGGTTTTGATACACGACATCGTTGAGATTGATGCTGGTGATACTTTTATCTATGATACTGTAAAAAATCACGATAATACCGATGAAGAACGTATTGCTGCTGAACGAATTTTTGGGCTTTTGCCAAAAGAACAAGCTCAGGAATTTATTGCAATTTGGGAAGAATTTGAAGCTGGATTAACTAATGAAGCCAAATTTGCAAAATCAATGGACAGATTCGAGCCATTATTACAAAACACATCCAATAATGGAGGAACCTGGAAAGAATTTAATGTAGATTATGAAAAAGTTTACGACAAGAAAAAAGTCATTAAAGAAGGTTCTACTTCAATTTGGAATTACGCCGAGAATTTAATTAACGAAAGTGTAGAAAAAGGGATTCTCACGAAAAATAAAAATTAAGTTTTGTTTTGGTCATACATTAAAAGATTTTTTTACCATTAAGAGATTAAGAAAAATTAAGCTTAGCTTTAATAAAGTTTAATCTCTATTTTTTTGTCATATCGGCATAAAAGGATTCTAAACTTTGCGGTCTATGCGTATCCCTTAGCGAACTTTACGGTTAATCCCTTTTTCTCCCTCATAAAATCAATAAAATTGACCCGCTCCCTATTTGCCCAAAATAAAATAAGCGGGTTCTTTTAGCCAATTTCCGGTTATTTATCCTTAATTTGCGAAAATATCCATCATTTTTTAGTCAAAAATCTCATTTACTCATTTATCAAATGTGATTTTACCTTTTGGGAATCAGACTAAAAACATACCAATTTGCAATTCATATTGCATCTTTTGCCTTTCGAAAAAATTTCATAATCGGGCACAAATAATCTAAAAAGAATAACAAAATGGAATTCAAAATAATTACTCCTGAACAAGGAGAGGATAAAACATTTACTAATGAATTAATCGCTAAATTTCTGTATACGCATCTGGAACAATATGGCGATACAATCGAAGATATACTTAAAGCTATTGCATATACAATGAATCCTGCAAAAGGCGGAAAAATTGTCCTTGCTTTAGAAGAAGAAAAGATTGTAGGAGCTTGTGTTTTAAACAATACAGGAATGAAAGATTATATTCCCGAAAACATATTGGTATATATTGCAGTCGACAAAAGCCAAAGAGGAAAAGGTTACGGAAAGAAACTCATGCAAAAAGTAATAGATGTTGCCGAAGGGAATATTGCATTACATGTTGAGCCAGACAATCCAGCCAAAATTCTATACGAGAAACTAGGTTTTACGAATAAATACCTGGAAATGCGTTTGATTAAATAAACCTCTACTAGAATTTAAAATAAAAAAGAAAAGAACGCAATGGCATTCATCAAATTATACCGCAAAAAACTAGAGGAGAATTATACTTTTCTAAACAACATTTTCATTTCCAAAAATATTAAATGGGGTGTTGTATCAAAGCTTTTATGCGGTAACAAAATATATCTTAAAGAGATAATTGCTTTGGGCGTTACCGAAATTCATGATTCACGAGTTAGTAACTTAAGAAAAATTAAAGCATTAGACCCAAACATTCAAACCGTATATATTAAACCGCCCGCAAAACGAAGCATCGAAAGTATTGTAAAATATGCCGATGTTAGTTTTAACACCGAGATTTATACCATACAAATGCTTTCGGCCGAAGCGCAGAAACAAAATAAAATCCATAAAATCATTGTGATGATTGAAATGGGTGATTTACGCGAAGGCGTTATGGGAGAAGATTTAATCGAATTTTATGGACAAGTTTTAAATTTACCAAACATAGAAATTCTTGGTATTGGCACCAACCTCAATTGCTTGAGCGGTGTAATGCCTACTCAGGATAAACTGATACAATTAAGTTTATACAAACAACTTATCGAAGCCAAATTTAATATTAGTATTCCGTGGGTTTCTGGAGGAACTTCGGTTGCGCTACCTTTAATTATAAAGAATGCAAGACCAATGGAAGTAAATCATTTTAGGATTGGTGAAGCATTATTCTTTGGGAAAGATTTGTTTACTGGAGAAACTATCGAAGGAATGCACAACGATGTTTTCAAACTTTATACAGAGATTATCGAAATAACCGAAAAACCAGATATCCCAACAGGAGAATTAGGCGAAAATGTAGCAGGAAATACTTTTTCTATGAATGATACCGAAGATTTTGGCGGTACTTCCTTACGCGCAATTCTAGATATTGGTTTACTGGATATGCAACCGCAATACTTAGAATCTGATGATGCCGAAATAACCATTGTCGATGCTAGCTCGGATATGTTAGTTATCGATATTTCTAATTCCAAAAAGAAATACAAAATTGGAGATCTAGTGTCATTTAACATTAAATATATGGGTGCCTTATATCTTTTAAATTCCGATTATATCGAAAAAACAATAGAGTAGATTATAAAAAAGTTAACCATATAAGAAATGTAAGTTCATTTAAGTTTCACACTAATTAGCATACTTATGTTTGCTTACATTTCTTATATGGTTAAAATAATCTCACAGAATTAAATAATTCTTTTGTGTCTATTTTTTTATTTTGCAGCCCAGATTTCGATTTCTAATTTAATCTCTGGTAATCCCAATGCCGAAATATACCCAACGGTCATTGACGGATATACTTCTCCAAAAAATGCATTCCACACCCCATAAAAAGCATCCCAATCTATTTCTTGTGTTGCCCAGATATTTACTTTAATAACGTCATCGGCTACAAGTTCCTGACTATCTAAAACTGCTTTTATATTCTGAAAAGTATTAGCTACTTGTTCGTTAAAATTATCTGGCAAATCTCCTTCTTTACTTGTTCCTATTTGACCAGAAAAAGTATAAATATCTGCATTGCCGGATATCTTCGTAACATGAGAATAATTGCCAACTGGTGCTGATAATGTACTTGGATTTGATCTTGTTACTGCTTTTATCTTATTGTTTTCGTTCATTTTTATTTCTAATAATTATTAAATCTTGACAATTTTATTTCTAAAATAATTTCGAGCTTAACAAATTTAAAAGATGTAATTATAAATCTATCCAACGTTTTGAAACATTTAACTTGTTGTATTATCAATGAAATCAACATAACTATATTAAACTCATTGCAATTGTATTACATCGAAAAAAATTAATATTTGCAAAATCGACACCATAATATATTCCTTTTTTAATTCTTATATTCGTTAAGCAAAAAACATCACAATTACCTATAAATCAATTACAATCAAAACAAAACCCAAAAAAATTATTAATTAATCACCCCCTGAGTAATTATGAATAAACCACTTAAATCTTCAAAAAACAAGTTTATTTTTTTTCTAATCCTAACCTTTACTTTCGTAGTAAATACAAACGGTCAACAAAAAACAATAAATGAAAAATTTAAAAAAGAAACTGTTTTAAAAATAGATTCTTTACTACAAGAAAATTACATATTTCCTGATAAAGCCAAATTAATTGGGAACCATTTAAAAAACGCCTACAAAGAAGGTAAATTCAAGAAATATGATTTATTAGATTCTTTTGCTGTAGCATTAACAAAAGAGGTTAGATTTATTAATAATGACAAGCATCTTGGAGTCTGGCCTAAATTTATCCCTCCTGTTGATGAGAAAAAAGAGGTAGATAAAGATTCTTATGAAATTTATCTGCATAATTATACCGAAAATCGCAAACGCGCAAATGGTTTTAGAGAAGTCAAACTAATTGATAGCAATGTCGGATATATTAAATACAATAATTTCATACACGAGACCGACCAAACAATTGATTCCTACATGTACTTGCTAGAAAATGCCGATGCTATTATTATTGATTTAAGAGCCAATGGCGGTGGTAGCCCAAAAACTGTTCAATATTTTTGCAGTTATTTTTTTAAAGACCCAATACTCTTAAACACTTTATATTTTAGGAAAGATAACTATACCGAGGAATTTTGGGTAAAAGAGGTAAAAGGCAAGAAGATGATTGATGTTCCTTTGTTTATTATTACTGGCCCAAAAACATTTTCGGGAGCTGAAGAGTTTAGCTACAATATGCAAACCCAGAAAAGAGCAACAATAATTGGTGAAACAACTGGTGGCGGAGCTAATCCTGGAGAGGTTTTCGATATTAACAATCGGTTAGAAATCTTTGTTCCTAACGGAACAGGAATAAACCCAATAACAAAGACAAACTGGGAAGGTGTTGGTGTAATTCCAGAATATAAAACAACTCCCGATATGGCTTATGATAAAGCGGTGGAATTGGCACAAAAAACAGCATTTGATTATAGAAATAAAAAAGCTGCTGAATCTAAGAATCTTTATCTAGAATTACAGACAACAATTAATCAACAAACAAAACCTGTTAACGAAACTGATTTGGCCAAAATGGATCAGCAAATTTTTAATGCTGTGAAAAATTTAGCAGCCTCTAATTTATACAAAGAGGATAATATCGATGCATTAGCTTCTCAATACACAAAAACGAAACCTTTTATTGCTGAATCTATCTTAAAGAGCAATTCTGAATTGTATCCCAACTCTCCCATTGCCTTTTTAAAATATGGTGATATTCTTGAACAAAACGGAAAAAAGACTGATGCTATAGCAGTTTTAAAAAAATCTGTAGAAATTGCTACAGAAATCAAAGCCCCCTATTTGGAAGGATTAAAAAAACGTTATGAAAGTATTTTAAAAGGAAAATAATTTTCACCATATAATTTAAATCATACAAACAGGGAATTATAGAATAATGCAAATTATTTTATAATTCCCTGTTTTAATTTCGTCGGTAAAATCATCAATTATTCCTTTTCTTCTGCTCGCTTCAATAAATAAAATTAATTTCAATCATAAAACTTGCTTAAATATTAATATTTGTTATTTTTATGAAAAATTAGCCTATTTATCTATGAAAAAAGCCCTACTATTACTTTTTTTAAGCACTTTTTTAACAAAAACGTATGCTCAAGAATATTTCCCAAACAATGAAAGCATTCACAGTAAAAACAATAATTACACCGTTTTTACTAATACAACTATTTATATAACTCCAACACAAAAAATCGAGAAAGGTACTTTACTCATTCAGGATGGGAAAGTAGTTGGAGCAGGGAATAATATCGCTATTCCTAAAAATAGCATTACGATTAATTTGGAAGGAAAAACAATTTATCCTTCTTTTATAGATATCTATACCACTTTTGGGGAAGAAAAACCAAAAGCATACTCTGGCGGACGCAACCCTTTGTACGATACTAAAAGAGCGGGATATTATTGGAATGAAAGTATTCGCTCGGAAATAAACGCCTACGAAAGTTTTAAATACGACCAACCCAAAGCCGAAGAATTATTAAAAGCCGGATTTGGAGTAGTTGGAACCCATATTCCTGATGGAATTGCTCGTGGAACCGGCGTTTTAATTGCATTGAATAATAACAACAATAGCACCCGAATACTGTCCAGTAAAGCAACGAATCATTTTGCATTTACTCGAAGTATTACAACCAATCAAGCGTATCCAAGCTCTTTAATGGGAATGATGGCATTACTACGCCAGATGTATTTGGATCTGGATTGGTATAAAAAAGGTAACTCGACTACCAAAGACTTATCACTGGAAGCCTTGGCTAGTAACGAAAAATTGACACAAATATTTACTACAGAAGATAAACTAAATAGTCTGAGAGCTGCCAAAATAGCCAAAGAATTTGGACTAAATTATGTATTAAAAGGATCAGGAAATGAGTTCGAAAGAATTGAAGAAATCAAAAAGACAAATGCTCCATTTATTATCCCAATAAATTTTCCTGAAGCTTATGATGTTTCAAATCCATACCTATCAAATCAATTAGAATTATCCGATTTACGTTTTTGGAATCAAGCGCCAACTAACCTAAAAGTTCTTTCGGATAACGGAATTATTTTTGCTCTGACAACTGATAAATTAAAGAAAACCGAAGATTTTAGAACTAATTTAATAAAAGCAATTAAATATGGTTTTGATAAAACAAAAGCCTTAGAAGCATTAACAACTATTCCTGCTGCTATATTAGGAAAAAGCAATGAAATAGGAAGTTTAAAAAATGGTAGTTATGCCAATTTTGTAATTACTTCGGGCGAAATCTTTGATGAGAAGACAGTTTTATATGAAAACTGGGTTCAAGGAAGTAAATACGTTGTAAACGATATTAATGCTAAAGATATTCGTGGTAATTACGATTTAACTGTCGATGCAACTACATATAAATGGAAAATTGATGGTACAAGTACTGCCCAGAAATCGGAGATAACAACTGCTGACGCTAAAAAAATAACAAGTACATTTTCGGTTACGAACAATTGGGTTTCATTACTAATTAGATCTAAAGATTCAACCAAAGCTGACTATACACGTTTAACAGGGCTTATAGAAAATACTCAAAAACTTTCGGGTAAAGCAATTTTACCTAATGGAAATGAAGTACAATGGACTGCGACAAAAACAGCTCCTTTTGTAACTGTAAAAGATTCTGCAAAAACAGAAAAACTAAACCCAATAATGCCGGTTACTTTCCCGAACAGAGCTTTTGGTAACTCAAAAAAATTAATGGCACAAACAATATTATTTAAAAATGCTACTGTTTGGACTAATGAAAAAGAAGGAATTCTTGAAGAAACCGATGTCTTAATCAAAAACGGAAAAATAGCAGCTATAGGAAAAAATTTATCCGATGCATCGGCAACTATTATTGATGCTAAAGGAAAACATCTTACCAGTGGTATTATCGACGAACACTCCCATATTGCAATTTCGAATGGTGTCAACGAAAGTGGTCATAACTCAAGTGCCGAAGTAACTATTGAAGACGTTGTGAACCCTGAGGATATAAATATTTACAGAGATTTGGCAGGTGGAGTTACAATATCTCAATTACTGCATGGATCTGCAAACCCTATTGGCGGACGTTCGGCAATTGTAAAATGGAAATGGGGACAACCCGCAGAAGAAATGTTATACAAGAATCAACCAAAGTTTATCAAATTTGCTTTGGGTGAAAACGTAAAACAATCCAATTGGGGAATAACAAATCCTACTCGTTACCCTCAAACAAGAATGGGTGTCGAACAAGTTTTTACCGATTATTTCCAACGTGCAAAAGAATATGATGCAACTTGGAAAAAATACAACTCCGGCTCTAAAAAAGAAAAAGCCCCGAGAGTAGATTTAGAATTGCAAACAATTGCCGAAATCATAAACAAAGAGCGTTTTATTACTTGTCACTCCTATATAGAATCGGAGATTTTAATGTTGATGAATGTTGCCGATAAATTCAATTTTAGAGTAAACACTTTCACACATATTCTTGAAGGTTATAAAGTAGCCGATAAAATGAAAGAACATGGTGTGGGAGCTTCTACATTTTCTGATTGGTGGGCATATAAATTTGAAGTAAATGACGCAATCCCGTTTAACGGACCAATTATGCATAATGAAGGAATCGTAGTTGCCTATAATTCTGATGATGCCGAAATGTCCAGAAGATTAAATCAAGAAGCTGCCAAAGCAGTAAAATATGGTAATATATCCGAAGAAGATGCATGGAAATTTGTTACGCTCAATCCTGCAAAATTATTACACATTGATGATAAAGTAGGTAGTTTAAAAATAGGAAAAGATGCCGATGTTGTATTATGGAGTACTAATCCATTATCTATTTATGCTAAAGCCGAAAAAACAATTATTGAAGGTGTAGTATATTATGACATCTCAAAAGAGACCGAACAAGAATTGGCTATAGCCAAAGAAAGAAGTGAACTAATAGGACAATTGCTACAAGAAAAAAATAAAGGTGCAAGTACGCAAGAACCTAAAAAGAAAGAAAAAAAAGAATATCACTGTGACACTTTAGAACAATAAAACGAAAGATTCACAAATAGAAAAAATAGAAAACTATGATAAGTAAAAAGATATATATTTTACTATTGGCATTTTGCATCCCAATATATATAAAAGCACAACAAACACCTGCTCCAAAACAAACAAAATCGGTTTTAATACTAAATGCTACGGCACATTTAGGTAATGGAACTGTGATAGAAAATAGTGCCATCGGGTTTAAAGATGGTAAAATAACGTTGGTAGCCGATTCTAAAACAATCAGACTAGCCGCTAATGCTTATGACACTACAATTGATGCAACTGGAAAGCATGTATATCCGGGATTTATTGCTCCAAACTCGACATTGGGACTTGTAGAAATTGATGCGGTACAATCATCTGATGATCAAGAAGAAATTGGAAATTTCAATCCTAATGTAAGAAGTATTATTGCCTATAATGCCGACTCTAAAGTTATTGAAACTGTTCGCCCAAACGGAATTTTGATTGCACAAGTGACTCCACGCGGCGGTAGAATTTCGGGAACCTCATCTATAGTACAATTAGATGCCTGGAGCTGGCAAGATGCTTTGATAAAAGAAAATGATGGAATTCATCTTAATTTCCCTTCCAATTTTAAAAGAACCGGTTCCTGGTTTGAGCCAGGACCTATTGAAGCCAACAAAGATTACGCAAAACAAATTGAAGAGATCAATGCTTTTTTAATAAATTCCAAGGCCTATTTAGGAGCGCCTCCGAAAGAAAGAAATTTAATTTTCGAATCGACAAAAGGACTTTTTGATGGAACTCAAACTTTATTTATTCATGCTAATGAAGAAAAACAAATCATTGATGCCATACAAATAGCTCGTGATAACGAAATAAAAAAGGTAGTTATTGTAGGTGGTTATGAAGCTTATAAAACTGCCGATTTATTACAAAAAAACAATATCGGAGTATTATTAAAACGAGTACATGATATGCCACAAAGCGATGACCAAGATGTTAATTTGCCTTATAAAATGGCAAAAATATTAACCGATAAAGGTATTGTTGTAGGTCTTGAAAACAGTGGAGAAATGGAACGTATGAGCACAAGAAACTTACCATTCTTAGCTGGAACCTGTGCTGCTTTTGGACTGGATAAAGAACAAGCATTGCAGTTAATAACATCCAATACTGCCAAATTATTAAGCATAGATGAGCTTTGTGGAACATTAGAAACAGGAAAAGATGCTACTTTATTTATTTCCGAAGGTGATGCATTGGACATGAGAACCAATAAACTAACCAATGCTTTTGTACAAGGAAGAATGATTAATCTGGAAACACATCAAACGAAACTAAATAAAAAATATAAAGAGAAATACAATCAGAAATAACCTCTTTATAAAATTTTCATAAATTACTTTTATAGTAATTTAAAACAATAATATCAAACTAAAAGGATCTAAATGAACAATTCATTTAGATCCTTTTTTTTAACAAAATACTTCCTTATAGAATACTTGAAACCTAGATTGGATATTTTTTTTATCATGTCATAAAACAAAACTGACAATTTTAATTTAAACTAAAACATCAAACTTAATCTTAAACAAAGCTCAGATCAAAAAAAATCGATTTTAAAACTTATTTTAATAACTACCATCAAAATAATAGGGGTCAAAATGAAAATTTAACAAAAATCAAACACTAAGTGTCATTTTTTATAGGGGTATTAAATGTTTTTATACTTTTATCGAAATTTAAAACTAAATAACTATGCGAAAAATTATTTTAAGTGTGATTCTTATCACAATTTTGGTATTAACCTTTCTCTCTAATTTTATCTTAACCGACAATCCAATTCCAGCAGAAGCTGTAAAGTTTGATACTGGAGATACTGCCTGGATGATTGTTGCAACTGCATTTGTATTACTAATGACTCCGGGATTAGGTTTTTTCTACGGAGGAATGGTTGGTAAGAAAAATGTAATTAGTACAATGCTTCAAAGTTTCATGGCAATGGTAATTGTAACTATTTTATGGGTAGTTATAGCCTTTGGGTTGGCCTTTGGTCCTACAATAGGAGGAATTATAGGAAATCCAACTTCTAATTTATTTTTTCAAGGCGTAGGTACAAATACTGCATGGAGTCTCGCCCCTACTATTCCGTTTATGCTATTTGCATTATTTCAGGCAAAATTTGCAATTATAACTCCTGCATTAATAACAGGTGCTTTTGCAGAACGTGTTCGTTTTTGGGCTTATTTATTGTTTATGGTTTTATTTATATTAGTTATATATGCACCATTGGCACACATGACATGGCATCCAGAAGGTATTTTCTTTAAAATGGGAGTACTTGATTTTGCCGGAGGAACAGTTGTTCACATGAGCGCAGGCTGGGCAGCATTGGCAGGAGCAATCTTTTTAGGAAAAAGAAAAGTTCAAAAAGTAAATCCTGCTCGTATTACTTATGTACTATTAGGAACTGCTTTATTATGGTTCGGATGGTTTGGATTTAATGCAGGATCTGCATTAGGAGCCAATGGTTTAGCTGTTCAGGCTTTAGGAACAACTACAGTTGCTGCTGCTGCTGCTGCAATGGCATGGGTATTCCTTGATAAAATTTTAGGCCATAAATTATCGGCGCTTGGAGCTTGTATTGGAGCAGTTGTAGGACTTGTTGCCATTACTCCTGCTGCTGGTTTCGTAAGCATCCCTCATGCAATCTTTATTGGAGCTTTTGCTGCTATTGTAAGTAATCTTGTAGTAAGCAAGTTCCCTAAAGGAAAAATCGATGATGCTCTTGATGTTTTCGCCTGTCACGGTGTTGGTGGTATGGTAGGAATGTTACTAACTGGCGTTTTTGCTTCAAAAGCTATCAATCCAGGTGTGGGAGATAATCAAGGACTTATCTTTGGAACCTCAACATTATTTACAAACCAATTAATTGCAATGATTGTAGTATCAATCTTTGCCTTCGTAGGATCATACATTCTTTTCTTTATTGTTAACAAAATAACTCCACTAAGGGTTACTGAAGAAAAAGAAGAATTAGGATTAGATATTTCTCAACACGGAGAATTTTTATAAAAACGAAACATCAAGTTCATAAAAAAAGCACCTTAAAACATAATTTTAAGGTGCTTTTTTTTATAACAATTCGCGTAAAATAACTATTTTCAAAACCTTTATAAAAGAAAACAAATAAACCAGACTACCAACTATCAGAAAAAAAATAATGATGAAAGCTTTAATTTTTCTACTCCAAAGCGGCATTCCTTTTGTTCCCCATTTTTCTTTTAGTGTCTTTATATTATCCTTATGTGCCCGATAATATAAAAAAGCAGCCAATGCAAATGCTCCACTAATTATTAAATTAAAAAAATCAAGAAACTTCATTTAATTATTTAAACTTTGAGATTCCTTCTTTTAACCAATGTAAGTATTCATCTGTGCCAACATAGCTAATTGTAGGTTTAGAAACATTTAAATTCTTACCTTCTAAGTCTGTTAAAACATACAACGGTTGTGTATTGGTTTTATATTTAGAAATCATAAAATCGGTCCATTTATCACCAACTGTAATAATTTTATCTCCAGCAGCTGTTACATATTGCTTATCGGCAGGTAATTCACGCTTATCATCAACATATAAAGAAATCAGTACAATATCATTTTTTAAGATTGGCAATATTTTCTCATCCGACCAAACATTGTTTTCCATCTTTCTACAATTCACACAAGCATAACCCGTGAAATCTAACATAATCGGTTTATTGATTGATTTAGCAAAAGCCAATCCATCTTCATAATCGTGAAAAACCATAATTCCGTGAGGCCCTAATTCAGCCCCATCAGGTAATCCTTTTTCTAAACCAGCACTTGAATTACTTGACCCTCCTACTCCAAATGGACTTTCGCTATATTGTGGTGGTGGTGGGAAAGCACTAATTAATTTTAATGGCGCTCCCCAAAGTCCAGGAATCAAATACACAGTAAAAACTAAAGTAAGCAATCCTAAATACAATCGACCTACCGAAATATGCTGCAAAGGACTATCGTGAGGCAATGAAATTTTGCCGAATAAATATAATGTCAAAGCTCCAAAAATCGCAATCCAGATCGCTATGAAAACTTCTCTTTCCAGTAAGTGCAATTGTAGAACCAAATCTGCATTTGATAAAAATTTGAATGCCAAAGCCAATTCCAGGAATCCTAAAACAACTTTTACGGTATTTAACCATCCACCCGATTTTGGCAATGAATTTAACCATCCCGGGAACATTGCAAATAGCATAAACGGTAAGGCTAGAGCCAATGAAAAACCCAGCATTCCAATAACAGGAGCAATTCCTCCATTTGAAGCCGCTTCTACTAATAAGGTTCCTACGATTGGACCAGTACATGAAAATGATACAATTGCCAAAGCCAAAGCCATGAATAATATTCCAATTATCCCACCTCTATCTGCTTGTTGATCTGCTTTATTTGCCCACGAATTTGGTAACATAATCTCAAATGCTCCTAAAAATGAAGTCGCAAAAATGATTAATATAACAAAGAAGATTAAATTAAACCAAACATCTGTGGATAGAGCATTCAAGGCATCTGCACCAAATATTTTGGTCACTATAAGACCTAATATCACATAAATTGCAATAATCGAAAACCCATATATAATAGCATTTCTAATTCCTTTTGCTCTGCTCTTACTTTGTTTCGTAAAGAAACTAACCGTCATAGGAATCATTGGGAATACACATGGCGTAAGCAATGCTGCAAAACCAGATAAAAATGCAATAAAAAATATAGACCACAAGCTTCTTTGCGGAGTTGAATCTGGCATATCGGAAGTAGGTGAAACTACGTCTGCAGGATTTTTTGCAACTTCCATATCCTTCGTTCCTACCATACTTTTTGTAGTATCAACAGCCAAAGCATCTACAGGATCAGTTACAACCTCATCTGCCTTAACAATAGCAGCGGCTGCAGCATCTGCATCCATTTTAAAATTAGCAGGAAGCGCAATAGAAAACTTCTTATTTAAGTTAATACAAACCTCTTTACAAACCTGAAAATCAAATTCAACTTCAATTGTTTTTACAGCAGGATTTGTAATTGTAATCTCTTGCTCGATATGTGCTTTACCTTCAAAAAAAGTTTCATTAACTCCAAAAACATCATTAAAAGCTGTTCTGGTTTTTCCTTCTTTGGCTTTACCTACCAAGTTATAATTTCCTTTTTGATTTTTAAAAGCAATTTCTAATGCAAGCGGACCTCCTTCTGGAGTAAACTGCGAATATAAATGCCAGTCTTTCTCAATTGTTCCATCAAAAATCAATACAAAATTGTTTCCAGATTTCTTTTCTATTTTAGAAGTCCATTTTACTGGTTCTAGTATTTGTGCATTCCCTTTCGCGAAAGCAAATAAGAAAAATAATAAAAATAAAATCGTATTATTCCAGATTTTTTTTGATCGTAAGGCGTGTAACTGATTAGTTGATTTCATTATTGTAATTCTATTTTAAGTATATTTTCTGTAGTATTTTCTATTTTAAAACGCTCATCTTGTCTGATTCCTACAACCCAAACAATTTGATTATCCGAACACAAAATCCATGTGTTTTCTTTATCTATCAATGATAATTTTTCATCTTTAAAAAGTTTACTTACTTTTTTAGACTTCCCATTCATACCAAATGGAAGAAAAACATCACCCTCATTCCACTTTCGCAAAAGCAAAGGAAATTTTATTTTATCGGCGTCGACAAATATAGCTTTATTTGAAGGTATGGAAATGTCCGTTACTTTACAAATAGCCATTTTTAAGGGAAAATTAACTTCTTGATCGTTAATTTCTATATAAAATTCTTCTTGCTGAACTTCAGGAATTGGGCTTAAAATTAATGTTATTCTATCTTTTATCAATCGGTATTCTGATGAAAAAATTTGTTTGCCCGATTGGCTTTCAACCAATTCGTAAATATCATCCCAAGCCGAAAATTCATATTCTTTAAGCCATTGATATAAATACGACTTATAATTTGTTAATCGTTTTAACTGATTTAAATCAAAATGAATTTCATCCCCAATCTCCTTCGCAACTTGCTGATACACCATAATCGAAGCATCTTCGACCATAATTTGCGCTTCTTGCAAAAACTCTTGTGTCTTCTGGAAAGCAGCAAGAAAATTAGGGTTTATTTCTTTTAAAACCGGAACTAAATCATGGCGAATTTTATTCCGCAAATATTTATTAGATGCATTACTGCTGTCCTCCCGCCATTCGATAGCATTATCTTGGGCATATTGTTTTATTTCTTCTCTTGAAAATGGTAAAAGCGGACGAATAAGCATATCATTTTGCTCTGGAATTCCAATTAACCCTTCTAATCCTGTACCTCGACTTAAATTAATTATAAACGTTTCCAGATTATCATCGGCATGATGTGCCGTTAAAATATAGTCATAGCCTTTTGTCTCCAAAAGCTCATAAAACCAATTATATCGCAATTCTCGTGCTGCAACCTGAGTCGAAAGTTTATAATCTTTGGCGAAAGCTTCGGTATCAAACTGCGTAATAAAAAAGGGACGTTTTAAACTATCTGCAGCAGCACTAACAAAGTCCTGATCTCCAAAACTCTCCAATCCACGTAATTGAAAATTACAATGTACTATAGCAAAATCATAATCCAGCTGCCCAAACAAATGAACCATAACCATACTGTCCAAACCTCCGCTTGTTGCCAGTAACAGTTTCTTTTTTTCTAAAAAAGGAAAAGTTCGAATAATATGATTTTTAAACTTCTGAAGCATGTTTTAATTTACGTCTTTTATGATGGTTTGGTTTTATAAAGTAACGGGATAAAAATACAAAAATAGATCCGTTAATTACTGCAGTACTTCCTGCATTGCTTTTGCTTTGAGCAAACACTCTTCGTATTCCTTTTCGGGAACAGATTGTGTTGTAATAGCACTACCTACTGAAAACGAAATATATTCTTTTTCCTGATTGTATAAAATACTTCGGATAACAACATTAAAGTCAAAATCTCCATCGGGTGTAAAATAACCTACCGCACCACTATACAAGCCGCGTTTGGTTTCTTCCAGTTGATCAATGATTTTCATTACCGAAATCTTTGGCGCACCCGTCATGCTTCCCATAGGAAATGTTGTTTTTAAAACATCGATTGGCGAATATTGAGAATCTAGTCTTGAAGTAATCGTTGAAATCATTTGATGCACTTGCAAAAAAGAATAAATTTTGCACAATTCTACCACCTCTACCGAACCTTTTTGCGCTGTATGTGATAAATCATTTCGAACCAAATCGGTAATCATGATATTTTCGGCACGTTCTTTTGGGTCTGCTTCCAACTGATTTTTGGAGTTCTCATCTTCAATCTTATCTACAAACCGTTTCGAAGTTCCTTTAATTGGCTGCGAAATGATCTGATCTCCTACTTTACGAATATATCTTTCTGGCGAAGCCGATAGTAAAAATTGTTTGTGATTTTTAAAAAAAACTGTCAATGGAGCTTGAGAAATTTCATTAAGTTTCTCAAATTTTCCCAGAGGGTTTATAGTTGCGTCTTCTGCATAAAATTCCATGCAAAAATTGGCTTCATAAATATCTCCACGATGAATATGTTCCAAAACAGTATTAATTTTCGAAATATAATCTTGTTTTGAGATTCGTTGCTTAATGAGAAGATTCGATTGACTTTCGTCTTTTGATTTTTTACTTTCTACAATTTCTTCATAATCTCCTTCGACCTCATCATCACACATCAATAAATATTGAATTTCGAGCTGATTTCCCTTTAGTAAAAATATTTTTTTTGGCTGGAAGAAAAATAAATCTGGAAATTCTAATCCATCAAAATTAGTAGATTGTAATTCTTCGATACCATTTTTTAAATCATAGGTAAGATAACCAAAAAGCCAATCTTTGGTCGTTTGTTGGTATTGTTTTAAATCCTCGAATGCATTATAAAAATCGGTTTTTATCGATGTAAAAGCGTCCACTGCAAGCATACAGTCGAAACTTGAATATTCTTGCGGATACAAATTACTATCCATAAAAGTGACTTCCCGAAATTGTTGTGCCCAAACTAAAAGTTGTTGTTTAAAGGCTGCAGGATTTGAAATATACTTGTGAATTGAAACTCTCAAAAAATTATTTTTTTTATCCGTCAAAATTACGACAAAAAAATTCCTTCGATAAAGTAATCTCAAAAAATATTGGCACGCTTTTTATTACACCACTTTATAACCATTTTATAAAATTGATACGATTATTGAGACAAAACTACTTTTACCCTTTAAAAAAAAATCCCCTATTAAGTAATCCATTTATTAATCTATAATTACATCAATTTCCTATGAAAACAATTGCAAAACTTGGCATGACTACAGTAGTAATCATCGCATTATTATTTTCCTGCAAAAAAGCAGATGCATCCAGAGAAGACTCCTTCTCTGATTCATCCAAAAACACAACCGATATTATTTCATCATCGGCAGCTGTCGAAAAGAAAGATACTAACCATAAATTTATTCGAACCGCCGATATTAAATTTAAGGTTAAAAATGTGGCAAAATCAACTTATGCAATTGAAAACGCAACAGTAAAATTTGGAGGTTTTGTTACTTACACCAATTTACAAAGTACAATTCATAATGAAATACAAACCAAAATAAGTCAGGATAGTACTTTGCAAACTACTAAATACTCTGTAATAAATAACATTATAATTCGTGTTCCCAATACGCAACTTGATACAGTTATAAAAACAATCGCTAAACAAATTGATTTCCTGGATTACCGCGTTATCAAAGCCGACGATGTTTCGTTAAAACTCCTGTCCAACCAACTTGCACAGAATAGAAGCGTAGAAAATCATAAACGAATTGAAAATGCTATTGATACTAAAGGCAAGAAAATAAATGATGTAATGAATGCCGAGAATACTCTTGCAGCACAAAAAGAACAAAATGATTCCAACAAAATCGAGAATATAGCATTAAAAGATCAAATTAATTTCAGCACTATTACATTAGAATTATATCAAAACCAATCTTTAAAACAAGAAGTAGTTGCGAGCAACAAAGACAATAACACCTACAAACCCAATATTGGCATCGAGATTATAGACGCTTTAAAAAGCGGTTGGTACATCCTACAAGGAATAATTGTCTTTTTCTTAAATCTTTGGCCATTTATTTTGATCGGTACCGGAGGATTTTTCCTTTATAGAAAATATGTTAAAAATCAGTCCAAATTATAAGAAACGATGTATTTATTTATAGCGTAAAAATCATTATATTTGATATAGCACTAAACAAATCCCAGAACACCCAAGAATAGTTTATATAATTCATAATAAATTAATAATTAATCTCGTTTTTTAATTATTCCAAAGAAGATTATTTTATATCAGAAATTGTAAATTTTTAACCTATAAAAATCATCTATATCATGAAAATCGCCACTATTATTATCCGAACATTAATTGGTCTTCTACTGCTTTTTGCTTCTATCAGCTTTTTTTTCCATCTAATGCCGGCAGAACCTGCGGCCAACGATAATTTTAAAGCCTTTAATTCGGGACTTGTAGCTTCAACTTATATAATGCCATTGGCAAAATCAATAGAATTGATTTGTGGAATTGCCTTTGTAACCGGTCGCTTTGTATCATTGGCTAATATTTTAATTCTTCCGATTACTATAAACATATTGTTCATTAATTATTTTATGTCTCCGGAGCACTTACCTATTGCAGCCTTATTGTTTTTAGGAAATCTATTTTTAATCTACAGATATTGGGATAATTACAAAACAGTTTTTACAGCGTAATACATACATTACTTTAGATGCACTGCGGTGCGTCTCTACAGAAAAACAAATAACCCGACAATTAATTATTAATTGTCGGGTTATTATTTTAATATACGTTGCTATATGCACTGCAGTGCATATACATACCTACAACGTTTTTATACGTGTAATGCTCTGTTATCTGTTGCAGCCAAAGCAGCTTCTTTTATTGCTTCTGCAAATGTTGGATGTGCATGACTCATTCTAGAAATATCTTCGGCAGATGCTTTAAATTCCATTGCTGTTACAGCTTCTGCGATTAAATCGGCAGTACGCGCTCCAATCATGTGTACACCAAGAACCTCATCAGTTTTAGCGTCAGCAAGAATTTTTACGAATCCGTCTAAATCTCCACTTGCTCTTGCACGTCCTAATGCTTTAAAAGGAAAACTTCCTACTTTGTACTCTACTCCCGAAGCTTTTAATTGCTCTTCTGTTTGTCCTACAGCAGCAACTTCTGGCCAAGTATAAACTACACCCGGAATTAAGTTATAATCGATATGTGGTTTTTGTCCAGCCAAGATTTCAGCAACCATTGTTCCTTCTTCTTCTGCTTTGTGAGCTAACATTGCTCCACGAACTACATCTCCAATTGCATAGATATTAGGAACATTTGTTTGTAAATGGTCATTTACTTCAACTTGTCCTCTGTCTGAGATTTTTACTCCAGCTTTATCAGCATTTAATCCGTCTGTGTATGGACGACGCCCTACAGAAACTAATGAATAATCTCCTTCTAAAGTGATTGTTTCTCCTTTTGCATTTTCAGCTTGAACTACAACAGCATCGCCGTTTCTTTCTACTGATTTTACTTTATGAGAAACGTAGAATTTCATTCCTTGTTTTTTCAATACTTTAGTTAATTCTTTAGATAAAGAACTATCCATTCCAGGAATAATTCTGTCCATGAATTCTACTACAGAAACTTGTGCTCCTAAACGTAAATATACCTGTCCTAATTCGATACCAATAACTCCACCTCCAATAATAACAAGGTGTTTTGGAACTTCTTTCAATGCTAATGCTTCTGTAGAAGTAATGATTCTTTCTTTATCAATTTTGATAAAAGGCAAAGACGAAGGTTTAGAACCTGTTGCAATAACTGTGTATTTAGCTTCGATAGTTTCAGATGTTCCATCTTCTTTTGCAATTGCTATATGTGTAGCATCTACAAATGAACCTAATCCATTAAAAACAGTGATTTTATTTTTATCCATTAAATAATTAATCCCACCAACAGTCTGGTCTACAACCGCTTGTTTGCGAGCAATCATTTTCTCTAAATTGATTTTTACATCTCCTGAAACTTCAATTCCGTGATCTGCAAAATGTTTGATTTCTGCATAATGGTGTGAAGATGACAATAATGCTTTTGAAGGAATACATCCTACATTTAAGCATGTTCCTCCAAGTGAATTGTACTTTTCGATTATAGCTGTTTTGAAACCTAATTGTGCGCAACGAATTGCCGAAACATATCCGCCGGGACCTGAACCTATAATGACTACGTCAAATGAACTCATAGTATTTTGATTTTTTATTTTTTAGCGATACAAAATTAAGGAATTAAGTTTTGTTTGAAGTTTAAAGTTTGAGTTTTTTCTCAGGATTTCTGGAAGTATGGAAAACTTATTGTAATGAATACATAAAAATGTTAAATTTTCTATCAGTTTTAGCAGAAAACGCAGATTGTTGATTTAAGATTGTTGATTTGAAAAATCTCTCGTAAAGACGCGAAGACGCAAAGTGTAGAGTAAATACTTCTTAATCTTCTTTTTTTTTAATTTTGTTACCCTGAGACGGAGTCGAAGGATTACACATTATTAAACCTATTACTTGTAGAGACGACGCATGTTTTACACACAACCCGAAGTCTTTGAACTTTTGCTCCTAAGAAAAAGCTATTTCGCAAAGTTTCACAAAAAAAGCCACAAAGAATCACAACGTTTTTATCTCACGCAGATTCGAAAGATTTTAGCTGATTTTATCACACGAACGTTGTCCTCCTGAGCAGAGTCGAAGGGCGGAGCGGGGTTTCGACTAAATTTATCATGAGCAAAGTCGAAAAACTGTACGGGACTTCGACTCCGCTCAGCCTGACAAGATTGTGGTGTTTCTCGCTAAGACGCAGAGTAAAGCCTTTCAACCTTTGTCGCTCTGAACCTTTGAACCTTTAAGAAAACCTTTTGTAACTAAAAAAAAAAACATAAACCTCATAATATCAGAACCTTAGCCCCTTCAAAAGAAACCGTTGAACCTTTGTCACTCTGAAGCTTTGTACCTTCAAGAAAACCTCAAAAAGAAATCACCGTTGTATTCTTCACCTCACTAATCATAAAAGTACTTTGCGTACTACCTATATGTTGTAGTGTTGTGAGTTTGGTAACAAGAAATTCTCTGTACGCTTCCATGTCTCTTACCAGAACTTTCAGGATATAATCATAATCTCCACTTACATGATGACACTCTAAGACTTCTTTTAAGAGAATTACTTCGCTTTCGAATTTGGTTAAAAATTCTTTGGTATGTTGAATGAGTTTGAGATGGCAAAAAACTACAAACGCCTTTTCTATTTTGGCTTTATCGATTAAGGCTACATATTTATGAATAATCCCTTCTCGTTCGAGTTTTTTAATTCGCTCATAAACTGCCGTTACCGAAAGGTTTAATTTTAGAGATAGTTCTTTGGTTGTTTTTTTACTATCTGTTTGTAGTAACAATAATAATTTTTTATCGGTAGAATCTAATATCATAGTAGGTAGGTTTAGATTGGGTGAAAAATAATCTGTTAAAATCTTATTTAAAAATAAAATTAGACAATAAATCTATACAAACCAACTATAATAGTTTAATAAACTGAATATATTACTTCTAATTGATTCTTATTCTTATTTGTTATTATTTTGGATATGATTTATGGTGTACTCGGGTTTCATAGCCTCGATAGTAGCGGCATCCTTTTTCTTGATATCCTGACGGAGGAAGGGTTTCAAGAAAAAGATATAGCGGATAGCGGGAATAGCTTCTTAAATACAGATAAAAACTAAAGCTATTTTTTTTTTAATTTACTGATTATTAATTAATTACATTGTTTTAACTAGATTAAATGTATCTTTATATATGTTTAAACCTACACAAAACATACTAGTTATAAATTACAAAGAAAAACTGCTCACAAGTTTTTATTATTTCAATTCCCTAAATCTATTATTTAAAACTTAAAACAAAAACCTATGGAAAATTTCAGCCCAGCAAACTGTATTCAGGATTTACAATACTTCGGAGAATTTGGAGGTGTAAATCCATCGATTTCTGATTCTTCGACGTATACTTTTCTTTCGGCAAAAACAATGTTTGACACTTTTGAAGGAAATATGGAAGGCTGTTATTTGTATTCCCGCCATTCGTCGCCTAGTAATTTATACTTAGACCAAGCTCTTGCAGCTATGGAGGGTACGGAAACGGCAAATGTTTCGGCTTCGGGAATGGGGGCGATTACGCCTACGCTAATGCAATTATGCAGTGCTGGTGACCATATTGTTTCGAGTCGTACTATATATGGCGGAACATATGCTTTCTTAAAGAATTTCATTCCTAGATTGGGGGTTAAAACAACTTTTGTAAATATTACAAAACTTGATGTGGTGGAAGCTGCAATTACTCCGGAAACTAAGGTTATATACTGCGAAACGGTAAGTAATCCTTTACTCGAGGTTGCGGATATTAGAGGTTTAGCGCTCCTTGCAAAAAAATACAACCTAAAATTGGTTGTTGATAATACGTTCTCACCTTTATCGGTTTCGCCTGCAAAATTGGGTGCTGATATCGTGATTCATAGTTTGACAAAATACATTAACGGAAGTAGTGATACAATTGGTGGTGTAACTTGTGCCTCTAAAGAATTCATAAACAGCTTAAAAAATGTAAATAGTGGTGCAAGTATGCTTTTGGGCCCTACGATGGATAGTTTGCGCTCGGCTAGTGTGATGAAAAACCTGAGAACCTTACACATTCGTATTAAACAACACAGTCATAATGCGCATGTTCTAGCAGATAAATTTGAAGCAGCTGGTCTTAAAACCGTTTACCCTGGTTTAAAAAGTCATCCTAGCCATGAGTTATACAAAACGATGATTAATCCTGAATATGGTTTTGGTGGAATGCTTACAATAGACGTTGGTTCCCTGGCTAAAGCCAATGAATTAATGGAGTTGATGCAAGCGAGAAACTTGGGATATTTGGCGGTAAGTTTAGGTTTTTACAAAACCTTATTTAGCGCTCCGGGAACCTCAACTTCTAGTGAAATTCCGCTAGAGGAACAAGCCGAAATGGGTTTAACCGATGGTTTAATCCGATTCTCAATAGGATTGGACAATGACATCGAGAGAACTTATCAGATGATGAAAGCCTGCATGGTCGAGCTTGGGGTTTTATAAAAACGAAACAATTCTTTATAAATAAATTTGCTTAATTTTTAATTTTTGTTTGAATCCGCTGGAGAAATTCTCTAAGCGGATTTTTTTTGCTTTACAATTAGACTTCTTAGATTGTTAGACTGTCTTAGATTTTTAGACTGACTTAGAATACTAGACTTCTTATATTTTGAAATCTTGCTACTTTTTACTGAAACTGGAAACTGAAACTGGAACTAAAAATAAAAATCCGTTCTGAATAAGTTTCAGAACGGATTTTTATTTTAGATTTTGAAATCTAGTTAGCCACGATTTGCTCAAACAGAAAACTGAGACTGTAACTAAATACAGAGACTATAAATTCGCTATATTAAGCTTACTATTTTTTCGGCTAAAGCCAAAGTAAATACAAAGACCTATAAGTAACCAAATTGTAAAGTAAATCCAGTTCCAAACGCTTAATTCTGCCATCATATACAAGCAACAAATTAAACCTAATAATGGAATCAGAGATAAATTTTGTCTGAAAGCCCAAACGGTTAATCCAACCAATACGATTAAGAAAATCCACATTGGGATTTTATGCTTGAATAAGCTTAAACCACTTTCGTATTTAATAGAATCTGCAACAGGCAAACCTGCAATTACGCTTGCATATTTGGCTTCATCTTTTTGGTATTGTTTTAATATTTCTTCTAAATCCGGTTTTTCGGTTGTAGCATTTTTAGGATCAATGCTTACTAAATAATCGTATACTTTTTTAGTATGATTTTTATCTAAAGATGTAATAATATCTGCCGATTGATTAATTTGAGTCTCATTGTTAATAAAACTCATTGTTGCTTTCTTGTTGTATCCAAAAGAAAATACCAACCCGATGATTAATAAAACAGGCATTATGAATTTTGAATTTATATACGGCGTTTTAAATTTCCCTCTTGGAATATTTGGTTTATTTTGTAAAACTAAAACTCCTGCACAAACCAATACAAATGCAAACAGAGTTCCGATACTACATAAATCGGTAACCATTGTAAGATTCAAAAACAAAGCAGGAACTGCCACCACAAAACCAGTTACAATAGTAGCATAAGATGGTGTTTTATATTTAGGATGTACCTTAGAGAAACGCTTTGGTAATAATCCATCGCGACTCATACTCATCCAGATACGTGGTTGCCCCATCTGGAAAACCAATAAAACACTTGCCATAGCCACTACAGCACTTACTGCTATAATTCCCGACATCCATTTTAAATCTAATTTATTGAATACAAAAGCAAGAGGATCTCCAACATTAAGTTGATTATAACTCACCATTCCGGTAAGTACCAATGCAATTGCAATGTATAAAACGGTACAAATAATAATTGCCCACATCATCCCTCGCGGTAAATCACGTTGTGGGTCTTTACATTCTTCGGCAGTTGTAGATATTGCATCAAAACCTATATAGGCAAAGAATACTGCCGACACTCCTTTAAGAACTCCCGTAACACCATTTGGTGCAAAAGGATCCCAATTGGCAGTATCTACGTAAAAAACACCAACAGCAATTACCAATAGTACGACACATAATTTTACAACAACCATGATATTACTCGCATTACGAGATTCTTTCATTCCGCGATAAATCAATGCGGTAATTAAGATAATAATCAATAAAGCAGGAAGATCGGCAACAAAATGGAATGAACCAATTAAAGGTGATGTTGTCCATGCTGTATATGCCGATTGTAAGGCTGGTTCTAGATTTTCGAATGATTTTCCGCCATGCATTAATGCTGTAGCGTCTTTAAATCCGTTCGAAGCCGTTAGATAATCCATTTGTACCCATTCCGGCAAATGAATTCCTCCGCTGGCAAGCAGTCCCGTAAAATAATCACTCCACGATATGGCGACAGTTATATTCCCGACCGAGTATTCCATTATTAATGCCCAACCAATGACCCAGGCTATTATTTCGCCAAAAGCAACATAAGAATAGGTATAAGCACTTCCCGAAACTGGAACCATCGAAGCAAATTCGGCATAAGCAAAAGCAGCAAAACTACACGCTATGGCTGTAAAAAGGAATAAGAAAATAACTGCTGGTCCACCATCGGCACTAGCTTTACCGATAGTACTAAAAATACCGGCACCTACTATCGCAGCAATTCCAAAAGCGGTTAAATCACGTGCTGTTAAATGTTTTCCTAAGGCATCATGACCATCAGCATTATTTTTTTCGACTTGACTTAAAATATCCTGAACAGTTTTTTTTCGAAATAGACTTGAAAATGACATATATGTATTTGCTATTAATAATTAATTTCTTTCGAACTTTTTGCTTTTATTTTACAAATAATGCAAAAATTATCGTGATTTCAAATATATAAAACGAATTTGTTTTGTAACGCATTTGATTGACTTTTTATTAATACCCTATATAATAAAAAAAACAACCTCTTAAAATTTAGTATTTGATCTTTATTGCTTGTGACAAATCATTTTTTTCTATTCTTGAATGAAAGTCATTTTTTTCTGTACCTTTTTTTGCCATCCATAAGGCAAGATAGAATGTTGATTTTCGACCATTGAATTCATTTGGTCTATAATTTTATCTTGTATTTTCTTTGGAACAGTGTAAAAATCAGCATCTACACTAAAATTCCTTTCATTGTCCAAAATACCATTTTGAATCCGGATTCCAATCTTTTTACCTTTATAATACAATAGAATTTTTATCCTCCCATCGTCATACCCATTATATCCACTTGTACCATAAATCACTATCGGTTCTATAATCCCGTCATTATCGAAATCTTCAAGATAAATATATCTCGTCCAAAACCAAATACTATCTTCTCGGCTTTCTTTACTATCATTGATCTCGAAAGTTTTTATCCAACTATTATTTTCAACCCTAAAATTGAATGCCTTGATAGAGTTATTAAAAATATTTCCATCTGCCGGTTCTTTATATTTATTTTCTGTCAAGACTAAATAATACTCCCCTGTTTTATCTTTATAACTATAAACTTTCCAAATATCAAAATTTATCCCTAATTCCTTTTTTTTCTCTTTTGTGAAAATTTGCTCCGTTTTTTCTTTTGAAATTATTCTGTATTTACTGTTGTTTTCATTCGCCTGAGATTCTGACATTTCGCTAATACGTTGCGTTAGAATTGCAATATTCTTCATTTCGATATCCGAATAAACAATACTACTATTGTCATTCACTGGTTTATACCAACTGTATTTCTTGAAAAAGTCGGCATATTCTGCATTTGAAAAGATATATCCTTTTCTCGCGTAAATTTCGTTCTTCAGTAATTTTAAAGAATTAACATCTTCATTCTCCAATTTACTTTCATCAATAAGCACCGATGAACATTTGGAACAATTTATTTTATCTTGTGCATTTACCGAAACGGTAATAAGTAAAATTATATAGAGGTAAAACTTCATTTATCTATTGTTTGGTTAATTAAGAGTTTCTTTTTTTTAATCATTTTAATCCATAGCAAAAGAATTAACCGCAAAGTGCACAATCCCGCCAGAATCTTCAAAATAAAAACTATTTAATTCATCCTCACTCATTTTAAATTAATAATTCGAGGAAATTAGTGAGATTCGTGGCTACCTTCTTTTAAAATCATTTTAATCCTTTAATCTGTTGCTATTTTTTTTACACACACATTTACAATCTACATTCTAAAATTTTATTTCAGACAACTTTTTAATATAGTTACCGGATGTTGTGCTTCCCTGTTTGTACCATCAAAAATCTGGTGGCGACAACTTGTTCCAGCAGCCGAAATAGCTACCGATGCTGCTGTCCCTCTTACTTTTGGGAACAACGTATCCTCCCCCATTTGCATGCTTACCTGATAATGCTCTTTTTCATAACCAAAAGATCCTGCCATTCCGCAACATCCCGAATTATATATTGTTACCAAATTATTTTCAGGCAAATTAAGCATTGCAAAAGTAGCTTCGACGGTACTCAAAGATTTCTGATGGCAATGTCCGTGGATTTTGATTTCTTTTTTTAAATCAGAAAAAGAATCTGAAGTTATATTTTGAGAAACTATTTCTCTTTTAAAAAACTCTTCGATAGTAAAAACATTCTTAGCTAGTTTTTCGGCTTCGGGTTTATCATCTGCCAATCGAATATATTCATCACGGAAAGTTAATATTGCCGATGGTTCGATACCAATTAGCGGAGTCTCTTCGGTAATTAAATCTTTAAAAACAGTAACATTTGTGTTGGCTATTTTTTTGGCTTCTTCCAGAAATCCTTTGGATAAATACGCTCTTCCGCTTTCTTCATGATTTACCAAAACAACTTCGTAATCCAATTTTGTCAATAATTCGAAAGCATCAATTCCTACCGAAACATCATAGTAATTCGTGAATTCATCACAAAATAAATATACTTTTCCGTTACTATAATTGTCTTTTTTTAATTTTAAATGATTCGAATTATACCAGCTCCGAAATGTTTTCTTTGCCAACAAAGGAACTTTTCTTTCGGCTGCAATTCCCATACTTTTTTTAACCAAGGGCTGGTTAACCATAAAATTGGTCATCGCAGGAAAAATACTTCCTAGCTTATTTAGTCTGGCATTATTAGCAAAAATCTTATTTCTGGTCGAAAATCCGTTTGCCTTTTGGTATTGGTATAGAAATTCTGCTTTTAAAGTCGCAACATCTACATTACTGGGGCATTCGCTGGCACAGGCTTTGCAACTCACACACAACTCAAAAACCTCGTATAATTCCTTTTGGTCAAATTTATTTTCTTTCTCCGAATAAGTCAGATATTCTCTCAAGGCATTTGCTCTGGCGCGAGTGGTTTCTTTTTCATTTTTTGTGGCGCGATAACTCGGACACATCGACCCTCCTGCCGATGGTAATTTGCGGCAATCACCGGAACCATTGCATTTTTCGGCAGCACGCAAAATCCCTAAACTATCCGAGAAATCCTGAAACGTTTTAATATCCGGCTCTACTCTACCCGAAATCACGCGATGGTTTTCGTCCATCTTCAAAGCATTTACTATCTTACCGATATTCAAAACCGAATTGGGATCGAATGCCAATTTGATTCTTTTTAACAGTTCGTAATTGGTTTCGCCAATCATAAACGGAATAAACTCACCGCGAACAATTCCGTCGCCATGTTCCCCGCTTAACGAACCTCTATATTTTTTTACCAAAATAGCCACATCGGTAGCTATGGTTCTAAAAAGTACTAAGTCTTCTTTTTTCTTCAAATTCAATACCGGACGTAAATGCAGTTCTCCCGCACCTGCATGAGCATAATAAATCGCTTCTTGTCCGTGCCTTTTCATCATAGCCGAAAATTCAGCTATATAATTAGGTAAGTCGCTTAATTCAACTGCTGTATCTTCAATAGAATCGGCCGCTTTATCATCACCTACAATACTTCCTAAAAGTCCCAATCCTGCTTTTCTCAGTTCGTTTACTTTATCAATATCCGCTCCGTAAATTTTCACTAAAGCATAACCAAAATTATTTTTTTCTAAATCGGCGACTAAAGCATTCGCTTGATTTTCGGCATCTTCCAAATCATCCGAAGCCACTTCAAACATCATAATCGCTTTGGGTTCACCTACCAAAAAGAATCTGTTTTTTTTGTGTTCCCGGCTGGTTTTAGTACAATCCAAAATCGTGTCATCGATCATCTCACAAGTGTACAAATGATGCTTCATTGCCACCACAACCGATTCCAGCGATTCCTGAATGCTATGATAATGCGCCACAACCATAATATTATGTACAGGTGGCAAATCATCAACTTTTAAGGTAATTTCGGTCGTAAAAGCCAGAGTTCCTTCGCTTCCACAAAGCAGTTTTCCGAGATTAATTGTTGGTTCAGTTCCTCCAAACAAATCGGATTTTAAAAGAATATCAACAGCATATCCTGTATTCCGACGGTGAATTTCGGGTTTAGGAAATTCTTTTATAATCTCTCTCTGAGTCGCTTCATCCGAAAGCTCTTTATATATCGCTTTATATATTTTATTTTCTAATGCGTCTCCTTTGGTTTTCTCGATAAATCCGGCAGACGTGATTTCGTTAAAAACAACATCCGAACCATTGCTCAAAAGTCCTTTAACCTCAACAATTTTATCACGCGTTACACCATAACGTATCGAGGTCGTTCCTGAGGAATTATTACCGACCATTCCGCCAATCATGCAACGATTTGAAGTTGATGTATTTGGTCCAAAAAATACGCCGTATGGTTTCAGAAATAAATTCAGTTCATCGCGAATCACTCCGGGCTGTACCGTAACCGTTTTTTTTATTGGGTCAAAAGATAGGATTTTGGTAAAATTCTTCGAAACATCGACTACAATTCCATCGCCAACCGTTTGTCCGGCTAAGGAAGTTCCTGCCGTTCTTGGCGTAATCGAAATATGATGTTGTGCCGCAAACCGAATTAGTTTACTAATATCCTCTTTGGTTTTAGGCACAGCAACCGCTTTTGGTCGTATCCTGTACACCGAAGCATCGGTCGAATAAAGCGTTTTATGAAGATCATCATATAAAAGCGTTCCTTCTAATGATTCTGATAATTGTTGTAACTCCTTAATTATTGACATTATAGTTTAATTTATTGCCCAAAACAGGTTTTATTCTGAGTTACAAAAATACTTATTTTTTGGGCTCAGAGGTGTTTTTATAGGTTCAGAGTTACAAAGTGGCAAAGGTAGGTTCAGAGGCTTTCCTCATTATTGCCATCGAAAGAAGTGTTTTTGATTTTTTGTTACTCTGAGGCGGAGTCAAAGAATTAGAAGCTATTTCCTGCTATCCTTCCAATCTTTTCCTTGCTAAAGGAGCAAGAAAAAGGATTTCCCCTCCCATCAGGGCTAGGGATTTTGATTTTCATGATGAGATTTATTTTTAGAACAATTTAGATAGAAAGACTGCTCCTGCAGCACTCTATATGATTTAAAAACACATCCAAAAGGTGTTCCTTCTATGCCCTCTACAATATACCAACCCAATATTCCTTTCTCTATAAGTTTATATAATTCGTATTCAATATAATCAGCACTATAATTTAATTTCTGATAATCAGGATGAGTCCTTATAAATTCAGAAAATTTCCATTGAGAAAACTTAATTTCATTTACCCAAATGTCATATTCATAAATAATCCCATCTTTTTCAGCCGTACATCCAGCCCCATGAAACCAATATTCAATTCCATTAATAGTTCCTTTTCTCTCAAAACCTAATCCTGAAAAAGAACATGGATTTACATCCATTTTATATTTGTCTATTAATAAAGTTTCAAATTCCCTTATAAAATTGACATAGTCAGCTAAAACCTCTTGAATCATAGTTTATAAAAATATCGCTTTATTTACTCTTTTTAAAATTTCATATAAAAAAACTATTATTCCAAATCTTGCAATAATATACACTCGTCGCTTATACATTTTATTTACAGAATCCAATTCTGAATTTTCTTCTTCTAATTTTTTTATTTCTTTAATTTCACAATATCTTGTCCAAACAATTAATCCTCCTAAAATTAGTATTCCACCAATTAAAGTAATGGTACTTTCGCCTTGTATGTATTTCATTAATCCGCAAATCTATAATAAATTGTAAAAAATACAAGAAACTAAATTATGCACTTATTCAATACTTTCTGTTGGCATAAAATCTGATATTTCGTCATATTTTGGCTCAACAATCACATTACCTTTTAAATCAAGAAGACCTAGTTTTATATTAAGGGATTCTTCATAATTGCGACTCAAATAATTAAAACGAATCAGATCAAATTGGTACGATACAAACTTTCTGTTTTTATTTTTGCTCAAATCAATTGCTATTTTTTTGTCAGAACCAACAAAAGCTATGGGTTCGTCATTTATATTTGTTATGATAAATAATCCATCACCCAAGGCAACAATTCTCTTATCCTCAAAAGGCATGATCTTTTTTCCTTGCCCATTAATCATTATTGTTTCGTGCTTATTTTTAATACTTGCCAAAAGATGATTATTGTCCAAAAGCGTTAATTGTCTCCAATTAAAACCAAGAATAAATTCTCCTTTGGTATTAATTAAAGCATGATCAAGATCTCCATCGTCTTTATCATCAGATCTTGCTATTACAGCCTTACTATAGCTAAAAGGCTCTGCCTTGGCATAAATAGTTTTTACAACCTCATTACCCTTGGTATCGATATAACCAAAATTTGGATTATACTCATTGTAACGTTTGTCGCGTTTATAAACCATAACTCTTGCTAAGCCATCGCTAAAGTCCAAAATTTCTCTATAAATTGGCTGTGCCACAATTTGCCCCTTCCTATTTACAAGTCCAAAAACAAAACTATCTTCAGATTTTTCATCGGCTAAGGAAAAGGTTGCCAAGCCATTCGAAAAAACAAGATCAAGATCGTATTTGGCATCAGTAACTGTTTCTCCTTTTAGATTAATGAGTCTACCAATATTTTTTTTGTTATTATTTTTGGAAGCATATTTTTCAAACACTAATGCATACCCATTTGCAAAAGCATTAGCACCGGCATATTGAAGCTTAATCACTTCTTGACCTTTTAAATCAATATAGCCATATAATCCGTTTTTAGCTACTTTGGCAAGCCCTTGCGAAAAATATCCAATCGTATCATATATTGGCTGAACAACTATTTTTCCTTGAGTATTTATAAAACCCCATTTGTTGTTTATTTCTACCCCCGCCATTCCTTCATTAAAGAAAGTTGTGTTTGTAAACTGAACAGGAATCACCAATACTCCTGTAATATCGCAATAGCCCCACTTGCCTATTTTGTCTTTTATTTCTATAGAAACAGTCTTGTCTTTATTGGGTTCTACAGAATTATTACCTTCTATTTCTTGAGGCCCAACAGACTCCATAACCGGCAATCCAACTTTGGGGGTATATTTTCCAATATTCACAGCTACAAAGTTGTTGCCCCATGAACCAACATCATCATAGAGAAGAGGAATCACCTCATGACCTGAGGCATTAATAAACCCATGTTTGCCATCCAGACGAACTTGAGCTAAATAATTTTTCTCTTTTTGCGCAAATGCGATAGAATAAAATGTAATTACCAAAAATAGTATGGGATATTTCATATCGAGAAGTATTTCTAAAAAATTATCATCATCAGAAAGGGTATTTTTTTTTAATTTCCACATAAATGTAGATAAAGTTTTTTTAATGATACAATAATTCAATTCAAAATTAGATAGTTACTTTAAATTATCGGTACTTCATAAACTGTACAAAATCTGTACTTTCATGTTTCAATGTGGATCGCAATGTTTGTATTATTTTTAATATCTAGTTTATTCGTTTATGGGGGATTAGTTAAAAATCAAATACCAATATCTCATGTTTACAACTAAAACTCATTAAAAATAGGCGATAAAATATTAGTCTTATTTAGAAGCTTCTACTCTTTTTTCGTTAAGTACCACATACCATTGGATTTCCTACCTTAGTGAAACTAAATACAATCCATCCATTTCTCATTGAACATTATCAATTTATTATAAAAGAAATTAACCCCTCAAAACATGAAAAATTTGTAATTGGAGCGATCGGTTATATGCAAAACGTATAATCAAACTATAAAAACATATTTTCCTCGGTACTACAAAAAAACATTTTCATGTTTTTTACTGAAATTAATTACAAAAAAAACTAAATTTACCCATAGATACTGACAACCAATCAAATACGCACACAAAACACAATGTTAATTTGATTTTTTTCCCCTGATAAATAACCATTTTTAATTATTTATAAATGCTCCCCCCACTTCTAAAAACAATAACTCAACAGAACTTAATTACTATGAAAAAAATTACTCTAATTCTCGTTCTTGCAATTTGTTTTACTCCAACCTACTCACAATCCAATCCTTCTATTGACCTCTTATTTCGAAATAGCTACAAAGTTTTTGAACTTCAGAGGCTTCCAAACGGAATGTATCGGGATTCGAAACTATTAAGCGGAAATGATTATCATCCAATATCAGCAGCTAATACAGGCATGGGATTGGTCGCTATATGCATTGCCGATGCAATGGGATGGATTACTAACGGACAAGATTTGGCTTTGGCTACACTTAAAACTGCAACGGGACACACACAAGGTTTTACACCCGATAGAACATCTAATGGCTATTACAGACATTTTATGGATATTGATACGGGGCAACAAGCTTGGGGCTCTGAATACAGTACTATTGATACCGATATTTTAATGTCAGGAGCATTATTTGCGATGAAGTATTTTAAGAATGATGAAATCACAAAGTATGCTTTAGAAATGTGGAATTCAATCAACTTTGAATCCGCGATTTCAGATGCTTCTGGAGGTGCTATTTATCTATCGATGAATGCAAACGGAACTGGTATCTCGGGTTCTGCTTGGCCTTATAATGAATACATGATTGCTGCATGGTTGGCCAAAAATGCTTCTCAAACACCTACTGGACCAGGAAATGTACTATGGAATAATAATTATAGTTCCTCAACGCAATTACCAAAAGTAAATTATAATTCTATTCCAGTATTATCGGATAATGCCACACGCTTTATGCCTTCATTTACACATCAGTTCAATTACTACCTATGTAATTACTTTACGACTTCTAATGAATATATGGTGTTTTTTAAAAATGCACAGCAAGCAGATCTCGAATGGTGGAATAACATGGGAGGAAATACCTATCAATGGGGATGCGGTGCAGGCTCTGCAATCTCCTCTTCTTATCACGCAGATGCTATAAATGATAATCCTGATGAAATCGTATCTCCTCATATAATTGCTGGATTTATTCCTGTAAACCCTAATAGTAAAAATGATTTAATTGCATTATGGAATAACAATAAAGGCAAATATCTTTTACCAAATTCAACTGACCCAATTTTATGGAGACATAGTGTAAGTAATCCAACTTGGGTTCCTAATGAAATCATAGGTGTCGATTTTTCTACCATGCTCTTCGGGATTGCTACTTTACCAGAATATTTGGGAGCTAGTTTTTTTTCTACCAATAATGCTTTTTTCCCTTTACCAACACCAACTCTAAGCGTGTCTAGCTTTAATTCTAATACCATAAAGGTTTACCCCAATCCATTTGTAAATACCTTTAAATTAGAATTAGAGGAAACACATAAGAATGTTTCTGTAAACATTAATGATTTGACTGGAAAATCGGTTTACAACAAAACTTTTTCAGAATTAAAAGATCTTGACATTCAATTAAAAAACATGAGTAGTGGTTTATACATTATTGATGTACGCCAAAATGGAGAATCAAGAAAGTTTAAAGTATTAAAAAAATAATATTGTACCTACCCAACCGCTCAAATATACACAACGATAGCATGGATATTTATAGTAAAACTAAATATAATCTCATCTAATCTCTTCATTGGACATTGTAAAGCTATCATAAAAGGAATTAACACCTCAAGGTATGAAAACATTAGTAGTTGGAGCGAGTGGTTCAACAGGAAAGTTATTGGTAATGCAATTGCTAGCTGCAGGTCAGGAAGTAAAAATCATTGTTCGACCTACAAGCAATATTCCTGATACATGGAATAACAATGACAACATAACAATTATCAGGATAAATGATATTTCGAATATTCCTGTGAACGAGATGTCTGGCTATTTAAAAGACTGCCAGTCTGTAGCCTCTTGTTTGGGGCATAATCTCAGCTTTAAGGGTATGTATGGTAAACCAAAACTATTGATTACAGATACGGTTCAAATAATTTGTGAGACCATCATTAAAAATGCTCCAGAAAAACCATTACGATTTGTGTTAATGAATACAGCAGGAAATAACAACAAGAACTTAAACGAACCCGTTTCTTTTGGACAGAAAATTGTGATTGGTTTGTTTCGGTTACTTTTGCCGCCACATTCCGACAACGAAAATGCAGCAGATTATTTAAGAGTGAAAATAGGGCAAAAAAATCGTTTTATAGAATGGGTTACAGTACGTCCTGATAACTTAATCAATGCCCAAATAGTAACTGAGTATTCACTACATGCATCGCCAACTAGGAGCGCCCTGTTTAATCCAGGACAAACCAGTCGTATTAATGTAGCACACTTTATGTCTCAATTGATAATAAATGACACCATCTATAATAAATGGAGCGGACAAATGCCTGTAATTTACAACAATATAACTGAGATAAAATAAAAAAGGGCAGCATCATAAACCTCAACCATTCGGATATATAACTATAGCTTAGATTTTTTTCTCATACGTTAAGAAAAAAATTAAAGATCGAGTAACATTAACTTATTTGGAGACACCCCATACTTCTTTTTAAATGCAAATGAAAAATGAGAGAGATCTTCAAAACCCACTTCCAGATAAACTTCTGTTGGTTTTTTCTTTTTCTCAGACAACTGATAATAGGCTAATTGCAACCTCTTTTCGGTTAGCCATTTTTGAGGTGTAATATTGAAATACTTTTTAAAGTCTCTATTAAACGTTGACAAACTTCGACCTGTCAAATAACCTAATTTTTCCATTGGCATATTGAACATAAAATTTCGTTCCATGAAACTAATTAAATCAACCTTGCCAGGTTCATCGAAATTTGCCAAAATAGCATCTACACTTTTATCAATCTCTCTCAAAATACTTATTGCTTCGGTAATTTTTAACGATGCAATATTCTCAGGAAACTCCCCTTTCAATTCAAAATACGGACTCACCGAAGCCAAGCAACTCTCCAACAATGGATGATTGCTAAAACTGTATATTTTCTGTTCAATAGTATGTTTTTTACTAATATCAATTTTTTCATAGAATTTTTTTAGCCGTTCAATTGATAAATGCATTACCACTGTTTTATGTGGTTGTCCATTTTTAGGATAATTTATTATTGTAGCCAGAAGATTTCTCGGGATTAAAAATATATCCCCTGTCTTAAAATAAAAAGTAGTATCGGCCTGTATTATTTTTGTTTCCCCTGAGATAAACCAAATCAACATATGATCATCAAACATCAAGTCTGATTTAAACAGTTTATCATCATAGCTAGAAAGCTTAATTTCGGGGGTTAAGTATTTTGAAATATGTTCCATCTTTAATGCTATATGCTAAAAATTAATCAAGTTTATATATTTCCATTTTAAAGCTCTCATTTTTTTGCTAGCTCAAATATAGTTATCTCCAGTGGCATACCAATTCAAGCTGGATAACCAAATCTATAGTTTATATATTACCGTTCTTTATTTGGTATAATCCTGCCCAATATTTATATACCAATTGAGCAGGAAAATATGTTTTACCTGTAATCCTTACCAAAAACTTCGCAGAGACCTCATTTACATTACTATTAAAATTTCCATTTTTTTAAAATCTCAATAAAGTACAGATTTAGGAAACCTGAAAGGACATACCAGTCATTTGCTCACTTAAATCCCATAATCTTTTGGCATTCGTTTCGTCCAGAGAATAAAGTTCTACACCATATGATCCAACACTGTCTTCCCCATTAGCTAACGGGGCAATATCGCCATCTTCACAATAAACGCCTCCAATATGATCAAGCAAAGAACTTGTAGCGCACCATACGGTCGTAGCTGCACCTTGTGGAATCGATTTTAATCTTGCAGCCACTTCAGGAATCATATTACCATCTACATCTAGGAAACCCATTTTTTGGAATAATTCTAATGAGGCCTCTCTGCCTAACTCAGTTCCTGCAATTGAACCTGGATGTAATGAATATACTCTTATATTATATGCTTTAGCACGATTGTCTAGTTCAACAGAAAATAAATTACTAGCTGTTTTTGACTGTCCGTAAGCTTGTAGGGTTTCGTATTCTCTGTAAAGAAAATTAGGATCTTCAAAATTGAAAGGAGCCATTTGGTGGCCAAGAGAAGACACATTAATAACTCTCGCACCGTTGGCTTTTTTAAGTGCTGGGAATAATTTTGCAGTTAAATGGAATTGCCCTAAATAATTGGTAGCCAATTGTGATTCGATTCCTCGAATATCTCTACGCAAAGGCACCCACATAATACCTGCATTGTTTATAAGCGTATGCAAAGGCCTATTTGACGCAAGGAATTTTTCGGCAAATGCATTAATAGAAGTTGGATTCATAATATCCATCATTTCTAATTCTACATTTTTAATTCCGTCAAGATTCTTCCTAGCTTTCTCAACATCTCTTGCAGGTACAATTACAGTTGCACCCGCTTTTGCAAGTACTTTAGTCGTTTCAAGACCAATTCCTGCATTTCCACCTGTTACAATTACTATTTTCCCTTTAAGATCAATCTCTTTGATTACATCATTTGTTGTTGATGTTGCATTAAATCCTGAACCAATTGGTTGTTGCAATGCTCCTTGATAATTATTCAATCTCATTTTTTTATTATTAAAAAGTTATAGGGCAAAATTAGGAGCATTACATGTGCTTGACTTTGTTCAAAAAGTCAATTTACTTTGTTAAGAATGTCTACTTATAACATAATACTAATTGTAACCTCTTTTTATGGTCAATCATTTTTCTTAATTTACAGTTATTCTATAACTGATTAGCTCGAAAATACGCAAAAAAAAACAATCATAACAAACTATACCATAGAACATTAATGCATTTTACGGTATTTTTTTTATCTTAGCTAAGCAAATGAAAATCCAAAAATAGCAACAGCATTTAGTAACAAAACATTTACATAATCAAAAAACCACATTATGAAAATAAAAAACTATTACTTTATCCTTTTTCTCCTATTCCATTTTTCTTCAGTTTGTTTTGGACAAGATATCGTTAGACTTGACAAGAAAAAAATCTCGGCAGCCAGTTTAGACGCCAAAATCAAGTCATTAATGAAATCTGCAAATGTAGAAGGGATAGCTATAGCCGTTTTTAATAACAATAAACCTGTTTACAAAAAGACTTTTGGCTATAAAAATGCGTTCACTAAAGACCCCATAAAAAATGAAACCAACTTTTACGGAGCTTCATTAAGCAAAGCTGTGTTTGCTGTTATGGTAATGACACTTGTTCAAAAAGGTATTCTCGATTTAGACAAACCATTACAGGATTATTTACCTAAGCCTATTTATGAATATAAGCCAACTAAAAAATGGCATGACAACTACGAAGATCTAAGAAAAGACACAGCCTATAAAAAAATAACAGCTAGGATGTGTCTGGATCACACCTCGGGTTTTCCAAACTGGAGATGGAATGAACCAGATGAAAAATTAAGAGTTAAGACTACTCCAGGTTCCCGATATAGTTATTCTGGTGAAGGATTAGTTTATCTACAAGTTGTACTGGAATATTATCTGGACAAGCCATTAGAAGAAATGATGCAAGAAAGCGTCTTTATACCTTTAAAAATGAACAATTCATCTTATAAATGGCTGCCAAAATTTGAAAAAGATTATTGTGTAGGTCATAATTCAAAGGGAGAGCCGTATGAAAAAGATAAAGATAACGATGTTAGATCCGCAAGTACCTTAGAAACGACTCTGGATGATTATACGCTTTTTACCAAAGGTGTACTCAATAACCAAATACTTACTGCAAGTACTACAAAAGAAATGTTTACCCAGCAAATTAAAATCAAATCCATTAAACAGTTTGGTCCAATGAGTCTACGTGACTCAACAGCCAATGACAAAATTAATCTGGGTTACGGACTTGGCTGGGGACTACTGCAATCGCCTCATGGAACTGGCGCCTTCAAGGAAGGACATGGAGATGGTTTCCAGCATTATTCCATTATTTTCCCACAAACAGGAATAGGTATTGTAATCCTAAGCAATAGCGACAACACAGAAAGCATTTATACAGAATTATTAGAAACTGCAATTGGGGATATTTATACACCTTGGAGATGGCAGGATCATATCCCATATAATCTAAAAAAATAAAACAGAAAAGATATAAAAACAAAAAGAAGCCGTCTCAAAATTTTGCATTGAGACAGCTCCTTTCTTATCCTTTTTTGTAATAGAATACAATAATTTTGTATAGGAGATTGCAAATACTATTGCAACGTATTTTTCTTTGGTGGAAAAAAGAAATGCAAAGGCTTATTTAAAAAATACCTGAAGATAGCTCTTGCCACTTGCCTTAATTCTGAGAGCGGAATGTTTCGGGAACGAAATGCAAGCCCAAGTGACAAGCTGAAACTAACAATAAAATTGACTAAACCAATAAGTCCAATACCTAATATTGACCATAAAAACATCCATTTGGTAACATAAAAATCTGCCCCATATAAAGCCATTGCAAAGTTCCCACTTGCAAAAGTAATGTGTCTTATATCAATATTTAATCCAAAGAATATTCCAATAAAAACTGTACTTCCCATAAAAACACCAAACCAGAAATTGGAAATTATTCCTGCCCATTTTTTTTCATATAATGATGCTAATTTCTTAGTCCACTTTTTGCCTAAACTCAGTTTAAGCAATGGATGCTCCTGAATACGATAGTAAATATGATTGTGTTTATCGCGATTGGCAATACTACCGGCAATAATTCCAGATAAAAACAGAAAAACCCCAGCTATAGCTGCATGAAAAATTGCCGGAGAAAAAATCGGATTCAAATCATTGATCAAAGTAGGCCATTTTTCCTGTGCAATATTATAATGAAATATTATATCAATAAGCCAGATTCCGAGTAATGAAACTGGAAAAGCAAAAATTACGTTCCCCACGAAAGCAATAAACTGCGAGCGGAATACTCTGGCAAAAAATATAGCAAACTCTTTATACTTGTACTCTTTTTTGTCCTGTATTTTTTGTTTGAAATCTTCTTGCAAAGCCCTTACCAGTGCAGAAGCCGTCATTGCAGGCTGCTTCGTTGCCAGCGTAAACCCAAGAATGTAAATTATGATGAATCCAATGGAATAATTCATACTATATAAAAAAACATGCCCAAAGCCGCTAGTTTCTACTTTCCCCAATATGAGTTTGATAATACACAATATTCCGACTATAAAACCGCCACCAGCTGCAGAGTAGAACATTTTATAATACTCCTTACGGCTGTTTGTAATATAATGTTCCCCAGTATTGGCCGTATGTTGAGTTATTTCGTAAGATAAAAGCTGGGTACTCTCATTGATTAGTTTTTGAATATTGTTTTTATCACAATTGTATTTAATCAGTTTATAAGCGAGGTAAATCGTATTCCTATTGGCATCTTTCTCTTCTCCTTGTATCAAAAGTGGTAATAGAGAATTTAGGCGGCTGAGTTGCTGACGGATTCGTAGCAGGCTTTGGTTCACTCGTAATGAAATACCAAATTTATTACTGTTTTTAAAAGCAGTTTCTATATAGTCTACACATTGTTTGTGCAGTATAATTAATTGTTTGTAACCTAAATCATCTTCATCAATATAATTCTCAGGAGATTCGATCAGTTTCTCATTCATGAGCAATAATTCTCGTTGAAAGGCAATAAATGGACTCTCCAGATTTTCATATTCTGGTACCATCTGGATTACATCTGTTTCCATCGCAGACCCACAAATGCGATAAGTAATAACTTCCATCGCAAAAACCAATTCATTAAATGATGAATTCTCATCGCTAACCCCATAAATAGAACGAAATTTTAACAAATAAAACAAATCCCGGATTTGCTCCTGAGGTATTTTATTAATCCATATCGGGTCGGTATTCACAAAAAACACCTGATTTAAAATAAATTGCAATGTATCCTTTTCTGGCTGCTCGGGAATTAATTTAGCAAAAATCCTCTTGCGTACTTCAAAAAAGAAATTGGCATCCTGAAGAATTCCTGCATCTGAAAGGATTTTATTAAACTTTTTCTTTTCTAAATGGGCACTAATACAGTCCATCAGTCCATTACGATAATTTGGGTTTTGATGCAGCAATCGTATTAGTTCTGACAGATCTACAACAGTTATTTTTTTTGGCTTTTTTGGGCGAACTAAATTCACTAATTCTACCAGTAACTCAACATTTTCTCTGTTAGCTTCCCATAACTGTTCATTATTAAAGTTTTTTTCAAAATAGTATTCTAATGTCATTTTTGGTTTTCTCCTCAATTTCATTCTAATCAAATTTAATTATTGCTAATCCTTTGTTATCTGGTACAAAAAAGGTCGCTCGTTCTTGCGATGCAATATACTGTATAAGAATTAAAGTCATTTTAATTTTCTCATAAAGAATTTTCGGATCTAAAAGAGTAAAACAGGTAATTCTACGTAAAAAACTATAATTGTATTTTTATAATTTTAGACATCGTGAATTGTAAATATTAATAGAGCTATAGAAATCAGTAACAGCTATTTTTCGGAGGCAAAAAAGCAAAATTAAATAACAATGGAAAATACAAATTTAGAAAATATTTTAAAAAGGATATTTAGTGGCATACATAAGGAAGAAACTTCTATTGAAAAAGTCATAAAGAAGTTTAAGAATAAGGCTAAGAAAATAATCTATAGTTTTATTAGTGATACTAAACAAGTTCAGGTTGGCCCTGTTATTAGCGCAATTCCGGCTCAAGGAATAAAAATAGAACAGCCAGGTACATACTATCTCACTAATGATATTATCTGGCTTCCGGGATCAGAAGATCAATACATCGCTATAAATATCACATGTAGTGATGTAATTCTTGATTTAAACGGGCATAAGATTACTGCAGTTTGCTTAGATCACACTGCCGAAATTATTGGTATTAATGTTGGTTCTCTCGAAGGATGCCAAAATATTACGATTCAGAATGGTGAATTAATCAACATGTCTCTGCATGGCATAAGTGCTGGATTAATTAGTAATTTAAATATCATGAACATTACGATAAAAGGTTCTGAATACACCTATTTTGGTGGTGATGCATTTATAACGGCTTCAGGTATTTATATTGAATTTTCCAATTATGTAAATATAACACGCTGTACCATAACAGGAGTAAAAGTTACAGCACCTGCGTATGCAGGTATCCAGTTGTTTGCATCCGCAAATGCTACAGTATCTAATTGTTATGCCAGCAATTTGATTAACCTGGATGGGACAGTAACCGGGTTCAGTTATGTTGAAGGTTGCAAACATGTACTTACTCTTAATTGTCACTCGTCAGAATCCCGTTCTCATTATCAAGCAAATCCCTTAGGAACAACTACAACTTTTGGTCATACGGTTTTAGGTTTTCTACCTACTGCGTGTTCTAACCTTCACTACGAAAATTGTACTGCTACCAACCTGAGAGGTTGTTGTGATGATTGCCATGGCATGTCTATTTTTGACTCTAACGATGTTACAGTAGTTGGTTTTAGGGCGACTGGGATTGTTGATGGAGATGCCCCGGTAAATACTGGGGCAAAAGCTACAGGACTGGAAGTTTATGGCAACAATATTCTTGTAAAGTTCTGCGTGGTCGAAAACATATTTGCAATTGTTCCTCAAGACAAACAAAGTTGTGGCTTTAGTGCGGCAGGCAATAACATTACATTCGAGTCATGTGTTGCAAACAATGTTTTAGTATTTGATGAGAACAGAAATCCTACCAATGATTACGATAAATATGGTTATGGAATGGGGTTTGGTTGGGCTCCGGACCCCCGTAAACCATTTATAGATATGTATGCAAAAGACACTATATATCTAAATTGTAGTTCTATAAATTGCCAGGTTGGGTTTGATACATGGAACCATATTAATGGAATATGGGAAAATTGGGTAGTTGAAAATTGTAATATAGATGTGCTTCAGCAACCCAATACTATTAGAATATTTAGCATGAACAATTGCTCAGAGCTACCTCCTGGAATGATCAGTCCCATAACTATTCGTAATCAATCCTCAAATAATAGTTTTATACCGGTAGTAAATTGATAATGTAAACATATTTTATTCATACCGGGAAGATTAGACAGAAATTAGGAGGTGAAGCAATAATTGAAGAAATCCACTGAGGATTCCAGCATTGGAAGCGATTGCACTTTCCGGAAAGCAAATAATTTCTTTGCTGATTAAATTGTCATTCATCCCAAATATTACAGCAAACAATCCAAAATGTAAATGGACCAATTCAGAAGGCATCAACTTAACAGCCGTTAGATTTTTAGATCTGAAAAGTCCAGATGGCAATATTTGGAGTATAATCAATTAACAATTCAGGAAGTTTAATTACAACAGCTATTTTAAAATAACCACAATATGATTTTAAAATATATACCTGACAGAAGTCTAATAATAGGATTGCTTGCTATGTATTCTTTCGATTTTGTTTTTGGAATTACAAAAAGGTTCTGTCGCATCTGTTTCATTAAAACATAATTAAAGTGGTAACATTAAAAAGTTATGCTACTAAAGAACAGAATGATTTAAACATAGTGATCCCTGGATTACTCATTTGTTTTTTTTCTCAGCATGTGACAACTTCAATTCCACTAAGAGTTCTCTTTGCAGATTCAAAGCTTTTAAAGCCTAAGCCATTTTGTATCCTCCATTTTATAAATCGATGATCTTGTTCAACAATATTGTTGAGATATTTACATTGTCGAATTGCTATTTTGGAAAACGAACGTTTGTTATAAACTTTGATAGCTCTTATGTTTGAGCCGCTTTTATCAATATTCATAATATCTGGTTTACAATTATTCGCAATTGTCTTTATTAAAAATGACTGAGCACTCATCCTCTGTCTTCCTCTAGTCAACAGGAAATCAACTGTATCTCCAGACTTATCAACGGCTCTATAGAGATAACACCACTCTCCTTTAACTTTTATATAAGTCTCATCCATGCTCCAGCTAGTACCAACTTCTTTCTTTCGTTTGTTCATTTGTGCTTCAATAAATGGGATAAATTTATATACCCAACGTTGGATTGTAGCATGGTCAACTTGAACTCCTCTCATTTTCATTATCTCTTCAACATCTCGGTAACTTAACGAAAACCTAAGTTTAAAATATACGGACTGAAGAATAATAAATTTGGGATAACAATGACCTTTTGTATTCATTAATTTGAGAATTTAAAAAAAGACAAAGGTAAAACTTAACTTTAGATGTGACAGAACCAAAGATTACCATTGCCATCTTCCGATATATTATTTAATGAAAGATTAGCAGCGTCTACGGGAGCATACCCAGTATAACAGCTAAATAAAAAAACATCCTTAACGCGGTCGAGACGTTTAATTGAGAAATTTTTATTTTCAATTCGATCTAGTTCTTCCTGACTAAGAAATATAGCGTCAGTAATATATAGTTTACCATCATAAACACTAAATGGATCTTTATCTATTAAACCCATTCTAACACTATATTTACAAGCTGTCTTATACATCCGCATATAATTTTGACTACAGAATTGTTTTGGACACCAATTTTGCCTTTAAAATGGCTATCGTACTTAAGTAACGCTTCCAGATTGTAAACGTAGGAACTGGTCACTTCATCTAAAGACATGTCCGAAATACCATACTGTTTTTTCATAAAGGTTACCAGTAAATCTTTTGCGCGCTCATACTTCTGATGTGATGCGGTGGATCGTTCTCCTGCATTGACCTTTCTTTGGAAGAATTCATTATGCCTATTCATAATTTCAATTATTCTGACACCATCTTCCTTTATAACTGATTCCCCCTTTAAATTCATCTTTGAGTAATTGCAAAGAAAAATCCTGATCAATTTTAAGTAGTTCATTGAACTTCTTTTCCATACCTAGAAGAAAAAGATCCTAGGCATTTTGATTACCTTTTCTTTTTCAAGTTTCAGGACATTTCTAAGATTGCCAGTGAATATCCATCTTTCTTTCGAGATAAATTTTCTAGTGCTCATTGAAATTGTTTTGTTCTTATAGGAAATACGGGCGAATATTGGTGATTCGCCATTTTTGCCAACTTTGGTATACTTTAGATAAAAAATTACTTTTAACATGCTATCTAGTTTTTAAATTAATACTCAAATTGATTTAAAAATTTTGCGAGAGCCTAGAGTTGACAGGGAATTCCCGGGGAATTCACAACTTTTAGTGTACCTAAAATCAAAAAAAAGTCTGATTTTTTTTAGGTACACCAATAAGTACACTGTTCTTTGATAAAGTATGTGCTTTTTGACAAAGTACAAAAAACAAAAAAGCCTTTAAATACTAGTATTTAAAGGCTTTTGATTTTTAAAGTTTCCTTTGAAACTTCATCTGGCGGAGAAAGAGGCTCCGAAACCTTTATATAAATCCCAGTAAATACAGGGGTTACGATACAATAACAAACTGAGGGTCACCTATAGGATCACTTAACTTTCGTATAATCAAATCATTACAATGTAAAGATAGAAAATAAACAATTACATGACTAATTTCCACTACTAATTTTGCTTGAGTTTATAGATTTTACCAGATATTAAAAGTTCAAAAAAATTAGCTTTATTAGATCATTCTGGAGTCGATGGGGCTACAATCGAACACCTAATTCCTATATTAATGTTTATAGACAAGCTTAGTAAAAAGCCTTTAAACACAAATGTTTAAAGGCTTTTTTATGACTTTTTAAATTTAATAAAAATCATTAATCGTTAAGTTTTTTTTCCTAAAAATGATGCTTTTTTTTAACTGAAAATAATCCTAAAAAATGATTCAAGGTGTTCGACAGTTGAACACTTTATAAATACATACTTCAGGGGTAAGTTATTGCTTGGAATTAATTTAGGAGTTCACTTCCTTTTTTTATATTTCCTTGTACTTAAATAACCATAGTTTTCTATCATTTTCTAATTTAATATCAAGTTCGATTACTGCTGTCTGCAGTATTTTTTGAACCGGGTTTTGGTCAGAATTCTTTATAGATTCTATTTTTCCTACAGCAGATTCAAACTCATCTTTACTTCCTACAAATGATCCAGTTAAAGCTTCCTTAGCTATAAGTTGAACAAATGGCGCTACAACAGATCTAATGAGACTGCTCGCATTTTTGTAGGTTTTGGTTAAGTATGGTATTACGTTGATAAGCTGGGTTATCGCAGAATCGTGCTTTTTGGAGTAAAATACAAATCCTAAAATGCAAATTATCTGAAAATTTCGATTTTCGCTATCGCCATATCGGTTACTTCTTTGAATTAACTCAGCTGCTGATATTTTGCCTTCAAAGATGGATGTGATTAAATCCAGGAGTTCTTCCCATGTCTGTTTATCTGATGCATTTTTCAGATAATTGGAAAGTAGATCCCTGAAGCTGTAAAAAGTATGCTCTTTATCCGCCTGATCTTTTAGATAATTTGTAAGTACCATTATCATAAGAGGAATTATGGTCACTGTAGTGGTCGTTTCTTCTGCAATATTCCATTTTTCGCTTGGTTTCTCCGCTAAGAGATGCTGAAGGTTTATTTTTTGCAGCTGATTCTGCCTATCCAGAGGAGTGCCGTTTAAATGAGCAGTTACAGCGGAAAATAAAAGCGAGGTTTCAAGTGCTTCGTCAAGTTTAAAATTAATGGTGGAATAGTGCCCGCAAACAGCTGAAATCATTAAGAAAGTTTCTTCGTCACCGGAGTTTCTTGCGATATCAAATGCCTTTAATGACCATGTGTAGGCTTTGTATATCTCATTGATACCTTCAGCAAAAACTGCCATGTGCGCGGTAACAATGGCATCCTTGGTTGAAGCATACAAATCTGAAACGTCCTGTGTGCTAAAAGCATATATGCCCTGAAAGGGTTTCATATATTCACTTCCATCACTTAAATGCGTTGGTACTCTATCCTTTGAAACATACGCCGAAATATATCCAAGAACATGACCTGACCAAGAAAAAATCTGGATCCATTCCTTATTAAATGTTTCTTCTTTGCAGCTCAGTAATCTAGTGACTACCTGTTCAAATATTATGTAACTATTTTCAAATTCATTATTTAACCAATAGGCAATTCCAAGCTCTCCTAATATTTGAATATAAATTAATTCATTATTCTCATATGTTGGAGTTTCTTTATATAGATCGGCAGCTTTCTTTAAAAAATCAATTGATTTTTCAGGATTTGTTGCTGAGTATGAACAGGCGGCATAAATCAGCGAATCAATAAAATCCACCTGCTCCGTACAATTAATTTGTACAGCTTTTGTCAGCCATTCGCTGCTTTTTGCAATCTGCTTACTGTTATAAAATAATCGTCCTATTTTGTCATATATCAAATATTTGGCAATATTCGAATCAAATGTATCAGTAAGCTCAATGGATAATTTTTCCATTTCAGCTACTTTTCCCAGTGCCTGAAACTCAATTACAATTTTCTCCCTAATTACAATGGACTGCAGTATTTCGTTTTTGCGGTTTGTAAAATAACCGCTCAAATAATCCAGATAGGATATGTTCAGATCATTATCCTTTGTGAAGGAAATTATTCTGCCAGATAAAACAGCTATTGCATACTGAGCAATTTCATTTGCAAAGAAATCGATTTGAAAGGTATTTTCTAACTTTTCAACAAGTTCCAGCCAATGCTTAACCTGGTCAAAATTGGACAGATTAGGTACCGGAACCCAAAATAGTCCTGATATTAATTCAGGAGTTGCAATTTCCCGAAAAGGTTCTTCAAGAGATGAGAAATTATTTAACATTATTTCTAAATAATACCAGTAGCCAGCAGTATCAGCACTATCAATATGAGAAACGGTTAAAAGAGACAATAAAACTTTTTCTGAAATCTTCGCGTTATCTTCGTCTCTGTATCCTTTTAGTTTCTCAAGAAGAAATGAAGGATCTTTTCCTAATAGTTTATATAATCGAATTTGTTCGTTTCTAATTTGTGCCCTGAGTATCACACTCATTTCTTTTGGAATGTCAATCTTGGTCCAATAGCTTAAGTATCCCCAATCGATAAGCTGTTTAATGCTTTCAGATGTAACAGCAGATTGATAGACCATAAAGAGAATAATTCCCGCATTATTGAAATCTTTGGCATTTAGAAAGGAGCTGATAATTCGCGATGCACTTATTTGATTGATTTTTTTATCCTCCAAAATAGATTTAGCAATTGCGACATGAGTATTTTTTATAGTATCGGGGGATAAATTTTTCTCACCAATTTTATATATTAAAGGTGAAACCTGATATGATTTATCCTGCTGTTCGACCCATACGTTTACTAAATCCTGAAGTTTTTCATTTGGATGCTGTATTCTTTCCTCAACGTTACTGATTGCAGTAATTTCTTTGAGTCCCAGATCCCAGTTTATCAGACTAAGCCTGTATAGTAACTCCCTTGATTTTTCATCAGTGATATATTTCTTAATTGCGAATTGAGCGTCCTGAAGTACATCGCTTGAAAACTCATTTTTTAAGATGACATCGAGCAACAGCTCTGAATCTTTGCCCCAATTTATTGCTTTCAGGTGATAAATGATCGAACTTAAAAGTTGTGGATTGCGATGCGATACGACGGTTATTAAACCAATATATTGTGCAATAGTCTCATCGCCGCCTGAGTTGAGGATGTACTCTATTATTTCCTCATCGCTGAATTCGAAATCATCATAATGAAGAAAGATATTTTCATCAAATGACTGTAATAAAGCGCGGGGGAATTTAAAATTTGATGTAGTTAATATCCTTACATTGCTTTTTGAAATATTTTCAGATAGTAATTGGAATAAACTATATAAAGGACTATCCATATGAATTTGAGGAATGTCATTTAGAACAATTATCGTGTTGCTGTTGAAAGATTCCAGTACTTTTTTGATCCAGTTTTCCCTGTCATTTTCGATCTGTAGATTAGAAATGGTATAGAAAAGGGTCTCAATGAGCAGTGTTGTTTTTTCAATACTTTCATGATAGGGACGCAGGTCCAGCCAAATAATATTTTGAAATTTCCGAGCAATAAGTGAAGCCAGCTGTGATTTTCCAGTACCATTTATCCCTTGAAAACCAATCCATTTATATTGTGCAAAATTAGCTTTAACATCACTAACTTTTTTATTCCTCTGACTGCCGTTTTTAACCAGTGTCGGGCGGGAGGTAGAAATATTCTTAAGTCTGTAATCAAATACGGTATCGGAATTTTGGATCAAATTAAGATTATCTACCAGTTTTGATATATGTACCGCATTGATATTTGCCTGACTTTCTACAGCATTTACCCTCTCTTCAAATTTGTTAAGCGTATCGTTTAAATATTTCAGCAATTCGATGTCTGCCCTATTTAATTCAGTGTTCGACAGCTGCGTTTTTAGCTCCTGGAAATCTAATTTTTTTAATCCGCGATTGGTCAGCAGCTTAAAAACAAATAAAAATAACTTTTGATAAAGAATTTCGGCGGCATCTGTATCTATGTTTTCAACGATTCTGGCAATTTGATCCTTTATGCTATTGCTTATGTTTATTGCGTCATCATTACTGACAGACCATTCAAAATCTTTAATAAACTGTAAGAGATTATTAGAGTCGGCTATGAAATCATGAAAAGCATTCCAGTTCTTCTGTGCTTCTTTCTGGTCTTCTCTTATTTTTGCCGGATCGCTGATTATTTTTACTGCAACTTTTGTCTTTAAATGATTCTGTATAGTTTTAATTCTATCATCATCCAGGTTAATACTTTCAGCGTTAAAAATTTCCATCCAGGCTTCAATCCCCGATTTGCCTCCGATGAAAAGGGCAGGTCTTTCAATGGTATATTTTGTATTTGTTATAAATTTAAAAAATACCCTATGTCCCTTATTATTCTGTTTGTTTATAAAAAAATTAAGCAGAACCTCTAATGCTAATTCCTGATTAAGGGAGATTTTCGATTCACGGTATTTAATCTGTCCAAGTTCTCTGGATATTTCTTTGTTTTGAATATCTCTATTAATTAAATCAATATCTTCCCCTTTTTCAAGTTCTAATATTTCATTATCTTTCAATGATAACCATCTTTGAATTGTTAAATCAACCTGATACACGAATCCTCTTATAGTACTCCATGCATCCCTATTTGTTATTTCCTTAAACACTAAATTCGTTATTTTAAAATGTTGCTAAATTTTTAATTACTATCCCAAAACCTCTACCATACTCTTGCCACTCTGTTGCTTACTTACCTTAATCTGTACAGGAATCCTTTCTGTCATTTCCTGAACGTGGGAAATCACTCCAACTTTACGTCCCTGATTATGTAGTCTTTCCAAAGCATCCATTGCAATATTCAGCGTGGTAGGATCTAACGAACCAAAACCTTCATCAATAAACAAAGACTCTACTTTCATACGGCTGGATGATAAAGAAGCTAAACCTAAGGCTAGAGCAAGTGACACCAAGAAAGATTCTCCTCCTGAAAGCGAATAAACTGTACGTACCTCATCTCCCATATCATGATCAACTACTTGCAAGCCAAGCGTAGTTGGAATACGTTCAATTTTGTACCTGCTCGTTAGTACCTGAAGATGAATATTGGCATAACCAAGGAGAACATCGAGCGTATATTCCTGTGCAATCTGGCGGAATTTTTTACCATCGGCAGAGCCGATAATTTCGTTTAGTTTGCTCCAATTTTCTGTAATTTTCGCTTGTGCTAAAATGCTTATTAGTAAATCTCCTATTTTATTTTTATTGGTTTCGTCTTGTTGTACTTGAAAACCAATCTCCCCTTTTTTATGTTTCTGTAGTTCAATGTTTGATTTTGCAGCAGTAATTAATACGTTGAGATCATCAAGTGGACGTTCGGATAAGGACATTTGTTGATGAACATCCAACAATTGTTTTCTTTCAACTAGTACGGAGGTAGCTTTGGTTACTTCATCATCAATAATTTTCAATGCAGTACGCTCGTTTTCAATCCAATAATTATCTAATATTAGAAGCTCATGCAATTCTGCTAAGTCTAAGGATTGGTCGTTTTTTCCGTTGTAATCGCTAAGCCATATTTCAATTTTTCGCGAAGTTTTTTGGACTTCCTTTTCTAATGAGCCTAATGTTGCAATTAATTCCTCTTTTTGGGTGTTGGCTTTTGTATTATTAGTACTCAATTGTTGCTGTATTTCTTTAAGCTGGTCTAGTTGTTTTTGGGCTTCGGTTACTGCTTGCTTAATCTGCCCCTCAACCTCTTCTGCCGATTTTCCTTCAAAAATGTTTTCTCGCTGTTGCTTGATATCAAGATAATTTTGATGCAGAGTTGTATGCGCTGCTGTCTTCTTTGCAAACTCTGCTAAAAGGCTTTTGGTTTGGTTTTCAAGTTCTTTTAATGTTGCTTCAAATGCTCCTTTTTGAAGTGTGTATTGCATAAACTTTTCAGTATTTTCTTTCCATATTTCAGTAAAGCTGTTAATGCTATCTAAAAATACAGATGGCGCCGACTTCCAATTCTCCATCCAGTCTGAATTCGTGAAATAATGTGAAAGTACTTTTTCTATTTCACTAAGATCCAATGTAGTTTTGTTCTTTTCCTTAATTTTTCCACTTTGCTGTTCATTATATAAGGCAATGGAAGTTTTTAAGTCCTTTACTTGGCTAGTAAGGTTATCAACTGTTTCTTTATGTTGTTCAATTTTGATTTTACTTGCTTCAAGTTGTTGTTTTTGAGAATCATGATCTTGTATCTTTACAAACAATTCTGCTTGTTTGGTCTTGAGGTTCTTCAACCTTTCCTCAATAAACTCAGCCATTTTAGCTTCTGAAATAGAAGGATTTTCTTTTGAAATATTAAATTTATCCCATGCTTGCTTTTTATTTTCAAGAGCAGCTTCATTTACTTTAATAACCTCGCTCTGACTTTGAATGGTCTCCTCCAGCGTTTTAAAAACTTGTTCAAAAGCAATATATTCACGATAATTGACAAGGTAAAGTTGGTCTTTCTGATTATAAACTTCTTCCAGCTTAGATAGTACGTTCTCTAATTGCGGATTATGTACTGCATAGGGATGGCTTGTACTACCACATACTGGACATGGCTCATCATCGATTAAAGTTTCTCTAAGCGTTTCTACATTTTCGGCAGATGCCAGTTGTGCATGTTTTAGAAGTTGTGAGGCTGTATCTTTTTCCGCAAGTTCTACAACTAATTTCTGGGCAAGTTCTCCTAAAGTTTTTTCCTTAGTTTTGTAATCCGACTGATCTTTTACTTGTTTCTTATTTAAAGTTTCAAGGTCTGTTATTGCATTATACAACAGTTGCCAATTGCCCTGAGCTTTTATTGTGTTTTCAACATTACGATCTGCTTCTACCTTATCTAGATTTAAAGTTTCTATAGGTATTAATAATAACTCTTTGGACTGTAAATCATAGGCTTTTTTTAAACTTTCCCATTCTTTCGTGTATAGGTCCAAGTTTGCTTCGGTTGTTGTTTTATCAGTTTCATTGGAATTAATTTTATGCTTCAATATATCTAACTCCTTAGTGGATGACTGTAATATCTCTAAAAGTTTTTGAGCATCCTGTAATTTGGAAAGAATAATATTTCTATTATCAGCAATGGGACTACGATCTGCATTTTCTATCTTCCAATCCGTTGTAATCTTAATTTTATCGGAAACGTTGGTCAATTCAGTTTGCTTCTCCGTCAAAACTTTTTGATGTTGGTTGACATTGGCTGAAACACTTTCTACATCTTTTTGGGCATTATCTGCTTGATCCTTTCTTTCAGCAAGTAGGGTATCCAGTTTTCTTGCCTGTTCCAGCAAAGGCAAAGTATCATTAAGAGCCTTGTTTTTTTCCTTAAGATCAGTTTCTGAAGCTAAAAGCTGTATTTCAAGTTTTTTCTTTTGCTCCTGAAAAGAAATAATTGTTACTTGTAAGGTATCAAGTATTGTTTCTTTCTCAATATGCTGTTGTTGTGCATGTTTTTGTGCATCTGCCCAACTTCTGGTTTGTTGTGCTTGTTCGGTTACCAGTAGCTTTTGCCTGCGTTGGTAAGCATTTACTTTAACCTCAACTGATGACTGTAATGCAGTATTGGCCTCAAAATAACTACCTTGCAGCTTAACTAGCTGTTCGTGCCAATTTATTTCCGTGGTTAATTTTTCTATTTCCTTTTCTAAGTCTTTAATTTGGGTTTTTAAAATGCCTTGTTCTTCGAGCAAAGTTTTTAATTCTTCTTCATTAAGTGTTGCAATTCCTTCTTTTCTGAAATTAAGGTCTCGAAGTTGCTGTTCTTCGAACTTAAATTTTTCAAAAATCTTTTTCGAAATTTCGGAGTAAACATGTGTTCCCGTTAGTTTTTCTAGCAGTGAGGATTTTTCATCTTTGTTGGCTTTCATGAAAGCGGTAAAATCGCCTTGCGCCAGTAGTACCGATCTGGTAAACTGTTCAAAATTTAAGCCGACCAATCGTTCTATTTCTTTATATGTTTCTGCTTTCTTACCTGGAATATCTATGTGGGAAGTAATGTTCTTTAAAGTAACCGAATCGGCTTGAATGCTGCCTTCGGCTTTGTTTCTAGCACGTCTTACACTCCATGTACTACGGTACAGTTGACCGTCTATGCCTACGAAATCCACCTCAGCAAAACCTTCAGCCGTCCCGTCCCGCAAGATACCTCGAACATCACCTTGGCTGAGTGTGCTTCCCTGAACATCCTGGATCTCTATTCCCATTTCTTTTGCCTGCACGTATCTGGGAGTTTTGCCATACAAAGCAAGACAAAGTGCATCTAATATTGTTGATTTACCCGCTCCCGTGGCTCCTGTAATGGCAAAAATCCCAGCCGAACATAGAGGCTCAGTCATAAAGTTAATCTTAGTCTCTCCTTCTAAAGAAGCTAGGTTTTTTATTCGTATAGCTAATATCTTCATTTTATTCCTCTGTTTGATTTACTTCTTGGTCTACCTGTTGAAAAAGTTGCAATATATCTTCAGGGACATTGGTGCTGTACTTCGATTGATATATTTTGGTAAACACTTCTAAAGGCACTAATTCGTTAAGCTTTTCTTGTGTAATAAACTCAGTAGCTTGGTGAGTAGATTCGGGATATTTCACGTCAATCTTGGCAAGTCTTATTTTCTTGCCTACTAATGCTGTTTCTACCTTATGTCGTAAAGCAGGTTCGGGTCCCTCAAGTAATACCCGAACTTCAAGGTAGGGAGCTGTTTCTGGAGTAGTATCCATTGCAGGTAATTGCTCTAGTAGCGCAATGACTTCTGATAAGGGTCGTGAGGTTAGCGGAATTCTTTGAAGTTGAACAAATAATGGAATTTCAAGCGATTTCATATTGCTAATCTCTTCATCTAGTTCGAAGACTATAACTTGATGCTTATAGTTAAGCTCGGAAAAAGACATGGGTAAAGGACTACCAGAATATCGGATATTTTCTTTTCCGCCAATTCTTTGTGCTTTATGTATATGACCTAGTGCAACATATTTGATGTCTGGATCAAAAGCTGAAGCAGGAATACATTCTACACCTCCCATTATCAATCGCTCAGTTTTATCCAGATCTGTTATTTCTGCATGATGCGTATGCAAATGTCCCATTGCAATTATTGTTTGTCCTTCTTTTTTCTTCTGTTGGGCATAATCAAAAGCTTCTTTATATAGTGTCGTGACTCCTTCCGTATAAGGATTTGCACAATCTGGAATTGCCGTATAATCACCCATACGTAAAAATGGAATAGCAAGGCACCATACTTTGACATTTCCCAATGCATCATGTATAGGAATAATCAATTTTCCGAAATCTATATTACCCTCGGAATCTTTTTCAACTAATCCTATAATGTAGACATTTGAAGACTCTAGTAGTGGTTTAGGAGCTTCTAAACGTGAGGCAGAGTCATGATTCCCAGCAATGATGATAATCTGCAAATTAGGATTTACTTTTGTTGCTCGATTCAAGAAAGTATAAAACATTTTTATCGATGTTGCAGCTGGATTTGAAATATCAAAAACATCCCCACTGATAAGCAGAAGGTCAATTTGCTCTGCTTGGAGTGTCGCAACCAGCCAATCCAAAAACTGTTGATGTTCATAGTTACGATCATACTCATGAAATAATTGGCCTATATGCCAATCCGCAGTGTGTAATATTTTCATATTAAAAAGATATTGAATTGGACATATTTAGAATAGCTGGATTTACTATGTTAAGTAAACTTATTCACGATATTTATTAAAAAAGTGACTACCATGTTACTTTCCTTATCGACTGCCCTAAATCGAAAATTAGTGAGATACATTATCTATCACAAAATATTAATTATAATCTAGTTATCTGTTAATGTAATACTATATGTCAACACAACATTGAGTGATCTAATTTTTTCTTTTATTGTTTTACTTATTCTAATATTTCAACTATGAGTAAAACTACAAGATTATCATTAACCATATTTATGGTTTTCCGTAATCATTTAATATTTTGTATAAATTACTCATACTTTACTAAGTAATTTTTGTAAGATCACGATGGATAATTAATGTGAGTAAAATGATTATTTTCATTTCCAAACTTCTGATCTAAAGTTGTCCAAAACCGTGAAGGACTGTACGGATGAGTTTTTGGACCATATTTCGTATCGACTGTAAACTTCTCTGATCTAACCAAAATACAGCTCTTTTTTGCCCTACTTACACAAACATAGCACAACCTTTGAGCTTCAGCTAAAAGTATAGGATTCTTAACATCTAAATAAAATGGAAAATGTCCTTCTTCCATGCCTAGGAGAATAACCGTTTCAAACTCTAAACCTTTAGCGCTATGCCTAGTGGTAATTGTTACTTCATTGTTAGGAATACCAAGATGTGCAAATCGTTCCAAGGGCATATCCTTTAGATTGTGGCTGGTGGCTTCATCTAACAAAATTTGAAGATTTGCAATCTCATTTGGATACATATCCGAAAGCTCCAGAACTTTTGCAAGTTCTAGATTATTAATCATCAGGCTTAACCAATCCAATACAATTTCCTTTTCTTTTCCTTTCTTTAAAAGTTTATGAAAATCGACTTTTAGATCAATAGTTTCAAGAAATTTTCGTGGATCATTATGATTAATCAATAAGTTCTTCCAATATTTAAAAAGATTTTCAAAAGACTGTTTATCAGGATCTATACACCAATTAGCGCATTCTTGCAGCCAAGTTACTGTGGCACTTTTTTCAAAATCCCACTTTGAAATATAAAAAGGAATATTATTCTTTCTTAAAGCAGCAGCCATTAATCTGACATCAGTATTTGACCATGTAATGATACCAATTTCATTTAAGGCAACGTCATTTTGTATTAATAACGGCACAACCTTATTAGCAACTACATCGTATTGCTGATCCATCTGATGATTGCAGGTGACAAATGTAAAATCTGGATTTTCCTCTAATCTTTTTTTTGCAAAATATGATAAAGGTTTGGATGGTTCAAGAGTTTCTAAAGAAGCCGCAATGATATGCTGGTTGCTTCTATAATTATTAGTCAACAACACAGGATGAATATCATCCCGTTCCATAAGTTCCATCAGAAAATCGGGATATCCGCCATTAAAGCCATAAATTGATTGGTTCATATCACCGACCGCAAAAAGTTTTATATCTGCATTAAAAACAAGTTCCAGTACCATTTCATGTAATGCCTTCCCTAAATCCTGATATTCGTCGACCAGTAACCAAGGAAATCTGCTTCGAAGAGCCATTCTAACAAACTCTTGTTCACGAATTATTTGAGCAGAAATATTAATTATACTTACAAAATCGAGATATTCTGTTTCCAAAAGCTTCTCTTCGAAACATCTTGCAGCATTTACAATCAGATCTGTTGAATCAAATGTAACCTGGCTGACGCCCACTATAGAAAGACTTCTCTGTCTATTGATCTCCATCAATTTTAACTCTTTGCTCGAAACTTGAAACTCTGCAAGTACACTGTTGAAAATTTTTAGCTCGTTCTCTTTTTTAATAATCCTGACTGGATATTTGACCCCATACTGAGGATAAAGATGTGCAAAAGGCTGTATGACATGTAAGAGTGTAAAACTGTGAACAGTACCAATATAATCCTTATTAGTTGGTTTGTAACCATATTCTTTAAGACGTTTTTTAATTTCTCTTACAGTCTCCCTGCTATAACTGATACATGCCAGACCAGAAGGTTTTTTAATGGTGCCATGTGCTAAGCTAGCTGCTTTCAATGCAAGTACTCTAGTCTTTCCGCTTCCTGGCCCAGCAATTACAACTGTATTACGTTGAGAATTATAAGCCTCAATCTGACTTTGGTCTCTTTTAATCAGCTCTAAATCTTCAAAAAAGGAACTATTCATAATCTTCTTTTACTTCTTTTACAAAATTTTCAATCCCATCTTTAATATATTTAGGTATCAGTTCTTCAGTTAGATTTCCTGCCAAACGCTGAGCAAATCTTCCTTTACTTATATTCGATTCAATTTTTTTCAAGGCTGACCAATAGTCAACCGCGTCAAGTGCTTCATCAAAATTTTTCTGCATTTGATCTCCCCCAAGAATAAGTTCCCCGTAGATTTTCTTAATTAAACTTTTTCCATGTGCACTCGTCTCGTTCATCATATCCACCTCAAAAGTATATGTACCTACATTGGCACCACTCTGTTTGAAAAATTCTTTTATATCTTCAGGTGATTGTGGAACATCTGCAGGATCTACAATATTTAGATCTACGAGAAGTGCATTCACATTTTCAATTCCTCTGTACCCGAATGGTCGCCCAGTAAGATCATCCATTATATGATATATTCTTTCCTCTACGACACTTCCATCAGCCTTAGTATTACTGTTAATTTCATAATAATCTCCATCCGTAATTAAATGCCATGGTATATTCAATGCCTGCAATAATTGAATATATGGCTTAAAATTGGTTGAATCTATGTTGCAAACCACAATACCAAAGTCATCCAATGGTATGTTTAGTATATTGGCTGCTGCCGGAATAATATATTCTTCTGTAATTCCTTCAACAAGAATAACTCCTTTTCCAAAATATAATTCTCCTCTCTTTGCATCAATGTATCTCTCTATATCCTTTCGTTCTCTATCATTAATCATCAAATTTGCTGTTGAAAAAACATCACTAGCATCACCAATTTTTCTGATGTGTACTATTGATGACAGCGGTGCCACAGAACTAATAAAAGTAGAGTGTGTGGTAAATATCACTGATGTATTGCTTTTATTTAGTACTTCCCTAAATATAAGCCTTTGAAGAATTGGATTTAAATGTGCTTCTGGTTCTTCAATGGCTAGAATGGTAAATGTTTGCTGTACACCATTATTTTCATCCATCCAAGAATATAAAATTTCCATATCTTCATCGGCAATCTGGGACTTTAATATATACTTTGATTGGGCACTTATATCATAAAAATTATTGATTATTTGTGTTTCATCTAATAGTAATAGTTCCTGGAATCTTTCAGCCTTGATAATGGGAGGAATAGTCCTATCTTTCAGTAAAACAAGCATTAATGTAATGTAGAGGATATTACCAAGACCCAAACTGAGTTCCCCTACAGGCCTTTCGCTCACACCAAAATAGACTTGAAGTGTATACAATAGTCTCTCTGTGTCGATATCGAAAGTACTTAAAGTAATATCATTGTCGGTTTGCAGACCAGAAAGTGAAGCAAATCTATCTTGTATAACATCTTTAATATGGACAATTTCATCCAATTGCAATAAATCATCGGCAGCAGCTTTCATTGATTCGGAAATATTTTCTAAATCTTCCTTTGAAATATCATACTTCTTAACCAGTTTATAAAGTGGGGAATTTTTATTAGCCTTTAATTCGCGCTCTACGTCTCTCAGTGCCTTAACAACATAGATGTTAATAAATCCACGGTCTTCACTTGTAAACTTAGACAACTCTTTGTTTCCTTTGTAAATCTCATATTTGTAATTAAGAATATTTCCTAATGGTCCAACATTTGGGAAAAATCTATATACAAATTGAAGTGTGGGTGGTGCATCATCAATTACAGCATCAACAAATTGTCCTATTAACCTTGAGTTGTGCTCAAAACCTTGGATTTGAATCATAATTTCGATAATTTGTCCATTTACCATAGGATCAGGTAAACTTTCATGAAAGTCACTTTCAGATAACTGTCGGTCATTATCTGAGAAGTCTTTATCTAATATCAATTGAATAGCTCTGAGGAAATTAGTTTTTCCTATATTATTTTCTCCAATTATGACCTGTTTGTGATCCAGAGTAACATCTACATTCAAAAAATTTCTAAAGTTTTGTATTTTTACCCGTGAAATATAAGGATTCTTGTATTCTGCCATAAAATGTATTTTAGTTTTTAATCTTCTATTTAATTCGCGTAATAATATGAAGCAACTTGCAATATAATTTTAAATTAAAATTGAGGACGATTTGAAGATTTTTGATCGAGCAGAATATTTATTTAAATTACTTTATTTTTTGTTAAAATTATGGCAATTTAACAAAAAATAAAGTACGAATAACACTATCTAAAAAAAATCAGTTTTTCTTTTTTAGATTCCCAGATGGTTTTTAAATCTAATACTATATAAACTTAAAGAATTGTCTATAACTAATTTGCTTTCAGAAAGTGTTGAACTCAATTTTGGAAATTTAATTTTGAATCACTTAACATTTTTATTTTCATTTTTGAAAATAAGTTAATAAACACGTGTCCGCTAGCGTGAACTGCCAATAAAGGCATGTTCTGTGCAAGCGGGCGCATCCGATTAGAACGCCCCGCAATTGTCCCGACGAAGGAAGTGGAATTGTGGGGCGGCGGGCATCAGCCCACCAGTATGGGTTCTGCCCTGAAAGTACCCAAATTTAAAAAGAATCCTCTTTGGGCGGTCATACCTTCACGGAATAGCTTCCAAAGTAAAGAAGCCCCCATACTGGCTAGTGTAGCATTAATAAACAAATCCTGTTTTTCGAGTGCTTCGGCTAGGGAACAACTCGGTTCATTGTTTTCGGTTTGTGCTTCGAGAAGTTCCCTAAATTCATCCGTTACCATTGGAAGATTGGATACAGTCCTGTATAGATTAGAGATTGGTTGCCTGATTGCTCCAATAGTAGACAATAGCGCCTGTCCAGTATTTCGGGAATTACCAAGGTCAAGCCAGTACAATGCTTTGTTACGTTCCCAACTGCTATTTCCTGTACAGTCCTGTAATGCTTTTGCAATATCAAATCGTGCTGATACAGTATCGACACAACTGATATACATATTTGCTTTTCCACGGTTGGGTAGGGATTTGAGATTTGTTGTAGAAAACTGCTCCGTTACAGCTTTCCAATTCGTACCGAAAAAACGATTCGTTCGGTTAATAAGTGCTACCGATTTGTATAAGCCAACCTCTGCATCTGCAAAAAGCTGTCTTCCCTGATTGGCTTGGGTTACTTTATCATCATCGTATAAATTAACCTGCAATCCTGTATGCCCTAAAGCAATAAGGCTATGGTTCATTCTTGCGAGTTCTGTGAGCATCCTACTTCCTGTTCCTCCTGCGCCAATCAGGCTTATCGTGATTGGATTGGTTGGATTTATCAGGTAATTATCTGCGTAATGCATGGTTTTTAAGGTGTTCATGATAGTAGTTTTTTAAGGGTTTGACCATTTTTTATTAGGACTTTCATAGGAAACTTTTTGCGGGTATTTATAAGGTTCTGCCACAACTGGATAATGTTTCCTTTTACGGGACTTTTCTCGCTAATGAGGTGGCTGAAATAACTGTTGAAAAAATACTGTTCCCACAAAGCAATAAATTCTTCCAAGAGGCAATCTGTCTTAATATTTACTGAAACTGTACCCATACAAACCCTACCATCTTCATAAAGATTAAAAAAAGGTGCATGGTATAAAGGGGTAGCTTCTGTAATGGCTGTAGTTTCCTCCAAAGCATATACCCAAAGTGTGTTTTTAGAAGCTTTCCAAAGCAAAGACGGTATTGATGCTTTACCGTTTGAAATGCCCAAACTCTCGACAAAAAACAAGTCTGCCTTTTGGGATGGTGTGTGCCAAATGGCATAGCCATCATGGTCGGGACTTATGTACAGTACATTTTTAGGAAGCAGTCCTAAAGGTTTCAAAAAGTTGCGTTTAAGTTCATCAGAAGTATCTAAGGCATTGGCAAGCTGTGTACTTTCTTTTAGGCTCAACGGATGGGCATTGGTAGGATAACCATTTTTATCCATGTCATAACTCTCCAGATAAATACTTTTATCGGGCGAATTTTTCTGATAGATTACCAAGGCTTTTACAGGAGAATACAATGTTCCGAATGTTGCAGTTATATCTTTCATGGTATATGGTTTAAAAGAGAACATAATTCATTAATCAAAGGAAAAATTCGGTATTCGAAATCAAGTGCTTCTTTAGACGGACTATTTTGGTTATCATAGATTTGCTGTATAGTGGGTTCTTCTATTTCCCCACATTCATTAAATTCATCATTCACAACACGGGCAATGTTCTCATACAGCAAACCATCGCTATCGGCAATAAAAGAGATGTATTGTTCTGCGTGTATGATGTTATCCTCCTCATCACGTTCCTGATTCAGGGTATTTCGAAAAATGGAAGCATTGGGATACTCTGTCAGCAGGGCAAACGCTTTTTGTACAACGTCTAAACAGTCCCTACCGAAAGAAGACTTTGGCTTGTAGGTAGCAATGCGCTGTTTAAAAACATTGAGATGATAGGGATTGTATATTTTTCGAAGCATAACATCACCATAGTAGCTTGCCTGATTAAACTCCGAAGTTTCATGATTCTCATCACTTTCCAAATCATCTATTATCCATTCTTCCATACATTCATATTGATAAAATAAATAGGTGTGGGATTCCCTGTAGTACGGAATCCCTGCAATATGGTAGAGATAACTAAACACAGACAAGAGAAGTTCGGCAGTTTGTTTCTGTTTTTTGTCCTGTAACAAATGGTACAAAGGCAATACAGGAATATAATATAGGGTCGTGCCTGTATTGTAACTGTGGGTGGTTGCGAGTTTTACTGTTCCATCAACGTCCTGCATAATGGCAAGTTCAATATCCTGTCCTGACTTTTTAAGTTGTCTCTGAGCGTACTGATGCGCCAATAAGATATTGTAAGGGTACGGTTTGCATGCTACTTCTAGCTGTTCGAATCCATATACCCCTGTCAGGATATTCAACGAATCGAAAAATCCTTTTTCAGCTTGGTCAGCATTTGGTGTTTCTTTACCCTGTTCAAATAGCGGGAGAAACTGGTGTTTTAGAAAACCATCGGCAAGAGTTCCAAAGGAACTGAGGCTGGCTTGTTGTTTTTGAGTTCCTGCGCATCGGGCAAGCGGTTGGTGTTTTCTGCCCATGTGCCTAACTGTCTGTATAGTTTGCATAACTTTTTGTTTTTAGGCAGAATGATACTGCCTGTTATGGATTTCGTTTTCATGGTTTATCCTTTAGTTCCTATCTGTGATACAAATTTGTATTGCACAGCATCGTCATTTATTACAGGTCCTTCGATGGTTGCTGTTGTTAGTATGGGATAAGTTTGCGCATAAAAATTGAGTACCGCTTCGGGGCTGAATGAGGGAGATGGGTCGGCAAGTTTAATATCCTGTTCTTTATCCTTAAAGGAAAAGACTCTTTCTAGTAGTGTGGCTGTTAACATGGTTATTCGTTGTTAGGGTCGTTAAAAAGGTCTATTGGAAATTTATCGGAAAGTTCCGCTTTGCGTTGGTGAATGATGTCCTTATGTTCGGGATAGAGGTTAGCTTGTGGTACTTTCATCCATGCTTCTTTAAATTTACCGAGTGCTTCGAGTTCATCGGCTTTTTTCATCGCTTCTTCGTATTTTTTCTGCATTTCAGTTTTTTCCTTGCCCATCTTAAGGATGTTGTCTTTTTCCATTTGTGAGCTGATTTTTGCCTGTGCCGATTCTTTTAGGAATTGCTCCATATTGGCAAAAAGCTGTGCCGTATCTTTTACAGGCTGTTCTATAGCCTCAAAAAATCCTGCATCCAGTTCCTCTGCTGTGCCTTTAAGCAAAATGGGTGGTACTTTTTTACGTGCCTCATCGCCGATGGTATCATTAAAAAACAATACCGATACGATAAGCCTGTCGGCAGTTTCTTTGACTATGTTTATTTTCCAGTCGCCCGCAACCTGCAAGGCGATTAGGGATTGAAAGAAATTCATAATATTACGTTTTAAGTTGATAAAAAAAGGTACAGGCAGGATGTGCCTGTACCCATTGGATTAGTTTAGAAGTAATACATCAGAACCTTTGCACGAAAAATCCATGCACAAATTAAATGCAGTTTGTGTGCGTAGCTGTCCTGTACCACCCATTAAAAGGGAAGTTAGTTTTGCTTCATCGTCTTTGTAATTTCGGACATTCTGAAAGTAGCCCGTCACAGCATTGTATGCCCCAAACACAGTTCCTTTGGTGGTGTCCATAAGTTGAGTAGGGTCACTCATGGCATATTCAAAAGCACTATCAACCATATTGGTAAAACAGGTAGAAAGTTCCTCATCTTTTCCGTCCTGTATGGATTTTAAAACCTCTTTATTGGGAACAAGAGCGGACTGTATTAGTTTTTTTACTTCGTTGTCCGTGATGCGCACTTTTGCCCAATCGTTAAAAATGGTTTCCATTTGTGACGATAGCATATCGGATATGCCCATTACCTTATGTGCCTGTTCCAAGCGCTGTTTGGCATTGGAGGTATGACGAATGCGTACCGTATTGGTTTTGCTGTTCATAGCAGCATTAAGGGTATTAGCGCATACAATTCGTATGGGGGTAAAAGCAGCGGTTATGCTTCCGCTTCCATCATGCGAAGTGGTAAGGAATAAGTATTTTTCGATGAGGTCGTCCTTGCCGACCCTAATGTAATCGGGCAGTTTAGCGGTTATAAAAATGCGTTCGCCCTTACCCAAAGCCCCTGCGGTTTCGTATAGAATACCGTCACCGCCTACGATGTTGTCAAAAAAAGAAAATGCATCCCTGTTCTGTACGATTTGATAGTCCTTACCCACTACACCCAAGACGGTATTATTATCAGTACGTACCGTACTGAAATAATTAGGTACTTCAATTTCATTGCGGAGGATTTCGCTTTCAAAATCTATTGTATTTGAACAGGGTGTAAATAGCTTGCGTTTTTCGACTTCGTAATCCAAACCTGCGTGTAGTATTGCTTCTGCACTTGTTGGGTAATCCGAAATTATCTGTCCCAGATTGTGCCATGCTTTTTCTTTTACACTGAAAAAACTATGTTTTTGGCTTTGCTCGTTATAATTTATATGATGTGCCATGATGTTTAAATTTTAAATGTTATTGTTTGAATGAATTAAAAAGGCAGGTCGTCTGCGGTTTCTTGTTTTACTCCCTCGGTGGATTGAGGTATTATTTCGGTTGGGGTCTGTTCTGCTTTTTTGGCAAAAGCCAAAATTTTGATGTTGTTGGTATGAAATGTTAGGCTACCCAAAGCCTTACCATCACTACTACTATATACATTCAGACCGATACGCCCTGTTACTTGTACCAGTGCGCCTTTTTTAAGCCACTCGGCAATCTTTGCATTTAGCCAATAGGAGCAATCGATGTAGGTTACGATTTCTTTTGCCTTATCACTGTTTTTAGGCTTGTAAGTGTCGTTGATGGCAATGGAGAAATTGACTACTTCTTTGTCCTTGTTCACTTTGTAAATTGTGGCATCTTTTGTAATGCGTCCTGTGATTTCCATGATGTAAAATTTTAGTGATTACTACTGTTTAGATTTCTTCCCCAGTCCCCGCATAAATGTTTTCAAAAGAAAAAACGGAAAAAAAGAAAGCAAGAGTCAGGTGTCCGGTTTAAGGATGCGGAGTGCTATAAGTCCCGTAGGGTGGCAAACGCAGTACTGCCATTATGCGCATGCAGCAGCCGGCGGACACTATCTTAGCTGCCCTTTTAGTCCGTTTCGAATGAAAACTTCACTTAAAATAATTTTGAACATGACTTCAGAAGATGCGCCATTGCGCAGAAGTACAGTATAAATAAGGTTAGAAGAAAGACGTCATAGCAATTATTAATACTAAAAAGACATCAATGATAATGGAAATCCTTTTCTTTTTCGAAAAAGGTTAAAATGAAAACTGCAACCTACCTTGGGAATGCACAATGATTGATAAGAATGTTGATTCATTTTTAAATAAATATTTGAATCCATTTCTTTTAGGAAGAAACAAAAATCTCAAAAGAAGAATCTGAAAAAGGCAACTTAAGTAAATTCCTTATCTTTATAATTATTATGCATAACAAATTATCAGTAAAACAACTTTAAAAATAAACGTATGACATTAAAAACTAAAATTCTATCAGTAGCATTTTTTGCAGTTTCTTTTATCGGGTTTGCACAAAGTAATTGTAAAGAATTAAAAGGATGTGAAAGGAAATTATGTGAATTAAACACAAAATTAGAATCTGCTAAAAAAGCTGGCAATCAAAACCAAATCAAAGGAGTTGAAGATGCTATATCTCAAACCAAAAAGAACTGTACTACAAAAACAGTAAATAATGACCTTGACAAAAAAGTCAAAGAAAAAGAGCAAGAAGTCAAGGAAAGAACCGATGAGCTGAATAAAGCGATTAAAAATCAGGAAGCGAAAGAAAAGATTGATAAAAAAAGAAAGAAATTAGATGAAGCCAAAGCTGAATTGAAGAAAGCAGTTACAGCTCAAAAAACGAAATAAAAGACACTATCTCAAATAGTTCCTACCATTTTTTGGGAATTCAAATTAATAACCGGTATTTTTTTACTTGTGTAAAAATATTTTCTTTACAGAAAACCTCATTATTATAATTTTATAAAAAAACCTAACTACTGGATTATTGCTCTAGTAGTTAGGTATAAATTATGGTTCAGAAATGTTCTTATTCTTTATGCTATTCTTTTCAGAATATGAGGCGCTTATAAATCTACATCTAATTGTCTTTGTATCGAGTAAGAAAATGCTAGTAAAGATTCTTTTATAATATAAAGTTATAACTTATAAAAAATGAGTAATGAGTTAACATACTCATTACTCATTTTTATGGCAATAGCCTAAGTGACAATTTGCACAATGAATAGTAATCTTATAACTAAATTAAGGATTAGGGAAACCAGTATGCTGAGGAAGTTTCTTTAATTCCGTTGCACCCCTTTTGGTCTGTAGCCTCGAAATATGGGGTTCTCGTTTGATCATCCATACCAGCAGGCATATAAGTAGCATCCCAATAAGCTGTAAAATTCCCTATATTATCAGTGGTTACGGTACCCGCACTCACAGGTGTATCCACCTTAGGCACAGGTTGATTAACAACAAATAAATGTATCACTGTTCTTATAGGATAGCCAGAACCTTTTAAGGTAAATTGTGTATTTGTTGATGTTCTCTTGGGCTGGACATCTAATGTGGCTTTACAATTATTATTGCATTGCTGTGATTGCAAAATAAATGAAATAAGAATGAGTACAACACCGACTCTTAAAGGGCGTATTGCACCCAACGATAAAAAGTTAATAATTTTCATGATAATTAATTTTAGATATTAATAAATAAAACAATACAACATCTCGATATCCCTTCCTATACCACCTATATTTCGATAGAAAGAGAATGGTAGGCAACGGTGACAAATATCTGTTCTAGATCTTCAAGATATTTTCTTTGTCTTTTTGAAGTGCTGGTTCATCCATAAAATACTTTATAGCAACCTTTTCCCATACATCCTACATCAGCTTGATATCGTTTGCATAGGGCGATTTTTCTCTGAATGATAGAGCAACTGGAGATTTACCTTGGAAAGAATCCCTTTGGCGTATATTGTAATCAGCGGTTTTTTCATCGTTTTCAATATGTCATCCCTATCGGGGTCACATTGTAATTAGCACCGTGTTACATGTAAATTAGTATATCGTGTAAATTTAGTAAATTAATCAATAGATTTACCAATTTACAAGACATAACTACATCAAAAAGAATATGTTACGTTTTTTTTATTTCAAACAATTGATTTATATAAATAAACGTAGATATCTATTTTATATGAAAAATGTAAATGGATGGGCATAGTTCTCAGATTTGTTTAAGGAAGATATTTATGAGGTCTCAAATAAAAAAGGACAAAAAAATTACAAACGACACAAACAACATAAAATCAATAACTTACGTTTTTGGATAAAATTCTTAAAAATCAAGAGCCTAGGAATGACGGGGGCTTTGCTTTAGGGACTAATCCGGTAATTTTTTTGTCCTTTTGATGATTAAGCATTAATTTATAGAAATAAAAAAAAATCATTATCAACCATATAAACTTCGAAAAACATAAAACACACGATTGATACACTACCCAAAAATTACATTTTATTTTCATGACCTATTTTGATACACTAGGTTACAACAAAAGCATTTTAAGGCTTTTTAAAAAACTAAAAATGGAAGAGACAACCAACAGGCAGTCTCTTTACTATTCAAAATTTATAATTTTATATTATTTTTCAGTTAGTTACATCGCCATTTTGTAAAAACACCTGATCTGATACATTACCATTATAATTGTAGGTTCTTTCATTTATTGAAAAGACCACAACATAATTATTTCTGTAGGATACTGGTAAAAGTGAGTACTGTAAATGTAGTAAATACTACTATATACCTAACAAAAGAAAGCAAGTAGTATTTTTATCACAAAATAAAATACCAGAAAATTGAATTTTCTCAAAGGACTTCATAATTAATGGATTAGTTTTATTCTCCGATTTACTCAATAAAAATTATCCCGGATGAACATCCTTATCGTAGATGACCACCCAATGAATGTAGAATTATATGAAAATGTACTTCTACACGATTTTGCATCCTATAAGCCTCTAGTTATTACAAAGGCTTTTAACTGCAAAGAGGGTTATACAGCAATTGAATCGGTAACGTTAGATCATGAATTATTTTTTGATTTAGCAATTATCGATTATTCCTTACCCATCTATCAGGAGAAGAATATTTTATCAGGAGCTGACCTAGCGCACCTGGTCAGGGATTATTTTGAAAACTGCAAAATAGTAATTATCACTTCACATACACAAAAGCTTTTGGTTTATGATATTATAAGGAAAATTAAACCCGAAGGAATTGCTATAAAAGCTGATGTAACCACTTCAAATTTCATTGAAATTATATCCTCTGTCTTAAAAGGCAATCTGTATCAAAGTGCATTAGTAAAAGAATATATAAGCGAAATCTGGAAAAAAGAATTAATAGTCGAAAAAACCAACAGACAGATTTTGTTTTATTTAGCCAAAGGCTACCGAGTTAAGGAGCTGGAAGAAGTAATACCATTAGCTGGCAGCACCATTGAAAAACGTATTGTAGATTTAAAGAAAATCTTTGCTGTATTAGATGACAGTACTCTCGTAAAAGAAGTAATTAGACAAGGTTTTTTATAAATGTTAAAAAAATTAACACAAACAAGGGTTCTACTATCTCATTTGTTAAATCTATATATTATTAAATTTTCACTGCTAATTTATTTTTATATTTCCAAATAATTAACAGGAATATTCATGTGCCTGTAAAATGAATTCGATTTTTAATAAAGTAAAATAAGCAATCTAAATACACCTAAAGTAATATGATCAAAAACAATGTAATAGTTGTCCTTCTTTTAGTTATTATTCTTTCTTGTAGTAGTATGAAAACCAAAGACAATTACACTGTCAAGAATGAAACTTCATCAAAAAATGAACTAAACTATATCCCATATTATCTAAAGATGTATAAGGCCGACAGCCTGTTTTTAATAAATAACTTCTCAGAAAGCTATAAAATACTAGATAGTTTATTTAGGGTTTATCCTCCACGGGCAACAGATAATTATGTCGAATATGGGATATATGTATGTTCCGCAGTAATGTCTGGTCATCTGGAGGATATTGAAAAAAAAGCTCGCTTTGGTTATAGTCATTTTGGGGGAATAGCTACGGTACATAAGGATGCTTATAACATGGAACAGGCTGTTATTAGAGCTGCGGCGCTTAGCGAGAATGAAATCAAATTTTTGAAAGCTATTTATCAAAAAAGTCTTAACCTAGAACTTAGGAAAAAGATGCTAATAATGTTTAAGGAAGACCAACTAGCAAGAACAAATGGGGATAATGCGCAGATGGATAGTATTGACCATATAAATAGAAGTCAACTGGAAGAAATATTTAAAGATTATGGCTATCCAGATATAAATTTAATAGGTGCTTCAAGTGCCTGGGATATGGCTGATGGTGATATACGTGAAGGAATTTTGTTTGTACATCAACCTGACGATTTTAAAGAAAAATATTTACCGTTCCTGCTCGAAAATATAAAAAATGGGAAATGTGACCCTGATACGTATGCTTTGGTCTACGACAGGATGATGATGGATAAATATGAAAAACAGTATTTCGGAACATATAATTGCAGTAGCACCGAGTTTTGTAATTTAATAGAACCTAATAAAGTAGATTCTATACGAATTTCAATTGGGCTTCCGCGTCTTAAGTATTATCCTTGGAGGATGATGCAACGTAGTTAGTAACCTTAAATTTTATATATTTATGAATGTACTTAAATCTTTGGAGGATTTCAAAAAGGAATCCAATGTGTTAGAAAGTGCCCAGCTTAAACAAGTTTCGGGTGGGTATATTAGGAAATGGCAAGAACCCACCTGTGTTGGTGATCGTTCTGACATTTCGTACATGGAAGCAGAATATCGCTATAACGGCAGAGAGTATGTGTTATATGGCGTTGCCTTTCAAAGGAAAGTAGTATGGGGCAGTTTAGAAGGAGGAACCTAAAACTACTAAGCCCGGTATAATATCGGGCTTAAATTATTTTGATGTGCTTGCAAGCCATTGAGTATATAGCTTATGGTATTAGGAAGTTAACTCAATACCCGATAATTATAATTTTTTGTAATAAATGATACTAATTATTTCGGAGGCATTTGATTCTTCAACCACAAACGTGATTGAATGGCTAGATTTTTTAGAAAAAAAATGGATTAGAATCAATGCCCAAAATGACCTAGAACTTAATTTTATAGGTAATGATGTTGTTTTTAAAACACAGGACACTACTTTTAAATTATCAGAAATTAGCTCTTGTTGGTACAGAAGAGGGTATCTACCGATGAAAAATAGTTACAAAACAGGTATCGCACAATTTGATAATTTGCAAGTTGGAGAGTTTGATAATGTGGTTCAATTTATTTACTATAAACTAAAAAAGAAAAAACATTTAAATTCCTTTTATCAAGCTGATGTAAACAAATTAATTGCAAATGATATTGCCTCTGAGCTAGGAATACTGGTCCCATCTGATTTAATCTTTTCTAATGCCCAAGTGTTGAAAAATGAATTATCAGCTTCCTCAAAAGACTTTATTACTAAAGTAATGAGTGGTAACTGTATGCAAAAGTTTCAGGGTTTTACTATTTATAATTACACGAAGGACTTAATAACAGATAATATTCCTGACGATTTTTTTCCATCCCTAGTACAAGACAAAATTGCTAAGAAATACGAACTGAGAATATTTTATTTAGACAATAAGTTTTACTCCATGGCTATTCTCTCTCAGAGTGATCCGCAGACAAATGTTGATTTCAGAAATTACAACAATGAGAAACCTAACAGAACAGTTCCTTATAAGCTACCTGAAGAAATTGAGGATAAACTGTCATTACTAATGAATAAATTAGATGTAAACTGTGGGTCTATTGACATGATAGTTACACCTAAACATGAGTACGTATTTCTGGAAGTAAATCCTGTTGGTCAATTTGGAATGGTATCCCATCCTTGTAATTATGAACTCGAGAATAAAATCGCTCAATTTTTATAAAATGGAACAGAAGAATATAGAAAAATATATTGATGATCATAGACGGAGTCTACCGTTATCATATAATAAAAATTTAGTTCTAAGGGAAAATAACAGCTCCAAAAGTTTGCCTGTTACTATTTCAAAAAAATATAACGATGGTAATCTTATTATAGAAAGATTTTATAAACCAATAACCCGTTTTTTATAATCTACAATTATGTACACTGATTCATATTTTAAAATCTTCACAAACTGTTTAGTTGTAAAAGGATTCAACAGGAGTTTAATAATTGATATTGGGAGAGACTATTTTACAACAATACCAGATTCAATGCATGAGGTTATAAATCATTTAAATAAAAAAAAAAGTCTCGCAGACGTATTTGATATGTATGGAGAAGATAACAGGGAAATCATAGATGAATATCTTAATTATTTGCTTGCGAATGATTTTGGAATTATAACTGATTACAATGAATTTGATCAGTTTATTGATATGAATAAGACATTTCGTTCGCCATCCTCAATCAATAATTGTGTTCTAGAATTCGGAAAGGAAAGTATTCTTTATCTGGATAGAATAATAAGTGATTTAGAGAATTTACATTGCAGTTATTTACAAGTGATTTGCTATGAAAAAATTGACCTATCAAACTTCATATTATTACTACAATCCACAAACGGTGGCAACTTTAGATCTATTGAACTTGTTCTAAGCTATTCTGAAGAGCTGGTCAGCTTTCTTCCGACAATTGTTACATATAACACCCGTATTACATCTGTGATTATCCATAATGCAATGGATAAACAAAAAAGTGTTGAAGAGAATTACTTCCCCATTTCTTTTATTGATAAGGAAATAACCAGCTTTTTGCATTGCGGAGTTATTGATACTAAATATTTTGAAGTAAACAGAGATAAGGTATTAGAGTCTTTAAGCTTTAATTCATGTTTAAACAAAAAAATTTCAATAAATAAACTTGGAGAAATAAAAAATTGTCCAGCAATGCCAACAAGTTTCGGAAATATAAAAAATACCACCTTGCAGGAGGCATTTGATGATATAAATTTTAAACAACACTGGCAAATCAGTAAAGAAAAAATAAATGTCTGTAAAGATTGTGAGTTTCGTCATATCTGCACAGATTGTCGGGCTTATGTTGAAGATCCCAAAAATATTTATTCAAAACCATTAAAGTGTGGCTATGACCCCTATACGAACGAATGGAGTGATTGGAGTACTAATCCGCTGAAACAAAAAGGAATTGAATATTATGAGTTGCAAAAAATGATACAAACAAATGCTTAAGAAGTTTCCTTTTTATAAGCAAGCTGACGAAAAAGATTGTGGACCTACCTGTGTAAAAATTATTGCCAAACATTACGAACGAAAACTCGATATTGAAAAGCTTAGGCAACTAAGTGAAACTACAAGAGAAGGAAGTAATTTACTATCCTTAAGTGAGGGGGCTGAAGAAATAGGATTCAGAACATTAGGAGTAAAAATATCACTAAAAAAACTTCAGGAAGCACCACTGCCCTGCATTTTACACTGGAATAAAAACCATTATGTTGTATTCTATAAGGCGCGCAAAAATACTTTTTATGTATCGGATCCAGCTTATGGTTTACTGGAATATTCCAAAGAAGATTTTTTGAAATTTTGGATTGGGAATAATGCAACAGAGGATACTGAAGAAGGGATTATCTTGTTAATGGAACCTACACCGAAGTTCTATGAAATAGAGTTTGATAAAGAAGAAAAAAGAACATTCAGTTTTCGTTTTTTTTCGAAGTATATTCTTCGTTACAGGTCTTTTCTAATGCAGCTTATTTTAGGGCTACTCGCTAGTAGTTTAATACAGCTTATTTTTCCTTTCCTGACTCAAAGCATTGTTGATGTAGGAATTCAAAATCAGAATATTCATTTTATCAACCTAATACTGTTTGCACAGCTTTTTCTCTTCTTTGGTCGTACAGCTTTGGAATTCGTTAGGAATTGGATATTATTACATCTATCAACAAGAATCAATATATCCCTAATCTCTGACTTTTTTATAAAATTAATGAATCTTCCAATTTCTTTTTTCGACATAAGAATGACAGGAGATATTATGCAGCGTATTAATGACCATCACAGAATAGAAAGGATTTTAACTAGCTCATCTTTAAATATCCTGTTCTCTTTTGTGAATTTAATTATAATGGGAGGAATACTGGCTTATTATAATTTACAAATTTTTGCTGTTTTTTTCATAGGTAGCTTTTTATATTTTGCCTGGGTACTTTTGTTTTTAAAGCGCAGAGAACTACTCGATTATAAACGTTTTTCTGAGGTAAGCCAAGAACAAAGCAAAGTTATAGAACTCATCAATGGAATGCAGGAAATTAAGTTGCATAACGCCGAAAAACAAAAACGTTGGGGTTGGGAGTACATTCAAGCTAGATTATTCAGGGTTTCAATTAAAGCACTTATACTTGAGCAAACTCAAAGTATTGGCTCAAATTTTATTAACGAACTTAAGAACATCATCATTATTTTCCTTTCTGCAAAACTTGTTATTGATGGAGAAATAACCCTTGGTATGATGATGGCAATTAGTACTATTGTAGGAAGTCTAAACGGGCCAATCGGTCAATTGATCAGTTTTATTCGTGAAGCACAAGATGCAAAAATATCGTTAGCAAGGCTTGCCGAAATACATGATAAGGAAGATGAAGTAATGAGCGATAACCATAAATCGCACGATTTCCCACACGATGCAGATGTTTTTATAAAAGACCTCTCATTTCGGTACACTGGCTCAGATGCCTTAGTTTTAGAAGAATTAAACTTACATATACCAAGAAATAAAGTTACTGCTATCGTAGGAGTTAGTGGTAGTGGAAAAACTACATTAATGAAAATATTATTGAAGTTTTACGAACCCCAGAATGGTAAAATATTACTTTCAAAAACCGATGGGGTAGAGATTAATCTTAGTGATATCTCACAAAAAACATGGAGAGCTAATATTGGTTCTGTCATGCAAGAAGGATATATATTTAGTGATACTATCGCAAATAATATTGCGATAGGAGTTGATATCATCGATAGAGAACGACTTCAATATGCAGCTGATGTTGCTAATATCAAAAGTTTCATAGAGGGACTTATACAGGGGTACAATACAAAAATAGGTATGGAAGGTGTTGGTATGAGTACAGGACAAAAACAACGGCTGTTAATTGCGAGGGCTGTTTACAAAAATCCTGAAATGTTATTTTTTGATGAAGCTACCTCTGCTCTTGATGCTAATAACGAAAAAGAAATCATAGAAAAATTAGATACTTTTTTTAAGGGCAAAACTGTTGTTGTAATTGCTCATAGGTTAAGTACAGTAATGAACGCAGACCAGATAGTTGTTCTTGACAAAGGGAAAATAGTTGAAAAAGGAAATCATAACGAACTTATTGAGAAAAAAGGTAATTATTATGAACTGGTAAAAAACCAATTACAACTAAGCTATGCCTAATCAAGATATTGAATTAAGAAGTGAAGAGGTACAGGAGATATTAACCCGGGTTCCTCATTGGATGATACGTTGGGGTAATGTCATTATTTTAATTATTCTGTTAATGATATTTTTATTGGCTTGGATCATAAAATATCCTGATATTGTTACCACTGATATTACTATTACCACCTTGACTCCACCAGAGAAACTTATCGCAAGAAGCTCAGGGAGACTTGAAAAGATTTTAGTTATTAATCAACAGAATATAAATAAGCACACGCCCTTAGCTGTTATCGAAAACACAGCTAATTATGAAGATGTTTTTTACCTGAAAAGTATTACTGACACACTAAAAGTTAATAATGTACATTTTGAGTTCCCTTTTGAGAAACTAAGAGGCTTACAATTGGGAGATATTGGGGCGGCATTTACTGTATTTGAAAAAGATTATATTGCCTATACACTTAATAATAATTTACAGCCCTATTCCGTAGAAGGTAATGCTCAAAGCTATGAGATTGTTCAGTTAAAACAAAGATTATCTTTATTAGTTGAACAAAAAGAGATTGCAGATAAAGAAATAGTAATAAAAAAAAATGAGATATCACGATATCAAAAACTATATGACAAAGGTGTTATAGCGACACAAGAATGGGACACAAAAAATCTTGATTATCTACAATTCGAAAAAGGATTACGGAATTTAAATGCCTCCATTTCTCAAACCAAATCTTCGATAAATGATTTGGATAAGAATACAAAAACAACAAGAATAAATGAAACTAAAGATGAAGTAAACCTTTTCAGGAATACCATTCAATCGTATAGCCAATTAAAGAAAGTAATTGGCGATTGGGAACTGGCTTATGTATTACGATCATCAATAGCAGGAGAAGTATCTTTTTTACAGGTTTGGAAAGAAAACCAAAGTGTAACTTCAGGTGATAATATATTTACTGTCATTCCTAGAAATGAGACCAATTATATTGGTAAAGTAAAAGCAATTGCGCAAAACTCCGGTAAACTAAAACAAGGTCAGAAAGTAAATATTCGTTTGGCTAACTATCCAGATCGTGAATTTGGTGTACTCAATGGAAATGTAGAAAATATTTCGCTGACTCCTGACAAGGAAGGCAATTTATTGATTGATGTTTCATTGCCCGAAGGATTGAATACATCATATAACAAAAAAATATATTTCCAGCAAGAAATGACGGGAACAGCCGATATTGTTACAGAAGATTTACGTTTAATAGAGCGCCTGCTTTATCAATTCAGAGATATCTTTAGCAGATCAAATACTCTCAAAAAAGAGACTAAAGAGTCTGCAAATAAATAATTAAGGGTTATTAATTCTTTATAAATTTATTTTCCCAACTTCCCTTATTTGTATGGAGTTGAACGTGGTATATACCTGGACTAAAACCACTCACATCAATTTGTTCATACTTTTGAGTATCAGAATACATCCTTTGTCCCAATGCATTCCAGATTGTGAGGTTTTGTACCTCAAAATTTTTATTTTCTGGCATACATAAATTTAGGATATTTGTTACTGGATTTGGATAGAGTGTGATACTATTTTTCGTACCGATAACTTCTTCTAGTCCCAAATTTTCTTCTACTGTAAGATGCAAAGGCATAGTGGTGGTTGTACCACATTCGTTTAGCATTTCGCAGGTATAATCACCACTATCACTAATGGTCATTGCTGTAAGATTCAAAATACCGGTGGTTTGTGCTGGAAGTACAACTCCATTTTTTTTCCAGATGTAAGAAGTTGCATTTGTATTTTTAATGTCAAATGTAAAAGATTCGCCGATGTTGGAGGTATGTGTATCAGCATCAAAATATTCATAAGTAGGCTTACGGCATATTTCAATAAGGTCGCTGCTGTCAGATGGATAAAAATAATCAATTGAGGTCATTCCGGTCAGAGTTACCTCATTAGTGATGGGATTAAATTTAAAAACACCATGACCGTTTATACCATATAAATTCCCGTCAGATGATAAGAGCAAGCTGTTAAGAGCTGGTGTGAGTCCGGTAGGGTAAGCATTACCTATTTTTGCGAAATAATGAAGAACTGTTATATTCCCAGTGGTAAGGTCATATTCATATAAAGATCCTTTTACTTCCTGTTCGGGGTTTTCCTGATTTTTTCCTTTACCAGTCAGTACTCCATAAAGTTTATTATTTGGACCAGCTGTTAATGGACCTGGTAAAGAACCCGTGGTATTGCCATTGAAACTAATTTTTTTTGTAAATGTATTTGTAGCTATATTATATTCAAATAATGTACCATCACCAATGCTATTGTTCTCATAACCATAGTCGCCACCTCTCATTGTTGTGCCATAGAGCTTTCCTGATGCAGTTTGTACTAATGAGCCTGTTGGGCCTGCACCGTCGTAATAGGTACAATTAAAAGGATAAATGTAACTAAACGAATTATTAGAAGGGTTAAATCGTATTATGGATCCTAAAAGAGGGGTTAATGTAGGACAGGAGGAGTAATATTGAGTTGTGCCATATAAATTCCCGTCAGATGCTCTTATAAGTTCTCCTGTTATTCTGTTAGGAAATGCATTCATTCCGTTGTAAGGATTAACTACCAATGAACCAACAGTAGTGATTTCATTCAGCATATTATATTTAAAAATACCTACTCCTGAAGCTACACCATAAAGTGTTCCATTGATTGGCTCTATTATACCAGACTGAGGATTTTTCATAGTAGGCAATTGAGTGTTTCCAAAGGAGGTAACAACCTTAAAACGGTTTATAGTTAAATCATATTCAAATAAAACACCACCTGTGTTATCTGTCTGAGGTATATTATATCCACCTTGTGATGCCGTACCATATAGTTTTCCGTTAGAAGCGACAAATAATCTGCCGTAAGGCTTCATTCCGTTCGTTGAATCAAAATTATATACAGGCTGGGGATTGGCGCCATTTTGATCTGTCTTAAAAATAGATCCATTACCATATAATGTAGTAGCTGCCGTTGTGCCATTTATCAGTCCCCAATATTCTTTTTGAGCCGAAGCATAAGTAAGAGAAAATAAACAATAAATAAGGAGTAATTTTTGTTTCATCATATTGAAATGAACTAATTTAAAACGGGAAAGTTCTGGTGTAATATACCAAAACTTTCCAATTATTTAAATATAATCTGTCTGGATTCTTTTTTGCCATCTAAAGCTGCAAAACTAATTTATCGCTCTAGTAAATATAATCCGATTACAAGTTTAAACCCATCCTGAATTACTTGTGAAGTTATTCTTTTTACAAGTTATGAGTAGAAAATCAATCAAAGAGTTAAAGTACTAATGTATTGGCATTTATCCCTGAAAATAAGAATGATTATATTGGAAAAATTAAGATTGGACCAGCAGTAAATATAAGGCTGATTAACTTTCCTTTTTCATACCGTGAACTTTCCCTGGATGTTTCTCCGCATACGTATAGATTAGCTGCATGATATAATGATTGCTTTTATAGGGTGTAATATAATCCTTGATCTCCGATGGCTGCGTAATTCCTACCTCCGATGCGATATATCCCATTCCATAAAAGTGCCCCTTTTCAATCCATATAAAACTACGTTCCTCTGCCGTTCTGCCTTTATCTTTAATAAAAAAGCTTGCCCTATTTTCTAAAACATATTCAATGGCATTTTCTATTTGCTGATTATGATGCTCAATTGCAGGCAGATTTGTGAGGTCATGTTGTTGAGGAGATTCTGCTTCTGTAGAGGTGCAGTACTTACAAAACCTGTAGTCGATCTCAAACTTTTCTGTCAAACTCTGTAGTACGTTTATGCCATCATAAATTGTATTGAAAACTTCGATGCAGTTCTGAAATTTATTCACCTTGCCAATTACCAGATACTTGTAGCCATTACGTGCTTCATATTCGTAAAGTCCAAATTTTGCCTCGAAGCGCTTCAATGCCTTGTTATATATTGGCCAAAGTTTCTTAATTTCAGTACACTCTAGTAGCAGTGCCATTAACTCAGTGGCACATATCTCAAAGGAAATAGCATATATGTCTCTTAAGAAATGCTGTCTTTGGGGCGTAATTTTGTGCCCACTAAAATGTGAAGCGACACGTTTTTTTAAATTGACAGCCTTACCTACATAAATGACTTTTTTAGCCTGATTATAAAAATAATATACGCCAGGTTTTTCAGGTAGTTGCTCAAAGTCAGCGGGAGGCAGATTTGGAGGCAGGCGCTGGTCTTGTGCAGTCATCTTTACCATTTTTGCAATCTCGCCTTCTTCGTCCCATTGCAGTAGTCGGAAAAATAATATGGCGGTAGCATCTGCATCCCCACCTGCACGGTGCCGATTCTCCAGAGGTATATCAAGTGAATGGCAAAGTTTTCCCAGACTATATGAGGCTAACCCAGGTCTTATTTTTCTTGCTGCCCGAACGGTGCATAGTTTTCTTGCTGTCCATTTAAACCCAGATTGCTCCAATTCATGGCGAACGAACGAATAATCGAAGTTGACATTATGGGCAACGAAGACACGCCCCGTAAGCATCTCTAATACCTTCTCTGATATGTCATCGAATATCGGCGCATTTTTTACCATTTCATTGTTGATGCCAGTCAATGCAAAGATGGGAAGAGGTATTTCCTTCTGCGGATTTACAAGTGTTTCGAAACGGTCAATTACGTTTGTACCATCATGGATTACAATTGCAATTTCCGTAATACAGCTGCCACTGGCATTACCGCCTGTGGTTTCTATATCTACTATGGCATATTCCAGTTTTTTCATCTATTATATAACGTAATTTTTTGCATTCTTGCTAATGGGACAATGTGAAATATCTTATTTTCACTGTCCCATTTTATGGCGTGGCATGTTGTATTCATGCTCTTGTGGGTATGGGGCGCGATGTGTCATACTCACATCTTCCCGAATATGTTCATGTACTTTAAATTGCCTGTCGTTAGTATTAGAATAACGTGGATCTGGTATAAAGGGCATCTTAGCCATTTTGGTAACGGTTATTGTTGGAAAATGATAATCAACCTCAACATTTCCTAATAGCAGATAACATCCTCCACCTTGGAAGGGATATTTTTCCAGTGAATCTGTAAAATGTGCTGTATCGAAATATTCACCTTCTACGTCGATCCAGGTACCAAAGTACATTGTTCCTCTTTTGGTAGGAACATGTTTTCGAGAAATCAGATAAGCGAGCATTTTTATCGATTTCTTATGGTGCTTTACCAAGTCTTTAGCCATTATAGTACCTCTATATGTCGTTTGCAAGAGATCGAAAGGAGAACAAGACACTGGAAAACTCAATAGTTCTATTTCGTCAAAGGCATCTTCAAAAGCAGAGCGTTCCAATACAGGTAGCTTATATTCTTTAACGGGTTCCTGAATGAGCATCAGATTTCTATTTTCCGGCTTAAAATTCACCAGTATTAACCGGGCAATTACCAGTAATTGATTTTTAGTTTTACCCGTAAAGTGAAATGCACCAATAAAAATCAAAATTTGGATGCCTTCAATTCCAATGGGAATGCGATTGATAAAGTCTTCCAGGGATTTAAATTCCCCATGCATATCCCTTTCTTTGACTATAAACTGAGCTATTTTGGTTTCTAAACCTTCCAGATGCATCAAACCAAGATAAATATCAATACCATACAGATTTGTTTCATACTCACTTTTGTTCACACAAGGATTATGCACAATAGCACCTGACATTCGTGCCTCATGAATGTATACCTCCGTACGATAAAAGCCACCTTGATTGTTTATAACTGCAACCATAAACTCAACAGGGTAGTGTACCTTCAGGTATAAACTTTGATAACTTTCTACGGCATAAGATGCGGAATGTGCTTTGCAGAAAGAGTATCCTGCAAAGGATTCTATCTGCCGATATATTTCTTCGCTTAATTTTATGGGATGTCCTTTTTGCAGACAAGAAGCAAAGAAGTTGTCCTTTACTTTTTGTAAAGCTTCTTTCGAACGCCCCTTGCCGCTCATGGCACGACGTAAAATATCTCCATCAGCAGCTGGCAGACCTCCATAGTACAAAGCAATTTTAATAACATCTTCCTGATATACCATTATTCCATAGGTTTCTCCTAACTGTTCTTTGAATACCTCATGAAAATATTCAAACTTATCAGGATAGTTGTGACGGAATATATACTCTTTCATCATTCCTGATTGAGCTACCCCAGGGCGGATTATGGATGAAGCTGCAACCAATGTTTTATAATTGTCACATTTTAGACGACGTAGCAATCCACGCATGGCGGGGCTTTCAATATAAAAGCATCCAATTGTTTTTCCACGTTCTAAAAATAGATTGGCATTGGCTTCATTTTTAGATAGTGAAGTATTGCGTATATCTACTTTAATACCACGATTCTTTTCGATTAGTTTCACACTGTCATCAATATGCCCGATACCACGCTGGCTAAGGATATCAAACTTTTCAAAACCTATATCTTCTGCAATATGCATGTCGAATAAAACAATCGGAAAGCCTTTGGGTGGCATTTCCAGTACTGTATAGTTCGTGAGTGGCTCTTCTGAAATTATTATCCCACAAGAATGCATACTCCGCTGATTAGGATATTTTTCAAGCATCATGCCATATTCCTGTATATACTTTACCACTGAATTTCCACCATGCAAAGCCATCGGATTTTTAGCCAGCATATCCAATTCTTCTTTGGGTAGTCCGAAGACTTTACCAACTTCCCGAAATATAGACCGGTATTTGAACTCTACATTAGTTCCGCAAAATGCCACGTGATCAGCACCATATCGATTGAAGATATATTCCAGTATGGTATCGCGTTCCTTCCACGACCAGTCAATATCAAAATCAGGAGGGCTTTTACGGTTTAAATTCAAGAAACGTTCGAAGTATAAATCGAGTTCTATTGGACAGATATCAGTGATACCCAGACAATAACTTACGATGCTATTGGCTCCACTTCCACGTCCAATATGCAAAAAACCACAACTATTGCTATAGCGTATAATATCCCAGGTTATTAAAAAATAGCCACTAAATTCCAGTTCTTCAATTACTTTTAATTCCTTTTCGACTCGTGCTATAGCCTGAGTGTTAGTAGTGCCATATCTCCAAAGAAGACCTTGCTTAGCGAGACTGGTAAGTAAAGCCATATCACTGGTTCTACTGTTGGTATAGTACTTTTTATTTTTCGGGGTTTTAAAATCAAATTCGAAATTACACTGGTCTATAATTTTTTCGGTATTACCAATAATCTGAGGATAATCGCTGAATTTTGAAACCAGTTCTTCAAGTGGTAGCATCACTTCAGATGTTTTGCAATAATCGTTTTCGGTAAGTTTCGATAGAATAACATTGGTATCAATTGCTCGAAGTATTTTATGCAGATTAAATTCCTTTTTAACCCGGAAAGTAACAGGTTGAAAAATAACCATTTTATCAAGTCTTTGTTTCCATTGGGAACCAAATAATTTAGAAAGCTCTTCGGGACGGATACCGATATACTCGTGTTCTTTCAAAGTTGTCGGAGCATTCTCAAAAGAATAAATTATAAAGACCTCTTTGAATTCAGGTGCTTCTAAAGGCAAAACTGTATTGTCGAAATTATGCTTGGTCAAAAAACGATTCATTTCTGCAAGACCTTCAGCATTCTTGGCTAGCCCAATATAACGCAGTTCATTATTGCAACGAAATTCGATACCAATAAGTGGTTTAATAGCTACTGTTTTGCATTCTTTGATAAAATCATAAATACCTGTAACGGTATTAATGTCCGTGAGTGCCATAGCTTTCACATTGCATTGCACAGCTTGCTGCACCAAGTCAGTCAAGGGTATCGTACCATAACGCAGCGAATGGAAAGAGTGACAATTAAGATACATGATGCGTTAGTGTTTACGTTTTAAAATTTCTGCTTTGTTGTTGGGTTTGAATGTAGCACCGGCGCAACGCATCACGGCATCGAAACCATAGCGGCTTTTCATTTTATCCATCGCCTGATATAATGCTAACATTTCTTCTGTATCCTCAAAGAGATTGATTTGATAGGTACCACGAACCAGTCCACTAAAACGAATACCTATCAATCTGAGACGCATACGACGTTGGTACAACTTATCGAATAAATCGGTAATACTTTTAGTTAATATATGATCTGCAGAAGTGTATTGTATTCTGCATTGTTTGGTTTCTGTATCGAAATTAGAGTACCGTATTTTAATAACTACAGTAGAAGTCAACCACTGCTCAGATCGCAATTGAAAAGCCAGTTTTTCCACCATACCCACTAGTATTGATTTGAGTCTTTGGATATCGATTGTATCCTGGGTGAAAGTATGTTCTGTTGAAATTGATTTACGCTCTGTATAGGGTTCAACGGGGTTGTTATCTATACCGTTGGCTTTCTTCCATAATTCGACACCATTTTTACCAATCATTCGCTGCAACACCTCAGCAGGCATTTCTGAAAGCGTCTGGATTGTTCGGATACCGATTCTGGATAATAATTGAAAAGTAACATCACCGACCATAGGGATTTTCTTAATTGATAGTGGATTTAAGAAAGGCTGAACCATTTTTTCGGTTATCTCCAGATTCCCTTTCGGTTTTCCCTCGCCAGTAGCAATTTTAGAAACGGTTTTGTTTACAGATAAAGCGAAACTTATTGGTAGACCTGTTTCTTTAGTAATCGACTGAGCCAACTCATTTGTCCATTTATAACCTCCATAGAATTTATCCATCCCACTAATATCCAGATAGAACTCATCAATACTTGCCTTTTCCATAACTGGGGCTTTCTCTTCAATAACCTGGGTAACATCATGGGATAATTTAGAATACAATTCCATGTCACCTTTCATCACTCTTGCTTGTGGACAAAGTCGAAGCGCCATTTTAATAGGCATAGCTGAACGCACTCCAAATGTGCGTGCTTCGTAAGAGCAAGAGGCTACCACTCCACGGTCGCCACCTCCAATAATCAAAGGAATTCCTTCTAGTTTTGAGTTCCCCAGTCTTTCACAGGACACAAAAAAAGTATCTAAATCCATATGTACAATTGCTCTTTCCATCGTCGTCTCATTTTATACATGACAAAATTAGTACAGATTATAACAAAATGTTTTACATTTGCTGTTACAAATTATAACAAAATCGACATGTCTTTATTTTCCGACAACATCAGAAGCCTTAGGCTGAAAAAGAAGATTTCACAGGAAAAAGTCGCTGAAAGTCTTCTAATAACGCGAGGGAGATACGTTAAGTATGAAGATGGTAGCTCTGAAGCTCCCTATGAAATATTAAAAAAAATTGCCCATTATTATCATATTAGTATCGACCTGTTACTTTCTGTGGATGTTCGGAAAATCCCGATGGATGATCTATTGAAATTGGAAGGTAATAGACTAGTATTACCTATCACTGTAAGTCAAGATGGCGAGAATTTTATTGAGGTTGTCACGCAAAAGGCTAAAGCTGGCTATCTAAGTGGTTACGCTGATCCAGAGTTTATTGAAAGTTTAAATCATATTTCACTTCCTCATTTGGGACCTGGAAAGTTCAGAGCTTTTCCGATAGATGGTGATTCGATGCCTCCCCATAAGAATACAACATGGATTGTCGGCAAGTATATTGAGAATCTGCGCGAAATACGCAAAGGAAAAACATATATCTTACTTACTTTCAATGAAGGAATGACCTATAAACGACTGGAAAAAAAGGGTCTGGATTCATTGACTGTATCATCTGATAATATCAATTATAATCCTTATGATATTAAGTTATCTGACATACTTGAAATATGGGAATATGCTGCCCATCTGGGAGGAGATGATAGCAAATTAGAAGCGGGTGATTCAGAATCTTTAGAATCTGTCATTAGAAAATTGCAAATTGATATAATGGAAATTAAAACTAAGATTTCAATATAAAATTAATACAAGACTAGAAAAGCTTTTAGAACTTATGTTTAATTAGTTCATAAGTAGGATAAAGAAGGTCAAAGCTTTTAATTATTGTTTCCAAAATATTTTTTTCTGAAAGTTTACTATCCCCTGGGTGTATTTCAACACCAATAATAAAATAAAAATTATAGTCGGCTCTTAGAAGATAGTCCGCCAGTTGATTCTCATTTTCGAAAGTTCTAACAAATCTTCTCTCGTTATTTAATTGGATAAAATATTCATCAGGAAATCTTTCAATCAGATTAAACATTTCTATTCTATATCCAGAATCATTCTTTAAATTTGATTTTAAATTGTCACGATCAATTTGACTTCCCCTGTCTTTCCCGATTCGATTCCAAATACCAATATTATTATGATGTATAATAACTTGGAGCCTCATATAATCCAAAGGGGTTTGGTTTTCACCATATTCCTTTATCTCATTCATTCCACGTCCATAATGAAGCCAAATTGCACTAAGATCTTGAGCAGTATGCTGACTATGAATAGCTGAAGAAACAACATGTCCAGGGCTATAATGACGATCTATATTCCATTTTTTTGATTCAACTAAAGGAAATAATTCTCTATTGAGTTTATAAAGTTTTTGCCTGACATTCTCTCTCTGTTTAACTGCATCAGGAGATTCATCCCATGGTTTTCTACCTTCAAATGCTTGAAAATGTTCTTTTTTAAAGAATTGATTTGCAAAGTCAATTTCATCTAAATTGAACACATCACTTTCATTTTTAAAAATCTTTTTTAATTCCGCACGATCCTCACGCATTCTTTCTTTGCGTTTTTTAAACAATATCTCATATGATTCTAAAAAGTCTTCAGTTATTTCATTTGAATGCTTATATAAAGTATTGAACCACTCTATTAATCCATTACAAAAATCTTGATCATGGATTTTAATGCTTAGTTCTATGTTTTTGTCAAAACCACCTTCAGTGCAATTACCAGAACCGACGTATGCAATTAAATTGTCATTTGTCCTAATAATATAGGCTTTTGGATGAAATAATGTCTCCGTTTTGTGATATACACGACTATTAAATCTGTCCAGAGCATTTAATTCTTTCAATTGTCTAAGTACCTGTGGTGAAGTTGGAAGTCCTATACCAACTAAAAAGTTCTGTTTTGCATCATTATCGATATGATTCTGAATATAATTAAAACCACTATCAGAAACCATCGCAACAGCAATCCAAATTTCATCACAATTTTGTAGCTCTATTTTTAAATCGCTTATAAGTTTTAACTTTCGTTGTATCATATCTTAAATATTATAGTTCAAAGCTTTTAGCCGATTGCCGTATATCTGTAAAAGTAGCCTTTGTCATTATGTAGATTATTCATTTGGGTATTCCGTAATATTCCGTTCAATTCTCTTTTCATTCTGGAACCATCCGAATTGTGCAGCTAGATTCTGTAAATAGTTTTCAGTTATTTCAGTTATTTCGGAAGCTTGAAATAATCCGAATTTCCATTGCTTCATTCCACGAGTGGAAGCAAGCATAACTATCTTGTCATTTTTTTTAAAGTACGCATATAGTTGTTGAGCACTAAACAAAATTGCATCAATTTCTTTTTGTTCCTTTTCGATGGGATAATATATAAAAAGAAAACCAATACCATTGAATACTGTATATCTTCTAGCTAGAATACCTTCTTGACCTTCATACTTATTTACAAGTTCAAATAAATTATTTGCCATAATTCTTCTTTCAAACCTACTCATGGTCATAAATTCTTTAGCCAAGAGTTCTCCGTCCTTTAATGGAAGTACATCAGTTTTTACTAAGTGATCGATAAAATAACTCTTCTCTTCTTCTAATTTTTTCAAAAGAACATCTTTATTAGCATGATATTTTTGCCATTTTCCCTGTAAAGATTTGGTAAAATTTTCAAAATCTTTTATTAACGCCTCTGGAAATTCTCGAGCATTCATTAAGTACTGTGCTATTAAATCTTTTTCGTTACAATTACAAGGAATTCCTTCATTAGTAATAAGCAATTCTTCTCTTACTTTTAAATACTCTGTCAAATCTTTAATTGTATCCAATTCGAAAATTATAGCTTCAAATGTTTCACGATTGAAAATATTGACTGTTCCTTTGACTTGATCATGGTCAATAAAGTCATAATTTTCAAAATCTTCACCAACACTAACAGTAATTTTAAACACATGCTTAAAATCATCGGGATTAAATTTTTTCTCGCCTTGCTGCATATGATGCAGAACTATTTCTTTAGAACCGAACAATTTTCTTTGGGCACCGAATAATTGTTTTGATGATTTTTCAACTACTCTTTTTAAGAATCGTTCATAATTACCATTAACATTATAGTTTTTAACCGATACAATAATAGCTGTATCGAAAAATAGAATGAGCAGGTCGCAAATTTCTTTTTTATCTCCAACGACATCCTTCGGATTAGGGTAACACCAATATTTTAAATAAGATGTTTCCGCAAGTTTTGTCACGAAATTTTCACCTTCAATACCTTTATCTACAATCTCTTCTGATTCCATTTTTTTTATTTATACAAATCCCATTGCTATTAATTTTCTGCAAAATCCGCTATTACTTCATTAATTTCTTTCATACATTAAAAAAAAAAAATCATTTATATAACGTATAAATAGTGAAGTAAGTTTTAGTATGCTATTCTTTATATGATTCTAAATATTCAATTGTGTTCGCTAATATTTCCTTAACCCTATGATGGTCAAAAGTTTTATTATCGCTTTTAAAAGTTTGTGTGATTCCTTTTTTAGTATTCTCAAAAGCTGTTTGATTTAAATTCCCTTTAATTAAGTGAAGTGCATATTCTTCTCCCATATCTGGATAAGGCTTTTTATAAGGGACTTTATAAAGCTTTGCAAATGGCTGTAAGAATTCTATAACATCGGTCTGATCAGCGATATTTTCAATTACAGTCTGATCAATTACAGAACCAGACCAATTTAAATTATCACCTTTAATATGAGCGTTCGCTAATCCTTTTCCATAAATTATGTTTGCACTATAAATAGAGCCAACTGTATTAGTTTGTTTTCCGGAAATCATTTCCAATTCGTCACAGTATATAACCCCTCTTATTGGAAAATTCAATAAAACTTCTTGCCCGTTAAATCTGTGAGCTACAATCAGTAATTCTTCAAGACTTTCAATACTATCATCGTTTGTCCAAAAAATGACTGTATCCGAAATATTCAAACAGTTAATTCTCGTTTGGCTTGTGTCAGATAAAATTCGACCATTCTTCGGTTCTTGATATTTCCCCTGTCCCAGTGCCATTTCAATATCTCTTAGAATATGACTTACTCTTTCTTTTAAATATTTACTATCATTATTAAGAATAAACTCCTTATATCCCAAAAAGTCAAAATATGCTATATATTTTTTCATATTGTCTTGATTTATATAATCCTATTTTTACTATTATTTTTTTTAACAAATCTAACTATGTTTTAAATATAAAAATGTTAATGAAAGTAATTTCTAACAGAAAACTATAAGGACTGTTTTTATCAATTGAATTATATCGGTAAATTGTTCTTATAGCATCATTTTACTGTTTACGTTTTTTACTAAGCCTTATTTTTTCTTAATTACCAAATAGATCTGTCTGGGATCATTAAGTAATCGCTCCATTTCAGAATGAATTATATCCTGAATGTCCTGTTTTATTTGAAGATAATTGCGCTGGATCATTGCGTTGTCCAATTTGCGCACCGGAGGTATTTCTTTATAGCTTTCTTCTTCTTTTTTAATTGCCTCATGGTCATTTACAATTTCGCAGTGGAAGGTTTTTAAATCAATTTTGCAATCGGGATCATCTGCGACCATCCCTACAAATTCACCAGAACTAAGACCGGAAATTTTGGAAGGTGGTACTGCCGATTCCAACTGTTTTGAACGACTGATTGAAGTATCCCCACTGTTAATTGATAGGCTTTCCCTGTCTTGCATAATCTTTCCAAAACGTTCCGATAATTGTTTGGAGGTATCTCCAGTTACTTGTCCACTGATGATATTTCCGGTAATATTCATAATCACATCAGCCTGTTCACGACCATAATCTTTACGCAACTGGCTAAAGTCCTGGATTCCCAAACAAGTGGCTACTTTATTGCTACGTGCAGTGGCAATTAGGCTATCTACATTATTGAGGTAAATAGTCGGAAATTCATCAAAGATGAGGCTGGATTTCATTTTACCTTTTTTGTTTACCAGCTTCACAAGTCGGTTTACATATAGCGATAAAACAGCTCCATAAATTTGTATTTTCTGTGGGTTATTCCCCATACATACAATTTTAGGTTCTAGTGGGTTATTAATGTCCAAAGTGAAGTCGTTTCCCGATAGTACATAATACAGTTGTGGTGATGAAAGCCTTGCCATTGCTACCTTTGCTGAAGCAATTTGTCCTTCTAATTGCTCCATCACATCATTGAGGTATGCGTTCACAAAGGGGTTAATCAGAACCTCAATTTCTTTTTCTGTCCTAAGTAATGTAAAGAGACTGTCGTAATCTACTTGCATGAGTTCAATTACATGAGGTAGGGTACAAAATTCCCCATCTTTATATCTCCTGAGATACCATATAATAGCCGATAAAAAGTTAATAGGAGATTCCACAAAAAAATCTCCTTGCCGTTTGATCCATTCTCTGTTCAGTCCCATTAAGATCGTACGGGCAGACTCAGAAGCATCGGTAATATCTTCCATACTCTGAGGGTCTAAGGGATTACAACGGTGCATGATTTTATCGAAATTTATAAAATAACATTTAGGCAGTACCTTATAAACATGCTTATATTTTTCAAAAGTATTATAGACTATTTTGGATAAGTCATCATACTTAAAATCATACACAAACATGCTGAATCCTTTTTTGATATGCTGAGTGATCACGTGCCTAATTACAAAGTAAGATTTACCGGAGCCGGGAGTGCCCAGAACCATCAGTGCTCTGAAGGGATTAATAATATTTATCCAGCTGTTTCGTACTTTATCTTTTAAATGATAGCGAGCCGGCAGATTAATAGAATATTCATTTTCAAGAAGCCGTTCTTCCTGAGGAAAGGTCTCGTTTTCTTTATTGAAAATATCCTTCTGGTTAAGTCTGTTTTTTATAATTCGGGATAGTAAAGTACCACCTGAAAGTATCAAGAGGAATCCAATTACAGTCAAGCTCATATAGATTGTAGCAGCTTGTACGATTTTTATTTTTAATAGCAAAGAAAGATAGCTTATGAAAAAAACCAACAGCCCTGTAATTATATAGGCAAAAGCCGTTTTATAATTGAGTTTTTCGTCCTTACGTCCTTTAGCTCCAATGAGTGAAATCAGTAAAAATCCTAAGGCAAATAGCTTGGACTTATGAAAATTACTAAACAACCCAGTGTTGTATACATTGCCCAGAATTTTATCACTAAAGGCACTAACAAGATGCCAATCCTTAAAAGCGGCATAACAATAATAATAAAAGTGAATACTTAAAATAATGATACTGATGAGTCTTGTCATATCCAAGATCTTTCGTAGCGCCTGTTCATTTTCTCCTGTCTGCATTGCCATGATTTCAATTTTTATTGATTATCAGATTGTCCTCTTCTTTTTTTCTTTTTTCGTTTTCCCTTAAGCTGGTTTGGAACATAATTGGCGGCATGCTCAGATTGGGTTAACAAATCGAGAAGTTGTCCCAGATTCATATTTAATTCAGCAGGTTTATTATTTTCAAAAGCATCACTTAAAGGAGTCTTATTACCATCTGATACTGCCTTTTGAAATATATTGTCATCTATTTTTTCAGTACCAAAAAACAATACTTTTTGTCCCACTAATGCAGATGCTTCGCAACGTTCCTGTATCGCTTTAGCACTGTACTCTTTTCCAAGTACACTGCCATTAAAAACACACTTGGTAGTGTGGTCTACATAAGTAATTCCATAAAGTAATCCTTCTGCATTTTTTCTAAAAACAGTATTGATACCGTCTTTTTCCAATAGTCCTACCAATTCAGTTAGTGACATTTTTGTCCTTAAAAATGCCTTGTCAATAGCATTTTTTATTCTGCTTTTATCCGAAATTTTATCAGTAGATTTTGATGTGAATTTGTCTTCTAAAAATTTTAGAGTTGGTTTGTCGTAAAAGTCACTAGCCTTTATGGGTACTCCCATAGGTTTTCCATTTTCATCCAGTATCCGATACACCAATCCTTTAGTTTTAAATATCCTTGAATTTTCATTTCCCCGGTCTGCCAAAACATTATATTGCTTTAAGATAGCATTGAGTTCAGCAAGACTACCATATTTATAAGACGAAAGTACCTCGGACAACACATTTGAAATTGCTTTTTTCGACTGGATTCTTCCGTATCTGACTTTACCCATAACAATAGGCTGGATTTCTATATTCTGATTTTTTCTACGTCCTTCAGCTATTACAAGACCAAAGGATTTTTCAATTTCTTTTCTTGCCGTTTCAGATTGATTTCTACCTATATTATGCGTGTCAATCCGACTACCATCAGCCCGTACTTTTATGGAGACCAAATGAATGTGTGGATGTCCCGAATCGTGATGCTGGTATACCAAATAAGGTTGTTCTCCAAAACCAATTTTATCCATATATGTATGGGCAATATCCATCAATTTTTCTTTGGAATAATTTTCTGATGGATGAAAATTCAGTGAAATATGAACACTGTTTCGCTTTACATTATCATTCAAAGCTGCTTGTTTTAAGAACCTGTTCACCTTCATAGTACCACTCATTTTATCCACATCCATAGGATAATTCCCTTCACCGATACATGCTGCTACACCCTGTTTTACTTTGTTTTCGTTATAGTTAAAAATGTTATGTATCGAATGTCCTGTCTTTATGATAGCAACCATCTTGCTGAAAATTTTTGGATGTATTCTTTGATTTCTTCCACTTTGTCCAAGAGCTTTTTTTTATCTTGTTCTGAACTGATAATCCAGACTTTAAATTCTGGAATTTTGTCAAGGGTATGGAGCTTTTTTACTACTTGGTTGAAGTTGTTCCCTAATGCACTTAACTCACCTCTGAGTCGTATAATCTCAAGCATAAATTCGTCAAGAGATTTGTTACGATAATTGGTCGTAATAGGCTTATTGAATAGGTGGTTGCGAATGTAGTCACTTAGCTTACGGGAGCTACTGGCTTTCCATTTACGCTCAATTTTCAAATACTCTTCGGGCGTAAATCGCAAGCCCACAATACGTGTCCTGTTTGAATTTTCTCTTTCCATCATCTTTCATTTTCATCATTATCAAACTCTTTTTATCCTTTCAGTACCACTGCGAACGAGTCCCGAGTATAGAGCAGCCAGAATCGGTTGTTTAACAACCGGACATCTGGCCGATTGCAGGAACGTGGCAATCTTTCTTCTACTTTAAATGTTTTTTAGACATTCCAAATATTTATAAAATGTTCAAAACTCAAATTTTTCATTTATAAGCACTTTTTGGAAATTTTGTATTCATAGTCCTATTTTCGTCATTCAATTCGGCTCTAGCTGACGCAATAAATATTTGCAGCTTCTGAGAAAATTATTTTTAGTTCTACTTTCAAGACTCAAGGAAAGTGCATGCTGTCGACAATTTTTCTCTGTTCTAATTACTGAACAGCGGAGCCAAATCAAATTCACTTTTCTCATTAAAAAAGACATGCTCTTTCAAAGAGATAACTTCTTTTAAAAACAATAAGATCCTGACTATTTTCGGGAAGGTTTTTATTGTTATTTTCAGGAATAAAAACAGTTCAAAGACCGCTTGAATTGAATTCGTTTTTGAAACAATATTTCTTAAAAAAGCAGCCTTAAAATTCCACTTTATACCCCTTATGGTTTTATGTAATTCTAATCAACTTAGTGAGTGAAACCTTTTATATTTTTTTTACTCTCTTTCTCCATTTCAAATGCGAAGTTAGATAAGCTAAATGAATCCAACCTATCATGGGTATATTATGCCCATGATACTTTGACAATGGCTTTATACCTTTGTAGAAAAGATTATTAACTTAAAACGTGAAGATTATGACAACAAATGATGCAGCCAAGATTTTAGATACTGTGCTTAGTATCCCTGGTATGAATGAAGTGGTGAAAATTGATTTAAAAATTTCACGAAAGAATGTATTGTTATTAACTCACGTTATTGAACGTGGATTATCTGTTAAAGACAGTGAAAAAACATCGATTCTTTTAAAGAGCCTTTCTGATGAAAATCTGCAAGAATTAAAACTACTTGCAGGTGAATGCCTTCAAAAAGCAGGTCTGATAGAATTCAGTGAAAAGCTTACTAATCTGAGTGAACCTAGTAAGTAAATCAAAGCTATTTAATTCAAAATGAAGTAATGCCATTCAATAGTAACTATTGAGTGGCATTTTTTGTTTTGCATAGTTTGTTTTGTAAGAAAAGAAATACTGTTTTTGTTTTCGATAGTAAAATGGCGGGATTTTCTATAATTTTTGGGGTACATTGGCGGGATTTTCGCAACACGTTGTAAAACAAACTACCATAACTTTGTTCCTGGTTCGATTTCAACTTACTTACCCAAATCCCAAACACTTAACATTTTACACCTTACAGAAATTGAAACCAGTACCAAAAGCATGTAAAAATCTTTACTCATAAAGTAGCACGCTAGCAAATAAAATTCTAATAAAGGTTATGCGCTTTTACATACCCTATAACTGTATTCGTTTTAAATTAAATACTCAAATGTTATGAGATTGAATAGGAATATCAAGAGAATCATTCTAGATGTAATTTGTATGTTATATGTCTTTTTATTTGTGTACGCCGCCTCAAGTAAATTATTTGATTTTGAGAACTTCCGTGTACAATTAGGACAGTCACCCTTATTGAGTGCATTTTCCGACTGGATTTCTCTACTTGTACCCATTATAGAACTCATAATTTGCGTGTTGCTTATTATTCCTAAATTTCGTTTTATTGGACTGTTCGCATCATATGGTTTAATGGTTATGTTCACTGCTTATATTTTCATAGTACTTCATTATACAGCTTTTGTACCTTGTTCTTGTGGAGGTGTTCTCGAAAAATTGAATTGGACACAACATTTAATTTTCAATTGCATTTTTATCGCAATGGCAATATTGGCAATAATCCTATATTACTGCAAGGATGAATCAGTAAAAGATAAAGTAAAATCAAAAACACTTTTTTCAATATTTTTCATTACTACATTTTGTAGTATCGCTATAATAATTATCTTATTCTTAATGTCTGAGAATATCATCCATTACCATAATAAATTAACCAGACGTTTTCCTCATACGCCGATTCAGACAACTAATAGCACCAATCTTAAACTTAATTCTTACTATATAGCAGGAGTTGACAATCATAATATATACTTAGGAAATACTACAGCTCCTTTATTGATTACTGTACTGGACCGAGAACTACATCAAACCCAAAAAAAAGTTATCGATCTTGACCGAAAAGATCTTCCTTTTCAAGCAGTAAATATTATAGTACAAGCACCATATTTCTTTGTGGTGGATGGAAGAATACCATGTATTTATAGAGGTAATATAAAAGATTGGAAAGCCAAAATTAGAAAAAAGGGAGGAGAGTATTTTACAACGGCAGAGGCAATCGATTCTACTGCAATTGCAGTACGAACCCATTCCTCAATAAATGGCGAAAGTATTTTGGGTGTAATTAATTTAGTGGATACTACACAAACAATTTTAAATCCTCAAGTTCTAGAAAAACAATTTGATGGTGTATTTGATACAGACGGTCAGCTACTGTATAGCACCGGTCTCAAAAGAATTATTTTCCTCTATGCCTACCGCAATCAATTTACAGTTGCAGATAATGATTTAAAAATTGATTTTAGAGGAAACACCATTGATACTATAACACGCGCAAAACTGAATATTGTAAAAGTTGAGAAACACCGTCAACGAAAATTTGCAAAACCGCCTTTATTCGTTAATAAAAGTAGTGCCGTTTATAATGACCTTTTGTATGTCAATTCAGCAATTCCAGGACGATATGAAGAAGATGATATGTGGAAAAGTGCCAGCATAATAGATGTTTATGATATCATTGGTAATCGATATCTGTTCAGTTTTTGCATCTATGATATAGAGGGCAAAAAAGTGAGAAATTTTGTTGTGTATGACAATAAATTGTTTGCCTTGATAGGTAACCATATTGTTCGTTGTGACCTGGATAAAAAAATTATTTCTAAGTATAAAAAATAAATGAACTGTATTAAAAATCTATTGGCCAATAGCAGGGATCTGATCGAAAACCTGTAAAAAAGAGTAGATCATTAACTATAAATTTTATTATTATGAAAACTAATTTTTTAAAATTCGTATTGCCAATGGCAGTAGTAGCACTTGGATTGACTAGTGCTATGAGTACTAACGCTATGGATAAAAGTAGCGAAGAATTGGCACCAATTATGGGATGGAAACATGTTTCTGGTCCGAACCCTTGTGAGAGAGTACAAGTATGTTCCAATTCAGGAAATTTTGACTGTACAACTCCGGATGGTGAGCAACTTTACGCCAAACCGATTTCAACATGTCTAACTCCTCTAAAAAGGAACGTACAATAGTTGAGACTTTGGTGTAAATTTTGATGCCGTCTATTAATTAGACGGCATCATTTTTTATTAGTCTAGGAAAGCTTTTTATTGAAATCCATTTTCCATCCAATCTTTTGGTTGGTCATTCTTTAAGTAATAACCAAACCATTGTTCAATACGTTCGTTGAGATCTTTTTGATTTTCTCGCTTTGATAAACTGTGACCTTCTTCAGGATAAACCAGTAGGATATGAGATCTATTAAGCCTTCGCAGAGCCAAATAAAACTCCATACTTTGAAGGTAATGTATATGCCTGTCCTGCTCACCTGTCCATCCAAGTAAAGGGGTCTTAACGTTAGCTGCTTTTAAAACTGGTGAATTGTTCAAATAGCTATCCATATCTTCGAATAGCGATTTACCAATGCGCAATTGATCGTGTTCAGCACGATAAAAATCAGGTCTGCTAAAAGTGCTTCCTACGTAGAGATAACTACTTACAAGGTCAGTCCATGCAGCGCCAGAAACGGCTGCTGCAAACCGGTCTGTCTGTGTTATAATCAGATCCGTCTGATATCCTCCAAATGAATGCCCAATTAATCCAATCTTTTTTTGATCAACAAAACCTCTCGCAATAACTGCATCAACTGCTGATAAGACGCATTGGGTTGCCGACTGACCTACGTTCCCTTTTTCAAAAACCATATCGGGGAGAAAGACAAAATAGCCTTGTGTGGTAAGATTTGTAATATTGAAACCATCACTGGTATAAGAAGTAGGATTCACATAATTATTAAAGTATTGAAACTGTCTTTCGTATATATGCACCACCATTGGGTACTTAATCCCTTCTTGATATCCAGCTGGAAAATATAAAATACCTGATAATTTTTCACCTCCAACAATAAAGCGAATAGGCTCGGTTTTACCCCAATAAAAATACTTTTGCTGGTTGTTCGTTTGGAAAACTTTTTCCGATGACTTCTGGTAAGACATAAGTGTTGGAGCTACTTCATAACTCTGTTCTACATAAATATAACTATCACTATTGAGAGCTTTGGCAATCTGATTAATCCTTTTTGATTCCCATACCAATTCTTTTTCTCCGGTTTTAAAAGTCCACTTAAAGAATCCGGATGCTCCTGAATTTTTATCCGCAGCATCAAGTAGAAGTCCTTTTTCTAATTGCAGGGATATACCCTTAGTTTCAATTTCATGTTCTGGGTAAATTGGGGCTTGTTTTAGGTTTTTAATTCGGTAGGTTCTTTCTATTTCTCTACCTCTTGTAAGGCGCTTTTTAATTTTACCATCCACTGATATTTGCCATAAATCATACTGATCGTACAGGACAATACAATTGTCCTGTACCGTCCACCCAGCATTTCCATAAGGAGTTGCTTCAATGGGTTTATCCTGATCCTGTCGAAAAAAAGACAGCGGTATTGAAGCAGTGATGTTGGCATGTGTGTCAGTATTTATATCATATATCCACCAGTTCCCTTCTTTTGGATAGGCTAAATATTTTCCATCAGGGGAAGGAATTGTTAGATTATCGCCAGAGTATTTTTCTAGAATTCGTTTTCTTTTTCCTAATTGTAGATTTACAATATACAAATCAAAAGGACCATCAAAATTACTTTGAGGTTCATAAGCTATAGGATCATAAATAAATGCATTTTTATAATCGCTACTGAGAAATCCTTTTGGAATTTCCCTGTCGGTAATTTGCACAAATCGGTTGCTTTTCACGAACCAGACTGCCATTTTATCCATAAGTGTATATTGTCCAACATACTTTTTGTGATCAAAGAGGAGTTTATCGGTAGTATTCCAAACTTGTACAGCCTTGGAATCAATATTTGGATGGTGTTTTATATCTTCTTTTATCCAGAAAAAAATACAATCTCCATCATCCGATATTGTAAGGGATTGATACGTCTCATTTGAAATTTTCATATCTTCTGGAAAATTATGCTGTTTACGTGAATCAAAACAATGTAGTCTACCGCTTACTACATTGTAACTAAAAAGTTGAGGAGCTTCTTCGATATTTTGTACAAAAGCAATTGTAGTACCACGCCAGTTCAAATTCTGAAATTTTCCTTTAGTGTCAGATAGTATATGATGGTTTTCCACCTTAGGTCCCAAAGTAAGATAGGCAATTTCATTACCCACTAAGGACTCTTTACAATAGAGTACACCGTTGCGATTGGGTTCAAGACGCCACTGGCTTACATTGGGTATTTCAAACTTCTTTTCTCCATTTAGATCCTGAACAACAAGTAGGTATTTATCATTGGATTGTTTTAGCAGCATTAACAAAAACCGGTTGTTTCCAGAAAATGAAAAATCTTGAACATTTGCTATTTTTGTTAGTGTACCCTTCTTTAGATTAGTAACAGTAAGTGTATCATTTGCAATACATGCAAACTCTGACTCACCGTTAAAAGTTCCATCTTTCGCACTGGGAAAATTGTATGTGATGTTGCCTTTAGTACTTTTTACAAACAAGCTATCTTTCTTAGATTCATACATCAATAGATAACTTACCCATAGACCGTTATTTGATAATTTTCTTGTCAGGATTTTGCTCCAAAGATGATAATCGGCTTTGCTCAATGCACGTTTTGGTATTTCCTGCCCCCAAGAAGTAGTAGCCATTACCAAAACTATAAAGCATATAAAAAACCTTAAAAAGTTTTTGTGTCTTTTCAATGTATCTGACATGCATATTTGATTAATATCCTGCATTTTGGGGAGCTAAATTTGGATTGAGTAATAGTTCCGATTCAGGAATTGGTAATAAACGGTCTGTTGTTCCCCATTGCGGTTTCACTGATGATAATGTGGTATCTAACCGACCAGTTCTTTTTAAATCGAAAAAGCGATGTCCTAATTCGGTAAAAAACTCCAAACGGCGTTCTAACAATACCTCTGTTATAATTTCTTCTGCGGTAGTAGCAGAAGTTTTATTTAACCCTGCTAAGTTTCTTGTTTTATCCAAATCTTCTTTTGCCCCAATAATATCACCCTGATGCGCACGTGCCTCAGCTCTTATGAGGTATTGTTCGGCTGTCCTCAGCACAATTGAATACTCAACTGAAGAACCCGTATTAGTCTGTTCCTTATACTTATTTGCATGATACCATATACTTGTACCATCAGTGACTGCTTTTAACCAATTATCCTTACGTAAATCCTGAGTAGTAAAAACTTTGACTAGTTCATCGTTGATTGCTAATGATGATGGTGGACCTTGTGTAAAAACAAATGTTTCTGCCTCATGTGTATTCATACCATCAATTGCCGGCATCAATTGCCATATGGTTGCGGAACTTCCTTTAAGAAATACTGAACTAAGATCTGTAGGCCATACATACAAACCTGTCTGGTTCAATACAGAAGAAGAAGCATCTGAAGCTTCATCCCATTGTTGTAAATAGAGACATATTCGTGCCAATAAAGCCTGTGAAGTCCATTTGTTAGGACGAACCCGCTCTGTGCCTGTATATTCTTCCGGTAACAATTTACTTGCCTGTTCCAAGTCTTTTTTGATTAAATCATATACTTCATTCTCAGGCATTCGATGAACAATACTATTTTGCTTGTAATCTGTTGTTATGATGTAAGGAATATTTCCGAAAACATTAGTGAGATAAAAATGAATTAACCCCCGAACAAACAATGCTTCTCCCATCAATTGATCTTTATCTTTTGCTTGGAGTGCATTAGATGCATTAACTCCTTCAATGATTGCATTAGCGGAATAGATTTGATTGTAACTGCTTGTCCATAATTCTGAAATTTCTGTATCGGAAGCCAAGAGCGAGTTATTATAGAAATTAGCCTGACCGCTACCAGATACACCATAAAAGGTAAGTTCATCTGTATAAAGCCCAAGCTGACTTGAAATACCTGATGGCCCTCCAGTAAGTAAGCCGTTTTCGCGAATTTTAGTATATATGTCAACCATTGCTGCATTTGCTGTAGCTTTATCTTCAAATACATCTTCAGCAGTTAGTTGTGAAGAAGGCAAATCTACATCAACAAAATTGTCGCATCCTGTTATAAAACAAGAAAGTATACTCCATATTACGAATAAGAATATGGCTCTAACATTATAATTTTGGTGATGCCTAAGACCTTGGAATAATTTACTATTTTTCATAAGGTTGTTTTTTGAGGTTAAAAAGTAACTTGCAGACTTGTTGTGATAATACGCAATGGCGGTAAATATCCAGATGATCGAAACTCAGGGTCAATACCTTTATAAGGCGTTATGGTTAGTAAGTTCTGCGCTTGCAGACTAATCTTACAGAAGAATTTCTTAGTCCAGTCTCGAGGTAAATCGAAAGAGATTGACACATTCTTTAAACGGATAAAAGAGGCATCGCTTATTGCTGCATCGCTTTGAGAGTACCTTATACTTGCAGCTCTTTTCTCAGCATTATTATTACTATAAGATTGATAAGGACCTTCATCCCCCGTTTTTTGCCAATGATTAATGACAGCTTCGGGTTGGTTGACCATAGTACCCGGCATCGATGTTCTGAAATTTTCATTAAAATTCTGCTGCTTCACAAACTGAAACATAAAATCTAATTGCACATTTCCATATCGTATTTGATTTTGAAATCCGCCATAAAACTTTGGGCTAAGATTTTTAATAATCTTTTTATCATCTGCTGCTGATAAATTCCCATCGTTGTTATAATCTTCAAATTGATAAGAACCTGTGGTTTGATTAAGTCCTGTATAATGATACACCTTTACGATATTAATGGGTTGACCAATTACGTATTGGTTTTTATAGGATGAGCCTTCCAAACCAGGAAAGGACAGTAGTTCGCTTTTGGCACTGGTAATATTAAAATTACTAATCCAACTAAAATCTTTGCCCTGTACATTTACGGTACGAAGGCTAAATTCCATTCCACTATTTTGAACTTCGGCATCCAAATTGGCTCGTAACTCTGCGAATCCAGTTGTTCCCGGCAATGGTATTCCTACCAATTGACTTGAAGAGCGATTGCGATACCATGCTATTGTAGTGGATATTCGGTCATTCAAAAATCCCATCTCCAGAGCAGCTTCTAATTTTCGATTGGTTTCCCATCCAAAATTCGGATTATAAAGGCGGGTTGGCTGCAAGCCGCTAACCCCCTGATAAGTGTATCCCGAAGTACTATAGGTATCCAAATATTGATAATCGCCAATCTGATCATTACCAGTGGTTCCATAACTAGTCCGTAATTTTCCAAAGCTTAAGAAATTTATATTTTGCTTTATGAAACTTTCGTCTCCAAAAAGCCATGCTGCACCAACTGCTCCGAATGTAGCAAATTGCCGACCGGGTCCGAAGCGGCTCGATCCATCCCTTCGACCTGTAAGATTTAAAATGTACTTTCCTTGCCAATTCAGATTTACACGCCCAAAAAATGCCTGATACTTGTACAATGTCTCGTCACTATTTAAAATAAGGTAGTTTGCTGCTGAAGCAGGATTTTCAATCAGGCTATTACTGGCAAAGCCTTCTGCGGCGCTAACTAACTGATTGCTTTTTTGTTGTTGGAAAGTCGCTCCGGCTAGCACTTCAATTTTTCCTTTACCAATTGTATAACCCCATCCCAGTTGTGGTTCTGCAATCCACGAATTACGATTAACTGTATTTGAAAATACGGCAGAAACTTCGCTTCCAAGTCCATATGCTGGATTGTAGGTCGTAGAAGGAAGTAAATTCATCTGACTTTGGCGAAGGTCTGTATAACCAAGGCTGGTCTTTGCGGTAAAGCCCATTCCTAAATCATATGAGAGCAGAATATTAGCCAGAAAGTCATACGTTTGTCCTTTTATTTTCCCTTCAAGTTTTGCCAGAGGATTTTCAAATGTATTGTTCTCCCAATTTAGTTTTCCAGCGGAATCATAAAGTGATGGAGCATTAGGTACTAAAGTAATTGCATCACGTGTGAGATCTACTGAGGGTAGGTTATTAAATTGCGCCGTATAGCCTGTAGTAAAAGTAACTTTGAACTTTTGGTCTAATGATTCATGGTTTAGATTAAAATGTCCATTGGCTTTGATGTAATCAAAATCTCCGGGATATACTGTAGTTTCTTTATTGTAATTTCCACTCAATAAAAACTGTGTTTGGGCTGAGCCACCCGATAGTGAGGACTGAATATTCGTGTAACTGGCTGTACCACCTATAAGCTGTTTCTGCCAGTTGGTGTTCCTATCCTGATTCCAAGTCCCATTAACATCATAAGCCTCCGCTGGATAGTCTGTAATGCCATCATTAGCAAAAGCTTCTCTTCGCATTGCTAAATACTGTGGAGTATCCATAAGATCGATAAAATGTGCTACCTGTCCGTATCCGTTTGAATAGTTCGTACTAAATGATGTTTTGCCTTCTCTTCCTTTTTTTGTGGTAATAAGAACAACACCGTTTGCACCGCGTGAACCATAAATAGCTGTAGCATCGGCATCTTTTAGAACTTCGATGTTAGAAATATTCCCCGGATTAATACTATTAAGCGGACTATTTTGCGCAGGCATATTACCTGATGTATAAGAACTGCCAATCTCCTGTGAAGAGTAAGGAACACCATCAATGATATACAGGGGACTGTTACCATCAAGTCTCAAACTATTTTGTCCACGGATTTCAATATCAAAACCTCCACCCGGCATTCCAGTATTTTGAGTTATATTAACACCTGCCATACGACCTTGCATGGTAGCAAGAACATTAGTTACAGGCTGCTTTTCGATATCTTTTGAAGTTATTTTAGTAATACTTCCAGTACGCTCGCTATCTTTTACAGAGTAATAACCAGCATTGATAGTTACTTCCTGAAGGTCGGTTGCATCTTCCTTCATTTCCAGATTGATAATAGATTGTGAACCAATCGGAATTTCCACCGTTTTATACCCTATATAAGAGAAGACCAGTATATCTGTATTGGTAGCATTGATTGTGTATTTACCACTTAGATCAGTAATGGTTGATATTGTAGATCCCTTTATTCCTACAGTGACTCCAGGCAAAGCACCGATACCATCAGTGATAGTACCGCTAATTTGCAACTGCTGCTGTGTGGGGGAATATTTTGTTGTGGGTTTAGCAAAGGTGTCTGGGCAGGTTAGATACATTGTTGAAATAAACGCATACCACAGAACCTCTCGACCCTTGCAAAATGAAAAATTTTTCATAATTTTGGATAAGATTAATAAACAGAAGTTTTTTAATTATGACTCTCTACTCTTGTTGCAAACTGTGGGTAGAGGGTCTTTTTTTTGTGCAGTTTAGATTTAACATTACATTAAATCACTACATCCATTCCTTTTTTAATTGCCTGCAACTGTACAGTTACTAACTCAAAAATTAAAAAAGACAGAGCAGGCATCAAAAAACAAACCAAGAGTTTTTTATATCATAAGCACACAAATTTAGTATTGGTTAAACAATAGCTAATTGCGAGACTTTGAAATTAAGGAAGTTATACGCGATGAATGAAAGCGGAGAATAGTCTATAAAAAATATAGAGGCGTGGGGTGTTCTCAGCTTACTATGCATTAAAGGTACTGGAGACCTGCGCGCAAATAAGTGAGCCCACGCCAATATAAATATGGCGTGAACATTCACACTTATCGTCTTGCGCGCTCAAAAATTTCCAGTTTTTTAATGCAAGATTCAAAGCGAATGCTTCAAATATTTTTAAATGAAGTATCGCAAATTTAACAATTCTATTCAAAAGTATAGAAAAAATTTATGTAATGCAAATGCATTACATAAAAATCATCAAAAAAAAGAAACTTGCTGTATGGGTAAATTAAGAGTAGAAGACATAATATTGCGAGATCAGATTAAATTAAGGCTTAAAGAGTTACGAGAAAAATCCAGTCAAAATAAATCTGACCTATCAAAAGATGTTGAGATAGATAGACAAAATTTTCAAGCATGGGAGAAACTTGAAATTGATAGAGGTATGAGTATTTATTCTGTTAGTAGAGTCTGCAAAGTTCTTGGAATAACTCTTAAAGACTTTTTTGATAGCAATATATTTAATGAAAAATAGAAAGATGCTTAGGCATCTTTTTTTTTAGGAATATTCGTCTGGATTAAAAAATAGAATTTTATTTATTAGAAAAATTTTAACATTAACTATAATGTCAGCTAACCGCAATTTAGAAAATTTAATTAGTCTTAATGCTAGACATCTCTCTCTTAAGCAACAAGATACATTTACTGATTCAGAAATAACAACAGAACTAAGAAAGCTCCCCTTACATATATATCTAATTTGCAGATCACCTAAAATACTTTTAGATATGTCTAATTCATTAATTACAACGGAGAATATAAAATTGAACTTTTATACCAACTTAAATGGAATACGTAAAGATATATTTGTTTCTACATTAAATAGAGCTGATCAACAAATCAAAGAAGTAGATTGCCCCTATCCTTATAATTATTTTCATGCTTATTCAGATAATAAATCATTTCATTCTGAAGGAAAAACAAATTTGCTTTTTAAACATTTTTCAGCCCAAAATGATGTCTATCATGATGAAGCAAATTTAGAAGTATTGTATGTAGGACAAGCCTTTGGAAAAAATGGAAGCAGGATAACTATAGATCGTCTGCAATCACATGAAAAAGCACAGAAAATCTATTTTGACACTCAGAATAAATATCCTGACTATGAGATATGGTTTTTAAGCCTGACTTTTGAACCAACCCTCATGACAGTCTTTGATCCACGTTCTTTCTATAATCCTGATCAAATGCATATTGATCTTGAACATCAAGTAAAAATAGAGTCTACTCCAATTAGTCTAGACCAGCAAATAACAATCCTTGAGGCAGCTTTGATAACATATTTTGGCACTTCAGAATTTAATAAGGAGTATTTAGGTTTTCCTTCAAACAAACATATATCATATAAAGAAGTATACGATTTGGATTTCAATTCAGTAGGATTCGAACTGTCGACTTATAGCATTTGGTCAAAACTCTTTAGTAAAACCGTTGATCCAAATTTTTTACATTACAAAAAATTCTTCCTACATAGTGATACGGAACGTAAAGAAATACTTCAAAGATTAGAAGAATAACATATAAGGAGTAAACACATATTTAAAAATAAGTAATGCTATAACAAAATAAAAAAAGTATCTAAATTATATTATGTTATTTATCAAATAATTAATTTACTACTTAAAAAATAGCTCATTATGGGAAACCGTAAAAGGAAATAAAAGATATGTTGTATGTTTAATATCAAATAAGAATATTTTGATGACTTTATACAAAACTTTGGAAATAAAAATACAATATGATAAATTTTGAAATTTTAATTGATGATGCTTTTTCTGTAATTACTGGTGATTCCACGCTAACGCCAATTGAAAATAAAAGAGTTTTTAGCTTAATTAATACATTTGAAGATGGTTTTTGGCATCATAGTAAATTTCACAAATTCATTTGGAATAATATAAAAGAAACCGCTTTAAGTTATAGAGAAAGACAAGCATTGGCTCTTGAAGGTGAAGATTCATTGTTGACGGAAGCTGCTATTAATTTAAGACTTTCAGAAAGTGAAAATGATATTGGAAGAGGAAGTGAAATATCTGAAATTTTACTTTATGGTATAATGAAGAAATACTATTATGCCTTACCGATAGTCCCAAAAATCTTCTATAAACAAAATACACAAGATAATGCCAAAGGTGCTGATAGTGTTCATATAGTAATTGAAAATGAAAATTCATTTTCATTATGGTTTGGCGAATCTAAATTTTATAACTCTATTGAAAATGCAAGATTAGATGTAATCATTGATTCTGTAAAGGATTCCTTAACTCTAAGGAAAATTAAGAAAGAAAATAAATTAATTACTAATCTTTCGGATATAAATGATTTTGATGAAATTTCAACAGAGTTAAGAGCAAAAATTGTACAATCCCTTTCACAAGAACAATCAATAGATTCAATAAAGCCAATTTTAAACATTCCAATTCTATTACTATATGAATGTAGTATTACAAATGGAACAAGTCATTTAACAGAAGAATATAAAACACAAATAGTAACTCATCATAAAGAGAGGGCTATCGAGTACTTTAAAAGACAAATACATAAATGCAATGATGTTGATTTATATTCTGAAATAAAGTTTCATATAATTCTTTTCCCAGTTCCTGAAAAAAAACCGATTGTTGATAAATTTATTGAGAAAGCACAAGTATATAGAAATTAGTTATGGAAGATATTATATTTGATAATTGTCACAAAATAAACGAATTGCTAATTTCTGATAAAGATAATGAAGCTAGGGAAGAATTAATTAAGCTGCTGGATTTTCATAAAACTGAAAAATTAGAGTATACTCCTTTAGTAAATCATTTAATTAGGGAAACTGGATTGTTTCCATATCTACAGCAAGAAACTTCTAATTGGGAAGAAAGGTATATTTATGAAATTTTTAAAGTAAATATTGGAGAAGAAAAACCTGTAACATTGCATCGTGAACAATCCTTTCTATTAAAAAAGCTTTTAGAAGGTAGAAATATTGCAGTAAGTGCACCCACAAGTTTTGGTAAAAGTTTTGTTATAGACGCTTTTATAAAAATTAGAAAACCCAAAAATGTAATAATTATTGTTCCAACAATTGCATTGACCGATGAAACCAGAAGAAGACTATATAAAAAATTCGCACATGAATATAAAATTATTACAACCACTGAAGTAGAGCCAGCAGAAAAAAATATTTTTATTTTTCCGCAAGAAAGGGCTATAAATTATTTAGAAAAACTTGAATACTTTGACATAATGATTATTGATGAATTTTATAAAGCAAGTAGTTTATTTGATAAAGTGAGATCACCAAGTTTAGTTAAAGCGATTATTAAGATTGGTAGCAAGTCTAAACAAAAATATTTCTTAGCTCCAAACATATCAACTTTAGAGGATAATCCTTTTACTGCGGATATGGAGTTCATTCAATTAGACTTCAATACTGTCTTCTTAGAAAAATACGAACTTTACAAAGAAATAAATAAAAATATAGAATTAAAAAGTAACATTTTAATAGAAATTTTAAATAAAAAACCTACAAAATCATTAATATACGCAGGTACATATACAAATATTGAAAATGTATCTAATCTGATTTTATCTAGTTTTAAAGAAAAAAACAGTATTCTATTGGACCAATTTGCAAATTGGTTAGGTAAAAATTATGATTATAACTGGAGTTTGACAAATCTTATAAAAAGAGGAACTGGAATACATAATGGTAGGTTACATCGTTCTTTGAGCCAAATTCAAGTTAAACTGTTTGAAGATAAAGAAGGTATTAGCAATATTATTTCAACCTCTTCAATTATAGAAGGTGTTAATACATCGGCAGAAAATGTAATAATTTGGATGAATAAAAATGGTAATTCAAACTTGAATGATTTTACCTATAGAAACATTATTGGGCGAGGCGGTAGAATGTTTCAGCATTTTATAGGTAAAATATATATACTAGATAAACCGCCATTAAATACTCAAACTGCTTTAAATATTGAATTTCCAGAAGAAATATTGGGTGATTTAGATAATAAAAAATATGATAAATTATTAACAAAGGAACAAGTTGCAAAATTAATTCTTTACCAAGATGAGATGGGTGTAATATTAGGCGTTGAAGTTTACAATAAATTAAAAGATGCCTCGGTATTCCAATCTAGTAATTCAGAATTAATTAAATCAATTGCAATTGATATGTCAGTTAACCCTGAAAGTTGGAACGGTCTCTCTTACTTAAATTCTACAACGCGCAGTCAATGGGATAAATCATTATATAAAATAATTAATTTACAACCTGGAAATTGGGAAGTAAAAAACAGCACATTTGTTGAATTTATTAAAATTTTACGTAATAATTGGTTCAAAACAATCCCTGAATTATTAAAAGATTTAGAACCTCATGATGTAAGTATTGATGAATTTTTCAAACTTGAAAAAAATGTAACTTTCAAATTTGCCTCTCTTTTAAAGGATGTTAATACGCTACAAAAAGAATTACTTAAAGGTAAAAATTATGACATATCTAAATTTATTTCATACATTTCTCATGCCTTTTTACCAACGGTAGTTTTTCAACTTGAAGAGTATGGACTACCAAGAATGATATCAAAAAAAATTCACAATTCAAAAGTTATAGATTTTTACAATCAAGAACTAACAATACACAATGTGATTGAAATTTTTAAAGCTATAGGCATAAATAAAATTAAAGAACATGTGAAATTAGATGAGTTCGATAATTACATTTTAGAATACTTTTATGATGGCATAAAAACAAATAATAACGGATAAACAATACTAAACTTTTCTAATAAATTAATTGTTTAAATTCAGATAAAAGAAGTTTTATGCGAGGAACAAATTCAGAAAATATAGTTTCAAAAATAAATTCAAGTGTGTTTTTTAAAGAGTTTACTTTTAGTAAAAATGACTTTAAAGAACTTGATACCAATCAGCAGTTAGAGTTTGCAGACAATGTTGTTTGGCTAGATGATTTGTTCTTTATATTCCAAATTAAAGAAAGAGAGAATGGAGCCTCAAGTGACGAAAAATGGTTCGATAGTAAAATAAAAAATAAAGCTGTAAAGCAGATTAAGTCTACTTTAAAATATATTTCAAAGTATCCTGAAATTTTTATTGAAAATGTGAAAGGACATAAGCTTGATATTACAAAAGCAAAAGCGAATACTAATGTCAAAAAAATAATCATTTATTCTACAAATGAGGATTTCCCCGAAGAGCTGAGGAACCAAAAATTTTACGAAAGTAAGGATGTAAGCCTAATTCATTTATTTCACTCTGAAGACTATTACTGGATTTGCAAATACTTAATTACTCCAACAGAAATAAATGAATACTTGAATTTTCGAGAAAATTTGTTTCGGTTTGATAAACTTAGTAGTTCAGTATTGCCCGAACAATATTTTTTAGCCCATTTTCTTGAAACTCCTGAAGCAGATCATTTTGATGCACGTTATATAGATAATCTTAAAAATAATGATATCAAAATTCAAGAATTCAATATTTCAGATCTCATAGAAAATTTCAACAAAAATATTAAGCTTATAAACCATCAAACTGAGTACTATCCAATAATTCAAGAAATTGCGAAACTGAACAGATCGGAACTTATTGAATTTAAAAAGCGTCTTAGCCTAAGTATTGAAAAGTCAGAAAGTGAAGAATTGATAACTCCCTATAGAATTTACTTACCAAGAACTGACTGTGGCTTTGTTTTCATCCCACTGCACTCCAGTAGGTCTGTTCATTGGCAAAATGCACTAAGTAACTATACAATGGCACATAAATATGATGCTAAAGCAAAGAAATGTATAGGCTTAGTTATTTTCAGAGATGAAAAACAATTAGACTATTTTGAGTTATTCTGGCAATATATTGAAGATGACTGGCAATTTGATGCAGAAATTGAAAAACTACTAAAAGAAAATTTTCCTTTCCGTGTTGTAAAAACAAAAATGGTTAACAACAGGTATAAAATGTAACGTCACATAGCCTTTTAATATAAAAATGAAAAAGTATGGTCAATCTTAATTTGAATGGAATTAGTAATACAGTAAATGAGAATAATTTTCTAAATGTTTCAGTTAATTTAAACAGGAAGAAAGAAAAGCAAACAATAGAACCGGTAGTTCCGGGATTAATTGAACTCGCAACATTTAAAGATCGAAAAACAACTTTAGGAGGTCCTGAGATTGAATTGATAGATAAAATAAAAGACGATATAATTGTGTATTTATTTATACAAAAGAACAAAGAACATAGCGCTTGGAATTTGATTGCCCCTGTGATAGTAGAAAGAGGAAGTGGAAAAACGTATCAATATCACTATAATTACTTTGCCCTTGAAGGCACAGGTGGTGGCTTATCAAATACATCTTCGATTCTTTACCACTTAAAAAAACATTCAGAAAAAGGTTTCCAAGTTTTAATTGCACCGAAAATTACAAATAACTTATTGATGAATGGTTTTGAATATGCTGACAGTGGCATTAAGCTAAGTGATTTGTTGGAAGACTCCATCGATTTACATAACTACAGAAAAGATTCGTTTGAATGGATATACAAACAGTATCAAGAATTGATTACAAAGCATAGATTGGAAGAATAACAATAGTTCTTCAACCTCATTAATAAAAAACAAACCTCGCTTAAAACGTCTAAGCGAGGTTTACTTTTAACCAAAAATATTACTTCTTAGATTCTGCCACAGAAACTTTTCTGAACTCTTTTAATAGCTTCTCCAACTCTAAAGTTGATTTACGAGCTCTTGCTCCTGCTGCTTTCACACCTTTCTCAATTAGTGAGTCAGATTCTGTTTTAAATGTCTCAAATTCTGCATTGATTTTTTCGAATAAATCTTTCATAACTGTCCTTTATTAAATTAGGGAGGTAAAAGTAAAAGTTTACATATCATAAAACAAAATTGTACTCAAAAATTAACGCAATATAAAGTTGGTATTGATTATCTCTTACTGAAGATTATGGTTTCATTTAAAAAAATATAAATATCACTAAAAGTGGGTATTGCATAAGCCTTAAAAGCCTCTTATGTTTGTGAGATAATATTTATAATTTAATTAAAAAGCAATCTAACTTATTTAAGCATATTAATAAGATAACTTTTTAGTAACATACTACTATTAAAAAACTTTAGAAGAACAAACATGGCGGGAAATAGTTTTTATGTGGCTGAAAGAAACGAAGATGATCACGATAAACACCCTATAAAAAAAGGTGACACAATAAAGAGTATTTCCGAAGAACTTGGTATTGAATGGCAAACTTTAAGAACCTATCACAATAGACATTGCGTCTCGGATGAGGATGTTATAAATGCGTATTTACCCAATCATCTAAAGTTTTTACTTTTAAAACCAATCAAATTACAAGCAAATGGGGAACCCGAACAAGAAGCTCTTAAAAAAGCAGTTTTGGGTAAAGGTTTCAGAATACCTTTTCATCACGTAACAGTAAAAACCAAATATGGCGTAATGTATACGGTTGAGAATGGTGAACAAGTTGATACCTTAAAATACGAAGTAAGTGTAAAGTGGCTAGCAACCGACGAAAATGGATACTCCTTTTTTGAAATTGATAGATTATCCAAATTATACATTAATAATATTGAAGCTGACATAATAGCTAATGAATTAGCGGAAAAAACATCCAGTGTTTTATATCCATTGCAGGTAGTAGTTGACCAAGAAGGAGAATGGATAGATATTCATAATTATAAAGAAATAAAGGAACGTTGGCAGACAAAAAGAACTAAAATTCTTCAAGACTATCCTGGAGAGCAGACTAAAAAATATTTGGCACTTTATGAAAAAAATTTAGAAAGCAACCAAACTTTATCATTAGTGCTTGCCAATGATTGGTTTATAAGAGCTTTTTTCAATGGAATCCATACTGAATATACCCAAGAATTAACTTTTAAAGGCTATACCTATTTCCCTTTTATTGCAAAAAGTGATGATTTGATATTTAGTATTGAGCAAAAAGTAGACAAATATCTTGATGAGAATGATTTGATAAATATTGACATGAAAGGTGTGTTAGATGACAACAGAATGAACACTGATTTTGAATATGAATTAGGACTTGCTTCACAGCCACTCTCAAATCAAGAAACTGTTGGTAGTTACAGAGCAAAATATTTTCTGAACCCTAATAACTACTCGATACAAACTTTATTTATAGAATGTATCCTTGCACTTGATATACCTCAAAAATATACTGTTATGGTTTCGAATCTAAATGAGAAAGAAAACCAAATTTTAAAAACAAACTCTCTTTATGTGGGAACAGAGAAGAAAAAAGATGATGGTATTTTCAAAATGATTGGAGATATTTTTAGAGGCAGATAATAATACAACCTATGAGTGAAAAACACATTGTAGTACAGGGTGCTACCTGTAAATGCAAGTTTAGTGTAGAACCTAAAACAGATAAGTTGAAGGTAAAAACACAAACAAAACATTATGCTAATGATAAAGATGGATCGGAAAAGCTAATTGCCACTGACAAAGATATTGGACAAACTTTAGAGAAAAACACCTTTGGTAAATGTAAGAAGCAACCGGCTGGTAACGATTACTTACCATGCCAAACACAAATTACAAAATGGAGTGGTTCTTATGAAAAAATGATTTTATCCAATAAAGGGAAAGCATTGTTGGAAGACAGTAAAGCTACCTGCCCGATGGGTGCACCCGATTGTATCGAAATCACAAAACATGGTCAAGTGGCAGAACCCAGTGAACAAAATTTTAAAAATGCAAATCCCATGATTCACAATCTTATAAATCCTATGGTAGATGTGAGGGATATGTACAAAAAACAGCCAACTTACAAGGGCATGGAAGATAGTGATGGAGAAAATATTAATGACATATATATCGATAAAAAAGACGGATCAGTTCTTGTTAATTTTAGCAAACTTGATGGAAATATTAGAATGATAGCTAAATATGATTGGGATGATTCGAATGAGATTCAGGACCATAAAACGAAAGTAGATGAGTTAATAAAATTAAGTACTATCGTAACTGTTGACAACGAGCAAATACAATTAAAACTTCAAGAAATACATAGATTAACTTATAAGACTGAGCAACAATTGTATATTGTGTTAGATAGAGATACAGCAAAAATTAAAGCGGTTTTGGGACTTGAAGGAATCGATGGAAGAACTACGATTGAATCATATGAGGACATAGATCCAGAAACAAAAAAAGTTATTTCTAAACCAATGGTTAAAGTTGACGGAATAAGGTATGCTATCTTAGGCCAAGCTCATACTCATAACTTAATGGAATCTACACCTAGAAATTCTAATCAAATATTTGGAGGTGAAACCACAGAAAATGGCTTTGGCACATCATCTATTGATAAAGGAACAGCAAGTTCTATGGGCATAAACATATACGCATTAGATAGTTGGAATTATAGCAGTAAAAATGCTCAGGTTAAAATTGGAAGAGTAACACCTTCGGGAATTGAAACAAAAAATATAGGAAAAACTCACGGTAAGGGAGATGGAAAAGAAACAATTAATATTGGTTTAGAATGTTTAAATTTAAGAGTAGGAAGATGAAAAACAACAACTTAATAATTATAATTCTATTGCTATTTAGCTTAAAAGCTAGATCACAAAACATTGATTCTTTATTAAACTTGAGTGACACATTAAAAAATAAATGTGAATTAAGAATTTATAAAGATAAAGGGATAACTAACAGTGGTTTTGTATTTATTTTATATAAAACCAAAAATGATGAATGGAAAACTGAATATATTCAATGGTTTGAACCAACTCATAATAATGAAAAATTTAGGTTTTATAAAAAGGAATTGAAATACAGTAAAAATTATTTAGAATTGTGGCTTACTATTCAAACTAAGAATATTGAATTTTTGCCAAACGAAAGCTATTTTCAATATAAAAAGGAAAAGAAAATCATTGAAAAAGAAAGAAATCAATATACGATGTCAATCCGGAAATTAAATATTATAGACGGGTATAGTTATAAATTAAAATATAAAAATGGTAATATAAAAAATGAAATTGAGTATAATAATCCAGAGAGTTATTTAAAAAGTAATCCTGAAATAGATGAATTATTTGATTTTGTAGAAATTTTAAGAATACTAAGAAGTGAATTTAAAATTGAACTATAAAATAGTTTTATAGCAATTTGATACCGTTTCCACTGAAAGTATTTGGAGTCATCATCCAGAAGTATTTATAACGACAGACAAACATCTTGTTATATTTTTTGAGAATAAGGATGCGAAAGGCTATTTTGATATAATTGATAACCATATAAATATAATATGTAAGAAATGAAAAAAACAATATCAATACCCTTTTTGCAATTATGTATTAGTCATTCATTACCTACTCTTATAATCAAATTGAAGAATATGGAGAAAAAAGAAAAACACGCAGTTAATGAGGATAATACTAAAAAAAATATTTTAATGTTATGGCAAAAGGTGTAAAAAAAATAAAATGGACTGGTGAGGGAACTGTAAAAAGTAGTTTATCCATTCCTAATAAAAAAGTAACGATTGATCCTGACCAATTTGTATTGTTTGCTGTTGGTCAATGGGATGAGGGTATAAGTGAAGCTGAGAAAAAGAAGAATCTAACCTGGATGTTACAAGACAGAAAGGCGAAAACTATAATAAAACAGAAAACATTACCATTCAATAATAAATACGGTGTAAAAATTCCAAGAAATCTTTGTGGTCCTTTTGAATATTATGTGGAAGCAAGTCTTTCGGGTAAAAGAGATATTTCTAGAGAAAGTGGACTTCTAATAAGCGGATATTGCGAACCAAGAATTAAAAATTGCAAATGGTGCACAAGCAATGATGGTGCAGATGTAAGTAAAACACATATCTTTTCGTATGGAAACACCATATACTTAAATGTTGAAACAGAAGGATTAAACGGTCATAAGAATTTGATAGTGGATGTATTTAGATTAGATACGCTAATATTTACTTATACGAGTGTCGATGTTATAGATGGCGAGATAAACCTTGCTATGTCAAATACCTTTTCATGGTATGGAAAAATAAGGCCTATGAAAGAGACCGAAGAGTTTTACATAAAAGTTAAAAACCCAGCAACAGGAAAATACATCGTAAATAATAAACAGCAAATAGAACATGCCAAATTTTTACGAATCAAAAAAAAGATAGCATCTCCTGATATTAAACCTCCAACAAATTTAACTCCCTTAAAAGTTGGCAAACCAAATGAAAATGCTGTTAGGTATGAACCTTGTAAGTTTGAAACAATTACTATAGAGAAAACTATAGTTTTTGATAAGGGTAAAAAGTTAGAAAAAGTAGCGCACCCAAAAGAAGCAATTAAAAAGACCCTTTTTTTTGATATTGACAGTTCTATCATAAATGAGGAGGGAAAGACTAGAATAAATAATGTTTTACAGTTTTTATTGGAACATGATCATTCTACAATTACTATTGATGGATATGCCTGTGTTATAGGAAAAGAAAATTATAACCAAGGATTATCACAAAGAAGAAGCGATGCAGTCAAAAAGTCTTTTATCAATGGTGGCTTAGATGCTCAAAGAATTGTTTCTAAAGGGCATGGTGAAATTAATGCAACCGATGATAAAATGGGGCGCGATAATATAAAATACAAAGATACCAGAGAGTATATTGATTCTCGAAAAGTCGATATTTCTTTTGTTTTTAATGGACATGATGCACAAACTATCATGTATGAAACCATTGCTCCAAGCCATGATAAAAATTTAACTATAGACATAACAGAATATCAGAATAAAGCCTGCTTTAGAGAAAAAGTCAAACATCAAAAGAAGATAATCGTAAGTTCTCCGGAGTACAGTAAACCATTAGAAAAAGCGGGATCTTCTTTGACTTTTTCTGTGCGATCAAATTTGGAATATCTGAATCCCGCTCCACTGCAATATATTTGGCCAAAGGTATTTGCCAACGAATATTTTGTTCATGCACATTCTTGCAGGTATTTCTCAAATGATAAGAATGCAACAATAGTGGTAAATGCATATCCTGACATAAAATGGGAATTAGCATTTGAGTTAAAAATAGATGTAGAAAACTATTCTCATAACCACATGCCCGCAAAATATAGAATTTTTGAAAAGCATCAGAAGATTGCAACAAAAGAGGGATACAAAAGATGGCTATTAAATAAAAATGGAGAAATTCCTATAGTAGTAGGTATTGGATTAAAAGCTGAATGGGATGATGCACAGCGAAAAGTAAGCTTAACAAAAGAATGGGAAAAGAAAACAGAAGTATTAGCTAAAGGACTAGCTAAATCTGTAGATCTAATTCAAGGTGCAATAAATGTGTGCCGAGGAGTATTAGAAGCGACAAGTATACCGATAAGTTTTGGAGTAAATTATCCGAAGTTTGAAGTCGTTGCCTCCTGGTATTTACAAAAAGAGGACAATTATTTGAATCTTGCAATGGTTGGAAAAGTGAATTTTGGAGCAAAACCATTTATAGGCGCAAATGCAACTATTGATCTTATTGCTGCAGCGGTAACTATTGCTTCATATAGTACAACAGGTAGTCCTGCCATTTCTAAAATTGTCTCAAAAATAAGAAAAGCGGGAAAGAAAGTTGGTGCTGAAATTTCTGCAGATGCAAAATTCTATGGAGAAATTGAAATAATGTTTGATGACCTTCTTATAAATAGTATAAAAGGAACTCAAGGCGGTTTTTTGATGATTGGTGGAGAAATGGGGATGAAATTAATTGTAGAAGTAAAAGCAGGAAACAATCCTTGGTATCGAAAAAAAGAACCAATCTTTAAATTTGAAGCAATAGCAAGAGCAACTGGAGATGCTTATTTTGGAGGAGATATGAAAATCGATTCAGACAAGAGAGGTATATATATTGAACCTACCTTAAAATTCTCAGGACTCGAAGTTACATTTGAAGCAGAAGTAACGGTTGGTTGGTTTAAGGACAGTGTCGAAAAGAAGTTATTAGAAGTTGTTCCACCAAAAGAAATTAAACTAAATAAACATTATCTAAACTAAAATATAAAATGGAAAATTACAATATAAAAAATCCTTATTACGAACTTTACCCAAACTTAAATTGTTCAGGAATAGTTTTAGTCAACGACGTACCTGTTTTTAGTTTTTTGGGAGAAGATAGCAAGGACGGTATCTTAGATGGATCAGTACCAATAAATCATATTGTTTTAGAAAGTGGTAAATATAAAGTTGTTGGAAAGTTACTACCAAGATTTGGACAAAAAACCTTAACACAAAATGACGGGATGAATATCAGTTTTAATTTATCTGACATTGACAATTGGAAGGAAACAAAACATAGCTTTTTTCCTGAGTTAAGTAGTCCTAAAGCATTTTTCGGTAAAGATAATAAAATAACAAGCCCAATAAAAGGACTCCCTTTCTTTGAAATTGCCACTGAAATTGAAATAAAGTTACCATTCGTTTTAGATGGTTGGCAAAATTCTGTTGATTTGTCCAAACAGGAAAAATCAAAAATAAAACAAAAAGTATTGGAATATTATATTCAAATTCATGCCATTTTAAGAGAACATAATGCTAGTAAATTTTTAGAACTATCCAAAGAAAAAGAAGATTTGCAAACCAAAGCTTTTTATTTTAACTCAAACAGAAAACAGGAAATAAGAGATAGTATAATAAACCTGTTTAATAAAAATCTGGAAGTACTTCCTTTAAATGAAGAAGAATTAAAGTTAGAGTTTTTTGGTTATGGAAAGTTAGTTTCGCTAGTTAGATTAGATGGAAGTTCAGCACTTCAATTCAAACGCAGTAATGCGGAAGGAGAGAGAAACATAGAATTGGAAATTAAACTTCATGCAAGAACCTTAGAAAAAGGATTAAGTATTATATAAAATTATGATTTCATGAATAGAAGAAAATTTATAACAAACATTGGAATTGGAACATTAGGTTTATACTTTACTCCCACTATAGTGAGTTGCTCAAACAAAGACAGTGTGAATCTAGACTCTATATTAGGTAAACCAATAACTTTACTTTCAAACAGTATTTATCTCGATAAGGAAGGAAATAAAGATTTTGGTTATTATCATTATGATAAAAATAATTTCACAATTGAAAAATATAAAGGAAAAGAATCCTTTATATTTTATAAAGATTCTAAAATTGTTGGCTATACATTGCAGATAGAAGGAGATGATTTTTTTAAACAAAATGTAGAAAGCATTTCAAAATCAATGGGAAACTATAAAACAAATTTTAAAAATGATTTTGGAGAAGAGCTACAATGGAGTAATTCAGGTACAATAATTAAACTATCAGTCACTAATTTCAAGGATTTACCGAAGCTAACCTTTTATAGTGAATTTTTAGAAAACGCTCATTTAGTTCTTTAATTATTAAGGGTATTTAAAAAAGTAATAGAGCAATTACTTTTGAAGAATTTGAGGAAATAAAAAAAATTAATGACGCATAAATAAAATGAGATTATAATAATGTACCAAAATATTATAATCTCGTTTTTATTTCCTCAATAAAATAAGCAGTCGGCATTCCAGTTCTCGCAAAAAAAGCATTTGCAAAACGTTGTGTACTGCTAAAACCTACTTCTTCGGCAAGTGCTTTATTCGTATATTTTCTTAGCTGCTTATTTTCCTTGAGCTGACTGATTAAATAATCCACCTTAAGGTCATTGATATATTCTACAAATTTTTTACCTCTATAATGTTGTATTATTTTTGATAAATACCTGGCATTAGAATCAAAAGCAACAGCAAGTTTTATTGATGTCAGATCTTTTTCTAAAAACTTTTTTTCTCTTTCAAATTTTTCTAATTGACTAAGAACCGAATTGACCGTTTCAGGATTTATATCCAGTACATTGGACTGTATACTTTTGCCTTCTGTTTTGGGCATTTCGTTTTTTTTCATAAGCTCATCAAACTTACGCTTGTAAACGCGCTTATTTCTAATGTATCTGTATGCTATAAATAATAGTAATGAAAATAAACCAACTATAATACTTGTAAGAATTAGATCATTGTATTTTCTATTCTCAAGAGAAGTTTCAATATTTTCTTTTTCAGCTAACAATTGTTTTGTATCATATTCTTTATGAATTCTTCCTGATAAATATCGATATCTTTTATTTAAAATACTGTCAGCCTTAATCAGTTTTCTAATGTAATGAAGTTGTAGCTTAAGATCCTTTTTTGATTTATAGTGATCAATGAGAATCTCAAAATTCTCTCGAAGGTCTGGTCGGATGTATCCTTTTTTTTCGAATATATTATCCACTCTTTTAAAATACGACAACCCTAAGTTTGTTTTTTTAAGATCCCAATAACTTTTTCCAATATAAAAATAACCCACAGCTTCATTACCAAAATCTTTGTTTTGCAGTAACGTTGGAAGCGCATAAGTTATTTTTTTAATAGATATTGACAAATTGTTTTTAAAATATTCATTGATACCTTCTGAATGAATAAAATAATCCTTCATTTCTTCGTTACCAAGTCGTTTCCCTTCAACTAATCCCAGATTGTTAATGTCTGTACATAGTCCATAATTTCCAATTTTATTATAACATAACCCCAAAGAATGAATTGAGTTTAGATAGGCACGGTCATTTTCTTTGTCCGTTTTAAAGTAATCAATACATTCCCTGAACAATGATATGGCTTCATTATAAAATCCCAAATAGTATTTTATACTGGCAATACTGTATTTCACTTTATAAATTAAATATTGATCGTTGGTTTGGGATATAAAATTATTGGCAACCAAATAATTATCCAAAGCTCGTCTGTGTTTCTTTTGTCCGTAATACACAATCCCTTTAGATAGGTACGCAGACCCAATTAATGCGTTGTCTTTTGATTTTACCGCCGTAGAGATCATACTATCGGCATACACAAGCTTTAATTTTTCCGGTAGATAAAATAAGTAGTTTCTGTAACCATTTATTATTTCCTTAGCATTTTTTTCCTGCTTAGCCTTAAGCAAAAAGTATTGGAGGTATAACAATTGTTTACTACTGTCCTTTTCCCATTTTTCGATTCGTTCATAAAGATAATCATAGCTCCTATCACGAAGCGTATCAGAAAATCTGAAATCAGTTTTCTGCGCGTTAATTTGTTCTACCAAACAAAGAGATAGTAATAAGAGGACCACTTTAATCATCGGTTCAATTAAGAATGAGGAATCTTTTTCTCTACAAAATCATTTTTCATTCCAAGATTTAAGCCTTTAGAAATCGTGTAAGGTGATTTTGCGAGAAATTCCCTCAAATATAACATAAACAATTGATTACTAGCGAATAATTTTAAAAAAGAGGTGTGGATTTTCGGAAAATCCATACCATTATTATCGAAAATCCATACCTATTGTGTTGTGAAACCGGAATGCTCCTTTTAGCTTTGCTTCGAATTCAAAAGCAAAAAAAATTTAGCATCGTGCTAAATTAAAGTTCTGCTTACCTGGGTAAAATGAACTGACCAAAAAAAGTCAGCCACATTTAACACATCTTAATCATGAAAACAATATCGTTATGGCTAGTGATTTTACCATCGCTACTAATCTCATGTACTAATGAACAAATTATTACAACCGGCGTTGAAAATATTTCAAAAAAAACGGCTCTAAATTCGAAAAGCTCAATTCTTAGAGACCCTGCTAATCCAGCCAATCCATACGATGCTGCTGGAAAAGCACATAATGCTATTCTCGAGATCTATGAAACGTTGGACACCAGCACTGATACTACAATCCTTAGGATTAGCCAACGCGTCAATGAAATAGCTTTGCAAAACAAAGAGTTAGCCACCTTAAACATGGGAAATGACACTTCTCTTATAAGTCCGAAAGAAATTGAAGAAATTTTAAGAAACCCTATGGTCAAATTTGACCAAAGCCTTTCAAAATCAGCTATGACAAATAGCGCAAAACTTTGCCTTTCCGATTTTATTGATTCGTTACTGTTATTAGAAAAGGAAGATTATGAATTAATTTATCAAACTATTGTTTTGTTTGAAGCTTCTGTTATAAATAATAAAAAATTTACTGCACTTGACAAGAAAATAATTTTGAGTGCGACATCTATTGCAAGATATCTTATTCAAGTTAAAAAGAAACGAAAAGATCCCGATTGGAAAACATCTACAGGTAATCTAATTGGAGGAGTAATAGGTGCAATAGACAATTCGTTTAAGGCAGTTACCGCCTCAGTTATAATTGGTGTTAGCAACCAAAAAAACATTCTAACCAAATGATGGAGCGAATATTTTTGATTGAAAAACAATTAATATGCATTTTTTGTGTGTTGTTAATCGTCTTCAATCTTGTCAGCCTTTACTTCATCATGGACTTACTAAGCTATGATGAAGTAATTGCTTATCTCGCCAATGGCGAGTTGAAGGGTAGTAATCCGAGGAATGTGGCATTTCTTTTCTTCGGAACTACGGTTTCAAACATGTTCTTTGTTGCTGTTTTTTTGATGGTAAAGTACTCAAACATACATGAGCCGTCTCTAAAGTAAGTGGAAATTTATTCATAGTACTTGAAAGCTAAAAATCTATTAGAGGTTATTATCGTGGGAAATAAAAATTTAATTAATCCGCAGTTAGGTTTAAAAGTCTCTGTTCTTGAAAATTTCACATCTAAGATTTCAATTAATGGACTATTTAAAGACAGTTTTTTTTCCATACTAATGGTAAATTCAGGTTCACTCTGTACTAAAATGAACGATGAAAAAATTCACCTATTTGTGAATGATATTATCATAGTTCCTCTCAAAGCTTCTTTTGAAATTCAACATAAAACCAATCCACTGCAAATTTGCATGTTATCTTTTAGCGAAGAGTTTGCTTATGAAAACAGTATAAGTAGGTCACATATGGGATACTTTGAGTTTTTTATTGCTAAATACCCTTTCAAAATTTCACTTAAGAATAAGGATACTTTGCACTTAATTTCTCTTTTTGAACTGTTGCATCGCAAAGCTGTACGAACAAATAAACAGGTTTTTAAAGAAGAAGTTCTTCTTCATAGTTTTAGTTTACTTCTTTATGAAGTAACAGAAAAATACAATAAGTATTATAAATTGAACATAAAAGACAGCCTTAAAGAAAAAATGATGATACAATTCTTCAAAATTTTGGAAACAAACTATAAAGAACAACATGGAGTAAAATTTTATGCTGCTGAGTTATGCATAACAGCAGATCACCTTACAAAAATTGTCAAGGATGGTACCCGAAAAACAGCCAAGCAATTTATTGTTGACGCAATAATTCTGGAAGCAAAACACCTGCTTCAGAAGGAGGATTTAAATATCATTAATATAGCAGAAGAATTGCAATTTGGCAATTCTTCTTTGTTTAGTAATTTTTTTAAAAAGCATACTTCCCTGTCCCCTAGTGAATACCGTTTAAGCTTAAATATTGAGAATACTATGAAATAATTGTTTTGACCGGGTTAGTAATGTTCTATTGCTTTAGAGTACTGAGGCTGCAAGTCTAGAGTACTATTTACTAATTAAAAGTAAAAAGAATGACTCAAACCTATCTTTTAGAATGGATTGACCTAATGGTGACTTCAACTCTTAATCCAAATAAAACAGATCTTACTATGATTACTACAATTCAATCAAGAGAGATTATTGAAAAAGCGACCCAGCAAACTTTATTTATTCAATCACAGTTCACTATCCAGGTATTTTCCTTAACCAAGGAAAAACAGATTAAAATTTTAGTTGGGAACTACTATTCTACATTGCTTTTTCTTCAAGACAAAATAATCGAAATAAACAGTAATAGCACTTTCAGTACGGATAATCTAAGGGAAGTTACATCTACCTTATTTTCTTGTTTAGATGAGCTAATAACTTTTGTAGAGTCAAGGTTTGCAAATTATCTAAGTGAACCTTTTCAAGTTATTGAAAGGAAGACAAATCGCACTATGGTGATAGATTATCCTTCTGGTAAAGTTTTATGCCAACTTTCTACAGATCAGACAGCATTAATACTTCGCGCTTCTGATGAGTTAAAAATTCTCATTTCAAAATCAATGAATCATTTATTTAAAACGATTGTTCCTTTCTTGTCTACACCAAACAAAGTAAATCTTTCGTATGATTCCATGCGTAGTAAAGCTTATGTTGCTGAAGAGCGGGATAAGGAAATTGTCATTGAAACATTGGAACGCATGATTAAACAGATTAAAGAATATTAACTGAATACTAATAATTTAAAATTTAGAAACATGAAAAAATTACCCTTTATTCTTACCGCAGTGATTCTTATAATCACAAGCTGCCAACCTAAAAAGCTAGATGAGAAATTGGCTACCGAACTTATTATAGACAAAAAACGTTATCCTAAAATTGTTGACCATGATATTTTCTGCAATGATCCAGCTCATGCATACACAATTTTTAAATCAGGACTCGTAGAAAAAGGATTTGTAAAAGTACTTCAAAGCAAGAAATTTGGAGATACAACTTCTTTTGTGAGCTTTACCTCAGCAGCAAAACCTTACTTACTGCCGACAACGGCAGATGATAAAATAAGTAAAATACAACGTGTAAAAGTTGCAAATGAAGAGTTTGGAGCAATTGGAGCAATCAGAATTATGAGTTCTGGAAATAAGGCAATTGTGGAATATACTACAATTCGAAGAAAAAATGATTTTGCTGCTGCTATGAAAAATGGCTTGCGAGATACGGTGAATCATGAAGCTTATTTTTTACGAACCGATGATGGCTGGCAACTAATGGATAAAAAGTCGGAAATTGAATTTTTATCATATTAGGATAAAGATAACCATCCTAAAATAGTTTATTTGATCATCAAATTAGCCTCCCATTCGGGAGGCTTTTTTATTTTTTCTACTTTTTTTTATTTTTTTTCTACCTGATTTTACTGGGGGTCCAACGGGGTACAACTGGGGTACAACAAAAAGTTGGACTTGTAGCGGGGATTCAACCAGCGTTTCTTTGCCCTGTAATTATGAACATCCGGATTTGGAACTATTCCCTCTTTTCGGATTGCAAGGAACTAATGTTAAACGATAAAATTACAGAGCGTATGTTTACAAACATTTCATGGACCCATTACATAGTTGTAATTGTCCTTCTAGTAGCAAGTTGGTATTTATTTGTTGGTTTACGATTTTACGTAAATGACATCAAAGAAATTGTAACTGGAAAACGAAAACGTCCAATGGGAGAATTAGGGGATACAAATTCTTACGAATCCCAAGCAATGCTAAATTCTCAGGAAGCACTACAAACTAATGCTGCACAATCTTCATTTGGAGAATTTGATTCCACTTTTCAGCAGGTGGATGGTTTAGTAGAGCGATTGAAAAGTGTTATCGCAAATGCTGCTAAAAGAAAGCTTCTGAAACAAGAATTCATGGATTACCTCAGATTAGTTCTTGCGGAATACCCAACAATCAAAAATTCCTCTTTTAGCCCTTCAGTTAGTGAACTAATTGTCTCAGAATGTGACAAACTCGATGCAGTCACTCTAAGCCAGGAGGAAGCGGAAGGATTATGGAATTAAAAAACTACAATTTTTTTAACGGAGGAAATGCCCCTGTCCGTCCCGGCGCGGTATGGCTTATGTGACAGGAAGAGGAATTGCGACAGCGGTAACTTCCTCCGTTTTTTTACCTAATTATTTGAACTTTAAAATAATGTGTCATGAAAAAATGCGAATGGAATTTTAGAAAGTTTACACCACACAAATTTGCGATTGCTGCTATCATCCTTGCATTGTTGGTATTTAATTATCAGAGCTACGGTCAAGATGGACTTGCGGGAATCAATGAAGCGAACCAACAGGTTAGAAGTTATTTCGACGCCGGTACCGACCTTATGTACGCCGTTGGAGCACTACTTGGATTAATAGGAGCTGTGAAGGTATATCAAAAATGGAATGCGGGTGATCCTGATACTGGAAAAGTGGCTGCAGCCTGGTTTGGCAGTTGTGTTTTTCTAGTGGTTGTTGCCACTGTAATTCAATCCTTCTTCGGTATTTAAAGCGCGGTGCTATGGAAAATCTTCTGAAAGAAAAGTTATGGTTCTATATCATCCATAACAATCCCGATCTGATGTTTACACTTCAGGAAGGGTACCTGGTAACAGATTACCTCAATGAAAAAGTAAATGGTGTACTATCCATTATAGAGGAAATGCAAGCAGACAACATACCTGCTTACATCATCGAAGAAATTTGTCTCAATCTACTTACTGAAGATTTAAAGCCATCTCGATTCCTATATATCAAGAACCTCTTGGAAGAAGAGTTTGAGGAAAGCTATTCCGATTTTCAGGAATCAGGCATTCTCACATATGAGGTAATCAACCTTATAGAAAGTTGCAAGCCCATTTTTGAAACTATCGGTTTTACAAAAGAAAATGAAGAAGATCCTACACTAAGGAATACCCTAATAGGTCAGATTGCTGACTATCTAAGTTGAGCTATTTATAGCAATATGTAGTATGAAAAGGAGTAATTATGGCGTACAATCTATCCCAAAAACTAAGTGCCAATATCAAGGCTATTTCCATTGCCATGCAATGGAAACCAGGTGATGCTTTATCGGAAGAAGCTGTTGCTGTTCTTATGGCATATGCTGGCTTTGGGGGAATCAAGGTTGTATTGTATCCTAATGGTACAATCGAAGACTGGATAAAATCCGGAGCAACTAACGAAGATTTGAAGCTGCATTCAGAGATGACTCGTCTGCACGAATTATTACAGGAACACTATTCTGAAAAGGATTATAATGCGATTGTTTCTTCGCTACGCAACAGTGTACTAACGGCATTTTACACTCCGGAAATTGTGCCCAAAACCCTGTACACTATTTTGCAAGAACAAGGCATAAGTCCCAAAAGATTATACGAACCATCAGCCGGTTCAGGTATTTTTATCACTGAAGCAGGCAAGGCTTTTCCAAATTTGGAACAAATTACGGCTACAGAGAAAGACAAATTGAGCGGTTTGGTTCTTTCGGCATTAAACAGTACGCTGACAATAAAAAGTACCACACATGTTACAGGATTGGAAGAAGCACCCACAAATGATAATAGCAGTTATGATCTGGTAGTGAGCAATATTCCCTTTGGTAATTTTTCAGTTTATGATGCAGCCTATCCCGATAAAGCAATTTCTGGAAAAATCCATAATTATTTCTTTGCAAAAGGATTGGATAAGCTTGCGGATGGCGGTCTTATGGTTTATATCACGACTGACGGTTTTTTAAATAGTCCTTCGAATCAAGGTGTCCGCACATACGTTTTTCAAAATGCAGATTTTGTAAGTGTAGCCGTTATGCCAGATAACCTAATGAAGGAAACAGGAAATACAGATGCCCCCAATCATTTGCTTATTATTCAGAAAAATGAACACAAAGAAACATTGTCTGAAAAAGAAAATGAACTGCTGCAAACTGTTGAACTGGAAAATGAGTTTGGAAAATACAATACCAATAAATACCTGCACAATCGACCAGAACTCATAATTGGAGATGAAGTGTTCGCAGGTAAAAACCAATATGGTCAGGCGCATCAAAGCGTCAGACAAAGTGGTAACATTAATTCTGTTGCAAATCCTCTGGCGCAAAATATTACTAGTGGACTAAAAGATAATTTCAGTTTAGAGCGTTTTGTGTTGGCTCAAAAAATTGGTATCATTCATCAACCTGAAATATCCGGAAAAAAATTCACCTACCTGGCTATGCCGGAAAGTAAAGCAAGTGGTATTTCCGTTCAGCTGGGATTGTTTGATACTGCACCAGCGGAGAATATCAACCGCGCGATGGATTATATAAATCCGCTCGATGAAACTGTAGTGGATAAAAAAACGGCAAGAATACTCAGTACAATCTGCACAAAAGATAATCCATCACATGAAAATGTGGTACTTATTACCGCCAAACAAAACAAGTCCAATAGGTACTTCTATAAATTGTATTCTAATGTAAAAGAAATTGATGGTTTTTCAGCCAATTGGATGAATGGCGGATTATTGCCTCATGAACTATTGGCGCTGTCCAATACTCTTCAAGAATATGACCACTCCTATGTATATCAAGGAGATAGAATACTTGAATCTGCCTTTTATTTAGAAAGACAGCTTTATGAAGAAAATCTTTCATCCAAACCTTTCTATAAAGAAGGAACACTCGTTAGGCTTGGCGAAGCTATAGGAATTATAAGTGACACCAATAGCAAGCACAAACAGGCTTTTTTTCTTCCATTAGCATCACAAGGCAATCTGAAATTTTACGATTCCTATATTAGGATTCGAGATAATTATTTAGAGCTATTTAAAAAAGAACAATCGGATGAAGCTGCAAGTAAGGAAGTCCGTGAAAATCTGGATCAGCATTATACAAAGTTTGTTTCTCAGTACGGTATTCTTAACAGCGCTGAGAATCGCAGGCTAATTATGCAGGATTCCGCTTTTGGCTTCACTATCCTTTCTTCACTGGAACGTAAAGAAGGAGAACGTTATGTGAAGTCCGATATCCTAAGTGAATCTATAGTACAACAACAGGAACGTTATTATACAAATGATCCGGTTGAAGCATTAGCCCGTAGCCTAAATGAAAAAGGAACTGTGGATTTAGGATTTATATCTGCTGCAACTGGACTTGAAGAAAATGAAGCCATAGAAAGTCTTAACCAGCATATTTATCTAAATCCGATACGTCAGGATTGGGAGACTTCAGATTTGTATCTAAGCGGTAATGTAGTAGAAAAATTGCAACAGGCTAAAAATGCAGTACAGCAATATCCTGAAAATATGCAATATTATAAAGCAATGCAGGCGCTGGAAAAAGTACAGCCAGAGCGCATTCCATTTGAGTTACTTGATTTTAACCTTGGGGAGCGATGGATTCCCATTCATTACTATGAAAATTTTGCCAGACAATTATTTGATCAGGCAACTGAAATTAATTATTTCCCATCACTGGATACTTTTAAAGTTAGCACAGGACATAATACTAAAATAGATAGGGAATTTGCAGTAACTCCAAAAAGTGGGAGAACCACTTATGGCTACACCATACTAGAACATGCACTCGAGAATACGGCTCCGTTCTTTACTTATGAGGTGGATGGACCAGCAGGAAAACCCATACGGTTGCCTGACAATGAAGCTATACAACTAGCACATCAAAAAATCGAGAACATCCGTAATGGGTTTATTGAATGGTTACAGGAATTACCAGTAAGTGATAAGAATGAATTGGAAAATTTGTATAACAATACATTCAACTGTTATGTATTACGTGAGTATGATGGCAGCCATCTCAGTTTTCCGGGCTTGGATAAAAAAGCACTTGAAATTGAAGACTTATACAGCTCTCAAAAGAATGCTGCATGGCGTATCATTCAGAACCGTGGCGCTTTAATCGATCATGAGGTTGGACTTGGTAAGACACTTACTATGATTGTGGCTGCCAATGAAATGAAGCGATTAGGAATTATACATAAACCTGCAATACTGGCGCTGCATGCCAATGTAGATCAAATAGCATCGACTTACCGCAAGGCATATCCCAATGCAAGGATTTTAGCTCCTGGAGAAAATGATTTTACTCCAGCTAAAAGAGTACGGTTATTTCATGAAATAAAAAACAACAACTGGGATTGCATCATTTTGACACACGATCAGTTTGGTAAAATTCCACAGTCACCAGAAATCCAGAAAGAGATACTGCAAAATGAACTGTATAACGTAGAACGAGATCTTGATACAGCAAAAGATTTAGGTGGGGATATATCAAAAAAAATATTAAAAGGTCTTGAGATACGAAAAAACAATCTCGATGGTAAACTAAAAAAAGTACTGAGCGATATAGAAGACAAAAAAGACAGTGGCATCAACTTTAGAGAAATGGGTATTGATCACTTGTTCGTGGATGAATCACACAAATTCAAGAACCTAACCTTCACTACCCGTCATGATCGTGTTGCAGGAATTGGAAATATACAGGGAAGCCAAAAGGCGCTTAATATGTTATTTGCAGTACGCACGCTTCAGGAAAAATTTGACTCCGATTTGTGTGTGACCTTTCTTTCGGGAACCCCAATCTCCAACAGTCTTACCGAAATGTATTTGCTTTTCAAATACCTGCGCCCTAAAGAAATGGAACGCCAACATATTGAAAATTTTGACGGCTGGGCTTCCGTTTTTGCCAGAAAAACAACTGATTTTGAATTTTCAGTTACTAATGAGATTATTGCCAAAGAGCGTTTTCGTCATTTTATTAAAGTTCCCGAACTCGCCTTGTTCTACAATGAGATTACTGACTATAAAACGGCAAAACATATTCATCTGGACAAACCTGAAATTGATGAGCAGCTTGTCAATATTAGTCCAACGCCGGAGCAAAGTGAGTTTATTGTCCAACTTATGCAGTTTGCAAAAACCGGTAATGCAACCCTGATCGGGAGAGCACCTCTTACTAGAGAAGAAGATAAAGGAAGAATGCTAATTGCTACCAATTACGCCAAAAAGATGGCTGCCGATATGCGCTTGATAGATGAAGGATATGGTGATCATCCCAATAATAAAGTCAATACATGCGCTAGAAATGTAGCTGAATTTTACAATACCTCTATGGAGCATAAAGGCACTCAGATCGTTTTTTCGGATATCGGGACACCTAAGCCGGATGCCTTTAATATGTATGATGCACTTAAAGATAAACTGGTAACGGATTTTAATATCCCTGCCCACGAAATTACCTATATACACGATTGGACCGATAAAAAGAAAGCTCAACTATTTTACAAAATGAACACTGGCGAAATACGTATTTTGCTAGGAAGCACAGAAAAAGCTGGTACGGGGCTTAATGTACAAAAGCGTGTTGTAGCCATGCATCATCTTGATATTCCCTGGAGACCTTCAGATCTGGGACAGCGTAACGGCCGAGGGGGAAGACAAGGAAATGAAATTGCCAAACAGCATTATGGCAATAAAGTAAAGAATTTCATCTATGCTACTGAGCAATCATTAGACAATTATAAATTCAATCTATTGAAGAACAAACAGACTTTTATCAGTCAGATGAAAAACTGTGAACTTAATGTTAGGACCATTGACGAAGGAGCGATGGACGAGCAAAGCGGAATGAACTTTTCGGAATATATCGCAGTATTATCAGGTGATACTTCTTTACTGGAAAAATCAAAATTAGAAAAAAAAGTAGCGGTAATGGAAAGCCTTAAAAAGGCACATTACAAGGAAGCTTCCAGAACTAAGTATCAGCTTGAATATTTACTTGAGGAAAAATTGGTGACTGCCAAAACACTGGATAAACTCATTGCCGATGATGGATTCTACAAAAAGAACCTGAAGTACGAACCGGATGGAACCAAAGCAAATCCGCTGCAATTATATGGTTTTCAAATGCAGGACTCCGAAAATATTGGCAAACAAATAATTACGCTGTATAAAGACTGGAAACCTCCAGAAGGAGAAAATGAATCCAAACAGATTGGGAAGTTATATGATTTTGGACTCTATATAAAAAGAGAACGCGAAGCCTATCAAAGTGATGGATTGTACCAATACCGCTACTCCAACAGCTTTTATGCACAGCGCTTAGAAGATGGGATTAAATATACTATTAATGGTGGTACTCCAAATATAGATAACCCAAAATTGGCAGCCCGTCATTTTCTCAGTGCCATTGATCGAGTAGAATATCTCAGGGAAAAGTATCAAAAAACCATCAAAGATATTGAAAGGCAGTTACCAGATTTACAAAAATTAGTAGCGAAACCCTTTAGCAAAGAGAATGAGTTGCAACAAATGAAAATTGAGTTGTCTAGTCTCGAAAGAGAAATTGCCTTAAAGATTCAGGAAAATCAACTCAAACAAGGCAATCCCCAAGATAGCAGTACCGCAGAAGAAACTATAGCATCTGGTGTGGTATCAGTAATTCAATTACCAGTAACGAATAAGGAAGGATCTGCACATTTTACAGCAGTTGAGGGTGATGGTGATAAATGGCAGCAACGTGCATTTTCCGAAATGAGACGTAACAGCAGGATGAAATTTTAAATAGTATAATATGTCAAATAGTGTCTATCAAATTAACAAGGGAATAAACCAAAGCATCGAGTTTCGGGGACTTAAGGCGCAGTATATATGGTATTTGGGTGGGGGTGTTATTGTACTTATGATCCTTTTTGCAGCCATGTATATAGTAGGATTACCATCATTTCTCTGCATTGGAATTATCGGGATATCAGGTACGTTGCTGGTTTTAAAAATATACAAAATGAGCCACAAATATGGAGAGTTTGGAATGATGAAATCACTTGCAAAACGACAAGTTCCAAAAGCTGTGAAATCCCAGAGCAGAAAAATATTTATGATGCACAAATGAGATTTGTTCCAAATTAACAATAGGTAAATAAATAGGAAGATGGAAAAGATGATAGATGATATTTTACCGATTATGGATGTGCAGCACGACTGTATACTTTCAAAACAAGGAGATGTAACGGTGGTTTTCAAGGCGGAACTACCCGAGATATTTACCTTGTCGGATCAGGAGTATGAAGCATTCCATCAGACATGGCTTAAAGCAATTAAGTTGCTTCCCAAATTTAGTGTGTTCCATAAGCAGGACTGGTTTATAGACAATAAGTTCCAACCGGATTTTATTAATGAGGACAATAGCTTTCTTACCCGTAGCAGTGAGCGTTTTTTTAATGAACGTCCGTTTTTAGATCATTCCTGTTACATTTTTTTAACCAAAAAACCAGCAGGGCGAAAAACGTCGAGTTCATTATTTTCGAATTTACTTCGAACCTCCATTGTTCCTGAAGAAGCGATGAAGGAACAACTACGTCAGGAATTTATTGATAGCACCGGTCAGTTCGCGCGCATATTGGAAGATAGCGGCTTTGTGAAATTAACTCGTCTTAAAAACGATGACCTCAGAAGCCATAACAGGAAAATTGGTCTTATCGAACGGTATTGCTTTTTGTCTGAAAAAGAAAACTCGTTTGTTTTTAAAGATATTGCTTTTAATGAAGGCTTACAGGTTGGAGACAAACATTGTCAAATTTATACATTAGGAGATGCTGCCGACTTACCTGCCCTATGTGGTTCCCGAATTAACTACGACAGGTATTCTACAGATAAAACCAAGTTTAGTATTGGATTTGCCTCAACACTGGGACAGTTACTTTCCTGTAATCACATTTACAATCAGTACATCTTCATAGAAGATTTTCAAAAGACGTTGCAAAAACTCGAAAGCAAGAGACTACGATTGCAATCCTTATCCGCCTACAGTAGAGAGAATCTTATTGCTCGTGATGCAACTAATGATTTCTTGAATGAAGCGTTTAGCCAGCAGCGTTTACCTGTCAAAGCACATTTTAATGTACTGATATGGACTCAGGATAAAGAAGAATTGAAAGACCTGAAAAATAAAGTATCGTCTGCACTGGCTCAAATGGATGCAGCCGCAAAACAAGAAACGGTAGGCGCTGCACAGATATTTTGGGCAGGCATTCCGGGAAATTCAGCAGACTTTCCGATGAACGATACTTTCGACACTTTCGCAGAACAAGCGGCGTGTTTTCTGAACATGGAAACTGGTTATCGTTCTTCTCTTAGTCCAATTGGGATTCGATTGGGAGACCGTTTAACAGGAAAACCGGTTCATGTCGATATTAGTGACGAACCTGTTAAGATGGGAATCTGTACCAATCGGAACAAATTTATACTTGGTCCTTCGGGAAGCGGAAAGTCTTTTTTTACCAACCATATGGTTAGAAGTTACTATGAACAAGGAACGCATGTTGTTTTGGTTGATGTTGGACACAGCTACAAAGGATTATGTGATATGGTGGGTGGCTATTACTTTACTTATGATGAAAAGAATCCGATCCAATTCAATCCATTTTATATAAGCGAGGGTGATATACTGGACACCGAGAAAAAAGAAAGTATTAAAACATTGTTACTGGCTTTATGGAAAAAAGACAATGAAACTTTCAACCGTAGTGAATATGTGGCACTTTCCAATGCACTGCAATTGTATTATGAAAAACTAGACGGCAATTCCGATTTGTTTCCCTGTTTCAATACTTTTTATGATTTTCTGAAAGATGATTTTGTAAAAATACTGGAGGGTGATAAGGTTAAGGAAAAAGATTTTGATGTGAACAATTTTCTATATGTACTACGACCTTATTATCAAGGAGGTGAATTTGATTACCTGCTTAATGCTACTGAAAATCTTGATCTTTTAAAAGAGCGTTTTATTGTTTTTGAGTTAGATAACATTAAGGATCATCCAATACTCTTTCCTGTAGTAACCATTATCATCATGGAAGTATTCATAAGCAAAATGCGCAAGTTAAAAGGCATTCGAAAAATGATTCTAATTGAAGAAGCCTGGAAAGCCATTGCCAAAGAAGGTATGGCCGAATATATAAAATATTTGTTCAAGACTGTGCGTAAATTCTTTGGCGAAGCCATTGTAGTCACTCAGGAAGTAGAAGATATTATTTCGTCACCTGTTGTAAAACAGGCTATCATCAATAATAGCGACTGCAAGATATTGTTAGATCAGAGTAAATATCAAAATAAGTTTGAGCAGATCCAGGAACTACTTGGACTTACTGAAAAGGAAAAAGCACTTGTACTTTCTGTAAACAAAGCCAATGATCCTGATAAAAAGTACAAGGAAGTATTTATCTCTCTAGGCGGTATGCAATCTAAAGTGTACCGCACCGAAGTATCCCTTGAAGAATACCTCGCCTATACCACTGAAGAAACTGAAAAAGTAAAAGTGCAGGCATATGCCAAAAAATTTGATGGTGACATTAGAAAAGGTATTGCTGCACTAGCAATAGACATGAGAAATGGAAACTAAATTAAAAGTTATGAAAACAAAGAGAAAGATCTTGGTGTGCCTGCTTTGCCTATTGCTGGCAAGTACACCTGCGAGACCTGCACAAACCGTTGCAGCCCTGCCCATTATCGGTGCGGTAAAGGCAGCCATCAAAAAAGCAATTAAGGCAATTGACCTTCGGATTCAGCGCTTACAGAACAAAACAATCTGGTTTCAGAATGCACAGAAGAAAATAGAAAATATCCTATCTAAACTGAAACTGGAGGAGATTTCCGATTGGACACAAAAACAAAAAGAACTTTACAAGGATTATTATGAGGAACTGGCAAAAGTCAAATCCATTATTACCTATTACCAACGTATCAAAGACATTAGTGAAAAGCAGGTTCGGTTGGTTGAGGAATACGAAAGAGCCTGGAACTTGTTTCAAAAGGATGCACATTTTAATACGAATGAACTAGATTATATGCAAAGGGTTTATTCCGGAATATTAAATGAAAGTCTAAAAAATATCGATCAAATATTTTTAGTCCTTGATTCTTTTACCACCCAAATGAGTGATGCCAAAAGACTGGAAATTATAAATAGCGCTGCGGATCAGATTGATGCCAATTATGATGACTTGACCCTCTTCAACAGACAGAACATATTGCTCAGTCTTCAAAGGGCCAAAACACAGCATGATGTCAATTCGCTCAAGAAATTTTACGGGATTCCGTAATAAAACAAGAAAGAAATGAAAAAAATATTTTTAGTGCTGCTTTTTGCAGCATTTACAACAGGAAACTTATATGCGCAGGCTGGCCAACAGAAAGTATTGTTGCAACAAATTGCGGCTCTTAAAATGTATATAGGCTATGCACAAAAAGGGTATGCTGTAGCAAAAAAGGGATTAAATGCCATAGGCGATTTCAAACGAGGAGAACTTAACCTTCATGCTGATTATTTTACTTCGTTGGCTCATGTTAATCCAAAAATAAAAAAGCACACAAAAGTTGCAGAAATTATAGCACTTCAGGTAAAGATCATGAAAAGTTATAATCGGATTTATCAGCAAGTCAAACAGGATGATTTGTTTCATGGCGATGAAGTGGATTATATCAGGCGAGTATTTGAACGCCTTATTGAAAACTGTGATGACAATATGGATGAGCTCCTAACAATTGTAACAGAAGGACAGCTTGAAATGAAAGATGACGAGCGTATAAAACGTATTGATTTTATCTACCAAAATATGTTGGAGAATGCTACTTTTTGTGAAGGATTTAGTAATCAAACCAAATTGTTGACACTATCAAGGGCAAAAGAATTAAATGATGTAAAAACCAGCCGCTCGTTAAGTGGTTTTAAAACTGTCTTACCATGAGAAAGCTACTAATTATAGGAATTGTATCTGTTCTTTTTTTACTGCCTTTTCGGGTTACTGCCCAAATGCAGGAAATACAGCAGCTGGCTTTAAATATAGAAAAACTAGCACAGTTCAGACAGATCCTAAAGGATATGAAAAAAGGCTACGAGATGCTTACTGGCGGTTATAATACGGTGAAAGATCTATCTCAGGGGAATTTCAGCCTTCATGAAACATTTCTTGATGCTCTGATGCAAGTTAGCCCTACGGTGAGGAACTACAGGCGCATTGGAGACATTATCAATTATCAGGTTATTTTGGTAAAGGAATATAAGATAGCATTTGATCGCTTCAGAAGCAACGGGAATTTCAATCCTGAGGAGATTGCCTACCTAGAAAAAGTCTATGCAAATCTGTTTAAACAAAGTCTTAGGAATATTGATGAACTCACCACAGTGATTACTGCTAATAAAATGCGCATGTCAGATGATGAGCGATTAGCATCTATTGATAAAATTTATGCGGATATGCAGGACAAATTATTGTTCTTAAGAAACTTCAACAATACTACTTCTGTTCTGGTCATACAGCGAGCAAAGGAACACAATGATGTAAATGCAATGCGTCGCATTTACAAAGCCAATAACTAAAAAACTACTTATTATGATAAAGATAAATAAGGGGGCATTACTTGCCATCCTAGGGTTGGCGTTACCTTTTACGAGTCACGCACAAGGAATGGCAGATGACTTGAATAGCCTTCATAGCGTACTCGAGCAGTTGTACGATGAGATGATGCCTTTATGCAATAATCTGTTGGGAGTTGGTCAGGGTCTTGCTGGGTTTGGAGCTATCTGGTATATCGCTTCCAGAGTTTGGAGGCACATAGCCAGTGCAGAACCGATAGACTTCTACCCACTGTTCCGTCCGTTTGTGATTGGATTTTGCATCATGATTTTTCCTTCGGTATTGTACATGATTAATGGTGTCATGAAACCTACTGTAACTGCAACTGCCGCAATGGTGGAAGGATCGAACAAAGCCATTGAACGATTGCTTAAAGAAAAAGAAGAAGTACTCAAAGGAACGGATCCGTGGAAAATGTATGTGGGGGCAACCGGAAGTGGGGATCAGGATAAGTGGCACCGATATACCCATGCTGGTGCAGACCCGAACGACCAGGGAATGCTTACTGGTATTGGAAATGATATCAAGTTTGCCATGAGTAAAGTCTCTTATAATTTTCGAAATTCTGTAAAAGAATGGATGAGCGAGGTATTACGAGTTTTATTTGAAGCTGCTTCGCTTTGCATCGATACATTACGAACCTTTCAATTAGTGGTGCTTTCTATTTTAGGCCCGCTGGTGTTTGGGATTGCTGTTTTTGACGGTTTCCAGCATACCCTTACCGTCTGGCTGGCACGCTATATCAATATTTATCTGTGGCTACCTGTTGCTAATATATTCGGCAGTATCATTGGAAAAATTCAGGAAAACATGCTAAAGCTTGATATTGGTCAAGTCAATGAACAAGGAGACACTTTCTTTAGTAGTACCGACGTAGCTTATTTAGTATTTATGATTATAGGAATCATTGGATATTTCACTGTCCCTTCTGTCGCTAATTATATTGTTCATGCCGGTGGCGGTGGGGCACTGGGGCAAAAAGCAACCAGCATTTTCAGTAACTCGGCAAATTCAGTCGTCAATACTGCATCTCAAGGAGCTGGTATGGCAGCAGACGCAATGGGCAATGCCGCAGGACGTATGTATCAAAGTATGTCCGGTTCTGCTAGTTCATCTCCTTACTTTAAAGATAAGGACAGTTATATGGGTGATAAGTTAAAAGGCAATTCATAACCCAAAAAATAGAAATATCATGTTTAGCAAAATGAAAAATATAGATACGGCTTTTCGCCATGTGCGTGGCTTTACTATGTTGGTAATTGGTGGATGCATCATAATCTGTTGCTTTTCTCTTTATAAGAGTTTTAGCCTGGTATCGCAAATGCAGAACAAAGTATACATACTGGCTAATGGAAAAGCGCTTGAAGCCTATGCTTCGGACAGAAAGGATAATATACCTATCGAGGCACGGGATCATGTAAAGACATTTCACCAATTCTTCTTCACCCTCGATCCTGATGATAAAGTAATCAAAAGTAATGTTACCAAGGCACTTTATCTGGCCGACGAAAGTGCCAAGCGAATCTATGACGATCTAAAAGAAAACGGCTATTACTCCGGTATCATATCTGGGAACGTTAGCCAGACGATAAAGATTGATAGTGTGACTATTGACATCAATAATTATCCGTATGCGTTTCGATGTTATGCTACACAAAACATTATACGAACAACCAGTATTGCTTATCGAAACCTGATAACAGAAGGTAATCTTCGCAATGTATCGCGAAGCGACAACAACCCACACGGTTTTTTAATAGAGCGATGGAACACTATTGAAAATAGAGATTTAAGTACGGAAAACAGAAAATAATAGACTACTGATTATGAAATTCACTTTTAAAAGAAATAGCAAAAAAAGTCATGCTGTCCAGACTATTAGAAGTAGTCTGTGGCAACGATTTGATGAAGCAAATCTGAGGTTACAACATAAGTGTGCCAATTGGTTGGAGCGTAAAACGTCGCATTTTTCACAGCTGACCTGGATTACAATCCTCTTTTGTTTTACAATCCTTACCGGTGCTTGTAGCATTTACCTGATTGTAAAGAGTATCACAGGTGATGCAACTCGACACATCTCCATAACACCAATTATCAAACCAACAAATGCGGTACCATTCGAGTATGAAACGGTGAAGCTAAATCCGGTAATAAGTACAACCGAATTTGAAAATATTATTCTCTTCCGCAGGCACATGGATAGTCTGGAACGCAGTCCAACAGGAAAAAAAACCTATGACAGTATAGTCAGATTTCGTCCTGGACTATTGGACAGTCTCAAACTGGTAGAGTATTATTATGAATCTCAATTAAAAAAATAATATCATGGAACAACAAACAAAATCACTAAAAGTAATGAAACAGCGTAAAATGTTATTGGTATTGCCTTTACTAGTGCTGCCCTTTATAACTACTATGTTTTGGGCATTGGGTGGAGGAAAAATGGATGCCGCTAATTTAGCTACTCCAGAGCAAAAAGGTTTTAATATAAAACTTCCTAATGCCAATCTTAAAGAAGGTCTTCCATTAGACAAAATGAATTATTACGATCAGGCTGCTCTTGACTCTGCAAAACTTGACGAACTCATAAAAAAAGATCCCAACTATTTGAGTCAGTCTTTTCCAATTGATTCTACTCTGGATGGTAATGAGTCCAACGACAAAAAAGGGCGAACTGGTTTGAACACATCAGTGTCCCATGATCCAAACGAAGAAAAAATACATAAGAAGTTGGAAGCATTACAAAAAGCAATCAATGCACCCGTTACGACTCCAGTGCAAAATAGGGATTTCAACAGGTATGCAAAATCAAGTGAACCTTCAATGCATTCCAGTGATGTAGACCGATTAGAGCAAATGATGCAATCCATGAATAGCCAAACCAGCGATCAGGATCCCGAAATGCAACAGCTCGGCGGAATGCTCGAAAGCATACTAGATATACAGCATCCCGACAGGGTTCAGCAAAAATTAAGGAAAGCTTCAGAACAACAGCGGGGTCAGGTATTTGCGATTGCCACTAAAACCAAAGAAGATAACATTTCTTCATTGCAAAACACCCCAGCAAAAACGGCAACTTTCGGAGGACAATCTAAACACAATGGATTTTATTCCTTTGATCAAGCCGAAACTATTGATTACATACAAAATGCAGTCGAAGCGGTCATTCACCAAACACAGACGATTGTCAATGGTGCTACAATTAAATTGCGTCTTGTCAATGATATTTTCATCAATGGTATACAAATACCAAAAGATAACTTCCTTTTTGGCACCGCATCTTTAAAAGGAGAAAGACTGGCAATTAAGATCAATAGTATTAGGTATAACAACTCGCTTTTCCCAGTTGATTTAGCAGTTTACGACATGGATGGACTCTCTGGAATTTATATACCTGGAGCAATTAATCGCGATGTTGCAAAGGCATCCGCTGATCGCTCCATGCAAACCCTTGGTGTTACCTCACTTGACGATTCATGGGGATCTCAAGCTGCTGGTGCTGGTATTGAAGCTGCCAAAAGTCTTCTCAGTAAAAAAGTAAAACTAATCAAAGTAGTTGTAAAGTCTGGTTATCAGGTATTACTTCGTGATGAAAAACAGAAACAAAAAGATTCCAATTAAAAACTAAAATTAGCATTATGAAAAACTTCAATCTATGGATGATGGGATATGTATTACTTATTACCATCAGTGCATTTGCACAACAATCAACTAAAAATCGTCTTTCGAAAATAGAGGCTGATTCTTTACTGATAGCCTATTCTAAAACAACCAACATCGTATTTCCTTTTGCCATTAAGAGTGTAGACAAGGGAAGCCAGGACATACTGGTACAAAAAGCAAAAGGACTTGAGAACATTCTTCAGATCAAGGCTGCTCAAAAAGGTTTTTTCCAAACAAACCTTACAGTGGTTACTGCCGACGGAAAACTCTATTCTTTCATATTAAATTATGATGAGCAGTCACCACAATTGAATCTCACTTTAAATAAAAGTAAACCCAAAGAACAAGAAATTTACTTTTCTGAAGAGAATATCAATGATCAGGATGTTGAAGAATATTCCAAACTAGCTTATTATGATAAGAAAAAAGTATACGGTGAAAGAGAAAGTAAATATGACATCGCATTTGCACTCAATGGAATTTTTATTCGCGATGATGTCATGTATTACAGGATAAATGTAACGAACACCTCTAAAATCAATTACGACATTGATCAGCTTCGTTTCTATATTCGAGATACTAAAAAAGTCAAGAGAACTGCCTCGCAGGAGATCGAAATTACACCACTTTATGTTCTCAACAATGAACCCAAAATAGAGGGAGAAGCGGAAAATACCTTTGTATTTGCGCTACCAAAATTCACAATTCCAGAGAAAAAATACCTTGCCATACAGCTCATGGAAAAAAACGGTGGCAGGCATTTGGAACTTAAGGTGAAAAACACAAAGCTGGTCAAGGTAACTGTATTGCCAAAATTATAAACTATTAATCATTTAAAGAAAGTAATCATGAACGAGAAAAATTTTGAATACTTAAAAGACCAAGTTAAGTACACCGGTTTCGGTGAAGGATTGGAAAGCGAGTTGAAGGAAAATATGCAAAAGGAAGAACCAAATTTCACTTTAAATTATACGGCGAAATATGGTGATGATACAGCGCAGGCTACATTAAATTTCAAGAAGTCAACTGAAAGTGATATATATTTCTTTAACTCTTATAAAGTGGAACTGCACAAAGATGATTCAAAAGAGGCTTTGGAACAAACTTTTTATATCAATAAAGCGAGTAACATCACTATGAAAGAAGCCTACAATCTTATGGAAGGAAGAGCGGTGAATAAAGACCTTATCAATAAAGAGGGAGAACTGCACAATTCCTGGTTGCAGATCGATTTTAAACAAGCAGATGATACTACTGGCAACTTTAAGTTAAACCAATACCACCAAAACTACGGTTATGATTTGGAAGCAACCTTGTCTAAGCATCCAATTAAGGAATTGCAAAATCCAAAGTATAAAGAAGATCTTATTAATTCTATGAAAAAGGGAAACCTACAATCTGCTACTTTCTTAAAAGGGGGTATTGAAGTCAAGCAATATATCGAGGCCAGCCCACAATTTAAGACAATCAATGTGTACGATTCAAACATCCAACGTGTTGGTAATCGTCATGCAAAGGAGGAAAAACAGTCGGAAGGTGAAGAAGTTTCCGTAAAACAGAACAACAGAAAGCAAAATCAAACTAGCGACGATGATGGTCCTGAAGTACCGAAGGAAGCAAAGAAAAAAAGGAAAAGTCAATCCAGTTCTATGTAAGTGAAAATATAACAAACAAAATTTGAGTTATGAACGATCAACTTCCCATTAATAACAGAGTAGAAATGGAACTAAGCCAATGGCGCTCCAGGGAAGAACGCTTCAGTAAACTATTTTCTTTTAGTCTTTCAAACAATAGATCACTTCTTAAAGAAAAGCTCAATCATTACGAGCGTATTGGAACAAAGTATAAGGGAACTAAAAATTTGGAGGAACGTTTTGCTTTGCAGATACTCAAGCAGGAGAAGAATAAGATGTTAAAACAACTTTATCCCAATGTATTAGTACGTCTTATTCGTAAGCTGTTTGTTGCACCACTCATAGATCAAATTGCTGTTCGCAAGGATGTAAAAGAAGAGGAAAAAAATAACCATACGCTGCATGAACAGGTGCAGCGTATTGGTTTTCCTAATCTATCGAATGTTATTGACCAAAACGTAAGTCAGGGACATCCCCAGTTCAGTATCCCAGTATCGTATTATGTTAATGAAAAAGAGAGGCTTGATCATGAGTTGTCTTTTGTGAAAGACGAAACGGGACGCTATCAATTTCAAGGTTACAAAACTACTTTGCAAAATGAATCTAAACCTGAAGAAAACAGAAGTCAATATTTCAAAGTACGGGACGGATATTCTGCCGATACTACACAGGCATATAATCTCCTAGCTGGAAGAGCCATTGAAAAACAAGGAACGTGGATTCAATTAGATCTCAATGACAAGGATTCTCATGGAAATCATCGCATAAAAGAATTTCATTCCGGCTACGGTTACGATCTTCAAAAAGCTATTCAGCAATTGCCATTAAAAGACCTCTTAAATAAAACGGAATCAGAAACATTACTGAATAATTTAAAACAAGGGAACAGACAATCCGTAACCTTAACAAAAAATGGAAACGACCATCAGTTTTACATTGAAGCAAATCCACAATTCAAATCAGTGAATATTTATGATCAGAACTCCAGAAAAGTAACACTAGCTACTGCGCTAGGAAACAAGACAATTGAAACCGTAAAGCAAATGCAAAAAACAAATGAAACTCAACAAGAAAATCATTCTAAACATAATGGTATGCGAATAAGTTGAAAAACATAAACCTATGGAACCCTTAAAACCTTTATCAGATTTCTTTGAAGCTATAAAAAAAGATGAGCGAATTAGTATTGTCCATATTGGACTCTATGCTGCTCTACTCCAATTCAGGGCAGATAACGGTTTTATTAACCCTATTTTGGTATACAGGTCTGAGATTATAGCAATCGCTAAAATCTATTCTCCCAAAACGTATCATAAGTGCATGCGACAATTAAATGAATACGGCTATATCAGATATGAGCCGACCCACAACAAATACAAGAGAAGTAAAATATATTTCTTTTCTTCAACTTCTGAGTTAGGGCTAAAATTGCAAAAGTGATTGTACGATGAAAAAATTCACATTTGAAGAACTTCCAGAGGCAGTTACAGAATTGTATGGAAAAATGGAAGCTATAGAAAGACTTTTAGAGGATAACAGGACTAACCTAAAGAAAAGGAAAATATCTTCGAATCACCTTGGGAAAGAGAAATGCAGTACACATTTGAATAAGAGTGATCTGGCACAATTATTTTATATTCTAATGGATGAGAAGATTATCTTTTTTGATGATCGCGATGAAAAACATAATAGAAGCGAAATTCAGTTTTTTGTAGAAGAAAATTTCACCTACATAGGGGATTCAGGGTTTCAAACCACTATAGATACAATAAGTAAGCAATTTTCAGAATCCAAAGGATTTACTTATAAAGACAAACAAATAAGATTTCTTGAAAATATAATTAGCATTCTTGAAAAACGCAGGGAAAAACTAATTTGTTGGTAGTCTTCAAAATCAAAAATTACAAAACAATCAATTTCCTATTCACAATTAATAACAATTGATCATGTCTAAAGAAGGTAAAGAAACACAAATTTCCTATATAGCAGCAATCAAACAATTGCTGGATCCCTTATATACCAGACTAGAAAAAATAGATGCTAAAATAAAGGGGAATTATACGAAAGACAGCTTACGATATTATAGAAATGAAGATCTAAAGAAAATATTTGGACTCTCGAACAATACAATTATTAAGTACCGTCAAACAGGTATACTTCCTTATACTAAGCTAGGTGATATTTTCTTATATGAAGCAAACAAAATTGAAAAGATACTTATCGAAAACGGACAATAAACAATAAAAGTTTAGAGATAAATACAAAAGAAAAGAGGCTGCCTCAGTACTGAGGCAGCCTCTTTTTTTCATGCATACTTCTCTTTTAATTTTGCCATATCTTCCATTACGTTTATATCCAAAACCTTCGCGTAATGCTGGGTCTGTTTAATATTTGTATGCCCCATCATTGCAGAAACATTCTCTAAGCGAACTCCATTGCCTAATGTTACTGTTGTAGCAAATGTATGCCTTGCTACATACCAGGTAAGATGTTTATCAATGCCGCAAAGGTCAGCTATCTCCTTAAGATATGCATTCATTTTCTGATTTGATATTTGTGGAATTAATCCAATTTGCATGTTCCTGTATTTATTAATTATCATCAAGGTGGGGGGAAGAACAGGTACATTTGCCCGAATTGTTGTTTTTGCCCTATTGGTCATTATCCAAAGATTATCCTTACCATCGGTAGATATATTATTTGAGGTAAGATTAGCCGCATCTACAGGTGCATAACCTGTGTAACAGCTGAAAAGAAAAACATCTTTTACGCGTTCCAGACGCTTCATTGAAAATTTCTTGCTTTCAATTCGGTCTAATTCTTCCTGAGTAAGAAATATAGCATCAGTCACATGTAGTTTGCCATCATAAACACTAAATGGATCTTTATCTATTACACCCATTCTCACGTTGTATTTACAAGCCGTTTTGTACATTCTCATGTATTTGACTATAGAATTGTTTTTTATCCCGACCTTACCTTTAAATGAGCTTTCGTATTTTAGGTATTCTTCAAGAGTGAAGACAAAACCACTTGATATATCGTCAGCTGGCATATCATCAATTCCGTAGTGCTTTTTAATAAAATTTCGAAGCAGATCATAAGACCTTTCATACTTTTGAAAGGAGGCTTTGGATCTTTCGCCGGCTTCTACTTTTCTTGCGAAAAATTTATTGTGCTTCTCCAGTATTTCCAGAATTGTAATATGTCTGGTTTTGATTTTTGTTTTTCCTGCCAGTTCTGCTTTTAATAATTCTAATGAAACTTCAGGATCCATTTTAAAGAGTTCAACGAATTTTTTTTCTGCATGAAGCTGAAAAAGATCAATGAAATTTTTTATAACCTTTTCTTTTTCTAGTTTCAGGACATTTCTAAGATTGCCAGTGAATACCCATCTTTCTTTCGAGATAAATTTTCCAGTGCTCATTGAAATTGTTTTGTTCTTGCACGAAATACGGGCGAATATTGGTGATTCGCCGTTTTTGCCAACTTTGGCATACTTTAGATAAAAAATTACTTTTAACATGCTTTCTAGTTTTTAAATTAATACTCAAATTGATTTAAAAATTTTGCGAGAGCCTAGAGTTGACAGGGAATTCCTGGGGAATTCACAACTTTTAGTGTACCTAAAATCAAAAAAAAGCCTGATTTTTTTTAGGTACACCAATAGGTACACTGTTCTTTGATAAAGTATGTGTTTTTTGACAAAGTACAAAAAACAAAAAAGCCTTTAAATACTAGTATTTAAAGGCTTTTGACTTTTAAAGTTTCTTATGAAACTCTATGTGGCGGAGAAAGAGGGATTCGAACCCCCGGACCTGTTACAGTCAACAGTTTTCAAGACTGCCGCATTCGACCGCTCTGCCATTTCTCCAGTATGTCGCTTTCATTACCTGATTGCGAGTGCAAATATAAGACGCTTTTTCGGTTATCAAAACTTTTTTGAAGCTTTTTTGACGATTATTTTAAATTAATTTTTAAGTACTTAATAATCAGTATTTACTTTTTAAAATAATTTTGCGTTAAATCGCAAATTAGTCAATAATCGGGACTGGTTTTTTGTTTTCATCAACCGCAACAAACGAAAATGTGCCTGAAACAACACTCTCACGTAACTCCGAATACATTTGTTCCATAAAAATATCAACATGAATTTTACAACTTGTTCTTCCAACAGTAATCACTTTGGCAACTAATTCAATTAATGTACCAGCCGGAATTGCTTTTTTAAAATCAATTTGCCCAGTCGAGATCGTTACCACTTTCTTACGACTAAATCTAGTCGCACAGATAAAAGAAACTTCATCCATGAGTTGTAATGCTGTTCCACCAAATAAAGTATCGTAATGATTCGTCGTACTCGGAAAAACAGCTTTGAATATATGTGTCTCAGATTTTATAATTCTTTCTTCTAATGTTCCCATATCTCTTAATAGCTTACATATTCAGTTATTTCAAGACCATAACCTATCATTCCGACACGTTTGGTTTGTTCTGTATTCGATACCAATCTAATTTTAGAAATATCAATATCGTGCAAAATCTGTGCTCCTATACCATAATCTTTACTGTCAATAATCACTTTTGGTGCTTTCATCACTCCTTGAGATTGCAGTGTTTTGAGCTCAGCAATACGGTTTAATAAGTTTACAGCTTGCATATCCTGATTAATAAACAATACTGCTCCTTTTCCGTTTTCATTAATAACCTTAAACATATCGTCTAGCTGTTGCTCTGCGTTATTGGTCAAAGTTCCTAACAAATCATTATTTACCTGCGAAGAATTGATTCTCGTAAGAATTGATTCTCCTAAACTCCAAGTTCCTTTCGTTAATGCAATATGGATTTGTTTATTTGTTGTTTGCTCGTAAGCTCTCAAACGGAAAGTTCCGAAACGAGTCTCTATGTCAAAATCTTCTTTTTTTACAATCAAGCTATCGTGCTGCATTCTATACGCAACCAAATCCTCAATAGAAACTAATTTCAAATTGAATTTCTTTGCAACTTCTATAAGTTGAGGCAAACGAGACATCGTTCCGTCTTCATTTAAAATCTCACAAATTACACCAGCTGGCTTAAACCCTGCTAATCTAGCAAAATCAATGGCCGCCTCTGTATGTCCAGTTCTTCTTAATACTCCACCTTGCTTAGCAACCAGAGGAAAAATATGCCCCGGTCTTGCTAATTCATGTGGTTTCGTATTAGAATCTGTCAAAGCCAAAACAGTTTGAGATCTGTCGGATGCAGAAATCCCTGTAGTTACTCCATTCCCTTTTAAATCTACCGAAACCGTAAAAGCAGTTTCCATATGATCGGTATTATTAGTAACCATTGGTCTCAAATCTAATTCCTTACAACGGCTTTCGGTTAATGGTGCGCAAATTAATCCGCGTCCATGTGTTGCCATGAAATTAATCATTTCGGGAGTTACTTTTTCTGCTGCAGCAAGAAAATCACCTTCATTTTCACGATCTTCATCATCCACCACAATAATAACCTCACCTTGACGAATCGCCTCTATAGCTTCTTCGATGGTGTTTAATTGTATTTTATCTGTTGACATAATTATTTTTTGTTTTGAGAGGAAACAAATCTCTCAGAGAATTTTTGAAATATTTTTTGAAATGGAGCCAAAACAACATCCATATTAATCAAACCAATATCGTTTGTTGCGCGATAAGTCAACAAAACAGCCAATGGTGTAAGTATAAAGGTAGACATCCAGGCTCCCATAAAAGGAGTCATTCCGTCTTCTTGTGAAATTCTTTTCCCGAAAGTATTTATAAAGTGAAAAGTAATAAATATCAAAACTGCAAAAACTATCGGTAACCCAAGTCCTCCTTTTCGGATAATTGCTCCAAGTGGCGCACCAATAAAAAACATTAAAAAACAAGCAAATGCAATTACGAATTTCTCGTACAGCGCAGTAAAATGAAGATTGATATTACGTTGTTTCTCCTTTAATTCATTTTTTGTAGCATCAATAGAATATATTGTACTTGTGATATTACTGGTTGCCATTTTTAATATCTCTGCTTTCTTATCATTTGTATAAAGTGATAAAAGATCATTTGGCAAAGGCTTTTTCTTTTTATCCACTTTTGCCACTGGTAATCCTTTCGCAATTCCAACCTTCTGATTAATATTTTCAGAAAAAGATAGAATTTCGTTATTTAGATTTTTACTCAATGAATCCAGAGTATACCTCAACTCATTAACATTAAGCATTCCATTAGTACTACCAACCTCCTGATTATTATCGACTTTATTCAACTCGGACAAATCAATATTTATAATCTGTTTTTTGAATGCTCCTTTTATAAAAGGCATTTTGCTTCTATCTTCGTATTTTTTTGGAATAACGTCTTCGTAGTAATATCCATCATTAAGTACCAACTGAAGAATGCTGGACTTTTCATTACTTATTAATTCACCAGTCTTGGACTTAATAACTACTCTGTTTTCCCCGCTATTATTCGATTTTTCATGGATAGTTACTCCAGTAAGTCTGTTTCCGTTTTTCCCCGACTTTTTATCTACCTTAATATTATAAAAACCAACATCACTAAACTGCCCTTCAGCAATAGCCATTGCAGGTTTTGCCTGAGCGATGCTTTTTCTAAAATTAATGAATTTATATTCAGCATATGGGATTACGTTATTTGCAAAAAAGAAAGCTATTACACTTAAAAAACAAATAAACACAACCAAAATTCTCATGGCGCGCTGTAACGAAATACCTGATGCTTTCATTGCGGCAAATTCATAGTTCTCGGCAAGATTCCCGAACGTCATTATCGAAGCCAGTAAAACCGATAACGGTAATACTAACGGGATAATTCGAGGCATCGAAAACAACAGGAATTTAACAACCAGAATTAAATCCAAATCCTTGCCTGCCAACTCGGCTATAAACAGCCAAACAGTTTGAAGAATGAATATAAAAAAGAGGATTACAAATACCGTTGTAAATGTAACCAGGAAAGTTTTTAATAAGTATTTGTCTAAAATTTTCAACCCGTAATTAGTCTAGTTTATTGATATAGTAATTTGGATATTTACTTTGTGCAAATGTAAACTGATTTTTTGATAAAGGCTGATTGGTTTTAAAAGAATTAACGGTTAAAGTAGTTTTTGTACCGTTCTTACCCATTTCGATTAAATTATAAATATGTTTCGTTTGTACATCAATCCCTAAAAGAATCTCTTTACGTTGATCTTTTGCGCTTGTAGGATTTAATTTAATGTACTGGATTTTTCTCCCTTTAACGTTCTGAACAATGTCCATTGCATATTTATAACCCGAATTAAAGAAAGTCAACATTTTTGAAGGCGTGATAGCATTATCATCTTTTTCATTGACTTTCGAAATCGTAATTTCTTCATCTTCCGGAACAATTGTATATGTTTTTTGTCCGTCGAATATTTTTGTAACACCCATAAAGTTCAATACAAACTGATTCCCTTTTATGGTTACATTTCCTTTACTATCCTGATTAATATTTTCTTTGGCATTATTCAGGGTATATTTAAAATCAATTACGATATTATCATAACTTTTTACCTTTGCAGTAACTTGATCCAGTAATTCTTTTGCTTTTTTATCTTGAGCCTGAGCAGAGAAAGTAATAAGAAATAAAAAAACAATTTGAAAAACCCTTTTAGTCAGGATGTTTACATTGTTTCTTTTGAAGTTTAGAATCGTTGATTTCATGATTTAATTATTTTGTTCATTATTAAAAAATTGATCAAGAGAACTTAAATCTAAAATATTTACACTTCTGGCTTTACTTCCTTCAAAAGGACCTACAATTCCCGCAGCTTCCAATTGATCTATCAATCGACCTGCACGGTTATAACCAAGTTTTAATTTTCTTTGTAATAATGAAGCAGAACCTTGTTGTGCATTCACAATTATCTCGGCAGCTTCTCTAAATAAAGTATCTCTTTCGGAAATATCCATATCAAGATTAATGCCACTTTCTTCCCCAACTACCTCCGGAAGTAAATAAGCTGTTGCATAAGCTTTTTGTGAACCGATAAAATCAGTAATTTTTTCCACCTCTGGCGTATCAATGAATGCACATTGCACACGAACCACATCATTACCGTTGGTATATAATAAATCTCCACGTCCTATCAATTGGTCCGCTCCTTGCGTATCCAAAATAGTTCTTGAATCGATTTTTGAGGTAACTCTAAAAGCAATTCTCGCAGGGAAATTCGCTTTTATCAAACCTGTAATTACGTTTACCGACGGTCTTTGTGTTGCAATAATTAAATGTATTCCAATCGCACGCGCCAACTGAGCCAAACGAGCAATAGGAACTTCAACTTCTTTTCCTGCAGTCATAATTAAATCGGCAAACTCATCAACAACCAATATAATATATGGCAAAAATCGATGTCCAGCTTCCGGATTTAATTTTCTGGCTTTAAATTTATCATTGTATTCTTTGATATTTCGAACCATCGCATCTTTTAATAAAGAATAACGGTTATCCATTTCAACACAAAGTGAATTCAATGTATCTACAACTTTAGCATTATCAGTGATAATTGCATCTTCGGTATCTGGAAGCTTAGCCAGATAATGCCTTTCGATTTTATTGAATAATGTTAGCTCTACTTTTTTAGGATCCACCAAAACAAATTTCACTTCGGCCGGATGTTTCTTGTATAATAACGAAGTTAAAACCGCATTTAATCCTACAGATTTTCCTTGTCCTGTAGCTCCCGCCATCAATAAGTGAGGCATCTTGGCTAAATCGACAACAAATGTTTCATTGGAAATTGTTTTACCCAAAGCAATTGGCAATTCCATTTCGGCTTCTTGGAATTTCGCCGAACCAATTACACTTTTCATCGAAACCATTGTTGGATTCTTATTCGGAACCTCAATACCAATAGTTCCTTTTCCTGGAATTGGTGCAATAATACGAATCCCTAATGCCGATAATGACAAGGCAATATCGTCTTCAAGACTTTTAATTTTCGAAATACGAATTCCAGCTTCCGGTACGATCTCGTACAATGTTACCGATGGACCAACCGTAGCTTTAATTTGTGCGATTTCGATTTTGTAGTTACGAAGTGTATCTACAATTTTATTTTTATTTTCTTCTAATTCTTCCTGATTGATTGTAATTCCACCAGTAGAATATTCTTTTAATAAATCGATTGTTGGAAACTTATAATTGGATAAATCCAAAGTAGGATCAAACAAACCAAAATCGGCAACTAAACGCGATGCCAAATTTTCTTCGATTATATCTTCTTCCGGTGCTTGCTCTATCACAAAAGACTCTGTATGTGGAGCCACTTCCTGAGATGCAGGAGCAATATCCATTTTTATAGGCTTTAAAACCGGATCCAAATTAATCTCGGATGAATGAGTAATAGTAGGCTTTAAGGCTTCTTTATTAATCTCAAATTGAGTATCTGCTGTTTTTAAATGAATATCATCTAACTGATCGTCATCATTAATTGCAAACTCCTCTAAATTATACGCACTCTTCTCCGTATTTGAAGAAGTCATAGCATTCAAATCGGAACGAATCTCTCTTTTGGTATTATCAAAAAAGGACTGAATTTTTTCGGGTGATATTTTAATTTTAAAAATCAAATAGATAACCAACCCAAAAAGCAACATTAGCAGCGTTCCTGTTTTTCCAATATAATCTTGTAAAAACAAATTAAGCTCATACCCTATCGTCCCACCTAATTCTGGTGCCGAAGTGGCAAAAAAACCAAACAATACCGATATTACAATAATAACAAACAGATCCCAAAACCAGATATTCTTGAGTTTTTTTAGCGAAAGCTCCAGAAATAAAAACATTCCTGTTAAGAAAAATAAACGAACAAATATAAAAGACGCTAGACCAAATCCACGATAGACTAATAAATCCGCCAAATAGGCTCCGAATTTTCCGAGCCAATTTTCTACAGGTTCACTTCTATCACTGAACGCACCTAATACACTCTGATCGGTTTGTCCGTAAATATAAAAGGAAATAAAAGCAACCAATAATGCAATTGAAAATAACACCAAAAGGCACCCCAAGACCATTTTTTGCTGCTTGGTCAAATTCCAGGACGGAATCGCCCCGGATTTAGGTTTATTTTTATTGTCTACAGTTTCTTTTTTTGTTGTTTTTGCCATTCTAATTTTGGGTACTAACCGCTTAAATATTTTGTATATATGGTATATATATTGTTAATCCGATTGCTATTGCGGTCATTGCAGCAAAAAATACTGCGCCCGCAGCAATATCTTTGATAAAACCTATTCTTTCATGATAATTAGGATGAATAAAATCGGCTACTTTTTCTACAGCAGTATTTAATCCTTCCACGCTTAATACCAAACCAATAGCCAATATCTGAAAAAGCCATTCGGTACTTGTAATATGAAAATAAAAACCTGCAATAGTCATTATTATTCCTAACGAAAATTGTACCATTACACTATGCTCAGTGCTTATTAATTTTACAGCACCTTTATAAGCATAACTAACGCTTTTTAATCTTCCTTTTACAAAAGTATTATCTTTTTGAAACTCCATTTCTTGGATTTATAGTGCAGCTAGTGCAGCTTCATAATTAGGCTCGTTTGCAATTTCTGCAACTTGCTCAGTATGGGTAACTTTACCGTTTTCATCAACAACAATAATTGCTCTTGAGTGTAAACCTGCTAAAGGTCCGTCAACGATTTCTAATCCATTTGCTTTACCAAAAGCTCCTGCTTGAAAATCTGACAAATTAACTACATTCTCTAATCCTTCGGCACCACAAAAACGTTTTTGAGCAAATGGTAAATCTCTAGAGATACATAAAACTGTAGTGTTCTCAAGATTACTTGCATTCTCGTTAAACTTTCTAACTGAAGTCGCGCAAGTTCCTGTATCGATACTTGGGAATATATTTAAAACTAATTTTTTACCTGCAAAATTGCTCAATGAAGCAACCGAAAGGTCGTTTTGTACTAATTTAAAATCAGCTAGTTGTGAACCAACTTTTGGTAATTCTCCTGAAGTATGAATCGGATTTCCTCCTAATGTTATTGATGCCATGATGTTTGTTTTTTTATGAGGTTCAAAAGTAAGGATTAAAATTTGAATCTAAAAGAATTTGTTATCGGTTTAGGGATTGTTTACTAGTGCAGGTTCGTCTTTGCGAGGAACGAAGCAATCTCATTTAATCTATCCGTTTCAATGTTCTGCAAAGTTTACTTTTATTAGCATGGTTGCTTCGTTCCTCGCAATGACTTTGACTGTCTAGCCCTTTGTAAAAGTAAAAAAAACTTTATGGATTAAGATTACGGAGACGCACTGCGGTGCGTCTCTACCTGTGCGCCTCTACAGTTACGATATCATTACTAATTTTATTTAATAATATATTACTCTATTCCATATATAGCTTTTACTCTCTTTCTTCTATTCTCTTTCTTCTATTCTCTTTCTTCTATTCTCTTTCTTCTATTCTCTTTCTACCGCGAGAGGGATGGTCGCTGGCTACCGAAGTAGCGCAAACAGCCCGACAGCATTAAGGAAAGGGGCGCATATAGACATGCTTGATTTGCCCCTTTTCTTAATGGTGGCTCGCCCAAAACTTGATTATAGCCAATAAAAAAACGCACCCCGTTAAGAATGCGTTTTTAATAATAATTATTTTTTTAAACCTTTTAAGCCTAATAATTATTTATCGATTGATCCTAAAACACGTTTCATAAACGTATTTAATGCTTCTTTTTTATCAGTTCCCTGAACTACCATTTTATGCACTTCTAATGCTCCGTACATATTAGAAATTAATTCGCCGATTACATCTAATTCTTCATCTTTTAAAGACGGAATTTCGGTCATTGCCTCCAAAACCTCAATAGTTTCGATGATATAATCCTGATCGTTTTCTTCTATAAACTGCGTTAATTGTTTTATTACTGGTAATTTCATATTTAGACTTCTTAGATATTTAGACAATTTAGATTTTTAGACTTTCTTTAAATTTCAGACTGCATCTAAGCAGTCTGAAAATCTAAGCTAGTCTAGTAATCTATTTAAACAATCTCGTTTACTAACTCGATTAAAACTTCTTGTTTGTTGGTTTGTGTTTCGTTTACCAATTTACCATTTACGAATGTTGCAAATGTTGGTAAGTTACTCACATTAGCTAATTTTCTTGATTCTGGTGAATTTTCGGCATCTACCAATACAAAAGTTAATGCTTCATTTTCTGTAGCTAATTTTTTGAATTTTGGTTTCATTATGCGGCAATTTCCACACCAAGAAGCCGAATATTGCACGACAACTTTCTCATTTTTAGCAACTAAATCTGCTAAAGTATCTTCATTTAATTCGATTAACATGTTTTTTTGTTTTTAAGGTTCAAAGTGGCAAAGGTTCAAAGGGACAAAGTTTTGGAACTTTGTAAAATAGTGCAACAATTTTTGTTGCTTAATCTTTGCCGTATTTTTAGAGAAATTTTAAAGTAACAAAGGTTCACAGGATTAAAGTTTAAAACTTTGTAGATAGCAACAAAAAACCTTTGTCACTCTGTACCTATGAACCTTTGTACCTTTATAAAAATTAGTTTGCGCTTAAATACTCAGCTGTACTTAATCTATCTGCGCTCATTGCTTCTTTTCCAGCTTCCCAGTTTGCAGGACAAACTTCTCCTTTTTCTTGGATATGTGTGTAAGCATCTACCATACGTAAGTATTCGTTTACGTTACGACCTAATGGCATATCGTTAACACTTTCATGGAAAATTTTTCCTGTTTCATCAATTAGGTAAGTAGCTCTGTAAGTTACGTTTGAACCTTCGATGATAACTGAATCTGTTTCTTCGCTGTATTCTGTAGAATCGATATCTAAAATTCCTAAAATGTTAGACAAGTTACGGTTTGTATCAGCCAAGATTGGGTAAGTTACGCCTTCGATTCCACCATTGTTTTTTGGAGTGTTTAACCAAGCAAAGTGTACTTCGTTTGTATCACATGAAGCCCCAATTACGATTGTATTTCTTTTTTCAAATTCTGGTAATGCAGCTTGAAAAGCGTGTAATTCTGTTGGACATACAAAAGTAAAATCTTTTGGGTACCAAAACAAAAGTACTTTTTTGTTATTGTTTACTGCTTCTTCAAAAACATTGATTTTTAAATTATCTCCCATTTCTGAGATGGCATCAATTGCAATACTTGGGAATTTTTTTCCTACTAAAGACATATCTTTCGTTTTTAAATTAATTATTTATTTGATGCAAAAATAGTATATAACCCCCCCCTGGAACAATAGGATGCGATTATAAATATTTATCTATTAATAAGTTTTAACTATACCGAAAAAACATACTCCTCTAATTTACTGAAGTTCAATATTTACTGGTAATTCTCCTTTGCAATCTGAATTTCCTAAAAATTGAATTCCTGCATTTTTTTGAAACTCAATAAAATCCTGATATACTTCGATAAGTCCTAAGGCTTGTTTTGCATTCGGGATTATTGGTAAAACATATGGATTTCCGAAAACGTAGAGTATACATTTTTTAGTTTTCAATAATTTTCCTAAAAGTGCTAAAACCTGTTCTTCGATGTCGAAGTTGTTTAGTGGTTTTGCTTTTGGTACAAACAATGAAATAAGTATTGTATCGTATGACTCTAAATCTTTTTCGACTGAAGAAATTGTAGTATTTCCTGCTTCGATTGCAAATTCTGGGCTCACTAATTCTGTGTTTAATGTATTGAAGAAATCATTATCGACACCTTTGTACAAGCTTAATTTGGCAAGTGTATTATTTTTATGCGCTTTAAAAACAGTTTCGGTATTAGAATTATCTATAATTTTTGTGATACTGTTTTGCGCTATTTTTTCGTTTAATAAAGCTGTTTTCTCAAAATCCAGAATTCCTGAACCTGCTATTGCCTGATTTAGGATTCCTGCTTTTTCTTTGCATTTCCAGATTCTGTTAAAGCTTTCTTCGATGCGTTCTGGCGATGCGTTTTCTAGAATCGCCTGAATTCCTTCGGGTACATTCTCTGCAAAACACAACACATCGTTTCCTGCATTAAATGCCTCCCACTCTAGTTGTCCTTTTACATCATATAATTTAGATACGCTGTGCATATTTAACGCATCTGAAATCACTAAACCATCATATCCTAATTGTTCTCGTAACAGGGTTTGGATAATAGGTTTTGATAATGTTGCCGAGGTATCTTTTCCTGAGTTTAAAGCCGGAACGGCAAGATGCCCTATCATAATAGAATCTACGTTATGCTCGATTCCTTTTATAAATGGATATAATTCGTTTTCTAGTAATTCGTCTAATGTTTCTTTAAGAACTGGTAATCCTAAATGAGAGTCTACATTGGTGTTTCCGTGTCCGGGGAAATGTTTTAAGCATCCTAAAACTCCAACATCCGACATTCCTCTTAGATATTCTAATGCAAAATGCGAAACTTTTTCTTTGTTCTCTCCAAACGATCGATACCCAATAACTGGATTATCGGGATTGTTATTTATATCTGCCAGGGGTGATAAATTATACTGTATCCCTACCGATTTAAGGTCTTGTCCTATTTGTTTTCCTACTTCGTAAACCAAATCTGATTTACTTTCGGGCAAAGCTCCAAGGGTTATTGCATAAGGATATTGTGGTGTTTTTTCGACACGCATTGCCAATCCCCATTCGGCATCGATACTTATTAAAAGTGGTGTTGGAGCGCATTTTTGGAAACGTTCTATTCTTTCTTTTAACTGTTTATAGCTATCATCGTTAAAAACGATTTTTTTATTGCCTTCGTAATTTGTTGCGGCACTGGCACGACTATGAAAAAATGTAAGTCCGCCAATATTATATTCTCGAATTAATCGTTCGGTTTCCTGAATGTTTTCTTCGGTATTATTTATAAAAACTGCAGGAAAGAAAAACTGTCCTACTTTTTGTTGCAATGTTTGTGGTATTTTGCTCATTGGTTAATTGTTTTTTTCATGCATACACTATTATCCATAACGTCATACGGAGGATAATTGGGTATTATTGAATATTCGGCTTTTTTGTATAGCGATATAGCTTCTGGTTGGTTTATGCCAGTTTCTAATATGGTTTGTTTGTATTCTATTTCCGAAGCCCAAAGTTCTAATTCGGCTAGAATTCTGTATGCAATTCCTTTTTTTCGGTAATCATGATGAACAAACATTCTCTTGATTTCGACAGTTTGATCATCATATCTCCTAAAAGCACCACAACCTGTAGCTACTCCATCTTCATAATACACAACTACATGTTTTATTTTATCGGTTTTATTAAACTGATTATAAAAATCGTGATCCTCTCCATCTCTTATTTTTAAATCCTGATCTAATAAATAAACCAATTTTGTAAAATCGATATTGTCTGATGTTGTTCTTTTTATTGTAATCATAATGGTAAAATTTCTAACAGGTTATTGATTAAGTTTTCTGCTTGAGATAGTACTAAAACATATAATTATATTATTTTAAACCATATAAGTAATGTAAGTAAATATAAGGCGTAGCCAAGCAGTATAAAACTCAAATTTTTAATTCTACGACAGTTTACGCTTCTTCTGTTTTGCGAGTAAACTTTTAGTATGTAAGGCTTTTTCGAGTCTGTTTTTAAATCGAAAGAGTTTTGGCATTCCTTCGATTCGATCTTCGAGCGTGATTTTTTCGTAAATTAGAATTGCTTTTTCTAATATCCGAATTTCATTATCGATATCATTCTGATTTTTGTAAATGGTAGCCAATCGATCATAAGAATGATTGCCTATAAAACCTTCGGTAACATTTTCTTCGTATAACGCAATTGCTTTCTCAATCTCTCCTTCTTTTTCAAATTCAATTGCTTTCAGGTTTCGTTCAACCTGGGTGTTTTCATTGATTTCCATGGGCGTTATATTGTAGTTAAATCTTATTCTGTTTTCTTACCAAAATCTTGTGGAAAAATTAAAAATCGAGATAAAATAATTCCGGGAACTGTAGCTAAGAATACCCAAACAAAGAAATTTGCATATCCTAAATATTCCTGAATATATCCACTTACCATTCCTGGCAGCATCATTCCTAAAGCCATAAATCCAGTTGCAATAGCATAATGTGATGTTTTTGACTCTCCTTCGGCAACATAAATTAAATACATCATAAAAGCTGCAAAGCCAAAACCGTAGCCAAATTGCTCTACAATTACAACAGCATAAATATAATAAATAGAGGAAGGATGAAAATGAGATAATAAAATAAATCCAATAATTGGCAAATGCATAGTTAAGATCATAGGAAGCATCCATCGAGTAAGACCATGTCTGGAAATAGCAATTCCTCCTAAAATTCCACCAACTGTAAGTGCAATTAATCCGAAGGTTCCGTAGATCAAACCGATATCTTCGGTATCCAATCCCATTCCTCCTTTTTCAATTGTTATCTGATTTCCTTTATTTACAATTAATTGATTAACAAAATTTATTCTAGATTTGTTAAGATTTAGATATTCCTTATTATCCTTATTTTCTACCTCCGCTAATGGCTTTTTTAATTTTCTGGTTTCAGCAACTATTGGTAATTTAGAATACAATAATTTTAATTCAGAATCAGATAATTTCTCACCGCTCTTAACCTTTTGATTGTAAATCTCTAATGCTTTAGATTCAGTAGCATCCGAACTCGATTCGACTAATTCGTATTTAATCGGGTCTATTAAAAATGGAGTTAGCATTTTTATTAATTGAGATTCCCCTAATCGGAATAATAAAATGAATGCAAGAATTAAGACAATCTGTTTTTTCTTAAAGAAACTTGCAAATACCGAAGCAAAACTTTTATCCTCTATTTCTTTAGCTGTTCCTCCAGCATTAATTTCTGTTTTTGGTGTCGAAAAATAATTATAAGTTGTAATAAACGTCATTAATAAACCAACAAAAATCATAGTATACGACCATGCTTTGCGATTATCGCCGTATTTATGCTCCAGATAACCTGCCAAAAGCACGATTACTCCATTACCCGCCAACATTGAAAGTCTGTAAAATGTGCTTCGGATTCCCAGAAAAAATGACTGCTGTTCTTTTGGTAAAACCAATAAATAAAACCCATCACTGGCAATATCATTGGATGCCGAAGCAAATGCCGCAACCCAAAATATAGCTAGGGTCATCATAAAAAAACCATTGAGCGGAATCGTGAATCCAACAACTAGGAAAGCAATTGAAATAAGTAATTGCATCGATAAAAACCATTTCCTTTTGGTTCCATTTAAATCAATAAATGGGCTCCATAACGGTTTTACAACCCAAGGTAAATACAATAAACTGGTATAAACACCAATATCTTCATTAGTAATACCTAGATTTTTGTACATAAGTACCGAAACCGAGATAATTACTGCATAAGGTAACCCAGATGCGAAGTTTAATAATGGAATCCACAACCAAGGTTTATTTTCTGTTTTCATCTGTTATTTCGGGTACATTTACTTTAAATCCTTTTTTTAAATCTATAATGGTCTGAGCACTTTCATTTGCATAATAATCTATAAAAGTGATGGCACAAGCCTTATACTTACTCATTTGTGCTTTTGAGAAAACAAAATAAATAGCACCATCAATTTCATGAACTGTCAACTTATCTATAATTTGAGAAGGATCGTTTATATCTAGTTTAGCTTGACTTTCGGCACCATAAGCAACGATATAACGCACTTTAGTGTTCACCGGATATTTCACATTAAACGAGTAGTTTAAACTGTCTTTCGAAAATTCATTTACAACTGGAACATCAACTATGGCCTTTTTTAAGTTTGGAACCGCCAGCGGAAGCGCAGGATATTTATATTGATTTTCGCCCAAAAGACGTACTACATCCTGATTTTTATTCATAAACCATTTGGCACTAAAATAAGCACTTCCGGTTACGTTCGTAAAACTTCGGGCATGATCGACTTGATTTGGAATTTCGGTAGCTAAGTTCCAGCTTTTATCACTATCGGCTCTAATTTTATATGTACTATGCCCTATATAAATAGCGGCATTATTAGAGTTTTCAGACCACCATTTTACTAGTTTCGAATAATTAGCTCTCGTATTATTCATACTCCAATACAATTGAGGTATAATATAATCAATCCATTTCTCGTCCATCCATAAAATAGGATCTGCAAATAAATCATCATAATTAGATGTCGATTGTGTATCCGATCCTCTGGAATCTTTCGATTTATTACGCCAAACACCAAAAGGGCTAATCCCGAATTGCACCCAAGGTTTACAGGTTTTTATTGTATTGGAAATAGTTTGAACAAAAATATTCACATTCGCACGACGCCAATCTGCAAGGCTAAGTCCACTACCGTATTTTTTATAGGAAGCGCTGTCGTTAAATTGTTTCCCAGGAACTGCATAAGGATAAAAATAATCATCAAAATGAATTGCATCGATATCATAATTCTCAACAACTTCTTCGACAATTGCAGTTAAATGTTCCTGTACTTCGGGCAAAGCTGGATCATAATATATTCTTCCCCCATATTCAATCATCCATTCCGGATGTTTATTTACATCATTATCCGGGCTCAAACTATCTTTTTTTAAATCGAATGTTGCTCTGTATGGATTCATCCAGGCATGAAACTCAAACCCTCTTGCATGTGCTTGTTCAATCATCCAAGCCAGAACATCATAGTATGGCTTTGGAGCCTGACCTTCTTTCCCTGTCAAATAGCGAGACCAAGGTGCCAGCTTAGATGGATAAAAAGCATCCCCAACACTCCTAATCTGTACAATTACAGCATTAAAATTTAGTTTTTTATAGGTATCTAAAATTTCAAGATAATCAGCTTTTTGTTTTTCGGTGCTATCAATACCGCTTTTAGGCCAGTCGATATTAACAACAGTTGCAATCCAAACCCCTCTAAATTCATTTTTAGGAAACAGACCTTTTCTCTGAGCATTTCCACTCCCTCCTAAAAATAAAAAAAATAAAAAAAATAGTATTATGTGCTGGTTTTTATGCATTTCAATCTTATTTATACAGAAATCAAAAATAGTTTTTTTAGTGAAGTTTACAGGATAAATTATTAATAAAATTTATAACTCACAGAAATTTAAGCTTTAGCAAATTCTAATACTATTTATCTCTAATTAAAAGACTATATATGAACCCGATATAATTATTTTTATTATAACCTCAACCCTATTTAAAACCGAATTTCCATTATCGTATACTCTTGTTCCGATTTAAAAAAAGTAATATGAGTATCAATTAATCCGATTTTTTCATAAAATTCTTTTTTATTTACTCTCGCATTACACCAAACTCGTTTAATTCCATTATTTCTGGCTCGCAGTAAAATATGTTCCAAAAGTAATGTCGCATAACCACGTCCTTGTTCCTCTGTTAATGTTGCCAATTTTCTAAATTGCATTTCTTCATGATCCTCAAAACAAGAAATTATAGCAACAAGTTCGGCACCTGCAAACAACCCAAAATGAATCCCTAAATCATCCTCTTCCAGTTGTACAAATTCAAGAGGTTTGTCTGGCCACATTACTCTATGACGGATCTCCCATGTTTGCGAAGCGGGAATTTCTTTGATTATCATAACTCTATTTTTGATGTAATAAGATTCCAAATTTAAGGATTAATTATTTCTTTCTTTTATCCAAAAAAATCAGTTCTTACTTATACCTATAAAACAAATTAACAGAATTTACTTATATTAATTTGACATATAAATAACATCAATTTAGACACAAACAATGTCCAGCAAAATCATATCACTCACTATATCAGCAAAATATAAAATAACAACTAAATAATTATCTAAAAATAAATAAGATATATCTTTCGATTTCGGTTAATAATAATTAATTTTAAAGTCTAAATAACAATTACTCTAACAATTAACAAGTATGAAAAAGTTTTTTTTAATCACGCTATTATGTATCAGTGCCAATTCTTTTGCTCAATTGATACAATTCGGTCCTATAGTTTCTTCTAATATAACTTCGATTATAACAAGTGATTATAGTTCAGACAGATCTGGTACTTCGATTGGTGCTGGTGGATTTGCAAGAGTAAACTTATTGATGCTTTACGGACAAGCGGAATTTGGATATGCTCAATCTAAATTCACAGTTTCTGAAACTGGAGTTGCCGAAACAGATTATAAATTATCAGGAACCGAAGCTACCTTAATAGTAGGTTTCAAGGTTATTCCCCTAGGAAAACTAGGAAATGTTAGAATCTTTGGAGGTTATAACTGGAAAAATTATTCAAGTGTAGATGTAAACAATAATTTAAACTACATAGATATTGTAAAAAACAATAATAGCTTCTTGGGAGGTGTTGGTGTAGATTTCTGGAAATTAACACTGGATTATAGATACTTAGCAGGTGTTACAGATATTGATGCATCTCCGCTAAAAGCAAAAACCACAGTTTCGAATATTAGCTTAGGATTTAAATTCTAAAGAAAACGGCATTACATATAAAACGGGAATCTAATTTTAAGGAATTAGATTCCCGTTTTATTTTTACACAATCTCCCTTAAAATAATTTGAAAATTACTGTTACCCGTAATTTCCAAATTATTTTCTTTTGTATTTTTATAAAGCAAAATAACAATTAAAAATATTTTTAACTTAATCAATACCAGAATGGGAAAATTTGTAATTTCTAAAAGAACTAACGGAGAGTTTCAGTTTAATTTAAAAGCCGGTAACGGACAAACAATTCTAACCAGCGAAGGATATACAGCAAAAGCAGGTTGTTTAAAGGGAATCGAATCTGTAAAAACCAACTCAGAAGATGATTCAAAATTCGCCAGAGAAACATCCAAAAATGAGAAACCTTATTTCAACCTAAAAGCAACCAACGGTCAAATCATCGGCACAAGTGAAATGTATGAAAGCGTTGCTGCAAGAGAAAACGGAATTGAATCTGTAAAAAACAATGCACCTACAGCAACTATAGACGACCAAACTACTTAAAATAGTCAAAAAAATTTGCTTAAAAACACTAAAACCACTCTTATCGGGTGGTTTTATTTTTAGGAGCTTTCGTATTCATGATACTATTAATTTAAAGCGAACGGTATCATCTGATTGAAAGGCAGGCAACTAAATTCAGAATTCGACATTAAAATAATAAATTAATTTTAAAAATAAAAACTAATTATCAGTAAGTTAAATAATATTTTAGAGTACATTTACTAATAAAATTAATATAAATTATGAAAACAGGAGTAGTTAAATTTTACAATGAAGCAAAAGGATTTGGATTCATTACAGAAGAAGGTACAGGACAAGATATCTTTGTTCATGCATCAGGCTTAAAAGAACAAATTAGAGAAAGTGACTCTGTTCAATTTGAAATAGTTGACGGAAAAAAAGGCAAAAACGCAGTTGAAGTTACAGTAGCTTAATACTACATTAACGTTAAAATTGCATAGATTACGATTGCCTATTGGTTTAAATATGAAGATAAAAGAATAATATTCGATACACTCTCAATAATAAAACCCTACAAATCACTCACGACAATTAGTAAAAAACAAAAAATCCTGTAAACGATAGTTTGCAGGATTTTTTTTGTGGATTAAACACAGGAAGATATAGAAATTATTTTATGTTTTATTCCACTGATTAGGAATTTTAAAATCAATAAAAATCTGTAACATCTATTCTTTTTAAAGGTCATTTAATAAAGCTGAAACAGAAAATTCGGTTTTATAAAACCTTAAAAATTAAAATTCATGATGAAATTATTTTTATTATTCCTCGTCCTTACCTCTGGCCCATTGGTATATTCACAAAATATTGAGATAAATAAAAAACAAGAAAACATAAAATATACTGGCAGCAGTGAAATCACTTTTCAAGTAAAATTAAAAAAGAATTCTTCCTACTTAATTACTGTTTTCCAAAATAAAATTGACATAAAAGTAGATTTGATAGACCCCGAAAATAAGATTGAACAAACAACGGATTTAGCCGATGGAAATTCTGGATATGACAAAATAGATTTTATAGCCAAACAATCCGGGGACTATAAAATTAGTATAAAGGGAATCAGTAACAAAGTTGTACCTAATGGCGAAATTAATGTTTGTATCACCACATATGGCAAGGCACAGCTCCAAAAAAGAAAAGAAATACAAAAAACACTCCAGACTGAGAATAGTAAAAGTATCTATACTCTTGACATCAAGCAATTTTGGGAAATGTATGACAATCTAAAATTTTGCAAAACAACCAACGATAGCATTCGTACAATACAAACTTTATATTTAGATAGAGGAACAAATGGATTAAGACAATTTGCAAAAGTTCGGGACTTTTCGGCAGAAATGTTCGTAAAGAGAATCTGGAAATACAAAAATTATTATAATTCAATAAGACAAAACTCATTTATAGTCTATGAACTAAATAGCTCTATTGACAGTATTGCCAACAATTTAAAAAAGATATATCCTAATGTTAGTGATTTCAAAGTCGCATTTGTAATAGGTCCAATGCTTGCTGCCGGTACTATCTCATCTAACGTTTTACTAATTGCCGCAGAAATGCAAACTGGCGATAAAACTTCGGATGTGAACGAGATTACTAATCCCAATCTTAAAACAGATATAGTATCGACCAATAACTTAATCGAAGTTAAAGCCAAACTAGAGGAAACCATAACACATGAGCTAGTACACACTCAGCAAAAAGAAAGAAATAAAAATGCTTGCTCCTGCCCTTTATTAGAAAACATCATAAAGGAAGGCGTTGCCTCTTTTATAGCCGAAAAAAATCTAGGCCGTCCAAATAAAATCACCCAATACGCAATTTATGGTCAAAAGAATGAAAAGGCATTATGGTATGAAATGAAAAGCGAACTATGCACTAATAACTATAAAAACTGGCTCTTTAATGCTTCCTCCAGCAAGGATAGACCTGGAGATTTAGGTTATTATGTTGGTTATAAAATCGCCGAATCTTATTATAATCAAGCAAGTGATAAACAACAAGCTTACATTGAAATGATAGAAATGGATAATCCCTTACTATTCCTCGATAAAAGTAAATATGATTTAAAGTTCCTGACTACGACAAACTAACCCAAAACCTAAATAAAATACGGGAAGTCCTTAAAAAAACGGACTAACTAATAATCATAAAGTTAATTACGTTTATTGAGTTCTTATTTACAACCCTAATTTTTATTTGGAGATAAAGTTTCTCTATGAATTTATTTTTTAAAAATTATCAAACCTTTATCTACCTTATCAGAATCCACAAAAGAGCTATTCTCCTGATCAAATTGGATGGTAAAATCCGTTTGATAATCCAGAATTTCAAATTGCGACCCATCTCCAGAAAGAACTATACCTAAATATTCTTTTAAAGCATCTATTTCCTTATCACAAATCAATTCATTGCTGGATAAAAACAGGTCGTAGCTTTTTATTTTCTCATTTCTTCCTGTACTAAATGTTACTTTATAAATTTCTGCATCAAATAATGCCGGGAATACTTCATTATTCACGACATAAAAAGAATTACTTAAATCTATTATATTCCTTATCCTTTTAATCTTAAATACCCGTTCCAATAAATAAGATGTATTTTTAATTGCTGTTTTTAATTTCATTGGTTACGTTATTCTCTCAAATTCAGGAAAAATTACAACCAGTTTAATCTGGGTTATTTATTGTAAATAATAGTAAGTAACATCTTTTTCTGTATATAGAAATCAAAATTAGTATCAATAGTATAGGAGTCGATTCTTTATCTTTCTGTACTATCTATTTTTCTATGTGATATTTTGGGTCGATTGTAATCAAAAGTCTTTTAAATAATTGTACCAAACGATTCCTTATCGATTTAAGAATCAAGGTCATTGCGTCGAAATTTTCTACTTCTTTTTTTGTCCTTATAGCTATAATATTGCTGATTATCGAAATACCATCACTTACAATAAGTAAATCCATTACTATGGTAACAAACCATTTAAAGTTGTAATTAAGTCCTTTACTCATTAATGCCAAAGCTGTTGGTATTAACAATACGGCTAACTTGGAAACAAATCCCAATGCTAATTTTTTAAAGCTAAATGGGTTATTTAATACTATGGTTTTGATAATGCCTAAAAAAGTATCCATTACCATTAAGTAAAACAACACTTTTACAATTTCAATATCCATTTCTAAGTAAATAAAAATTCCATAAAGCAATAATTTTATTTCGTTTGAATATTCTGAAATTTTATGCACCATCGGTTTTTCTATTTTCTTTGTTAATCTTCTACTATAGATTTTTGAGCATGATCAAAATCAATTACTCCTAGTAAATTGGTAAATCTTTTTCCAAAAATTGATAGCGTATTATCTCTTTCATTTTCTCCTAAATTATCGCTTATAGTTTCCTGGACTACACCAAATCTATTTGTAGAGGAAGCTATAATAAAATTATCGTTTAATAATGCCCCAGCTACCATATTTCCGGTAATGTCGATGCTCAAACTAAGTTTTCTTAAATAGCTTAAAAAACCATTCCATTTTATAACAGCATACATAAAACATATAGGATAAACACCTAAAGAACAAATCAATGCAAATAAAAAAAGGATCCATTCTGTATAATGTTTTTTTGAGATAAATAAGGTTGGTAATAATAAGGTTGCTATTGGTATCATTATTAGTATCGTAATTAAAAGCCACAGCAATGCTGAAGCTGTAAAAATAAATTTCACAATTTTATTCATGTATAATATTTTTTTAGTTTAATTTTTTCATACAAATAATCTTTTGGGGCATGAAGCCCCTAAAGATTATTGCAAGTTGCTATTTCTTATTCTCTTTTAATTTCCTGGAGCATTTGGATCTTTTTTATCTATTGGTTTACTGTTGTGAACAACAATTCCCGAAATAACATAATTATCGACATCCTCAACATCTAATAATGCTACTTCCAGAGGCTCTTCTTTAAATAAGATTGATTCAATAGCTTTTGTTTTTCCAGCTTTATCAATCAATAACATACTTTGTTCTACATTCTTTGTACATACGTATTGAACGTTTTCACCATCTTGAGAAATTAATAGAGGATGCTCTCCAGTAACTTTAATTGTAGCATCTGCTGTTTTAATTTCGTAATAATTTGGCTGTGTACTCGTTCTTTTGGCTACCACAGTTACTTCTGCCTTGGTGCCTTCATCTAATTTTCCATTCCATAGCATATAATCTCCCTCAGATTCATCTATCTCATTCGGGAAAGTAAGTCCTTGAAGTTTATCTCCAACTACAATATTTTTTAATTTTTTTGATTGCCCAGATGCCATTGTTACCAAAGATTCTACATCGAAACAGGAGCCTGATGATGGATCTGTAGCTCCTGTAGCTACATTACTACCTTCAGATTCATTTCCAGCAGCATCAAAAGCTGTTACCATAAAGTAATATGTTGTATTTGCATCACCCGAAACAGTAGCATAGGTATCAGGAGTTCCATAATTTATTTCATAATTTCCACCAGCTACTTTTCTATATACACGATAGCGAACAACCCCTACATTATCCGTTGAAGCATCCCATTCAAGCGTTATAAAACGATTTTCTGTTGGGTAACATCTTAAGTTTGTTGGTGCTGTTGGCTTAATCGTATCCTTTACCGTTGTGGTTACATATACTGTATTACTAACGCCTAATTGTTTCCCTGCAGCATCTTGCGCTATAACATAAAAACTGTAAGGTGTTACTGCAGACAATCCAGTAACATTATAGGAAAGAACATTCCCTACTGAGAATGGTAAAGCACCATTTACAGATACCAGATAATTAGCAACAGTTACGTTATCCGTTGCTGCTTTCCAAGTTAAAGTCGCAGTTGTATCAGTAATCTTCGATACCTCTAAATCTGTAGGGTTTGTTACTACAGTTGACCCTGTATACTCTATGAAATGAACTACTCTATATGGTTGCATATTTTTATTAATTCCAGATTCTCCTACAGTTGTTGTTGGTGAAATTAAACCCCATTTATATGATCCTGTTTCAAGACCATTTATACCTGTATTAGGTGTGCTGAATCCATTACAGTCATGACTATGTTCAACAACAACAGCATCTTTACTTCCTCCATAATTTCCAATCTTATTTAGAATAGTATCAAAGAGATCTAACCCAACAGGTACTCTTCCTCTTAACGGTACATATTCTTCCCATCCTTTCGGAAATGGTGCAGTTTTTCCCCAAATAGCAATCATCCCGATAGGTACTGCTGTTGCAGGTTGTTCTTCTAGCTTTATAATACGATTAATCAGCGAATCGATTAGCGTATTATTTTTAGTGACCTGATTTGCATTATCTATTACTAACAAAGATTTAATAGAATCTGATGTATTTAAATTCTCTAAATATACTTTTCCTCCAATCGAAGTATTCTGCCAATCCGAACCGTAATTTAAAGTAAGATTTGTGCTAGTTTGGGTGCTGTTATCTACCAATGCTTTTCCTGTAGGCTCTGTAGGATGTAGTAATCCTCTTCTGTTTATTGATCCTAACCTTAAATCGGCCACCCTTACGGTTGCAAAACCACCTTCTTTTATATCTAATTTGGATAATTTGTAAGAGCTTAAATCTAAATCACCTTGCATAGCTTTTGATCCATTAAGCGGAAGATAGCTTTGATTGATTAGGTTAATATCTGTTTCTATTTTACCTATGTTTGCTTCAACGGCATCAATATTTGCCTCTATTGTATCAATGTTTGTTTCAATCCCTTTAATAATCGTTTCAATTGCCTCAATGTCTTTTACGGTTTTGAAATCTTTTAATTCATAATAATATACTGCTAATGCATCAGTGATTGGAGAAGGTATAGGACGATTTGCAAATTCATCCGAACTTATGTATTGTGCTTCATAATCAAAATAAGCGGTTTGTAATACTCCTGTTCCGTATGTTAAATTTGTACCTGTCCTAGTAGTTTTTAAAAATCCGGTTGGAGTACCTTTTTCAATAGGATATAAAATTCCCTGCAGTATTTTTGCACCTGTTTCATCTTTAGGATCTTTTTCTTCTTGATGAATGATAGCCCAGCCTTTCTTGTCGTTTGTTGCAGGAGCTACGGTATAGTTTTTACCGATCTTGATGCTTAAATGACCTTTTAAAGCTTCGAATAACTCATATCTGTAGGCAGTTTGAAGTCTTTCTAAAGTTTCTTGCTCGAGAGGAAATCCTCCTGGATGACTAAAATTTACTTGTTTCATTTTTATTTATTTAAATGTCTGTTGTTTTTGTATTATTATTTGTCTGTGTGTTTTTATTTCACCTTTTAGTTTAATCTTCCGGCGAATAAGAATAGGTTTCATAACTTTTTCCTGCCAGTTTATAAAAGTTAAGCAGATTATGAAACTCCATATTGGCTACTTTAATAGGTTCTGTTTTTTGTACAGTTCCGTCTTTGTTTGGCTGGACGACTATAGTCTTATTTGCTATTAAATTTTCCGGAATAAATACTCTAAAATTTGCGTAGGCAATTGTTGTGTAATCTTTACGATGAGCGAGATAAACAGGTTTGTTGTTTCTGTTTTTGTATTCAGCGTGAGTAAATATTTTTAATTGCGGAATCATTAACGGTCCATCTACTAAAGTTCCATCTGGTAATTTAATTCTTGGTTCGTAATACTCTTTGTGCAAATACACATATTGTATAGTAGGCCTGACCGATTCGTCTATATAAATTAATTCCTCTAATCGTTTTTGCTCTGTGCTTAAATTAGGATTGTAATTTTTAGTTGGATTGTAGGCATCGTTGAGTATTTTCTCCAGATAAATAACCTGACCTGTATGTTGCATTTTATATAGCGTTTCTTCATAAATAGTATGAAGTGGAGTCAGCAAAACATTGAGCCAGTCAAGATGTGTCTTTTTTCTAAGAATAGGTGGAATAAGCCATAACAATAGCTTTTCCCATTTTAAAACGGTGTATTTATTCATTGTATATATATTAGACTATTGTTTATCTCTGTAAAATGTGTAAGGAATATAGTTTACTTCAACTGTTAGCGTATCCATATCAAAATAACCTGCGTTAGGAATAAAATATTCGATCTTGGTCACATCTATAGGATCCTCCGGTTGGTCACTAGGATTTGTTGCCCAGGCGGTTTCAACCTTAGTCAATATTGGAATTTTAACTCCTTGCGCTTTCTGAATTGCATCAACCAAATATGTTTTTACGAAAGCACCATTAAACTCGATATTTTTTAAATGATCTTTGACAGCATCTAGCACTGGAAATACCTCATTATTTAATATTAATGAACCATTTTGAGGATCTAAAGAATCTTCCTGGGTAAAATCCTTGCCCAAACTCCTTAATTGATAATATTCAATGTCTTTTGGATTGATATAAATACTTAAAGGGTCGATGTAAACATTTAGGCTCAATTTTAGAATATCCCCTTGATCAGATGTGATGTAAACTTGATTTCCTGCATCTTTAATTTTGGCTATGTATTCTTTAAAAGCAAAAAGTTCATTAGGAACGTCGATTCTCGAAATTTTATCACCTTTTACAGTGGCTACTTTTATAAAAACAACCCCAACTTTATTGTGGAAATAGTCTGAGAAAATTTCTTTTATCTCCTTTTTCGGATTAAGCACCGTTTCTAAGTCAATTTCACTTACGGCACAATGTTTTATTATTTTTGATTGTTCAATTTGGTCTTCCGAAAGATCTGTAGTGTCAAATTGGTACGAACCATCTTTCCATACCAGCACCATTCCGTTACTCGAATCTGGATCTAAGGGTGAGCCATAATGAAAATTTAAAGCTTGTTCGCGATACCAGTTTAAAGTGTGTGGTCTTGATATCAGAGCATTTTTTTCTACTATTTTTTCGTGAACCCAAATAGCAGTAGCGACTATGTTGACCCAAAGATTCCAAATACTTGTTTTTGACTTATTTGTTAAGCCATCCAGGGAGGATTGTTTCCCCTTCTCAATCACAATTTCGTTCTGTATTTCAGCAATTGTACGTGCCATATTTTAATTTTTTAATATAGGTTAGCCTGTAAGACATGTGAATATGCTTATAGATACTTGTTTATTTTTTGATTGTAAATACTACAGAGAAGTAGTTTTTTTTAGAGATTTCTAAAAAGAGAATTTTAACATTACCCGAAGATTAAGATAGTAAGGACTAACGTTTCCGGTAATAGCAATTGAGGTTATTTATTAATAAATGATAAAATCATCTTCTATAATCATATAATCAATTCCAGAGAAATTGTCCAGTAAATACTGTTCTTCATCTGTAATAGAAGTTGCGGGTTTTAAATTTCTAGAATTGTAATATTCTACAATATCCTTTTTAAAGGCTTCTCTGCCTATTTTTAAATCTTCATAAACAGAAATATCATCTGTAATATTAAATTGATCATTATCTTCTAAGAGGTCGAATACTTTTTCTATGCTTCCGTACTCTTGCAAGGAGATGTCAAAAATGTTTTGGTTTTCTTGTGGTTTAATAGTTTCCATCGATTTTAATGTTTTGTAAATCGTTAACATCTAGTGTTTTTACATAAAAGTTGTCGTACGATAATTGTTTATCTATTTCGTTTTCTAGTCTTAACCTGGATGTTGCATCTGGGCCGTTGATGTGTTTTTTGATTCCTACTCCAAGAATAGGAAACTCTTTATAACTTCCTTTCTGGCTTAACAATAGATGTTCTATGTTTTGCTGATCTGCCTCTTTAATGGCAAAATCTCCTTTTGTGATTAACAAGTCTTCATCTATGATAAAATCTTTCATATGTCGTTATTATTTGTTGTTTTATTAATTATTTTCTCCTTTTGAATTTGCGCGCCATATTCAAAAGATGATGTCTTATTTGAGACTGTAAAAATACGCTATGCTTTGTCTTTTACCAAGATATTAAGGGTTAGGAATCAGTAGTTTCAGCAAGTTAAAAACCTAAAATAAAAACCTAACTAACAATACATTAAAAACAAAAACCTTAATATTTTACAAGTTAAAAATACCCCTTTTAAACACTTGGAATAATTATCTCGATAATAAATTTAAAAATTGTTTTTACAATATTATTTTTAAGTGTATTCAGTTTTATTTTTGATATTCCGGCAGTTTGAAGCGCTTGTAATGCAACTAAATCGAGCTGACTTTTTAATAACCATTCTAATTCTTCTTCGGTTAAATCTCCAGAAGCGAAAAGAATGATCCAGCGCTCCAGTTTTTCTTTGGATGTTTCCAAAAATGTATTTAGATCTTTCTCTAATTCGGGTTTATTGTCTTTATAACTTTTTGTTATAATCGTCTTTAATTTACTTTTTAACTCTTCTATTAATTGATCGTTATTCATAGTTTTAAGTATTGCTGTTGATTAAATCTAAAAGTGCATCCTTTGACTCTTTGTCTTTTTTTACTTCATATTGAATCAGTAAATCCAAAGCATTTAAAACTTGTTTTTTTGATTCCTCTATAAAAGCTGGAGATAAAATTCCTTTCGTTTTCCAACGTTTGAAGAATCCAGCCAAAAGATTTTTTTCTTTATTGTTTAAAATTTTCCACATCGCAAATGTGATTTCGTTATTGAGTTTGCTTTTTTCGTATTGGGTCAATTTTTCGATATTCAACAATAAGGCTTCAACTTCTTCTTTATGAGTCGTATAAGGCGTAATCCCTTTATTCATTAATTTGGTTGCTTCTACTTTTATTTCTATTGTTTTTTGATAAGAATACGGATCGAACGCCGTTGTTTTGGTAGAATTACAAGAAATAATTGCAAAAGAAATCCCAATTAAAAAAGTGATATATTTTAATTTTAAATGTTTCATCTATTTATTTGTATAAGATTACATAGTTTTTTCTGTCGCGTTTTAGCTTGCTGAGAACTTTCCAGTCGCTATATCCTTTTTTATCAAAATGCGGAAGATCTTTAAACGTTTTCCAGTCACCACCCCAGTTCCAGTTGTTTTTCTTGAAAATTTCTACGCATTCCTGCCAATCCGAAATTTGGTCACCATCCCAGTCTTTTGCAGTATCCCACGAAGCCGTTTTTCCATCTATAATTAAACAGATATCTACTGCAAAGCCATAATTGTGAATAGATTGTCCGCCTTTTGCATTCGTTACTTTTTTCCCTGGTTTCGTTCTTCCAAAAGCATAAAGATCCTCTTGTTCCTGAAAAGATCTGAGTCCTTGTGTAATGCGTACTTTTGCTCTTCCGGTTAAGGCAAGATCACATTCTTCGATGATTTTGGCAACTTCTTCCCTAACCGAAGGATGTAGTAAATCAATGTGTTTTTTTGTTGTTTGATCCATATTTGTATTTATTAAAGATTTCAAATTTTAAGCATAAAAAGCCTTTCTAATTGTTTTAAGACAATCAGAATTTATAGTATTCTATAAGATTATTGGTGTTGTAAAATTTATTTAAGACTAAAAGAATTGCTTAAGTAAATCCTGAAAATGTTGTTTTTTTGTGATCGCAATCTTGATGGAATAAGTGCTTTTAATTATACTGTAAAAATACGCCTAAATAGCGCGTTGTAAAAATAATATGAAGTTGTAAATCAGTAATTTCAGTAGAGAATTTTGTGCTTTTTTGGGTTTTATTTTGTAGATAAAAATGGAAAATAATAGCAAAAAAAATCCCGTTTTTCTAATTAAGAAAAACGGGATTGCAATGAAAAGAAAATATCTTAAGAATCAATTACCAAATCATTACATACAATATCACTTTGTCTTCATTTATATTCAATTTTATGCTGTTTTTAGTAATTTCTAACGAAGCTATTGGACTGTCTTTTACCTCATAAAGTAATACCTCATCTTTTTCAGTTTTTGTATATTCTTTGCCTTCTAAAGCTTTGTCGATGACGTGAATTGGAACCTCTTGATTAAACTCCAGGAAAAGATTTTGCATATAATATTCACTCTTCCAATATTTCTCAATAATTTCCTCATCCGAATATTGTTCACTATGATATTGGGAAATCATACCAATAACTTCTGTTCTGGAAAAATTATAAGAGTCATATTTTGTTTCTGTAATAATTCTTCCTTTTTTATTAGTGTAAGATTGTAAAACCTGATCTTTTGAATCTAAGGAAATAATAGATTCAAATTTATCTCTAGCATATTTATCTTTATATATATATATATATATATATATATATAACCCGTAGTGCATTTAGGTAATATTGATCTTTAAGTTATTTATATTCCTATTTTCACTTCTGTTTATTGTTTGAATAATAGTAAGCGTTGTTATTTTTTGAGAGTATCCTTGTTTTAAAACCTAAAAAGCTTTTAGCATAATTTCTTCTAATCATAAATTGATCACAGAGTTGAGAGAATAACGTTTCTATTCTCTTTCTGGATTTTCTTATTATATAAGGCTGATCTTTGTAGTTTTTTTGATTCTTTCTCATTGGAATTTCAAGCTTAATATTATGCGATGTGAACAAATCTAACTGATAATCAGATGATAAATACCCCTTGTCTCCTAATAGCCTACAGTCTTTAAGTTGTTGTTTTATATCTTTGAGATAATGAATATCATGGACCGAAGCAGGGCTAATATCCAAACTTTGAAAGACACCTTCTACCGAACAAACCGCATGAAGTTTATAGCCATAATAATGCATTTTTTGCGAGGCACAGTATCCTCTGTTTGGAAGGGCATAATCTGTTTCTTTGCATATTTTACTACGTGAACTTCTTGATAATTTGCAAACCTCCAAAGGCATGCTATCTACAACAAAATATTTTTCCGCACCATTAAATTTTTCCGCCAGTAATTTTCTAATACGCTCCATAGAGCCAAATAACCTTCTTTTTCTTCTATTGTAAACACTTCGTTCTATAAGTAGCTTAATTTCAGTAGGTAATATCCTGAAGAGCTGATACTCGCTATCTATGCTCATATATTCAGAAGTCAGATTTATGGCGATTATTCTTAAATCAGTTAACCTGGGTTTGCGTATCTGAGATAAAAAATTCTCGCTATCAAGCTCTAATTCTTTTAATACTTCTAAAATTTTCCCGTAATTTGCTCTAAAGTTGTGCATTTTGAATTGTTTGTGTCGTAACTACAATTTACTGCTTTTTAGCAGGTTGCACAACTTTTATTTTGTCTAATCCAAATGCACTACGGGTATATATATATCATTAGATATACCAATTCTTCAAAAGAGCAGGTTTTAGCATAATCTTCAAAATGTCTTTAATCCCAATCAACCTTATCGTAATATAGTTCTTTTCTATTCAGATAATTTTCTTCTGTATGTTCTAGATTAAAATATAAAAAATCTAGTTTTGGTAAGTTATTCATTGCTCTTTTATATGATATATTTAGAAGTTTGATAAAAAACACCAAATCGAAAAGGTCTTGGATAAATTTAATTTTTTTTTTAGCTTTATAAATACTTTTGTACTTCATCCAAATTATACTGAATCCTATTATCCATTTCAATTAATTTTTGAAAAGAAGTAATATAATCATTAATTAAAGTTTTGTCATACTTTGCTATTACAGGTAATAACTGACTTGACTGATAGTATAATTCATTTTTTAAAGACTCTTCAAGAGCGTTAATAATATATGGAAGTAATTCTTTTCTAGGTTCTATTTTTAACAAGCGAGACTTTAAATTAGATTCAAAAAATTTAATACCATATAATTTTAATAATTCTATAAAATAAGGGATTATTTTTTCTTCATCATCGCTGTTAAAGGTTGAAATATATAAAGCATCTGCTATATAATCGTATACATTATCAGCGCCCCAAATTCTGTGAGGTTCAAATTCATAGTTTCTATCAGGTTGATTTTTTATAAACTCCGTTATACTTTCAAAACCTTCTTTTATATTCCATGCTGTGAGAATTAGCATGGCTTGATAAGCTATAAATTGATTCTCATTTTTTAATAATTCAATTAATTTGGGGATTCGCTCTACAGGAATTTCTTCTATAATCTGTACTTCATATAAGCCAAACTCTTCTGGGACTCCAGTTGAGTATAGCAAGTTTTTTATTTCGTCAGTCATCTTTGAAAATTGTTTATTCAAAATTAATTGTTTTTTTATTTCTTTTGAGGTTTAACTTTTATATATTTTGAAGGAACTATCCCTTTTATCAAGACTTCTTTATCTCTAGTTGAATGTGTAAAATCTTGCTTTGTTTTATCTAAGCTATCTAGATTCTTTTTTGAAGGATTAAGATCTACTTTATTTTGAGCAATATCTATTTTTTCTTGCAATTCTGAAAGCACTTCTTCATGTTTTAATATTTGAACATCTTTTACTAATCCCGCATTAATATCTTTTTTTAGTTTTTTAATATCGACTTCAATTATATAATTCCCATATGATTTATTAGCTCCAGTTCCTAGATTATTTAAAGAAAATGAAGTATAAGGACTTTCGCTTTTAACAGGTTCCGAGCCTCTAATGTGTTGTTGTACTGTTGTTTTACCGTTGATGTTAGCAGGTTCTATTTCTCCTTTTGAGTTAACATGTGATTTAATTCGACCTTCCATTTTGCCTGTTGGGGAATGTGGTCTATCATCTTGTCTATAAATAAAATCATCTAATTCTTTCTCAGTCATCTTAGAAACATCTTTACCTGTTTCTATGTCAATAATTTTGTTTGCTTCATCAGCAACTCTTCTTATTTCTCTTGCATCTTCTGCTGTTTCTGCTAGTTCGGCAGCAGTGTTTCCTTCTTTTGCTATTTTAGACAAATTAGGTAATCCAAAAGAAGCAAGATCCACAGTAACGCTAAAAGCAATCCAAAGATTGGCTAACCAGCTATAACCGTTTTTATGCCATTTTTCTAAAGTACCATTACTTAACATGGCATAATGAGTAGCATCTTTTGCTAGAACAACTCCTGCCAAAACTCTCGCTGCTATAGGTGCTCCTTTTGCTAAGACGATACGTAATGCACCATAGGCGGATAATAAACTCAATAAATCTGTAGCAATATTAAACAAATCCCAGTTTGATTGTTTAGTCGCCATATCGTGAATTTTTAAGGCAATAACAAAAGTGTTGTCGTCGCCTATTTGATCGCCCAAATCGCCCAGTTTTGTCCCGAAATTTAATTTTGCTAATGGATTAAATGACTTATTTATATATTGTTTTGGAATGGTCACTTTTTGAACTGGAGAACTGTACATGTTACTATCAAGTTCCATAGGAACATATGCTTTATCGTATGTTATAATTGTTTGGGTTTCATTTCTATAATTGTTTACCAAAATTTTTTTTCCAGACCAATCCGTTTCTAAATGAGTGTCTCTAAATAAATAGTAACTGTTATCAAAATATACAATATCCGATGGTTTTGAGGTGTCAAATTCGGCTACCAAACGAGTTAAAAAACGAAGTAAATCTTGTACTTCTTCGCCATGAAGTTTATTGTATATTCTATATAATAAATCACTATAGCGAAGTTTGAGGTATAGCAATTGTCTGTCATTTATAGCATACAGAATTTGTAAAATAGCTTTGTCTTCATTTGTATCTAAATTTGTAGGAGCAATTACTTCTAAATATGATACATCATTTAAAAGAAGATCAAGATGTTCATACAATTGCTGATCATTCATTTTGCCAAATAAAGTTCGAGGAAGCGATTCGTAAATAACATCTAATTTGCTTGGGTTATTATTGGCTTCTTTTATCTTTTTAAGATATAAATTAATAATTATTTGGACATCGCTGGTAATTACGATTCCTAACAAATCAAAAAGTGCGATATAAAGATCAAAATCCTGAACTGTAAATTTGAAAGCAATTTCTTTTAAATTATTGTCGAAAATTGTTAAAGAAAAATCGGTGTGATATTTTCCAATTTCAATGGATGGTTTAAAAGTTTTGGCTATTAGATTTATTCCGTTAAAAGTATTCCATTCTAAAGATATTCCACCTTGTTTTTGTGCTCCCTGGCTATCATTATAATTTATAGTTCCTAATTTTTCAGGTGTACTCTTAATTGGGCCATCGATAAGTTTGCTAAAAGAGGTATTAGGATAAACATAACCAATTTTTCTTTTGATGCATTCTATGACTTCATATACTGATACAAATTTAATATCACTGTAATTATTGGAACTTTCAACATACTTTAGCATCTCATCACCATTTTTATCATCCTCAATCTGCTGACGCCAAATGCCTAGCATAATTTGCCTGAACCGAGCCATTTCTGAAGCACTGGTATCTTTTAGTTCTATAGTATGGTTTTTAATAATCATTAGGATAGTTTTTTTATGGGTAGGCAAAAAGGTGTTTGCTATAGTATTTCGACTTTAACAGGTTTCGGCTGGATATGATCTGAAAATGCTGTAGTAATATTGAGGCGTAAATCGTCCTCTTGTTCAATTTTGGCATCTCCGCCTAGATAACAGTTTTTGAATAATACTTCAAGGGCTTTAAATTCGTCCATCTTTGAAGCTTGTAATACAGCTGAACGAATAGCGATATCCGGTTTTTTGAAATAAGCAAACAAGGTCGTTTCGTCGTCATCTGCAATGGTGAGTTTAACTACTTTTTTATGTTTGTATTTCCATTGGTTTAATTGTGCCTGAGTAATATTTCCGTCGAGAACGTCGATGTTTTTTGAGTTTTCTGTTTCCATTTTGAAATGTTTTTATGATAGGGTAAATTGATGTCTTATTTAGTGGTGTCTTTTGCTGTTATTCAACTGCAATCGCAATACATAATGCAGCCAGACACAAGTATAAATGTCTTCTCAGTTATTCTAACCGATTGACGTTTTTCTATCTTTTATAGAAATTGGATTATTTATGCAGATTTAAAAAAAGAGACTGCCTGAGTTATTGTTTTGAAGTTGAATAATCTCTAGGCAGCCTCTTGAAGTAGGTTACCTGTTTAAAACGGACTAATAAAGAGCAAGTAGTATAGTTTGCATACAAAAATCATGTTCTTTTGAACTCCTTTTTTGCGTAACGCATTTTAATATTGGGTTTCTCTTTTTAGTCGGTTTTAAGACAGGGAAAAGGGCATTATAATTTTAGGAATTTATCGGGATGATTAATTCCATTCAACGTGAGAACAGATCAAGTCAAAAGATACCGCAATTTTAGTATCTCCCTGGCTAATTCCTCTGCTGTTTGAGTTAAATTCGCAGTTTCTTACCGTGTGTGTAATTACTTCATTACTATCATCAAGGTAGCTTACAATGATGCTAAAAGGGTTAATATCCTGCAACCTTTGTCCTTTTGGTAAAGCGGCTAAAATAGCTTCTACTTCGTAGTTGTATAAAGTGATAGAAGCTTTTGCTTCATATTTCCCTCTACCTCTGTGCACTGGCATATCTCCAGCTCCGTAATGGTTTTCTTTAGATACTGAATCGCTATAGTTTACAGCTGTAATTCCTGTAACGATATTACCTGCAATGCTTACTTCAATTGATGACCAGCTGTGTTGTTGTCCGTTAATTAATGGTAATTTATTCATATGTAGCTTTGTTTGTTTTTTATAATCCTGATAACGTTCAGGAACTATCGCCTTTTGTTTATTTGTTTCTGTAACAAATGAATGATGACAATATTATTGGTGAATTTTTATGTTTTGTTGAATTATAAGATATTCAATAAATTATGCTTTTTCGATTCCGAATGGATTTTTAAATCCTAAATCGACCATAATTTTACGAGCAGTTCCAATTGGAGTAATTTCTGCTTTCACTTTTAATTCTGATGTTGCCAAAATATTTTGTTTTGGATCTACATATACATCAAAATCAGAAACTTCCTGATTGGCAACCATTCCTTCTAAAGCGCTTCTGCATAATCCTTCAAAGCTTTTTGAAACAGATTGAGGTAATTTACCATCGATATCTACTAAAACCGGAGAGGCCAATTTTGGTAATAAAGCGGTACGCAATAAACGAGTTGCTTTATTGATAGTACGATTGTTTTCGACATAAGCAAAGTCTGATGTACCTAGAGAACAGGTATGGCTGTCGTTAAAATAAACACCTGGTAAACCAGTGTGTGTTCTTGCAAAAATGTATCTTTTTTCGTTTAGCGTACTTAAAGTCCCAAGAGTTTTAATTTCTTGTCCACCTATAAAACCTGCTTTTGAGAAACCTTCACCAGTAAGATTGAATTTTTCAATCCAGGCAATGTTTTCAGATACTTTTGCTTTAGATACAGTACCTAATACCAATCCTACTGCTGCTGTGTTTTTGTATGAATCTTTGAAAATGAACTCAAGAACTGCTCCATTTTCTTTTTTAAGACCATCATCTGTACTCACATTATAAACATTTAAGGAACCTTCTACTGCAACTAATTTCTCATTAGTAGCTAGCGTATAAAGTTTATCGTCTGCCGTTGTAGCACCTTTTTGAAATAATTTTTGCTCAAATGCTTTTTCAACATCCATAGCCACTACTACTGATACATTTTCTGCATTTAATTCAGCTAAACCAGGAGCTGTATCAGCATCAAATCCTTTTCCTTCTAAAATTACTTCAAAAGGCATATAGTCTTTATAGCCAAGTTCTGCTTGCGTTTGTGCTTTACTAACTGCGGCTTCTGTGGCTGTGAATCCAGCTTTTCCACTAAAAATTACAGCCATTTGGCGAATATTACCATTTGCCAGCTCTTGCATTTCCATGGCTTTATCGACTATAGCCTCATATGAACTCCCTGTAGTTGCCATAATGTACAAATCTCCAGAAGGATTCATTCTGAAAAATTGTTGGATTTGATAATAAGCCGATTGTCCATTTACATCATAATCAGCAGTAATCCCTAATGCTTCTGCATCTTCTAATGAGACCAAACGCTCAATTTTGTCTAATGTTAATTTTGTAGTTGCAACTCCATCAAAAAGTAACCCTGAAACCATGTCCTGCTCCGGATTTCTTCTTCCTAATCCGCCTGATAGTTTGTTAATCACTACATCGTTTAATGTACTCATAATATAAATTGTTTTAAATGTTTAAAAATTTGGTTTTGTTAAAAAAAGGCAAAAAAATGGCTGTAACAAGTTGTTAAACTCGTAATTATCAATTATTTATTTAATAATGGTATTTGTAATTTAGAATCCAAAAAATAAGATAACCCTTTTTGGACGGTTCGTAAAAACTGGTCTTTTAATTGGATTTTGCTCTTGGCCAAGAGATAAATTTGCTTTTGCTAGCGAGTACAAATTTAAGGCACAATATTGCTTTTTCCAATTTTTTCGATTATCAAAGCCAGTAGTTTCAGTGGTTTAAGCTCTGGCCTCTGTAGTGAGTCCTTCATTTATAATAGTATAAATGGTGCGTTCTGTCAGGAACAAAGTATCTGAAAGTTCAGATACAACAACTTTCATTTGTTTAGCTTGATTTCTATTTAGGTAGTTGATCACAAAATCTCTCCTTTTGTCTAATAGTGTTCTGCTTCTCTTCATTTTTTTGGTTTAAATAGTATGGGTTAATTATTATTTAGATTTGTATGCTCTTGTAATTTTATGCCATTTAATTATTTGTGGATATCATCTGTTAAATTCGTAGACCGTTCAAATTAAGTAGTCGTTTTTAAATCAATATCTCCCTTAACCTGATTTGGATTTATTCCTATTATTCCAGTAGTTAAGTTATATCCCAGTTCTTCTAATGCTTCATTACTTAATCCATTATTGAAAAGGATATATTTCTTCTTTAAGATATTTTCTATTAATGTGGTTTTATAGGTTATCTCCCAAATGAAGTAATCGTTCTTATCCCAATAAACTTCTTGATTATTACATTGCTTTTCTTTTATCTTAAAGGTTGAATTGGTATCTATAAAAGCATTGCTATTACTACTAGATAATATAGCCTTGTCTATACGATGCGCAATTTCGAATGCATCTTCATAGCTTGTAGAAGAAATTGTTCCAACTGGCAGTACAACGTAAAGGCAAAATGACACATCTGCTTTGTAGTTTTTTTCAGAGGATGTCTCCCAAGAAATAGTGTCGTATTTAAACATTACTATAGGTGCTGTTATAGCAGTTTTAAAAACAGCATCACTGTAAAGATGTACTGCTGGCGCATTAGAAATGAACTCTTTTTCGATTGCGATTTTTTTCTCGTTATAAAATTCTTTTAAAATCATATGATGGATTGTTTGTTTGACAAATATACAACATATGTTTTAAAACATCCAACATATCACCACATAAAAAGCAGTAATTTCAGCAATATGATTTATTTTCTTGACCACACATTAGAGTAATACAAGAACAAAAATACCGTAAATACCTTTAAAATCAGCACTTATATAAAAAACACACATAAGAATGCTATTAATCACTATATATTATTTAGCTTTGCAACATATAGTGGAATATCTTGCAGACAACAAAACATATTACACAAAACAACAAATGCGATTACAACATGGAAATACATACTAAAATAAAACGTATTATAGATGAGATGAAGTTAAACAATAACTCATTTGCCAAATTAATAGGTGTAACCAGCACTACAATAGATAGTATCACTATAGGAAGATTGCAATCTGATGGACAACGAAAAAGAACAAAGCCTGGTTTTGATTTACTTCAAAGTATAATAACACATTGTAATGTAAATCCTGAATATTTCTTTGGAGAAAGTGATGTGATTTTTGTTAATAAAACAAATAATGAAGTTGGTTTAAATTTACCAAAGATTATAACGGTAAATGAAGACGGAGAAGAAAACATAAATTTTGTTGGAGTAAAAGCACGTGCGGGATATCTGGACGGTTATTCTGATCCTGAATATATGGAAAACCTTCCTTCATTCAGTATGCCAATGCTAAAAAACGGAACTTATAGATGTTTTGAAATAAAAGGGAACTCGATGTCGACTACGATTCATGACGGCGATTATCTTTTTGGAAAATATGTCGATAATTTTGATGATATATTAGACGGAAGGATTTATGTTATTATCAGTAAGAATGATGGAGTGGTTGTAAAAAGGGTTTTAAACCGAATTAGAGAAAGCGGAAAATTAATCCTGAAATCGGATAACAGAGACGGAAATTACCCAATGTATTCTATTTATGCCGAAGATATTCTCGAGGTTTGGTACGCGAGTATGTATGCTTCTAAACAAATGCCCGATCCTATTAATATTTATGAAAAGATTCATGATCTCGAAAGTAAATTCTATGAGATGGAAGAGACTTTGAGAAAAAAGCTGAACTAATATTTAAAATTGATATTTTAGAATAAAAAAACACCTCTTACAGTAAAACCGTAAGAGGTATTTTTATAATATACGAATCAAGAGTTCTGTTGTGTCTTTTGGCACTAAATCTAGACTTTCAATCCATGACATAATTAATTTATAATTATTACGTGATCTTTCCGGTTCCTGTTCCGGTTTGTGCAGATGCAGAACCAGTAGTTGTTACTGTAGTTGTTACTGTTCCTGATTTTACGAATTTTTCAATTGCAGCTGCTAATTGACTCGCAATGTTATCTATAGACGAAGCGCCATCATCTTCTTTTTTCCTCTCTTCTGTTAAAAGATCTTTTATATCCTTTTTTAAATTTAATATGTCTAAAGCCATAATTTTATTTTTTTAATAGTTCTGCTAACTTTTTTTTTATTCCTGTAAGTTGAGTTGAATTGATTGGAGGACCGGATGGACCAACTGGGGTAGGAACGGTAATTTTGACTATTTCATCAATCAATCCGTTTAATTCAGTCAACAAATTTTTCCCACCCACATCAATTTTAAATCTATCATCCATTTCAAAAGTTAGATTGCCTTTTACAAATGAAGTTTTGACATCAGAAATTATAGCTTCGAAACCGTCTTTGATGGTTAATTTGGCTTCTTTATCTTTTAAATTAAAGATTGTTTTACCTTCATTAATGCTAATTTTCTGTTCATTAATATTAAAGCTATTTTTAGAAATTTCTTTACCATTTTCATCGTAAAAAACAGTGGTAATATTTGCATCTTTTTTAGCACTAAACTCTAATTGAGCAATATTTTTATAGGTAGGTTTTGCAGTCGACGAGGTACCGCTTTCACTGGTCTCTTTTTCTTTGAATAACATTTGAAATTTATCTACTTCAGTAGTCAATTCCAGATAATGGTTCTCATCGTTTTTGAAGCGAATAAAAGTGCGTTCGATTTCTGAGAACTGCGAAACAAACGCACGCGTTTCTACACCGTCTATAATGGTGGCCAAAACCCAACTGTCTTTTTTAGGAATCGTAATAATTCCTTGTTCTACATCAAGGATTGAAGCTTTCAATCGTACATTTTTAAGTATGGCACCATCGGCACGCATAATGTTTACTGTATAAGCGTCTTCAGGATTGTGAAATGATTCTGTTTCCTTATTTATTTCGATGACTTTTGCCGCAAAAGTTTCAATAATTTGATTTTTACTGGCGACATCTTTTATTAGATCTGTTATATTTCCCATCTTGTATCTTTATATTGTTCCTACTCTTCTACCAATGTAAATCCTCTGTCTATAGCCATTTTCACCATAACTTCGTTCTACTTTCTCTACCTGAAAGGTTCCATTTTTTTCTTTATCCTTTGCATTTTCAAGAATTACTTTGTCTGTAGGTCGTACAAACGGCTCACCGAAAGTGAGAAAAGAACCTTCGAATCCGCTTGGTTTAGATTCCATTGCTCTTAAAGCAGCATATTGATACAATTTTGAGGCAACTTCTGTCGTTGCTTTTTTAAAGGCTGTAGGATCTTTTGGTAAATCATCTTTATCATCGTGCAAAACGTGGGTTTTTATTAATTGCCCATTTGGATCACCTAATTCAATATAAATTGGAGTATTTGAATTTTTAAAGTATTTTTCGACTCTTGTACGGGTATTTTTGGTAGATTCATTTACGACGATTAATTTGTCTTCGATAATATTATAACGAAATCTAAAACGTACTTTCCCCGAAAAACCACCAGAAACCGATTGGGTGGCTTTATTTAATTGAGAACTTAAAAGACTAAGTCCCTGATTTATTAACTTTTTTACGAGCGCTCCTGCTAAAGGACTTTTAATAAAATTTCTGTCTATAAAGCCTCCTAATTCACTGGCGGTATGTTGTTGCGGATTATTGGTAATGGTAAGAACAGGAGCCAGGTTTTCGGTTTTAAAATAGGTATAGATTCCTTTGTCTTTTAGCATTTCGAAAACTTGGGCTAAACTTTGATTTCTATTGATGATTACATTACCCAATTCCTCATCGAGAGCATTTACTTTAAAAGGTAAATTCAGTTCTTTAATTCTTTTTTCAAAGAAAGTTTTAGGATTAAAGCCTTCGACATTTGTGGTTGGGTTAGTTGATACAACATTCAGAATATCATTTTTGTCCTGAACATTATCATCTTTTACGGCTTTTACTTTTTTAAACGCATACATCGCATCTTCGCAGGTTATTGTAGCATTTGTATCTGATTGTACTCCTGTAATATAACCTCTAAATGCGGGTTTGTAATCGTCGTCATAGCCTAAAAATATTTCGATGAAATTTTCTAGTTTAAAAAAATCGTGTATCGTTTTTTCTTCGCCATTTGCATTTTTAAACAAATTTTGATCAAATCCTTTTGTATCTGTATATACTTTTTGAGGCATTACGATAGTTGCCGTATCTGTAAGCGATTTGTACGAACTGCTGATGTCTACATTTTTTACATAGGTAAATTCATAAAACTTGGGAGTGGGGATAAGCTTTACCGTTTCGTAAACTCTAATTTTAGCATTTAGTTTAAGCATTGTCTCTAATTATTAGTTCTACAGTTTCGTCTGATGTGGCACTTGCCGTAAATTTTTGAATGTTTTTTGTTCCCGAAATTGATGGGATCGAGTAGGAGTCGATTACTAATTCGTAGATTCCAAATCGGTTCAAAATAGCATGTGTTACTCTTAGAGCGTAAGGCGCATTTAGAAATTGTTTCAATAGGAAAAGTTTTTCTTTTGGGTATTCATCTCCGGTTTCATTGGCAATTAATCCTTCTATGGAAATACTAAAATCACCATTTGTAATATGTTCTTTTATCGTTGAATCTCTTCCTTCGATTCCCTCTTTCTTAATGACTTTAGAACGATTTAGATTTACAGTAACAGCATCTATTCGTAAACTGGGTAAATTAAGATCGTTTTTTACCAGAGGTTCAAAAACCAAAGGAGCAAAGACTCTTAGATTAAATTCGCCTCCGGTTTTATCTATAATAAAATCTTTCGATTCTGATTCATTATAGTTAAGACCTGTATATTCGATGTCTTTGGCATCTAAAATTTCGTTTACATTAAAATTGAATTTCATAATGATTTATTTTTATTTTTAGTTTGAAAATGTTTTAGCAAAAGCCGTAATGAGTGTGTTTTCCATTCTTGTCTCAGTATGTTTTTGCAGCCAAAGCGCTTCTTCTAGTAATTTGTAAAACTCATCCATTGCTAATTGATACGGATCTACGTGAAAAGCATTTCGAATAAGAGCAGCCGATTTCTTGAATTCATCCTTTTGTGGTGTCAAATCTATTGCAAATTCACTATCTTTTTTAATCATGGCTACAATAGAATTTCCTGCCGAAAGCATGAATTCGTCATCATAATTTTCTTTATCCAGGATACATTCTTTAAATAAAAATAAAATAGCTTCATGTGGATTATCCTTGTACTTATTTTGATAATTAAAAAATGTAGTGAACGATGGTTTTTTGCAATAAGTAGTTGTTAATTGGTCATCTGAGGTAAGTTTTAACACTGTACCGTATTTTTCTTTTAGTTTCTGTATGGCTGTTTCGTCTAGCATTTTTTATGATTTTAGAGATTTTATTTTTTTGTTATTATCTGGAATTGACAATAAAAGGCTTATGGTTTTTAAATATTACTGTCTCTACTTTCTCTTTTTATGGCTTCAGTCAGGCTTTCATTTTTTTCGGACACACTTAAAGGTGTAATATTAAAACTCTCTATAAAAATGCTCCCTTCAGACGATTGTCCTAAAGGATTTTTGAAATTACTCATATCTGGTGTTTTAGGTATTTCTCCTAAGTCTTTTTGTATAAAATCCATGATTGGTTTAATGTTTAATTGTTAATATGATTGTTGAAAGTATGGCACGCTGATGAGGTCTCTATTCAGTAAAAAAACCTGAAAAGAAAGAGAATTGTTTTACCTTTTTGACATTCTAATATTGGTTATTAGAGTATGTAAAAATACGGCAGAAGTGGGTGGAAAACGAATAATTGAAAGGGTGGTTTCAGTAGTTTCAGTTGAATATCAGTACATGTAATTAGTTATTTTATAGGGTTGAGTGATTTTTTTTTAGTAGTGGTTTACTATATGGTAAAAACACCTGAGATTATTAGGGAATTTGTGTTTCCCTAACAATCCAGGATGTTTTTATTGCTACTTTCATAGATTTTTTTACTTTTATCTTTAGAAAATAATGAAGTAATATTTTACAACGTTGTTGGTGAAAATAAACTAATTGATTTTATTGATTCTTACCAACAAAAGGCATCTGTTTTGCGAGAAAATAAGGTTTTTGAAGGGACTACTTTCAAAAACTAATAATATATGATGTTAAATTTATTATAAATCTCACAACCATTTACTTTCTCTTATGTTACAGAAGTATTTGTGCCATTATTTGTTGGGAAATTATGAATTAAATTGAAATCTTGGAAATATGATAAAATCAGCTCTTTTAGAGTTATTTATAATATATCTGCTGTTTTAAAATTTATCGAATTATTATTAGTTGATTTATTGTATAAAACATCAACTGCAATGATCTTTATGTTATATTTGGTGTTAGGTTTTAAATTATAAACATAGTTGTCATAAGATAATTGCTGATGATAGATTCCGTTAATATGAACCTCGTAAAAGTCTAAATCATTTTTACTATATGGAGCTGTGAAATGTATTTGTATATATTCTCTACTGATCTCTAATATAGTCAAATCTGTTACACTACTTGGTTTTATTAGATTGTCTACGTATGCTACATAGACTCCCTTAGATATCAATGAAGCTAATTCAGCATGTGGCAAACCTGAATTTATAGTAGCCATAGATGGATGTACATAAACTTTTGATCCTACTGGCAAAAATTGCATAACTTCTGAAGTAACACTTACAGAATTCCCGATAGTTATACATAGAGGAATGTACAAGTATGTAATATTTGTTCTTCCATGAAAAACATAAATCCCCAGCATTTCTAATTTAGGAAAATGTAGCTCTAGCGTTGGAGTATGTCTAAATGAATATCCCGCTGTTATTGCTCTTATTCCTTGCATTTTAATTCTAGTTAAATTTGGATTATCTCCAATAGGAGTATTATTGATTACTAAACCATCAATAAGCCCATCTTCATCAATATAGTGAGTTAAATTTGAATCTCCAGAAAAAGCATATGAACTAAATCTATAGCTGCCTCCAATAACAGCGCACTCGATGTCTGAACCAATAATCCTAAAGAGTTTTATTCTTTCAACTCCAACTCCTAATAATCCAGCCAATGCATTGGCGGAATCGACTCTTGCACTTACACCTCCTATAAATGTATTTACTCTTATTTTTGACTTTCCAAATACATATTTTTTAATACTCATTACACACTTAAAATTATCTGGTTAGTATTTCCTACTCGGGTGAAGTTAAAATATGTCTTCTCAGGAGTAATACTTGGAGTTCCAAACATCCAAACAAAAGGAGATGTTATTGTCCAATCTATTGTTACTGTTGGCATAGTAATGGCATTAAAAGAAAATTCTTCAGGTAAGTTTTCGGGAACAGTAATTGTTCCACTTCCTGTAAACAAAATAGTCTGACCATTCCAAGAATCTTTTATTGTCGTACTTCCTAAAACAGTTATTTGTTTGTCTTTTAAAGCCAATTCATAATCTCCACTTATTGAAGGAGCTGGAATAAGAATATTAACAATTCCTGATAGATTTGCTGAAGGCTTGAATTTTAAATAGTTTTGTTCAAATCCTTCTTCTTTGTTTCTTAGAGAAAATTTACCATTTTCTATTGTTAGAGTTCCTGTATTTGTTCCATCTGAACTTGATAAAACTATTGTTGATGCAGTGTTATCTGCTGTCATAATAATATCGGTTTCATTATTTCCTACAGTAAGAAAAGCTTCTCCTCCATTAATAAGTGTTAGTTCTAAATTTTGCGAACTTCCTGCCGGTAAAATCAATATTCCATCATTATCTGCCTCTATACCATTGATTGATCTAACTATATTTTTACTATTTATTTTTACAAAATTAGAATTCATCGAAATTCCTCCTCCTTGACCTTCAAGTATAATTCCTCCAGTACCTCCTCCAATTATGATACCAGTAGATTGCGACCCAATTCTAAAAGGTACGTTTTGACTTGCCATTCCTGATGTTATAAAACCACCTCCGTTTTGCGAATTAAGATTAAATCTCATAACCCCAATATCAAGAACACCGTTCGAAAACATACCTATACCAGTTGAAGACTCTCCTCCTGCTCTGAAATTAATTGTTGAGTAGGTAGAGTTATCCGTTGCTGTATGTCCCATCAAAACTAGATCGGGAATTATCCCAATACTTCCATTCTGCAGAACACTTTGTAAACCTTGTGTTTCTCCAAATGGAATAGTAATATTTCCGTTGGAATCTGCAACATTTCCGTTAACAGACACAGGGAGTGTTGGATCAGTATTTAATGGTAAATTAGGTAACTGAACTGTATACGAGGCTGTGACCAAATCAGAGCTTATTTTGGCTCCTAAAAATGGTGATAACTGCCCCAGTGTTATAGCTCCCTGATCCCCATTTATGTTAACAAATTTATTGTACGTTGTAGAATTACATATGAAATTACCATTATCTATCTCAATATCATAATCTATAGCTGATGCTCCTTGTTCTAAAACTTGTTGTAAATTTGATGCTCCATCCGGAATATCACTTAGCAAGGCAATGGTTCCCGTTTTTGGCTGTATTGTTTGAGTAAAATGTCCTTTTTCTGAATTATCAAATTGTAAAAAACTCGAATTACCATCAATAGTAGTATGTCTTATTTCATTGTTTTGCAATTGTAGAGTGCTTCCTCCAAAATGAGAAACCCTTATTTGACCTTTATTTTCAATCTCAACAAACCCATCAGTTCCTACTGTCGTAAAACCAAGTCCACTTAAAGACGAGTTTGAACCATTATTTCCTCTAAGAAGTACGCCCATATTATTGAACGTGGTTGTATCTCCGCCATTAGATTCAAAAATTATTTCTTTATTTGATGTATTTCCGTTAGCTAAAGTTTCATCAAAAGTTTGAGCTCCGCCTTCTATAATAGTTATATCTCCATTACCTAATATCTCTTCCCCATTGATTGTTTTAAACACGGGTTTGTTTAATAATTTACTAAAGCCAGACTCACTATTCCAATCTGTGTTTATTTGTGGAGCATGTGCTTTTTTATCAGCTAAATGTTCGTCTAAAATTATTTTTTCTGCTTTAGATAAAAGTAATTCGTCAAGCCCGTCAACGTCTTTTGCAGGAACTTTTTCGTATTTATGTCGGAAGGAATCCCAAGTGTCCCAAAATTGAGTTTGTGTTGGTTTTAAACCGGTTTTAAACCAGTTTTTTATAGTATTTAATGTTTGTATTGCCATGTTTTTTTCTTTTAAATTTTTAAAATATCGACCCTTTTAAGTCTTGGGTAATAATGAATTTCTTTCTTCTGATAGTCTTAGATTCGTCAAGTTAAAATGGAAAGAAAGTTTTTTTTGAATGTTAGAAAGCTGTTTCTCTTGCTTTTTGTTAGGTTTTTTACTGTTCTTCTGTCGAAAACAAAGAAGTAATACTTGGTAAAGCCGCGGATAAAAACAGACCAATTAATTTGATTCTGTTAATGGTTACCAATGATAATCCTGCATCTTGCAAAAGATCGAATTTGGTGTCTATTAAGCCTGTTAAAACAATTAAAAGACTTATGATTACCGTAATTTTAGATTTATTCATATTAATTATTTTTTTGATGATTTTATAAGTAAGAAAGGGAAAAGACTGATGTTAAAACAAAAGAAATAAACACTAAAAGTCTTCTTTGATATTATTGTAAATTCATAATAATTAATTCTTTCGCCGTCATTGGTTCCGTGCCAAATACCTGATTAACGAAAGCGTTTAAAATTAGCGAATCTATTTCCTCTTCAAATGCATTTAAAAGATCGTCTTTAAACCTGTACGTAAATAATCTTGATAAAGAACTTCATACTTAGTGTAAAGTAAATTGCATAAATTTGGATTTTGAGAGTCCAGCCATTCATCAGCTGCATAACGTTCTTCTTTTAAAATTTTTCTTTGTTTTTGGCTTGAAAAACCTGCTATTGTTTCGATTCCGTCACCTAAAAAATAGGTTGCAAAGCAAAATAATAAGGTTGTATTTTTTTGTATAGGCAATTTTTCCGGACCAGTCAAAATAATTAATGGCTTTACACACTCCAGTAAATACATCTTATAAGTCCCCCATTATAGATATAATCTTCGTAAATATTGAAATATTCAATACTAACAGCTTTGCGGTGTGACTGATCAAAATATGATTTCGAAACTTTTTAGCCTTTTATATTATAGTCAGGTTCTTTGGCATATAAAAAAGGTAAGCAATCAAATTAATATCGGTTAGAGTATTACCAAGTGTTTTATATTTTTCTAAATAATAGCCTATTACTTTTTAGGCTTCCATAATTTTATGTTGTTTCTATATATTTTATGTCTACAAAATCAAATCTTGAGGTAATAAATTTAGCATACATTTCTGAGTTTTCAGTAGCTGTAAAACGGCCTATTGTTCCTTCTCCAATTCCATAACTTATAATGTTATCAACTCTTTTAAATCTAAAGACATTTTCAAAAAGTGTAGAATAAGTAGATGAAAAATCCCAAAGTTTAGTTTCTCCCGAAAGATCATGAACAATGCGAATATCTGAATACCCATTTCCGTAATGATTAGTCATTGTTATTGTAAAAACTTTTATCGAATCACTTGATCTGTACAACTCTATTGTTGCTGATGATGGATTATATTTTGTTCCCAATGGGCTTCCTGCATATTTCGTTTGTAATCTAAAATTCTGATTTGCTTTTATTGGAATTTTATTTTTATCCAAAATTGCCGAACAGTCCACTCCAAATAAATTAAGTTCCAATATTCCTAATTTAGAAACATTTACACTCGTCTGACTTATCCAGTTATTATCAATTGGTTGATACACCGTTCCCAATACGATCAACAAGACATTATTAAATGTCCTTGAAATTCCATTATCCAACGTAACACTAAAACTTCCTTCTGCACTTCCAGTAGTTACATTTACGTGTACTTCATTATCACTTTTAAATCGCATATAATTTACTGTTTGCCCCTGAATTTCAACAGTCATTGTTGGAGTGAAAAATGAACCTTTTAAAATTAAATTCCCTGTATTATCTGGCAAATGACTCTCTGTAATTAATTCATCCAAATAAGGAGCTGGTGCAATAGCGATAGTATACATTTTTAAATTTCCATTTTCATCTGTACTTAGTATTTTATTAGTTGGCAATTGTCCATCATTACGAGTATTTGGATAACCTCCTAACTTCAAATTTGGCGCATTTAAATCCGGAATAGTATTAGCCAAATCTTGACCAGTACCATTGTAGCCCCCTTTAGGTAAAAAATCAGTTGGATCAAATGGATCACTCGGGTTATAAATAGTATTCCCGAAAACATTAATAGTCGAAACTTCAACTGCATTACTAGAACGATTCGGTTTAATAGCAGCGGTTAGGCTTTCATCACCCATTATTTTTTTTAAAGTTCCATCTGCACGTAATTCAATCAAATCAATTCTATGATAATTAGCTGTTGCAACCTCTATAGCATCCGAATATTCTAAAGTATTTATAACAATCGCTTGATTAATTCTTGCCACATACTTCATGGCAGGAAACTTTATTACTGCTCCAACACGCGTTGGTTTTGCAGACTCTAATAATGTATCAGGACTACCAATTGCTTCGATTCGGTCATTCAAATCTTTAGCGGTTCCGCTGTAATCTCCTTTGTCGAGTTTACCTTTAATTAATCCAGCATGAGCATTTGAATCATTTAAATGATTTTCAAACACTTCGTTTTCTGTTTTTGTTTGTAATAATTCATTTATGCCTTCTATGTCTGCAACAGGAATTTTCTCGTATTTATGTCGGAAAGAATCCCATGTATCCCAAAATTGAGTTTGCGTAGGTTTTAAACCCGTTCTAAACCAGTTTTTTATAGTATTTAATGTTTGTAAAGCCATATTTTTTTCTTTTAAATTATTTAGTTATAGTTTTTAATAAATTCAACCGTTTTTGAGTATTGAGCAATAGTAATATCTCTTTCATTTTATAATTGTCAATTTAGAGTAAGATTAAATCCTCTAATTGATGCCCTTTCTCTGAATGTTTGATCAAAAAAATGAAAATTAATCTTGTCTGGTATTTTAGGCATTTTCTTCATGCCTTTCGATAATAAATAATCCATAATCAGCTATTGTTTTTAATATGATTAATATATAATGTGTGATCGTTTTTTCTAAAAATAGCAGGTGGGATTGCAAATTGCTATTGTGCAAAAGACAGTGCCACTATTTCATTTTTGAGGATGTAAAAGTAGTATAGAAGAATACAAAAAAGAGTAAAAAAAGTCTAGTGTTTTCAGTAGTTTCAGCAAAAACAGAACCTACTGAAACTACTGAATTCAAGTAATTTAAAATTGAACAATCACAAGTTACGATACTACTTTTACACTCAGAAAAACACCTAGCGATGAGTAAAAAAGCAATTCATAATTTCAATCTTTCAATACAAAATAGTGCTGATATAAAAAGCTCAGAGGAACTGACTAAAGCAATCATAAAGGAGTTGACCAAAGTTTCAAAAGAGATGAGTCAGCAAAAAGATATAGTGCAGGAATGGCAGGAGCAAAAAAATCAAAAAGCTACCGCTGTTACAAATAATTATAGTTCCTTAACCGAAGGAGGCGCCACCGATACTATTACTGAAACAAATAATAAAACAGTAACATCGACAAGCAATACTCCTTCGGGTTCTGAGGGAACAATATCAAATCATAATGGTTTAACGGGTACTATTTCTTCGGAAACAACATCAGCTTCAAATGCTCTAATCGGAGGAGGCGTTGCTGATATAACTGGTAGAGCAACAATGACTTCTAACGCATCAAACAGTACTACTTCTCTTACATTAGAGGCAAAAAATAATACGTTGAATTTTGGCAATGGCATAACAACTCAAACTTATGCAAATGTGGCAGGACAACAAACGCTAACAGTGCCCCAAATGCTACAAACAAATAGTAGCGAACCAACTATAGAAGCTCTCAAAGAAAAAATTAAAAAGAAAATAGAAGCAGCTAGTATTGCCAATAATATCACAGAAAAAGAGTACTGGAAAAATATTTCTAAAGCTTTTGAGGGAGGAGCTACAGCTCAGGATTTTTATGGTAAACCAAATGATACATTGTTTACAGAAATGTATGCTGCATTACAACAAGTAAATCAGGTTGTAGCATCTCAAAATTTTGATTGGGAGAGTGTTCGTAAAAGAATGATTGAATCAATAGATCATAATATACTTAAAGGAGAAATTTCCAGTAATAATAGGATCCGTTGGGAACTAATTAAAAAACAATTAAATGATGATACAATCAATGTTGCAAATCTTTTTGAACGATACGATGAACTATTTTTATTGCTAAAAGTTGTTGAAGGACTTGATAATTTGCCTTCTACTATTACCATAATTACCAGAACGAAGATATATCCTAATTTAAGTGCAGATAAAGTATATGCAGAAATTGGAAAAGAAGCTATTTATGTTCGCCTTAAGCAGGTTAGTGAAACTAATCTTGACGGAAGTGGAGTAAATAAAGGTGCAGTAAAAATTAAAAACACAAAACAAACTTCATTTATAGCAGGTGAAAGCTTGGAATTTTTCGTTGATGAAGCTTTTATAAATCAGAAAGGGAATCCAAAAGAAAATATCAATTGGGTAGTTTATAATAGTGATACTAAAAAAGAGAATATTTTTAAAAATGAAGGGACATCATTTAGCTATAATTTCGATATGCCTGGAAAATACAGAATCGATGCGTATGGAAAAAATCACACAATAAAACAGAAAAAAAATCTAGACACAGCTACTTTCATAGAACTAAAAATAGTGGCGCAGCAAATTTTAATTACACCTCCTGCAAATGCTAAAGCTGAATTTATAAGATCTTTTGCCGAAGAGAAGCCCTTTAAAATCTCTCTAAATAATACTGCAGTAAAAACATTAAATCCAGTAAAATTATATTTTCAGGTCGAAACTATAACGGCTAATAAAATAACTAAAATTTCAGAAGAACAAGAATTAGATTCGACCGGTATTATTAAATTGGCGATGCCAGATTTAGGCGAATATAAAATAAAAGTAATTAGTAAAGATCAATATGCATTAGCACAGGAATTTAAAACTTCGGTAATTAAAAATGAAGTTACGAACATTGGTCTTGCCGAAAATACGTCAAGCAATAATATCTTTTTATTGGGTATTCAAAACAAGAAGATAACTTTAGAAACAAAAAAATTTAAAATAAACCCTCCTACCGATAACGAAAAAGAAGATGTAAGATGGATGGTTTATGATTCTAATAATAAACCATATCTACGACCCGATGATGTTTTATTCACCGAAAAGAATAGTCCTCAAAAAAAATACATTCATAAATGGAATTCCTTTACAATGCATATTCCTCAAAAAGAAGGAAATTATACAGTAGAAGCTTATAGTGATAGTAAAAAAAGTACCAACTCGGGATGTATTTATAAAATTGAAGTTAAACAGCCAGAAATAACCGAAGCGCATTGGGCATGGAGTGGAGGAAGTAAAAAAGTAACTTCGGGTTTTTCTGGAGAAAGCAATTATATACAGGCTCAAATACCTCACTATGAAAACCAAACGGTTAGAGTTTATTTTTATTTAAACAATGCAAAAACAAACCACTACATTGATACAAAAACGAATGGAAAGGGGGAAATTTTTGAAGAAGTAAAATTTGATGTTAGTTTTCAAAAAGCAATTGGATTTAAGAGTGAAAAAAATGCTAAAATTGGATTTAAGCTATTAGGAATTCAAAATAGTAAACCATATCTATTTAAGGTACCAGTTAATTACAAATCAGATACTATTTTGTCTGTTACAACAGATAAAAAAATTCTTGACGTTTATTTTACATATGATGGAAGTAGAGTAAGAGAAGAAGATGAAGTTCCGTTTGGTAAAAAAGGAGCAATTGTAACTTTAGTAGCTAAAACCCAAAATATGGTAGGAGAAGAAATTGAGTTAACTGCCCATAAAGTGGGAGAAGAACCATCTTTTAATAACAAAGCAAAAGTAAGTTCAGAGGGAGTTGCAATGATCAGTTTTACTTTAATGAACCTTAATAAAAAACTTAAAGAAGGATCAAAAATAAAGTATTACGCCGGTGTTGAAGGTTATTCTACCAAACATTTGGCCAATAAAGTATTGGTAATGATTGTGGGAGAGGCAAGTAAAGGGAAAAAAATGGCTAATCTAACATGGGGTTCTAAGGTTACCAAAGAATTTAGAGAAAAAGTAATAGAAATTTGTGAAGATTTATGGCCTAAAAATACAATGGAAATGGCCAATGGACTTATGGCAGTAATGTACAGAGAAACGAGAGGTACGTTTGCAGCAAATCAAATGTCAGGATATAAATCACTTATTCCAAGAGGAGAAATGACTAAAGTGCATTTTGAAAACATTAATAAAGAAACTGGTAAAATGGGCTCAAGAGCAATTGGATTAATACAATTTACTCAAGTAGCTTTAGTTGCAATGGGAGAATTTGAAAACGGAAAAGGGTTTGATAAACTCCATACTTTAAAACTAGAATATGCTAACATGACCGATATCGATCAGCTTGAAAAGGTTAAGAAATATTTTAAAAAAGTTGCTCGCTTACCTAGAGTACCAGAGGATATTTATGTAGCGGTATTTTCTCCAGAATTTGTAGGCAAAGAAAGTACAGATACACTATACAAAAAAGGAACTGATAGCTATAAACAAAATCCGGGTTTGGATAAAGATGATAATGGTATTCAGAAAAGAGAACTTACAGTAAAATATTTTGAAAGCTTGAAAGAAGGAAATAAAAAAGCTAATATTGCAAGCGTAAATATAAAAATGAATAGTGAAAAGAAACTCAATTTGAAATGGCATAATCCGCTTGATATTATGGAATTAAGAGGATGGTATACAGAAACACAATGGACACCCGAAAAAAGCGATTGGCATGGTAGAACCGGAGGAAAACATGATGGATTAGATTTATATGCACCGGTAAAAACTAAACTATATGCTTGTATTGATGGTATAATAAGGGATCCATACGTATCGGGAACATATGGAAATACAGTAACAATTGAGGGAATTTATAATGGTGAGACTTATTTTTTCTTTTATGCACATTTAAATCAGCCAGTCAAATTTAGCGATGGAGATTCGATAAAAGCTGGAGATCCTATTGGAGAAACTGGACAAACAGGAAATGCAAGAAGCCTAACAGCTAAACAAACTCATCTACATTTTGAAGTTAAAAGTAAAAAAACTAGAACCGGAAATAAAGTTGATCCAAATATCATAACTGAACTAACATTTAATAAAACTCCAGATAAAAACACACAAAAATGAAAAAAATAGTATTTATATGTTTTTCTGTCATTCTATTTTCTTGTAAAAATCAAGATAACAAAAATATACAGACAATTTCTCATTTAATAAAAGCTGAAAAAGCATCATTAAATAATGAAATAAGAGCACTAATTCCAAAAGAGTATAATAGTGATAGTATTACTACTGAAACGATTGATTTTGATAACGATTCAAAAAAAGATTATATATGTACAGTATATGATTCAAAAAAAGATTTAAATATTGAGTATTGGATAACTTCTGGTTATAAATTATTCTTGCAACATGAATTTCATGGAAGTATTAATTATAAGTTTTTCGTTAATTTAGATAATGATAATTTAATGGAACTATTTAGAGCTTCGGGTGAGGAAGATGGTATTGATTATGCTTTTTATGATATTAAAAACAATAAATTAGAACCACTATTGTATTTTACACCAATTTTAATTGATGAGAGTAAACCAAATAATTATTTTTTTGGTTATCCGTGGGATATCTCAGGAATACTTATTTCAGATAACAAATTACTTTCTTCTACTATTAATAGTATCGAAAGAGATGGAAATATTTTAATTCCTACAAATCAAAAATCTCTTCCAGTTATTTTTTTTAATGGAAAAACAACTCAGCCAGAAATTAAATATGATAATAATATTAAAAAAGAATATTTTTCTTTAGAAAAAATTATTAGTCTTGTCAAGACAAAAGACAATAAAGATTTAAAAACTTTAGAATCTTTAAAATCAGAATTAGTTTCGTACAAGATAAAGAAAGAAGTTAAATGCGATTTAAATAGCGATGGTAAAGAAGATTTGATATTAATTTTTGAACCAGAAAAAATCAAACCACTAGAAGAGTATGGCTCTTCTTTAATGAATTCTCCTATTTATGTAATGATAAATGTAGAACAGGATAGGTATATTGTTATAAAAAACGAAAACCTTATTTATACTGCAACTTATAATTGTCCAAATATGGGGGTTAAAAAGTTAATCGCAGAAAATAATAATTTTTTTATAGAACAGAGTACATGTGATAAATTTGATGATCTTCAAAATGATAATATTACTTTTAAATATGATATAAAAACAAAGTCAATCACCTTAGAAAAATTTAAAAGGGATTATTTTGAACGAAAAGATAATTCAGAAATGTTGCCGCCTAGCATTATGGCTACCCCAATAAATTTTGGAAAAGTCTTATTTGAGGATTATGACTCAAGAAGAGAATACGATAAAAATAATAAATAATCTGTATAAAAAAACCTGTAAACTATTTTACAGGTTTTTTTATACAATCTAAAGAGCTATAAATAAATGATCAAACGCTATATAATACCCAATCATAATCATTTAAATATTAAATTATTCCTATAAAAAACCCCTACTACTTTCAAAAAGAATACAATATATTTTGTCATACTAATCTTATTTCTTTTGTTTAAATTTGAAAACCTTCTTTAGCGTTTTTAAATATGATGTCACGATTATTTTTCCTGTTGTTTCTTATTCTTTCTTTGAATGTTCATTCTCAGTCAACAAAAGAGTTGATTGATAATTTAAATAGCATTAACAATCATCAGAAAAAAGCAGAACTGTGCCGCGAAATCGCACTAAGATTACAAAATTCTGATTGGGATAGGGCGATAAAGTACATCGAATTGGCGGAAGTCGAAGCAAAAAACACACAAGTGCCGGAATCTATTTTAGCCGATGTCTACATTACAGCGGGAAAAATGTATTCATCAAAAGAGGTATTAGATATTGCTTTACAATATTATCTAAAAGCCTATGATATTTACAAAAATAACGGAAACCTTGAAGAAGTCTCAAAAATAGAAAACAATCTTGCGATTATTTATGGGCAGGGAAAAGACAAAGAAAAAGCATTAAAATATTTCTTAAATGTATACCGTTATCAACAATCTAAGAATGATCCTGCCAAGCTTGTAAAAATCTTAAACAATATAGGTACTGCTTATTTAAACAAAAACATAGACTCTTCTTTATATTACTATCAAAAGGCTCATTTAATAAACAAAACAATAAAAGATGATGCATTAAAGGTTTATGTGTGTACAAATCTGGCACGAGTTTATGCTTTAAAAAAAGATTATAAAAATGCAGATTATTATTATGATCAGGCTTTTTTATTTGCCAAAGAACCGGTAAATCCTTTAATACAAGCCTTTGTTTATGAGTCTTTTTCGGATTATGAACTAAAACAAAAAAATTATGATGCCGTAATTACAAATGCAAAAAAGGCATTAGAATTATCTAAAGAAAACCAATATAGTCTTTCGGTTTTAAACCTGAACAAAATCTTGTATCAGGTATATATTAGTAAAGAAGATTATAAAAATGCAGTCTATTATTTTCAGAAATACAATACAATTAATGATAGTATACATGTCGAAGAAAAAGCCGTAAACCTCGAAAAAATAAAGCTCGAGCAAGACTACAAAGTTCGTAGCCAAATAAAAACACTTACAGAACAAAAAAGATTATTCAAATATTTTGTAGTGGGTTTGATACTGGTTGTGGGGATATTGATTTTAATTATCTTTTTGATAAAATACCGAAACAGGAATATTAAAAACCAACTCGAAAAAGAAAAATTAAAAACAAAGATGCAAACCTTAAAGCACAACCTCGATGCTAAAAATAAGGTTTTGATAGGAAAAGCAATGACAGAAATACATCGTACAGATAGTATTAATGAAATCCTGACCGATCTTAAAAAAATTAAACTCAAAGCGGTCAATAAAGAAATGCAGCAAGCGATTGATATCGTTCTTAAAAGTCTCGAAAAGAATTTGAACACAGATATCTGGAAAGAATTTGAAATAAGTTTTGAGCAGGTTCATAAATCTTTTTTTGATAAATTAACAACAGATCATCCTTCGCTTACTCCCAAAGATCGCAGATTATGTGCGTTGTTATATCTGGATTTAACCACAAAAGAAATATCTCAAATTACGGGGCAATCGTTTAAATCGATAGAAAATGCCCGAACAAGACTTCGTAAAAAGTTTGATATTACCAATGAAAAAGTAAATCTCTCGACCTATCTCAATACATTTTAAGCGAATTAATGTAATTAAATAAACCAAACTAATGATCTGATTTAGTTTGGTTTATTTTTTTATGAGTGTTTTTTAAGTGACCTATTTCTACGTAAGAGTGTTTTTGCAATAGTCTATTTTTTTCTAAACAGAAGTGCCCATTCTACATTTACCAACTCGATAGTAAAATAGAGTAGAATGAATCGGAAGAAAAAAAATACCCCTCCTAAAAGCTTAGACCAACTTTTAGAAGAAACCAAAATAAAAAAGGAAACCCTCTTGAAGATTCTCGAAAAAATAACCAAAGAAAATCCTGAAAATTAAATACCAAATTGATTCTTAGAAACCTCTTTTTTGCATTACTATGAATTATAACCACTATTAACTAAGCAAACTATACTATTAATTTAAATTTTAAAACAATGAACCAAATTTACTTCAAAACCAAGTATTTGTTTATTTTGTTAAGTCTCTTTGCCTGCTCCGTGGGAATGGCTCAGACGCCTTATCAAAATATCAAAAATGATGGCGTGAAAACCGCCTTAGGAGTACCCGAAGAAACAAAGGAACAAGTTTCTAAGAGAACTAGTGATCCAAATTCTAGTCAGGATAAAGATGCCGATAATCTCTTCATACCAAAAGAAGAAGTCATAAGTGGCAAAGAACTTTCTGTAGCAGAAAGTGAATCAGTGCTAAAACAAGCACAACTGAGCCAAAATTTATTCGAACAAAAACTAACGAATACTACCGAAAAAACAAATTCACAAGACACTACGAAGGTTAAATCTTTTGCTAAATCTTCCAATTTAACTGCAAGGAATGTATTTGAAGTTAAAAAAGGAGATTTTAATTTGTCTACATCTGATAAAATGCAATTAAAATCAGTTTCAGATAATCATGGCAGAACTCTCGCTACTTATCAGCAGTTGCATAACAATCTTCCTGTTGAAGGAGCAATTTATAAGGTTAGGGAAAATAAAACTAAGATTGATGCATTTGGTTTTACAGCTAAAAAGTTATCAGTAAATAACAATTATAAAATAAATGCAGCTACAGCTTTAGAAAATGCACTTAAAACTATAAATGCGAAGCAATACATTTGGGAAAATAAAAAATTAGGTTCTTTATTGGATAAAAATATAAGCGCAAAACCGCAAGGTGAATTGGTTTATGTTGGACCTAACTTTTCTTCTGAACTAAAGGAATACTTTCTCACATGGAAATTTGATATTTACGCGACCAATCCACAATCCAGCCAAACCATGTATGTCGATGCAAACTCAGGAAAAGTAATTCTTATTATTGATCTCAATCGAGATGCTACCTATACAGGTCAAAGTTTAGGTAAAGGTAAATCACGATATTCCGGAGAAGTAGAATTTAATACAAAACAATATGCTGACGGATACAGATTAGAAGGGCTACAAGGTAAATATAATGTGCCAATGTATACCTGGAATATGAATCATGCCGATAATGCTTCAGATGAAGTAATCACAGAATTTATTGATGAAGATAATATCTGGAATGAGCTGCATAATAAAAACCATGATGAGGTGGCTATAGATATTCACTGGGGTATGCAAAAAACTATAGAATATTATGGCGAAAAATTTAATCGTAATAGTATTGATGACAAAGGAATGACAATTATTGGTCTTGCACATTTAGGGACTAATGTTGAAAATGCTTCATGGACTGGTGGATGGGCACAATTTGGAGATGGTAACAACACACCCTATGTAGGTTTAGGAATTACAGCACATGAACTAACGCATGGAGTAACACGTTTTACGGCCGGTTTAATCTATCAAGGAGAATCAGGTGCTTTAAACGAATCTTTCAGTGATATTTTTGGCGTATCGGTTGAATTTTATGTTGGAAAAGACAAAAAAGAAGATATTTGGATGCTGGGTAATGAGTTATATACTCATGGAAGTATGAGAAACATGTCTAATCCGAAGGCACAAGGTCAGCCAGACACTTACGGAGGAGTAAACTGGGTAAATCCATTAAATACTACTTATGATAATGGAGGTGTACACTTTAACAGCGGAATCACAAATTACTGGTTCTACCTTTTAAGTGAAGGTGGCCAAGGTGTAAATGATCTTAATAACAGCTACGATGTTAAAGCTATTGGTCTTGCCAAAGCAGAGAAAATTGCTTACATAACCCTCACCGAGTATTTATCTCCAGCTTCAAACTTTAGCGATATGCGTCAGGCAAGTTTAATGGTTGTAGAAGATTTATACGGATTAAGTTCTGAAGAATACAAACAAGTTACTAATGCTTGGTATGCTATTGGGGTTGGAGCCTCTTATGCAGATAAGCAAATTGCACTTGTTTCTATTGAAAAACCTTCTGTTGCTTGTGGTTCTTTAAAAGGAGATGAACCCTTTTATATTAAAATTAAAAACACTGGATCTACTGTAATTAAAGCAAATGAAAGTTTAAATTACAAATTGAGATTGATGACAGCCGGCTTTGGTGGCCGATTCAATACGCTGTATACTAAAGATAGTACCATCAGTTTTACTAAAGACTTGGCACTAGGCGAAGAAATTATTATAAAAATTCAAGAGAATCTTCCTTACACAATAAGCGCAACTGCTGTAAACTATGTAGAAGTAAAATTTGATTTCAAACCTATTGAAGAGTTTGGAGCAAAAGACGGAGTTTCTTTTGTAGTCGATTTATTGGTTCCGCCTGCTCAAAAAGATTTTGACCTTAAACTTGTCAGATTAAATCTTCCAGCGTATACTGGAGAAATATTATCAGCAAATTATCCATTAGCACTTACTATTTTTAATTTAGGTTGTCAGGATATCCCAGCAGGATCTCAGTTAAAAATAGGATATCTAAATACACTTCCTGGAAATGAAACTGTTTGGAAAAATATTACACTATCCACAGCTTTTAAAGGGAACTCAGAAATGACTATCCCTTTTGATCGTACTGTCGATTTATCTGCTACCGGACCACATACCTATGAAGCGTATGTAACATACAGTCAAGACCCTGAAACAACTAATAACAAAACCATAAATGCTGTTTATAGCGGAATAATAACTCAATTTCCGTATTCTCAAGATTTTGAAGGAACTCCTGGAGGTTGGTTTTCTGAATCATTACTGGCAACTCAAAAATTTATTTGGCAGCCTACTACTTATTCGTTTAGAGATACCAATTCAAAATATTTATGGGCAACTATAACTCTAGGTACTACGGAGCTAATGCAGCTAAATGCTGATTTTACGTTACAATCACCAATATTTGATTTTACTAATGTTGCCTCTCCGTATGTTGAGTTTGACTTGATGTATTTATTTTATAAAGGATATCACGGCTTAATTGTTGAATACTCAGAAGATAATAAAAATTGGAAAAAAATTATGGGAATCGATTATCCTGATACCGTACATTACAATGATTTAGTACCAGGACCATGGTTTAGCGGAATTAATAATGATCTAAAAAAAGCTCCATACAGCATGCGTTTGGCTGAACTTGCAGGCAAAAAAGCTGCTATTCGTTTTCGTGTAGTTACAGATAATAATAGCAGTAGGTATTTAGGTGCCTTTATAGACAATATCCGGGTAGGTAATGCACCTTATGATTTACAAGTTATAGCTGCAAAACTAGACGCTGGTACTTGTACTATTAGCAATGATAACATAACTCTAAAGGCACAAATCATTAATAATTTTGCAACCACAAGCGAGCAAGTTAATATTACTACAAAAATCCTTGATAATGCAAAAAATGAAGTTTTTTCAAAAACCGAAAAAACAACATTAGTATTTACTAAATTTAGAGATACACTCACCTATTCTATTCCAAATATTAATTTAAAAAGCATCGGCGAGAATACTATTACAGTTTCAGTTTTCCCAGAAGACATGACTAAAGAGGTTAAACCTGAAAACAACTCTTTAACAACTGGTTACGATAATTGGAACAATGAAGATATGAAAGTATCTGTACTTCCTTATGCAATGGATTTCGAAGATGTAACCAAATATAAAGGATGGAGAACTACTGAAAATGCAAACGCTACAGGCTGGAAACATGGAACAAGCAAGGAATTAGGTTCCCCAGGATGGTTCTTAACGGAGCATACTAATTTTATGGCGAGTAACGATGATAAATGTAATTGCGACTCATCAAACGATATGTTAATCTCACCGGTATTTGATTTGAGTAATTATAAAGGAGCACACTTATCATTTGATGGCTTTGGAGATAGATATGGTCTTTCAGACGGATACGTCAAAGTAAGTACAGATGGAGGTGTAACCTGGAAAACAGAATTTAAGATGCCATACCTCAGTAATTGGTTCGAATATCAAGTAGATTTAAGCGCTTATGCTGGAAAATCTTGTGTTCTTGTAGCCTTTCAGCATGATGATAATGGACTATTTGCGAGTGGTTTTGCTGTAGACAATATTAAGCTTAAAGAAATAGCAAATTATTTGCAGATATCTAATTTAAGTATGCCTGAAACTGTTTATGAAGATGCGCCTTCGCACGAATTTTTTATCAGTGCAAAAAATGTATTTTATAATAAAGTTGATAAAGCTACAATCGAATATCAAATTACCCAAAATGGTAAAGCAGTAGGTGAACCAATTGTAGTTGAAAGAAATAATCAGATATTACAATATCAAACCATTGTATATACAGCAGATGGTATTCCGCAATTACCAGCAGGAAATTATGATATTACTGTAAAAATAATTTCAAACGGACAACCAAAAGCACAAGCAGAAAGTCTTACAAAATCTTTTGAGGTCATTGCAAAGGCACCAAACTTAGATACTGAAACTTTTTCTAATGTACCTGAAGGTTTATTATTTGGAACAAAAGGTTTTGTTTCGGGTCAAAGTGATAGAGATTTTCCATGGGAAGTAGTTGTTAAACCTGATAATAAATACTTATTAATTCCTGTGAAAGATCATACGGGAGATAGTGCTGCAAAGATGCTTTACCATCCACTTGAAAATGGTTCTAACAATGGAGAGTTAATATTCCCTTTAAATAAGTTAGCTGAAAATGCAACTGCAATGGAATTTTATTATGCAATCGATAGTAACAGTAATAATATTTTTGCTGTGGATGTTAAATCTATTGGAGGTGAATGGAACGAAGTATGGAAAGTCTCTCTACAAGGAAGCCACGTAGACAAAGAATGGCAAAAAGCGACAGTTAATTTAAATAAATATGCTGGAAAATCTGTAATGCTGCGATTTAGACATTCTTTGACAACTGGATATTCTTATATGGTAGTAGATGATTTAAAAGTAATCACTAATCCTGTATTAGACTTATCAATGCAAATAGTATCTCCAAAAGATGTATGTGGTGGAACCGAAGTTAAAGTTAAACTAACCAATGAAGGGCAAATTGTAATTGCAGCAAATGCAATACAATTAATTTTAGGATATCTCAATACAAATAAAACTATTACAGAATCTGTTGAAACTGCAATTCCTGTTGGAGGAAGCATTGAATATACTTTCAAAAAACAGCCTAAACTTGATTTAAGTGGGGACTCTCATGTATTTAACATTATTGCAAAATTAGAAAATAATGCAATTCAACAAAATAATGAGATTAAGAACTATATATACCAAGAGGTTACATCAGATTTCAAAATATTCGACAATCCAACGATTCATGGATATGCAGGCAAGAGCTTATACATTGACGCCTCAACTAATTTTAGTGCTAAAAAATTAGGAGTTACTTCATACAAATGGAATACAACCGATGTTTCTAACGGTATTGAAATAAATAAAGCAGGAGATTATACCGTAACCGTAACGATGAAAAATGGATGTATACTTACAGAAAAAATCACCGCAACATTTGATACTTTCGAATCTGAATTAGCAAGTGGTGCTATCTGTGGTCCTGAGGTTACTTTATCTCCTGGAGATTACAAATCGTACGAATGGTTTGATGGCTCTACAGATTCTAGCTACGTTGCAACAGAAAACGGGAATTATTATGTAACTGTTTATAATGAAAATGGAATTGGTCAAACTTTTAGTACTACCATTTCAATTCTTCAGATGATTACTCCAGAAATTCAGGTAGTAGCTGATAAAAAGCTAACCGCTTCAGCCGATGCCGTTTCGTACCAATGGTTCTTAAACGGAAGACCTATACCAAATGCAACCGAAAAATCTATAGTTACAATTTGGGAAGGAGATTATAGCCTTCAAGTAACCAATAATAATGGTTGTAGTAGTATTTCAGCTCCATTTGATTCAAAAGGTATGCTTATAGGGAAAATTACAAATGCTTTTAGAGTATTCCCTAACCCAGCAATTGATACTATAAATATCTTCTTAGCAGATAAAGCTGAGGGAGAAGCACAAATCAATATTTATGCAATCGATGGTAAAGCAGTGTGGAGTAAAACATATACAAGCATTCCATCTAACATAAATGTAAGCGCATTAGCTCCTGGAGTTTATGTTTTAGACTGCAATGTACAAGGCAAGAAATATACAACCAAGGTTATTAAGAACTAACAAATTTAACAAATAGAAATATGGTAACTCTCATTTTTGAGAGTTATCATTCTTAAAACAATAAATACTATGAAAATATATATATTAATTATATGCACACTTTTTTTAGGCGTGCCCATTATAGCTCAAAACCAAAAAGTTAAATTAGGCGTAAAAGCTGGTTTAAACATTTCGAGCCTAAATTTTGATGAAAGCGAAATGAACTCATCAAGTAAAACAGGATTTACAGGAGGGATTATGGTTGAAGTCCCTTTAGCGAAAAACTTTTCGCTTCAACCAGAATTGTTATACAGTCAGCAAGGAACAAAGGTTTCTTTTTCTGATAACGATGTAACAAACTCTAACTATGACAGTACGATTAAATTGAACTACTTAAACATCCCTGTAATGCTAAAGTATTATGTACTAGAAGGATTAAGTATTCAAGCAGGACCACAAATAGGAATACTTCTTAAAGCTAATAATAAATACCAAGATGATTTTTTAGGCTATGAAAACCATGATAGTTTTAATTTAAAAGAATATTCAAGTGGTATTGATACTTCTGTAAATCTTGGATTAGGTTATCAATTTAAAGATAAATTTTATGCAGACTTAAGATATAACATTTCCTATTCTAATGTTTTTAAAGAAAGTGATGTAGATTATTTCATTAATAATGATATAAAAAATAGAGTTTTTCAAATATCGATTGGTTATTTTTTTAAATAGAATTAGTTATTCTTGTAGTTTCCTAAAAGAAGCTGTCTCTATTTTTTTGTTTTGAAACGGCTTCTTTTTTTCTAGAATCGCCGAGAATCGAACTCGGCTCCAAGTAAGCAATTAAAGAGCTTTGTTTAATTTACTTTGAGTACTAATTACAAATCAGCCTATCGTTTCACATATAACAGTGGGCTAAATTTAAAATAAATACTCATTTTTGATTTCGAATACCAAGTAACATTCTAAACACTGCTACTAAGGTTGTAATACCGTAGTCTCCCAACTTTGACCTATTTTTCCAAATAGTATTCTTTTGTAAAAACGTGTTTGCTCAAAAGAAAGAAATTCAATTCGGATCGGTTCTAAAGAAAAAATGCTCCAATCTGCAGGTCTATCCACAGACTTACCATGAAAAAACTGAATAGGATCTACATTTTGATTGGATATTGACATATCATAAATTTATTTGCTTTTATAAAAGTACAAAATTCCAAACAAAACTTTCTTTATCCCGAGTATTATATAGCTTTTATACATCTTACATTTTCAAAAAATTGACTGTTTGTTTATAATTGTTACATGCTGTCTATTGGCTTATCTATAAATAAGTAATATGTAAATAACCATCCATAATTGAGTAAATTTTAAAGGTATTATCGATATAGAGAGTATAATATTTTATACTATATTTTTTCTCTTGAATAATTTTTCAAATAAAATTGTTGTTCTTTGTACCTTAAAGTTTTTTGAAAGATGAATAAGGTAGTATTAACAATCGAGTTTAGAATGTCATATTATTTTGAACATTGAGTTAAGATTAGTTATCATATTTAAGTTATGGACAACAAAAAGTTTATTTTAAGTTTAAAAAAAGGTAATGAAGCTTCTTTCAAGGAGGCTTATCTAAATTACTATGATAAACTGATAAACATAGCCAAGCGATTTAACTTTACCGTCCTTACCCCGCAAGATTTCGTTCAGGAGACTTTTTTACGACTATATAATAAAAGGGAATTACTTAATGAAGATGTTTTATTTGATAAACAATTGTTTACGATATGCAAGAACATCATCATAAATCATCTTAACAGAGAAAATAAAATAATTCAACTTGATCCTTTTCAGTTCGAAATGGAGCAAGAGGATGTTGAAACAGGAATTTATGAAGAAAGAAAAGAAAAGCTATATAACTTCATAAATCTGCTTCCTGAACAGCAACAAAAAATATTTACTTTACACAAACTGGAAAACCTTAGCTATAAGGAGATTGCTGCAATTACGGACCTTTCTGAAAAGACCATTGCCAATCATATTTATCTTGCCAGTAAATTTATTAGAAAAAAAATCGAAGAGCATTAGGAACTTTTATATTCTCGTTTGTTATATATATAAACGAAAACATAAAATGCATATTGAGTCTTATAAAACAGATGTTACAACTATGGAAGATGCAAACTTTATTGTAGTTCTTCTGCAGTTTAAAATTTCTGATTGTATAATGAATTTTGAATTGGAAAATCCTAATCACATTCTAAAAATCGAAACCAACAGAGATATTAAAGAAATGGTTTATGGTGTTTTTACCAAGCAGGGATTTTATTGTCAAAAACTTTAACGATCAAAAAATATGAACCAAAAGAAATTAGACGAAGAATTAAAAAAAATATGGGATGAAACACCCATTTTACATTCTGATAATGAAAAAGAAGCTTCTTGGAAACAATTTCAATCGAAGACATTCTCTTCTAAAAAACAGCAATCTAAACCTTGGCGTTATTATGCAGCAGCGGCAGCAGTATTAATTTTCATTCTTATTGGAACCGGTATTTATTTTAATAGTAGCCCTTTAAGTAACAGCACAACTCTTGCCGAAAATGTAATTAAAAATACTACTTCTGTAATAAAAACCGTAGCCCTTCCTGACAGTTCAAGCGTAGAATTGAGTCCGAATTCTAAAATTGTCTATGGTAATAATTTTGCTATTAATAGAAAAGTTGAAGTTTCAGGTGAAGCTTACTTTAAAGTTAAAAAAGACAAAAAACATCCTTTTCAAGTAGTTTGTAACGAAACTACCACTACAGTATTAGGTACCTCATTTACAGTTAAAGGATATACTCAAGAAGAAGTAACCGTTGAACTTTATGAAGGAAGCGTTGAGATGAGTGTGAAAAATCAGGATAAAAAATGGATACTAAAACCTGGTGAAAAATTTACCTATGGAAACAAAACAGCTGTAGTGACCGAATTTAACAGGTTTACGGATTTTGATAATGAAAAACTGAGTGTCGTGAGTACTTATATTGAGTCGAATTACGGTTATAAAGTAACTATTCCGCAGGAATATTATAATCAAAGAATTACAGTTCGAATCAATAAAAAAGAAGATTTAAAAACAATTGTCCAATTAATATCAGAAATGTATAATCTAAACTTTGAAGTAAATGAAAAATTAAAACAGATTACTTTTCAATAGAAAAGAAAAGGATGCACTAGCCGCGAAACTAAACATCCTTCCTCATAGTAAGAATAGTATAAAACTATTCCATTTAATAATATTCAAAAATACAAAATTTCATGAAGCATATAATTTCAGCATGCTTTTTTTTATTCAGTTACTGTATGTTTTCTCAAAATATCACGGTAACTGTAGATAAAACTATAACTCTAAAAGAGTTATTTAAACAAATTGAAAATCAAACCGACTTTAAATTTGCCTTTACGGATCAAATTGATACAAATCAAAGGTATTTTACCCAAAAAAGCACTTATAAAAATATAGAAATTAGAGAACTTATCAGTGAGCTGAACAAGAACAAGTTGATCCAATTTTCTATTGTTGGCAATAATATTTTTGTCAAGCAAAAATCTTCAAAAACAACTAAAAAAAAGAATCAACTAACCGGACAAATTCTTAATGAAAACAGAGAACCTGTTATTGGAGCAAATATATATGTTGAAGAAATCGAAATAGGAGCAACAACCGATAAAAACGGAAGATACTCTCTAGACCTAGACAATGGGATTTATACTGTTTTGGTGAGTTACATGGGGTTTAAAAATAAAAAAAAACAAGTCTCGGTTTCTGATGATACTAAAATTGATTTCAATATGGAATCAGACAGTCACGAGTTAGAGCAGGTAGTCATAACTACAAGCAAGGCGGTTGATGTGAAAAATACTCAGATGAGTGTTAATAAACTTTCAATGGCCGAGATTAAAAGACTTCCAACTGCTATGGGTGAAGCAGATCCTTTAAAATCATTATTGACTTTGCCAGGGGTTACGAATGCCGGCGAAGCTTCGTCAGGTTTTAATGTTCGTGGAGGTGCTGCTGATCAGAATTTGATTCTTTTAGATGGTGCTCCAGTATATGGGGACTCTCATATGTTTGGTTTCTTTTCTATTTTTAATGCAGACGTCGTTAGCGGATTAGACTTATACAAAGGAGGGATTCCGTCTAAATTTGGAGGACGCGTTTCTTCAGTTCTTGATGTAACTCAGCAAACGGGAGATCTTAATGATTATAAAATAAACGGAGGAATTGGTCTTATATCAAGCCGCCTTTTGGTGCAAGGACCTTTAAAAAAAGATGTTGGTTCGTTTGTTATTGCAGGACGTGCTTCTTATGCGCATTTATTTTTAAAACTTACAGATATCAAGAGTACTGTTATGTTTTATGATATTAATGCCAAGCTTAATTATCGTTTAGGGGCCAATAATACAATTGCTTTTTCTGGTTATATGGGAAATGATTTATTTGATATTAATAATTTTTTTGCCAGTACGTACGGTAATACTATGGGAACGTTTAGCTGGAAACATAAATTTTCTGAAAAGTTAAATACGAACCTTTCTGTTTTTTACAGTGATTATAAATTTAATCTACAAATACCTTTTCAAAAATTTGAATGGGATAGCAAGATTACCAACTACGGGCTTAAATACAACTGGAATCATACGATATCAGACAATTTTAAACTCAACTACGGTATTGATGGTTTATATTATGATTTTAATCCGGGAACAGTACGACCGTATGGTGCTAATTCGCAGTTTAATTACAATCAATTAGATAAAAAATATGCTTTAGAAACGTCTGCATATCTGGATGTCGAAAATCAGATTACAGAAAAGCTTAATCTTCGTTATGGCCTTCGTTATAGTACATTTTATCGTTTAGGTGGCGAGAGTATCAGTACGTATGAAAATGGAGAAGCAGTAGTATACAATCCGTTATACCATATTTATGAAGAAGCAACACCAATCGGAAGTACATACTACGGAAAAGGAAAAACCATCAGTAAGTTTAATAACCTTGAACCAAGATTGGCATTATCATATGCTTTTAATGATGAAACTTCTGTAAAGGCAAGCTACAACAGAATGGCACAATATATACATATGTTGTCTAATACCCGTGCTCCGTTGCCTATGACAATCTGGACGCCAAGCGGACCTTTTACAAAACCACAAATGCTGGATCAATATGCAATAGGATATTTCAGAAATTTTAAGGAGCGGGAGTACTCTTTTGAAGGAGAGTTATTTTATAAAAAAATTAAAAACCGTATCGATTATATTGATGGTGCAAATTTATTGGGTAACAATAATATAGAGCAGGACATCCTGAATGGGGAAGCAAGATCATATGGTATGGAGTTATTATTCAGAAAAAATACGGGTCGTTTTACAGGATGGGTTTCTTATACTTTGTCTAAGGCAGAACAAAAAACGCCCGGTAGAACTCCTCAAGAACCGGGTATTGCTAATGGTGAATGGTATTTATCAGGATATGATAAATTGCATAATCTGAATATTACTGCAAATTATGAATTCAATCCTAAATGGTCCTTTAATGCTAATTTTACCTTACAATCAGGTCAGCCGGTAACATACCCAAATGGTTATTATGAATTTGGAGGAAGAAATGTACCCAATTATACGTTGAGAAATGCAAACAGACTTCCTGCATATCATCATTTGGATATTGGTGCAACCTATACCCCTAAACCGGATAAAAAGAAAGGATGGCAAAGCTATTGGGTATTTAGTATTTATAATCTTTATAATAGACAAAATGCTGCATCGATGATGTTTTCACAAAATAATAATACGGGAGCTAATGAGTCCAGACAACTGTCAATTTACGGATTAGTACCAGGTGTTTCTTATAATTTTAAATTTTAATAGCATGCTAAGATTAAAAAAATACAATTTAAAAAATAAAGCATTTACTTTATTTAGTCTTCTTTTTATTTTACTTTTTCTATCCTGTGATAAGGTTGTTGAGCTTGATTTAGAAGCTGGAGATCCTAAAATAGTGATTGACGCTGAGATAATTTGGGAAAAAGGAACTAGTGGCAGCAAACAGTCGATAAAAATAAGCAGAATGGCTCCTTATTATAGTGGCACTACACCAAAGGTTTCAGGAGCACAGGTAAGAGTAGAAAATAGTGATGGAATTGTTTTTACATTTAATGAAGCAGAGCCAGGATTATATGTTTGTACTAATTTTGTTCCTGTAATTAATATGGAATATAAATTATTTGTTCAAGTCGATGGACAGAGCTTAACGGCAATAGAAAAATTAGTTTCTGTGTCGCCAATTGATAGAATAGATCAAGAATTTATGGCCGATATATCTGGACCCGATCTTATTGTGGTAGCATTTTATTATAAAGACCCAGTAGATCAGACCAATTATTATCTAACGGACTATAAAAGTGTTTTGTCTCCTTTTCCAGAATACACATCAACAACTGATGAATTTGCTAATGGGAATGAATTAGTCGAAAAATTTTCAGATGCAGATCTAAAGCCAGGAATAACTCTTAACATAACACATCGTGGTATTTCTAAGAACTTTTATAACTATATGAATCTAATTTTAGAGGCTACAAATGCAAATCCTTTTGGTGCAGTACCAGGCAATATCAGAGGTAATATAATCAATACAACTGACACTAATAATTTTGCATTAGGCTATTTCAGGCTTTGTGAAGCAAACCGTATGACATATACGGTAAAATAAGAATTTAATTGAAACTTGATTTGTAAATATATCTGACATATAAATAATTTATGTCAGATGTATATTTTGATTGTTTTTAATAAAAAGAACGGAAATAATCCAATTTTTAAAATCTTCTTGAGAAACAAAAAATCCTGTAAACATCAAGTTTACAGGATTTTTTTGTGGAGTCGCCGAGAATCGAACTCGGGTCCAAACAAGCAACTAAAGAGCTTTCTACACGTTTATTTCCTGATTAGATTTTCGATGTTAAGCTAGGTCAGGAACAACCACTCAACACTTATCTTCTTAATTTCGAAATCCACCCGAAGCTCATGGAAATCTAGGTTTATTTTTACGGTTCCCCTGTACTGACCGCCACAAACCAAGGCTTTCAAGGAGAATCCAGCTTTCCTATCTGATAGGAACGTGGCTTAATCGTACTATAATTCGGATTATGCAGCTAAAGCGTAGTTATTTTCGCCGTGTAAAATTGTAAGATCTTATATTTACGAGCAAGGTCTCAATGCTCGACGTGCTTACTGTTCAATTCGACTTGCTGTCAAAACCAGTCGACCCCATTTATTTTCAATAAAAAAAATTGAGATTGCAAAATTACGCTTTTTGAACCATCATTTGAAATTAATTTTCAAAAATATTTAATCCAATTTTTATGCCAAACCTATGTATTAGGAATTTATTACTCGATGTCTTTAAAAACAAAAGGATAATCGCCAAAGATTGGTGCCAATTTACGCACTGCATACGTATTTCGGGTAAATTTATTAGACAACGCAATGATTGTAACATTCTCTTTCCTTAACGTTATATACGCTGAGGTATTTCCATGCCACCAACCGTTATGAAAATAAAAGTGCTGTCCAGAATACCAATTAATCATTCGGATGCCTAGTCCGTAGTTTTTTTCACCCTTACGCTCATTACTATATCCTTCGAAAACTTGTTTAAGTAATTCTGGTTTTAAAAAATCCGGTGCATTTCTGGCTCTGTCAAATTTTAATAAATCGCGAGGAGTAGAATAAATATTTTTATCCCCATAAACAGCATCAAGATAATCCATTCCTATCTCGACATTGTTTCCTTTATAAGATGGAACAGCTGTTTTTCTGTCTTTTTCATAATCAAAAACATAAGTATTTGTCATACCCAATGGTTTAAAAATCATTTGCGTCATTGCTTCCTTATAGCTTAGGCCTGTAATTTTTTCGATAATTAAAGCCAACATTGCATAATTAGTATTACAATATGTAAAACGAGTATTGGTTTTATACTCCAAACCAATATTCTTTGTAGCCATAATATTTAAAACATCTTGATTTGTTAACTGGTTGTGTCTGTCCCAAACCGAAGTATCTCTATCGGTAAAATAAGCATAATTACGCATACCACTTCGGTGGTTCAATAACATTCTAACTGTTACATCCGGATAAGGAAATGTTTTTAAAATCGTATTTACCTTTTTATCCAAATCAAGTTTTCCAGCATTAACCAATTTTAAAACTGCAGTCGCTGTAAGTACTTTACTAACCGAAGCAATATGTAATGGTGTATTACTGTTTATTTCTGTTTTTTCATTTTTATTTGCGTAACCTTCATATTTCTCATAAATGATCTCTCCATTTCTCGCTACCAAGAAACCTCCATTCATGCAGTTATGGGGCCAGTTTTTATTATAAAAATTATCTACTTTGTTTTTTATTGCTGCAACGTAATTTGCAGGAAGTTTTTTTTCATGAAGCATTGGCTTCATTTTAGGAAGTGTATCTTCTACTGCATCGGCAGTAATTGCTGTATTGCTATTTTTATCTTTTCCGCAAGAGCTTAAAACTAAAATAAGGAAAAGGAATTGTGTTATATTTGCTTTTTTAATAAAATTCATGTGTGGGATTCTAGGAAAAACAAATATATAGAATTGAATACTTTTGTTTAATTACATTTTTGAACGAAATTTCTATATTTTAACACAGTTTTAAGCTTAATTTTCACCAGCCTATTGAGCATCAGGTTTTAATGAATTTAGCTTCAAAATATTTAAAAAAAAACAACAAAACTTTAACTATATTTGTTATATTTAAAACAAATTTAAACAAAAAAGTTATATTAATACAATATTTAAACACTAATAAATGAAGTTTGGAATTATAAAAGAAAGAAAAAACCCACCAGACAGGAGAGTTGTATTTACTCCAAGTGAGCTGGTTCGACTTAAACAACTTTATCCTGAAGCTACTGTAGCTGTAGAAAATTCGGATATTCGAATTTTTACAAACGTTCAATACCAAAGCTTGGGGATAACGGTTACTGATGATGTTTCGGACTGTGATATACTTTTTGGAGTAAAAGAAGTTCCTGTTGAGAGTTTAATTCCAAATAAAGCTTATTTTTTCTTTTCGCATACTATAAAAAAGACTCCTAGTAATCGAAAATTATTACAAGCTATTTTAGAAAAAAATATCGAATTATACGACCATGAAACAATTGTAAATTCTGAGAATAATAGACTTATTGGGTTTGGAAGATATGCAGGAATTGTTGGCGTATATAATGGTATACGCGCTTTTGGTATAAAATTTGAATTATTCAAATTACCAAAAGCGGATACTTTATCTGGAAAAGAAGCGCTAATTGCGCATTTAAAACGCATTACTTTACCTCCTTTAAAGTTTGTAATTACTGGTTCTGGAAAAGTAGGTAACGGTGCCAAGGAGATTCTTGATGCCATTAAGATAAAAGAGGTTACTATAGATAATTACTTAACTAAAAATTATACTCAGGCGGTTTACGTACAACTTAACGTATTGGATTATAACAAGCGTAAAGATGGACAAATTTTGGATTATACCGATTTTTACGAACATCCAGAAGAATACGTGTCTGATTTTGAAAAATATACTAAAGTAACTGATATTTATTTCACAGGACATTTTCATGCTCCCACAGCTCCAGTAATATTAACCAGAGAAATGCTTCAATCGAAAGATTGCAAGATAAAAGTGGTTGCCGATATTTCTTGTGATGTAAATGGCCCTATTGCTTGTACGCTTCGTGCATCGACAATTGCTGAGCCATTGTATGGCTATTTCCCTGGCGAAAATAAAGAAGTTGATGTTTTTCATCCTGCTGCAATTGTAGTAATGGCTGTAGATAATTTGCCTTCAGAAATTCCAAAAGATGCTAGTGAAGGGTTTGGAGAACAATTTATGGAACATGTGATTCCAGCCTTTTTTAATGGCGACAAAGACGGTATTTTACAAAGAGCCAAAATGACCGAAAACGGAAAGTTAACACCGCGATTTAGTTACTTACAAGATTATGTAGACGGGAAGTAATCTCTCTTTATTTGTTAATTATAAATTGTCAATTATTAATTCCCCATGACCTCTATTTAGCGGATAAAAAAGCAAAACCCTGCAATGTAAAAACATTGCAGGGTTTTTTAATTTATTACTCCTCGTTAACAATTCATAATTTATAATTATTTTAAGCTTCCAACCATATCTTCTGGTTTTACCCAAGCATCAAAATCTTCTGGAGTTACATAACCTAAACGAACTGCTTCTTCTTTTAGAGTAGTTCCATTTTTGTGTGCTGTTTGAGCAATTTCTGCCGATTTGTAATATCCAATTTTTGTATTTAAAGCCGTTACAAGCATTAATGAATTATCTACTAATTCTTTGATACGTTTGTAATTTGGTTCAATTCCTTGTGCACAATGCTCATCAAATGAGATACAAGCATCTCCTAATAAACGAGCCGATTGCAAGAAGTTTGCAGCCATAACTGGTTTAAAAACGTTCAGCTCATAATGCCCTTGCATTCCTCCTACCGAAATCGCAACATCGTTACCCATAACTTGAGCGCAAACCATTGTTAATGCTTCACATTGTGTTGGGTTTACCTTTCCTGGCATGATAGAAGATCCTGGTTCGTTTTCCGGAATGATGATTTCGCCAATTCCAGAACGTGGTCCTGAAGCAAGCATACGTACATCATTTGCAATTTTGTTTAGTGAAACTGCCAATTGTTTTAATGCTCCATGAGATTCTACGATTGCATCGTGTGCTGCAAGTGCTTCAAATTTATTTTCGGCAGTAACAAATGGATGTCCTGTGAACTCAGCGATGTACTCCGCTACTTTTACATCGTATCCTGCTGGTGTATTTAATCCTGTTCCTACTGCTGTTCCTCCCAAAGCAACTTCTGATAGGTGTGCTAAAGTGTTTTTAACTGCTTTTATACCATAAGTTAATTGCGCAGCATATCCCGAAAGTTCTTGTCCTAAAGTAAGTGGTGTTGCATCCATAAGGTGTGTACGACCAATTTTTACAACATTTTTATATTCTACCGCTTTTGCGTGAAGTGTATCTCTTAATTTTTCAACTCCCGGAATAGTAATCTCAACTACTGCTTTGTAAGCTGCAATGTGCATTCCTGTTGGGAAAGTATCATTTGATGATTGTGATTTGTTTACATCATCATTGGCTTTGATAAATTGCTCTCCTTCTCCAATTTCAAATCCTTTTAAAACTTGTGCACGGTTTGCAATTACTTCATTTACGTTCATATTACTTTGCGTACCTGAACCTGTTTGCCAAATTACCAACGGAAATTGATCATCTAATTTACCTGCCAGGATTTCATCGCAAACTGCTGCAATGGCATCTCTTTTTTCAACTGGTAAAACACCTAAATCATGGTTTGCATAAGCAGCTGCTTTTTTTAAGTAAGCAAATCCTTCTACGATTTCTTTTGGCATCGATGCCGATGGTCCAATTTTAAAATTGTTTCTAGAACGTTCTGTTTGTGCTCCCCAGTATTTTTCTGCAGGAACCTGAACCTCTCCCATGGTGTCTTTTTCTATTCTGAATTTCATTTTAATGTATTTATGTGTGTTATTATATAAAAATTCATGTAAACTATAAACTGTCACTGAAAACTATCTCCGCAAACTAGATTTTCTAGCCCAGATGGAAGCGGCATCCTTTTTTGGGCTTTTTTCGGACCAAAAAAGATATAGCGGACAGCTGGATAGAGCTCCTGAAACAAATTTTGAACATATTTTTTTTAAACTGACCTCAAAAATACGGATAATTACTTTTTTATAAAAATTGATTTAGTTTTTTATTGGTAAGAAAAAATATTAGGCCTACATTTGTGCCTACATTCAAAAATTCCGGAAAACATGTTTGAATTTTCACAGTATTTAGGCTTTTTACTTTTCTTAACCATCCTTACAATAGGATTTTGGTTAATGTTCTTCTTGGTAGGTTTCGTTCAATATTGGATTGGCGGAGCGCTATGGGAAATGTACAAAGAAAGAAAAGCAAAGAAAGAGCAATCAATTTAAATTAATTTGATTACTACATAAAAAAAGGACCCGTTTTCACGAGTCCTTTTTTTTATTTATCAACTACCTGATTTATCCAGGAAATTCTCCTCCTCCATCATTATTCTCATTTTTGGGAGCTTGTTTTTCACGGTCGGTTTTCTTCTTATTTATTCTGTAAGTAAATGAAAGATTGAACTGACGTTTACGGAATTGCATTTCGCTATATGAATTCACATTATCCAAATGTGTTTCTGTTTTCATGATTCTCGAATTAAAAACATCACTTACATTAAAAGCAATAGTTCCTTTATCTTTCATGACATCTTTACTAAAAGCCAAATTAGCACCAAACTGTCCCAAGTTTTTACCTTGTGCGGTTTTTTGTGCGCCATTATACATAGCAGTGGTTTGCCAGTCAATTTTGTATGGTAAAGTTATTTTTGAGCTTATACGAGCAAACCATGAGGTTGCCTGATTGTCAAAGTTTTCTGTGATTACCAAATTATTAGCATCACTATAAGTATAATCTCCTGTTGTATTTAGATTATAAAGATTAAAATTGGTATTTAATTTCCACCATTTAAAAGGCGTATAGTTTACGGTGAATTCGTATCCTATTTTTTGCTCTCTTCCTAAGTTTATCGGTGTACTTAAAATAACTGGAATCCCATCAACATTATCTCCAGTTTGTAATCTTACGAATGTAAATACATCGGTTGTATTCTCAAAATACAATGAAGTATTAAAAGTTACTTTATCCCAACGTTTTATGTATCCAACATCGTATTTATCTGTAAGTGAGGGATTCAAATCTGGATTTCCTCTAAAAATATTGATATTACTGGCATAATTTGTAGCAGGGTTCATGAAACGCCCTCTTGGTCTGGAAATACGTTTACTGTAACTTAGAGAAAGACTACTGTTATCGGATATTTCATAATTCAGGAATGCACTTGGAAAAAGGTTGTTGTATTTCTTATTATTGAAATTATTTGTATCCAATAAATTAACATCGATATTGCTGTCTTCCCAACGTAATCCTAAAAGATAAGAGAATTTAGTTTCTTTAATTTTTGCACCAAATTGTGTATAAAGTGCGTTTATATTCTCTTTATAAACCAATGTATTGGACAAGAAACTCTGGATTGGATTTCCTTGATCGTCGGTATTTACATTGTATACGTTATCTAAATCATTGAAATTTCCTTTGTAACCAGCCTCAAACTGACTTCCTTCTCCGAACGGCAATACATAATCGGCCTGAATCTGGAATTGTTTCTGAACCTGATTATTTAACGTTGTATTAAAGTTAGGCGAACCCGTGATTACACCATTGCTATCATCATTGTTTTTGGAAATAGATACATCTGCAGTAAATTTATGTCCTTTATCATTGAAGTTTTTAACCAAGTTTGATGTGAACTCGACATTATCACTAGCCGTATTAGTATTACTTAATCTATAAGATGAACCAGTAAAATCATGATTTACATCAAAATTATTATAGTTAATCAAGTCTTTATCTTCTCCGCTATTCTTTTGATAATTGATGGCATTGGTCCAAAATGTTGTTGGAGTAATCTCCCACTCTGCTCCTACTCTGGCATTAAAACCTTTTCTTAATCTTTTGGTATCTCTTTTTTCATCAAGATAACTTTTAATAGAACCATCTGGATTTAAATATTCAGAATTTGTTAAACCACCACCTTCATTCGTTCTGTAACTATATCCTGCAGTTGTAAAATAGTTTACCTTCTTGGTTTTATAATTCGCATTTGCACTTATTCCGTAAGTTTCTGGAATACCAGTAGAGGCGATAAAAGTTCCATTAAATCCTTGATTTTTTCCTTTTTTAAGAATAATGTTTATTAATCCTGATCCTCCTTCGGCATCATAACGTGCAGATGGGTTTGTAATTACCTCAACTTTATCAATTGCATCAGCAGGGATTTGACGTAATGCTTCGGCTACGTTTATAGCGTTTGAAGGTCTTCCGTCGATCAAAATCCTAATATTATCACTACCTCTTAAACTTACATTTCCTTCGGTATCGACAGATACAGATGGTACATTGTCGAGAACGTCACTTACTGTTCCTCCTTTTACAATCATGTCCTGACCTACGTTATATACTTTCTTGTCGAGTTTTATTTCGACTGTAGATTTCTCGGCACGAACAACCACTTCATTAAGCTGATTTGCATCTTCGGACAATCCTACCAGTCCTAAATCGGTATTCTCCGTTATTTTTTTTTGCTTGATTTCAACTACTTTAAATGAAATAAATTCAATCTTGATGTCATAAACACCCGGAACAGCATCTACGCTAAACTCCCCTTTATTATTGGTAATTCCTCCCGCAATGGCTTTGGGATTTCTTGCATTTATTAAGGTAATTGTAGCGTATTCAAGCGGTTGATTACTTATCTTTTCTACTACTTTACCAGTAACTTTTACTTTTATTCTTTGCGTATCAGGTTGCTGTGCAAAACTGAGCATGCTTGTAAAAAGGAATGCAAGCATGATGACTAATTGATTTTTTTTCATTTATTTGGTAGTTTCTATTTGGCATTTAGACTGCAAATGTAACTGTAGGTTTAAAATGAAAAATCACAAAAAAATGTTAATTGAACACTTTATAATGTTTCTAAAAAAGGTTTTACCAATTCTAAATCTCTACCAATAATAGCTTTCCCGTCTTTAACAACAATCGGTCTTTCTATCAAAATAGGATTATCGACCATTGCTTGTACAATTTCGGTATCACTCAATATTTTATTTTTGAAATTATCTATCCAGATTTTTTCTTTAGTTCGAACCAGCTCTATCGGTTTTAAATTTAGTTTTTGGAGTAATTCTTCTAATGCCGCAAATGAAGGCGTTTCGGTAAGATATGGGATTATCTCATAGGCTTGTTTTGTATTCTCGATAAAAGCCAGACAATTTCTTGATTTCCCGCAACGTGGGTTGTGATATATTTGTATCATTATTATTTTTTTAAAGAAGTAAAGCTAATTGAAATAAAAAAAGGTAAATTAGTGCAAGCAAAAATAAGATTTATGCAATAAATCAAAGTACTATTTTAAATTAAAATACATGTTTCTAGAACAAGGAGTTAAAGAAGAAAACAAATTTTGGAAATATTTATTAGGTTCCGTCTTTATTATAACAGCATCATTTGTTGGACAGATTCCGCTTATTCTCGCCATACTATACCAGACTCTTGTTAATAAAATCCCTTATCCAACTACCGAAACTGGCATGATGAAGGTTTTTGAACCTAATGTAACCTTGTTTCTTATCTTGATTTCATTTGCATTTGCTCTGGCAGGAATATACTTTGTAGTACGTTATATACACCATCAAACCTTTTTATCGGTAACCACTTCAAGACCAAAAACAGATTGGAACCGTATCTTTTTTTCATTTACCCTTTGGGGAACTTTCACAGCAGTACTAACAATTTTACTTTATTACCTGAGCCCAGAAGATTTTGTAATGAATTTTAAACCTATACCGTTTGCAATTCTATTTATAATTGGTGCTTTTTTAATCCCTATTCAAACAAGTACCGAAGAATATGTTTTTCGTGGTTATTTAATGCAAGGATTTGCAAATTTGTCCAGAAACAAATGGTTTCCGTTATTAATGACATCGGTAATATTTGGCACTATGCACATTTTTAATCCCGAAGTATCCAAGATGGGTTATATCATTATGGTATATTACATTGGTACCGGATTATTTTTAGGAATTATTACTTTAATGGATGAAGGAATAGAACTTGCCCTAGGATTTCATGCCGCAAATAATTTAGTAGGTGCCTTATTGGTAACTTCGGATTGGTCTGCATTCCAAACAAATTCGGTTTTTAAAGACATTTCTGATCCCTCGGCTGGCGTAGATGTTATTTTACCAGTAATTATTATTTATCCTATCATGCTATATATTTTTAGCAAAAAATACAACTGGACAAATTGGAAAGAAAAATTAACGGGTGAAATCGTTATTGAAAATAAGTCTGAAACCACTAAACTATAACTTAACTCAAATGTCAAAAATAACATATAAAAACGTTCACAATTTCTTCAAACTAAATGGCGACCATTTTAATGGAGAAGACTTGTCTCAGATAGCTTATAGCTTCGTTAAAGAAGGTGAAGCTTATGAAAGATCCATTGGTGAATTTATCCTGGATTGGTTTGATGAGAAATCTTATATCGAGATAACTACCTCGGGAACTACGGGAGCTCCAAAAGTGATTCAGTTACAAAAACAAGCCATGATTGAGTCGGCTCTTGCAACAGGAGATTTCTTTGATTTACATCCTGGAGATAAAGCATTACATTGCTTGCCTACTCAATATATTGCTGGAAAAATGATGATTGTAAGGAGTTTGATTCTAGGTCTGGATGTTGATTTTGTGGCTCCTAGCCTACATCCTCTCACAAACAACACGACTAAATACGATTTTGTCGCAATGGTTCCTTTACAGGTTCAGAATTCATTATCTGAACTTAAAAATGTAAAAAAACTTATTGTAGGCGGTGCCGCAATGGATGCTACACTTATAAAAAGTGTATCTAAACTAAAAACAAAAGTGTACGAAACGTACGGCATGACCGAGACTATTACTCATATTGCAGCTAAACAAGTTGGCGAAAAAACATTTACGGTTTTACCTCACGTACAAATATCGCAAGATGATAGAAATTGTCTTGTTATTAATGCACCTACAATTTCTAGCGAAACAATCGTAACCAATGATATTGTAGAATTGGTAAACGCCCATCAGTTTATATTTTTAGGAAGAATTGATAACGTTATTAATAGTGGTGGTATAAAACTAATTCCAGAGCAAATAGAAGAAAAGCTTTCTGGAAAAATAGATGCCCGATATTTTGTAATTGGTGTTCCTGATACGGCTCTTGGCGAAAAGTTGGTTTTGGTTATCGAAGGCGAAAAACATCCTATTGATAACATAATATTTGATAGTCTGGATAAATACCAAAAACCGAAAGAAGTTATTTTTGTTCCTAAATTTAAAGAAACCGAAAACGGAAAAATCATCCGCAAGAAAAGTTATCTGTATAATTTGTAACCCAAGAAAGCGATTAACGAAAAATAATATTTTAGTTTAACGATATAAGTTATATAAGAAAATATAAGTTTTTAAAACTTAAATGGACTTACATAACTTATATGGTTTTCTTTTAGAATACAGATTAACATTTCTCTTTTACACAAAACAAATACCTACAAGGTTGAAAAAAAAACTTGCAGGATAATAAGAGATTAATAATTAAGCGTTAAACCAAATCCCCAACCCATATCGCTATCATAGTGTGTAGAAATTCCTGAGTTTTTGGTCAGAATATATTTTAAACCTCCCATATATTCTTTGTCTGTATTTACCATAAAAGCCATTCGTATTCTTGGCGAAATCGGAATGTCTTCTCGGGATAATTGCATCCTCACTTTTCCATCTGTAAAGACTTCGGCTTGTGCTATAACCAACCACGGTAATGTATAATCCGCCCCAATACTTAGTACAGAACGATTGTCTTTGGTATTCCTTTGTCCGAACATATTTTTCTCTTCCTCGTCATGTCCAAATTTTCTGTAACGCCAGTCAAAACCTATAAACGGCATGAACCATTGATTCTTGCCAATATATCGCCCAATATGGGTTTCGGTTTCATAACCATGCATATCGTTATATCCTAACCTCCACTCGGTACCAAAACTCCAACGTGCATTTTGTACCATTGCTCTACCATCATTCCCATTGGTTGCAAAATCATTCTCGGCCATAAGATGGCTCATATTACTTTCTTTTTGTAATTGTCGGTACGCCCATGCTTTGTCTGGCAATAACGGATTTGGTGCTGAATTCTCATAACTAAAAACACGATTCATTCCCGCCATCATATGATATAAAATATGACAATGAAAAAACCAGTCTCCATCGGCATTGGCACTAAACTCAATTGTGTCAGTTTCCATTGGCATAATATCCAACACATTTTTTAAGGGGGAATATTCGCCTTGTCCGTTTAATACTCTAAAGTCATGCCCGTGTAAATGCATCGGGTGGCGCATCATCGAGTTATTGTACAGTACGATTCGTAATGTTTCTCCTTTTTTAATTAAAATCTTATCCGACTCGGATAATACTTTATTATCCATACTCCACAAATACCGATTCATGTTTCCTGTTAACTCAAAACGTAATTCTCTTACCGGAGCATCTTTAGGCAATGTAGTTACCGTAGGCGATTTTAGCATACTGTAATTTAATGTTACAATATCTGTAGAACTAGCTTCCATATTATGGTTTGAATGATCCATTTTTCCTCCATCGTCCATTTTCATTGGTTCTTCGGGAGTATGTTTCATTTCTTTAGTTCCACTTCCTGTAATCTCTGGATACATTACAGCGTTCATATCCATTTTTTGCAAACTCATACCCATTCCCATCTCGTTCATGGTTCCGTCCATGTTCATCATGCCGTTCATCATTTTCATTCCCTCAAAATAATCGAGTTTTGGTAAAGGACTTGTCAATTGTTTTATTCCTTTTCCTAGATAAATCGAAGTCGATTTTGTTCGGTCTTCTGGCGTAGCCAAAAATTCAAAAGCAGTATCATCGGCAGGAATTGTAACCACAACATCATAAGTTTCGGATACTCCAATAATCAGTCTGTCTACTTCTACAGGAACTACGTCATTTCCATCATTGGCTACGACCGTAATTTTCCCCCCAGCGTATGTTAGCCAGAAATAAGACGAAGCTCCTCCGTTAGAAATTCTTAATCGTACTTTATCTCCCGCTTTAAATGGTTGAGGAAATTCATTTTCTTTTTTTCCGTTAATCAAAAAAGCATCATAATACACATCGCTTACATCCATTGCCATCATACGTTTCCATTCGTTGTTGACTTTGGTTTTAAAATGACCTGCTTTTATGGCTTCGGTATAACTTTGGGTTGTTCCTTTTTTAATCGCAAACCAATCCGAAGCATTATGCAACATTCTATGTACATTATCCGGATTATAATCTGTCCATTCGCTAAGCATAACAGGAATTGTAGGCAAATCATCAATCCCTTTTCTAAAATCAGGATCATCAAGTTTTTTCTTCATTATCAATGAACCATACATCCCGATTTGCTCTTGCATTCCGCTATGGCTATGATACCAATGTGTTCCGTTTTGGATAACAGGAAACTTATACACATACGTTTCTCCCGGTTTTATTGGCATTTGTGTAAGGAAAGGAACTCCATCTTCCTGATTTGGCAAAAATATACCATGCCAATGCAAAGATGTGCTTTCCTTTAACTGATTATGTACATGAATTTCGGCAATATCTCCTTCGGTAAAAGTAAGCGTTGGCATAGGAATTTGTCCATTAACAGCAATTGCCCTTTTGGATTTTCCTGTAAAATTTACCAACGTATCTTTTACATATAAATCATACCTCACGATTTTTTGTGCGGTTATGCTTATCGCAAAAAGCAATAATATAAGTATTGGATAAATTTTCATCTTTTAGTTTTTAAAGTTTTAAACTTCTTAATCGCAATGCATTCACGATAACTGATACGGAACTAAAACTCATTGCCAAAGCAGCAATCATAGGAGAAAGCAATATTCCGAAGAACGGATATAAAACTCCCGCAGCAACAGGTACGCCTAAGACATTATATATAAAAGCAAAGAATAGATTTTGTTTGATGTTGCTCATTACTGCGTGACTCAGGTTTTTTGCTTTTACAATTCCTTGCAAATCTCCTTTTACCAAAGTTATCTTAGCACTTTCTATCGCAACATCTGTTCCTGTTCCCATTGCAATCCCAATATCCGATTGTGCCAGAGCAGGTGCATCATTTATACCGTCTCCCGCCATAGCAACAATTTTTCCTTCGGCTTGTAATTTTTCGATTACTTTTAATTTATCTTCTGGCAAACAACCTGCCTGAAAAGAGGTTAAATGCAACTCATCGGCAACCGCTTTGGCAGTATTTATATTATCTCCCGTAAGCATGATTACCTCAACTCCCTGACGCATTAATTCTTTTATAGCTGCTGCACTCGTCGCTTTTATAGCATCTGTTATCGTAACAAATCCTACTACATTTTTATCTATGGCGATGTACGAAACTGTTTTTCCTAGTTTTTGTTCGGCAATAATTTTTTCTTCGATAGCACCAGAAACAATTGCTCCTACTTGCTCCATTAATTTTTTATTTCCTAATGCAATCTTTTTATCAATAGCAGTTCCGATAACTCCTTTTCCTGCGATGTTTTCAAAATCATCGACTTTCGTCAAAGAAACATTTTTAGCTTTTGCAAATTTTACTACGGCTTCCGCCAAAGGATGCTCGCTATACTGATTTAAAGATGCGATGTATTGTAGCAGTTCATCTTCTGAATATTGTAGTGCAACAATTTTCTCTACCGAAGGTTTTCCCTCTGTAATTGTTCCCGTTTTATCAGTTATCAGAACATTTACTTTGTCCATTTTTTCTAAAGCTTCGGCATTTTTTATCAGAATTCCCGATTGTGCTCCTTTACCAACTCCTACCATTACTGACATTGGTGTGGCTAAACCTAACGCACATGGGCAAGCAATTATTAATACTGCAATTGCATTAATAAATCCGTAAACCATAGCTGGTTCTGGTCCAAATTTAGCCCAAATTAAAAAAGTAAGTATAGAAATAATAACAACAATTGGCACAAAATATTTAGCAATACTATCGGCCAATTTCTGGATTGGTGCTCTAGAACGGCTCGCATTATTAACCATTTGTATAATTTGCGAAAGCAAGGTTTCTGAACCTACTTTCTCTGCAATCATAACAAATGATTTGTTCCCGTTGATAGTTCCTGAAGATACTACATCACCTACCTTTTTATCCACAGGAATAGGTTCTCCAGTAATCATCGATTCGTCTATCGTACTTTCTCCTGTTGTGATTTTTCCGTCTACAGGAATTTTATCTCCGGGTTTTACTCGTAGTAAATCTCCTTTTTTAATATCATGAATAGCAATTACTTTATCAACACCATCTATTACCAGCGTCGCTTCTGTTGGTGCTAATTTCAATAATTCTTTTATTGCACCACTGGTTTGGCTGTGCGCACGAGCTTCTAGCAATTGCCCTAATAAAACCAGCGTAATAATTACTGTTGCTGCTTCAAAATAAAGATGAATTGTTCCGTGTCCTGATTTAAATTCTTCTGGGAATACATCTGGAAAAAACATTCCAACGATACTAAATAAAAATGCCATTCCTGTACCAATCGCGATAAGGGTAAACATATTTAAATTCCAAGTTACGATTGATTTCCATCCGCGAACGAAAAACATCCAACCTGCGTAAAAAATCACTGGAAGCGAAAAAAGTAGTTGAACCCAATTCCATTTTCCAACATCCATTATTTTTAATAACGGATTGTCGTGCATCATTTCTATCATGGCAATAAAAAAGATAGGAACAGTAAAGAGTATTGCAATTTTCATTTTTTGCAATAACTCTTTATATACCTTGTTCTCCTCAGTATCTGTTGGCTCCATTGGTACTAAATCCATTCCGCAAATCGGGCATGAACCTGGTCCATTAGTAATAACTTCTGGGTGCATCGGGCAGGTATATTGTTGTACCTGTATAGCAGCTGGTTCTTGTATTAAGTCCATTCCACATACAGGACAATCTCCCGCTTTATCATACATTTTGTCGCCTTCGCAATGCATTGGGCAATAATATTTACCTCCCGCATGATTATGCGGTACAGCTACTTTTTTATGGTCATGATTGTGCTCATGTCCATCTGCACTACAGCATGATTTGCTTGTAGGTTTTTCTTGTCCATGATTCATTGTCATTTCAATGGTATACTTTCCAACTGCAGTTAATGCTTCTTGCATTTTCACTGTCGGAATATGTTTTTCCATCTTAATTGTTGCCAACGGAGGATCTAAAGTTACACTTGCCTCAATTCCTTCGACTGTATTTAATACTTTTTCTACTTTCGTACGACATCCATCACAAGTCATTCCTGTAATAGTATAAGTATGAGTCATTATTGATTTCTTATCTCCATGCCCTGTAGTACTAGACTTGTCTGCAGGTTTTTCATGTCCGTGATTCATAGCCATTTCAATGCTATACTTTCCAACCGCAATTAATGCTGCTTGCAGTTGCTCCGTCGGAATATGTTTTTCCATCGTAATCGTTGCCAATGGAGGATTTAAAGTAACACTTGCCTCAATTCCCTCGATAGCATTTAATGTTTTTTCTACTTTAGTACGACATCCATCGCAAGTCATTCCCGTGATTGTATAAGTATGAGTCATTGCTTTATTTTTTTATGAATTTTTCTTTAACAAATTTCTAAAATAATGCCTATATAAGCTTGTACAATTTTGGTTATGATTTATAAGATTTACAAATCCTCTAATTGTTTCCGCTTCTTGTCTTTCAACTGTTTATAATAAGTTGGAGAAAATCCTGTTACTTTTTTAAATTGATTACTCAGATGTGCAACACTACTATATTGAAGCTGAAAAGCAATTTCGCTCAGACTTAATTCATCGTATATAAGCAACTCTTTTACCTTCTCTATTTTCTGAGAGATAAAATATTTTTCAATAGTCGTTCCTTCTACTTCCGTAAAAAGATTACTCAACGAATTGTAGTCGTGTTGTAAATTGGTCGATAAATAATGGGATAAATTAGTGCTGAGGTCATTGTTTTTATAATGAACCAACTCGATAATCAAGGTTTTAGTTTTCTCAATAATCTTGCTTTTTTTATCATCTATAAGTTCAAAACCCAAAGAATTCAAGACTTCTACTAAACCTTCTTTTAAAGAATCTATTTCTGCTTCTTGTATTTCTACTTCACCTAGCTCTACTGTAATCGGATGAAGCCCGAGTTTTTCTAACTCCGACTTCACGACCATTTTACAGCGACTGCAAACCATGTTTTTAATATATAGCTTCATTTATTTGATAGTTTCTACAGTACTACCACAGCTCAACATTTTCGAACCATAATATGGGTTTTTAATGGCACTTTCTTTACTCAACCAGTTTGCTCCTTTACCATTATTTGCCATTGGACAAAACTGATAATAAGTAGGTGTTTCTCCTTTTGAAACTTTTAGTAATGCATATACATTTTTAGATAATGTCCCAAAATGGTCTCTTTGGTGTGTAGCATCTTTTGTATCAGCAATATGTTCAGCATCTTCTTTTAAGTCTTTTAAAACTTTCATCCAAACCATGTGTACATCCATTGGCAAACTTTCCATTTTTACTCCGTTTATAGCAGTAACTAATGTTTTGGCTTTCGCCGAAGCTGTAGCGCCATCTGTTTTTACCAAGGCATCTTTGATTCCGAAATAAGCATCAAAAACAGGTTTTAAGATAGTTGCTTTTTGGTCAACATCCGAAGAAGCCATTTTGTGGTTTGCATGCGCATCATGATTCATTTTCTCCGCAGGAACAACCATTGCCATTTTTTTAGTATTTCGCTCATATTGGCAACATTCAGGAAGTTTTGCATAAGCATCATTTGGTGCCAAAAACTCATTGCTGTCATATCCTGCTAGTGCAACACGTTTTAAGATTTCATCACTATTTGTTTTGGTTGCATCATAAGTAAGCGTTGCCATTTTAGATTTTTCATTCCAATCTACTTCAGCAATGTTTTTTAAATTCCCTGCTTTCTCGATTGTTTTTTTACACATTTCGCAGTTACCAAATATTTTTACTGTTTCCGTTTTTGCGTTTTTAATTTTTGCATCACATGCAGTGAATGATAGCAATGCAACGACTGCTACCAATAAAGTTTTTATTAATTTCATTTTCTTATAATTTATGTATCAAGAATTAGCAAACTCTCGTACGTTATTTGATATTAATTTTTTTTGAATACCTAAAGTTAACGTTTTATAGTAGACGCACTTATGGCTGTCACAGAAAACTTTTAGCTTATTTTTGGCGGAGACCAAATAGTATAAAATCCTGAAGATAAAGCATCTTCATAAGCATCAAAGAATTGTTCTTTATTAGAAAAATTAAAACAATTCAATTCAACTTCTTCCCATTTCTCAGAAGTAAGTACTGAAATAATGGTAACGCAACGGCAATTAGAATGGCTGCATTTATCATTACAACCTTCTTTTCCTTTTTTATTGGACTTAGAACCACAACAATCAGCAGTTGATTTTTTTTGTGTTTTTTCGGTTGTATGTTTCTTTTTTTCAGATTTCCTTCCACACGCTTCTGCTTGCATCGGCATCAAAAAGAGCCCAAACAAGAAAACAAAAAAGAATATGTGAGTTTTTGAAATCATCTAAAATTTTGAAATTCAAAGATACAACATATTTTTTTTAATGCTAAAATTATGTGGGTGAGTTGTGGTAATGGAACTTAAAAGAATGGAACGCGGATGATACGGATTCGCTATCGCGAAAACGCGGATAAAAACGGATTTACACAAGTTTTGTCATCCTGAGCGGAGTCGAAGGACTACAATATATTCCTTCCTAAAATTACAATACAATCTTTGTCAAAGTTCAAAACTTTGACAAAGATTCGAGCCTAGTTCATAAAGGAAAAAATCAGTTTTTATCCGCGTCTTTACTTTAGTAAATCCGTATCATCCGCGTACCATTTTTTTAGACAATCAAAGATAAATACAATCTATACTAACAAAAAATTACACTTCAATCGTGATAACATCTGTAAGCTTCGTAGAGAATTTGGGAGATAATCGTTCTTGTTTCATTTTCCATTGTCGCCCTAATGATTGTACACCAAATTTAACTTTGTTATCGCCAAAGCTTAAATTCATTTTATCGATAACACTCATCAATGGTTGATGCTTCGGATTAGAAGTACTGAATAAATTAAGTTGCGTTTCGTCATTTGGCGTTAAGCCCATAACAACAACTCCCGCTCTTTTATACGAATATCCACTTTTATAAATTTCCTTTAATCCTTTTTGTGCGGCTTGATTCAGCTCGATTGTTGAGTTGGTCGGGAAATCCGTATGTATAGTAATACTACGGGAATATTGCGATTGATCGTTTGCCAAATAATTTGTCTGGATAAAAACCGTTACCATATTGCAATGACAATTCTGACGTCTTAATTTCTCGGCACACGAAGCGGTAAAAGTGCTTACACGCTCCGAAATCTCATCGTAAGTAGCATATTTAGTTTCGAATGAACGCGTGGTCGCAATCATCTTTTTATTTCGTGGTGGTTCTAGGTCAAGTGTTGATTTTCCTTCTAACTCATGTTTTAGTCTGAGTCCTACAACTGCCATTTCTTTACGCACCCAAGCATCCGATAATTGTGTAAACTGATATGCGGTTAGGATATTCTTTTGCTTTAAGCGTTTGGCATGCTTCCGTCCTATTCCCCAAACGTCTTCAATTTTTGTCCATTTTAAGGCTTTGATTCTTTTCTCGTCAGTATCTATCGTGTAGACATTTTGAGTTCTTTCGGCAAATTTTCTTGCGATTTTATTTGCCACTTTTGCCAAAGCTTTCGTTGGAGCAAAGCCAACACTTACAGGGATTCCTGTTCCTCTTGTAATCTTTTTTCGCATGTCAAGTCCCAATTCATTCAAATCGAATAATTCGAAACCTGAAAATTTCAAGAAAGCTTCATCAATACTATATAATTCGATATCGGGGGTGTATGTTCTAAGCATATTCATTACCCGATTACTCATATCTCCGTACAATGCGTAATTAGAAGAATACACATAAATATTCTTTTCTTTAAACAGTGCTTCAAATTTAAATGCTGGTGCTCCCATCGGAACTCCCGCTAACTTTGCTTCATCAGAACGCGCAATAACACAACCATCATTATTAGAAAGGATAACAACTGGTTTTCCTATCAAATGTGGTTCGAATACCCTTTGGCAAGAGGCATAAAAATTATTACAATCGACTAAAGCAAACATTTTATATTATTTGAGATTATCTTTTTATTTCTCTGCAAAAATCTCTGTGTGTATGCGTGTGTTTAGACGCACTGCGGTGCGTCTCTACGATTACTAGATTGTGGAAAAATCTTTTATTAGCTGCTAATGTATCTTTGTTGTCAAAGTTTAAAACTTTGACAAAGATTGTGTCCCTATCCATAAAGAGAAAAATCCGTTTTTTTCAGCGTTTTCGCGATAGCGAATCTGTTTAATCCGCGTTCTATTCCAATACAATTGATAATTAAAAAGACTTTATCGAATGAACTACAATTCCCCAAATTAAAAGCTCATTTTCTGATGTAACTTTTATAGGTTCGTAATCTTCATTTTCGGCGATAAGCCAAACAATATCTTTTTCTATTTTAATACGTTTTACTGTGAATTTACCATCGACTTGACAAACTGCAATTTTGTTATTTTGGGGTTCCAAACTTTTATCGATAATCAACAAATCGCCATCGCTTATTCCCACATCTTTCATAGAATGCCCTTTTACTTTGGCAAAAAAAGTAGTGTCTTTATTTTTAATAAATTCTTTGTTGAGGTCTATCGTTAGCTCGATAAAATCATCGGCAGGAGATGGAAATCCCGCGCTAATACCTACATCAAAAAAAGGAATTTCTAATTTTGATGAGTAATCCGGAATGTAAAATTCTAAGGTTGTGTCGTCGTTATTTAAACTTCGTAATTTCATAGTTTACAAAATTACGGAAGTTATATTTTCCCTGTTACTATTTAGCACTAAATAGTTATCAACGGGTATGTTCTTTAGCTATTTGGAGATATTTTCTTGCTTAATCTTCTTCGGAACTTATGGTATGTATTGTGGTATTTATTATGACTTGGGTATTTGCGGTATGAGGTAAGGTTATTAAATACCAAAGCTACTATAAGTAATATTAAGACTCCTGTTAATACTGGTGATAAAACGTACCAATATCCTAACCCTTTTAGTTGGCTAGAACCTGTAACTGCAATAAGTGCCGTTGCTCCTCCTGGCGGGTGTAATGTTTTGGTTACTTGCATACAAACAATAGAAAGTGATACTGCCAAAGGTGCTGTAATCCAAACTATATCTGGTGCCAATTGTTGTACTGTAACACCTATAAATGCCGAAATTACATGACCTCCCACAAGGTTACGGGGTTGCGAAAACGGGCTTCTTACTTCTCCGTAAACCAAAACACTCGAAGCTCCAAACGAACCGATTAAATACACTAAATCTGAACCTGCAAAATGTTGCGTTTGTGTATAAGCGATTATTCCGATACCTACAAACGAACCTAGGAATGACCAGAATATCTCTTTGGAATTGACTAAGGTTTCTTTGTAAAGTATATATCTTGTTTTGCGGTAGCTTCTTTTTATTTTGTCAACACCCATAAATTATTTATTTTGCTATGCTTGGTAAAAATGTATAAACTGTATGCGGATAAATCATTTTTGCCGTGTACTTAGAGATCAAGCAAACAACTAAGATTGGTAAAAATAATGTGTAATCATTCGTTAGTCCGCAAACTAAGAAGATAGCAGTAAATGGTGCATGAATACTAGCACTTAAAACAGCTGCCATACCAATTACCATAAAGTTTAATGGAATTACCTGTGCATTAAAAAACGTATTTAAAACTGATGCTAATAGTAATCCTAAAAATGCTCCAATAAAAAGACTTGGTGCAAAAACACCGCCATCACCACCAGAAGCTAATGTTATAGAGGTTACAATAGGTTTTAAAAGTAAAATCCCAATAAAGGTAAAAGTCAATGTAAGCGTTAACGGAATAGCCGAATTACTAAAAATTCCTTTTATAGCATGATATCCTTCTCCATAAAGTTGTGGAAATATAAATAAGGAAACACTCAATACTATCGAACCTAAAATGATTTTATAATAATGTGTTTCTATCTTAGAGAACTGCCCTTTAAAAAACAATACGCAACGGGTTAAATAAACCGAATTGATTCCTGCCAAAATACCTAAAAGTATAAAATACGGAATCGCTTTTAAGTGCCAAGTTGTAATTTTTACTGCAAATAATGGTCCTTCGTTTAAAATCGTGATTAGTCCGAAAGCGATAGAAACTGCAATTAGGTTTGAGATTATAAATGCTCGGGTTACTTTTCTTGAAATTACTTCGATTGCAAATAAAATTCCTGCAATCGGGCTACTAAATAATGCTGTAACTCCTGCTGCAACTCCTGCGCAAATTAATTCGGTTTTATACTTGCGAAAAATATTTTCTTTTTGCTGTGCAACCGATCCAATAGTTGCTGTGGCTACAACTGTAGAAACTTCGATTCCTGTTGACCCTCCAAAAATAACCGTTAATAAACCATTAATAAAGTGCGATGGAATTTTATAATTAGGTAAGTTTTTAGACTTTGATTGCGTGCTTTCAAAAACTTCTTTGATTCCTTTATTTTCTTTTTTCTTGAATAAATACTGACGCAAAAAATAAATTATCGAAAGTCCGAAAACAGGAAAAACAACATAAAAAATTGGATTTACTGTAGCTTGATGAAAAAATATTTCTTCGTAATACTCCGTAATTTTCTTGAGTGAAATTCCTAAAAATGCCGAGAGAAAACCAATTAAAACAGAGACAATAACTAATTTTCGAAATTTAATAAATTGATGATTCTTTTTGATTTGCGCCGTTTTGTTCATCAGAAGTTTGAAGTTTAAACTCACTTTTTATAAGTGGTTTACAAATTTAGAGAAACAGAACCGTAATCGTTTTAAAACACATAATTATTGCATTTTTTTAACAGCAACGTAAGAAAATTACCTTTCGTAAAACTCTAAAGGCAAATCATCTGGGTCTGCAATAAAAGTAAATCGTTTATGGGTTGTTTCATCAATTCGTATCGCTTCATAAGCAACATTTTTTGATGCTAAAAACGCAATTGTTTCATCTAAATCAGATACCTCAAAAGCTAAATGACGCATGCCTGCAGCTTCTGGTCTGGAAGTTCGTGCTGGCGGATTTGGAAACGAAAATAACTCGACAATATATTCCCCATTTAAAGCCAAATCTAGTTTATATGACTGGCGCTCTTCGCGGTAAATTTCTCTAATTATGGTTAACCCCATAATCTCTGTGTAAAACAATTTTGACTTGTTGTAATCACTACAAATAATGGCAATATGATGAACTTTGTTTAATGAAAGCATTAATTTTTATTTTCTGGTTCTTGATTTAATTTTCTAATCACTTTGGCTGGATTTCCAACTGCAAGCGAATTATCTGGAATGTCTTTTGTTACAACCGACCCCGCTCCTATTACGCAACCTTTCCCGATAGTTACTCCCGGACATATTACCGAGTTTCCTCCTATCCAGCAATCATCTCCTATAGAAATTGGTAATGAGCTTTCTAATGTTTTTCTTAATTCTGCGTCAAGCGGATGTGTAGCTGTATAAATTTGAACATTGGGAGCAAAAAATACATTCGACCCAATATTTACTGGAGCACAATCAAGAATAACACAGTTTACATTAAAATAAACATTATCGCCACAAGTTATATTGTATCCATAATCGCAATGAAACGGTGGTTCTATATAAAAACTCTTACCTGTATTTGGGATTAACTCTTCTAAGATTAGTTTGGCTTTTTTAGTCAAACGATATTCGGTTACATTTAAACGATGCAATAAATTTTTAGCTCTTCTACGATCTTTTACTAAAATTGAATCTCCAGCTAAATAGTAATCTCCAGCAATCATTTTTTCTTTTTCGGTTTTCATAAATATAACGATATTTTTTTCTTGTTTTTTTTCAAGTAAAATGTTTTTAATCTGTTAAAGTAACTTTTTAAGAATAACTATTTGTCCTAAATGATAAACATCATGTTGGATAATTCCGTGTATATGTTCGTAATAAGTATGACCGTTATTAACATATATTTTATCTAAATGTACATCATCGAAGTTCTCAAAAAATGAATTCCATAATTCTTGTGATTTTGCCAAACTTTGAAGTGATTGCTCCCAAGCTGCCTCAGATGGATCTAAAACAGGCACAAAATAATTATGATCAGGAGTGGTGACTACTTCTCCCTGAACACGTCTTAAAATATTCCTTCTCCATTGTATAAGATGATTGGTAATCTCCCAAATCGTATTTAAATTAGGATTTATCTTCTTATATGCCTGATTTGCACTTACATCTTTTAAAGTATTTGCCAATGTGACTTCTAGCCACGGATTGCCATTATAAATGGATTGATATAGACTTGAAATTCTTTTATTTTCTGACATAATAAATCATTTTTAAAACACAGAAGCTAAGATACAAATAAGTAATTTACAACTCATCCTCAAAATTCTACAATTGGGTTATTTAATATTTTTTAACTAAAACTGTTAAAATACATTTGTCTCATCAAAATCAATCATCATGAAAACCAAGTTTCAAGAATTAAAGAAAAACGGAATATCATCGAAAACCAAATCGTTTTTTACAATCGCGTTTTTATTAATAACCTCAATCATTTTTGCTCAAAACACAGTTTCAGGAAAAGTAGTTGACGAAAAAGGAAAACCAATTGCAGGTGCAAACATATATATTGATGGCACTTATGACGGAGCTACCAGTGCCGAAAATGGAGAATTTTCGTTTGTAACCGAGACTACCGGCAACCAGATATTAGTTGTAAGTTTTTTAATTTATGAGACTACGAAAACAACAATAGATGTTACTAGTTATAAAAATCAGACTATTAAATTAAAAGAAAATGTAAATTCATTGGATGCAGTAGTTATTACGGCTGGAACTATGGAATCTGGCGATAAAGCAAGGGTTTCGGTTTTAAAACCTTTGGACATTGTTACTACCGCAGGATCTGCCGGAAATATTATAGCAGCTCTACAAACATTACCCGGAACTCAAAATGTGGGAGAAGATGGACGCTTATTTGTTCGTGGAGGGGAAGCTAGTGAAACACAAACTTTTATTGATGGCATTCGGGTTTCACAACCTTATGGTGCATCAGTACAAAACTTACCAACTCGCGGTCGTTTCTCCCCCTTTTTATTTAGCGGAATCGCCTTTTCTACCGGAGGTTATTCAGCAGAATATGGAGAAGCTTTATCTAGTGTATTACTATTGAATACTCAGGATGAACCCGATCAAAACAAAACAGACATTGCCTTGATGACTGTGGGTTTAGGAGTTGGTCACACAAAAAAATGGGATAAAAGCTCTTTGAGTGTAAATGTGAGTTACATTAATCTGGCACCTTATCAAGCAGCAATAAAACAAAACGTAGACTGGAATCAACCCTATCAATCTATATCTGGAGAAAGTGTTTATCGTTATCATTTTAATAGTGGAACCCTAAAACTATATACCGCATTTGATACTTCGAAAATTGATATCAATCAGCAGAATATAAATTTTACAGATAAAATCAGAGTGAATTTAGTTAATAACAACTTCTATTTAAATACTGTTTACAATGGAACTTTTGGAGATAACTGGCAAATTACTTCTGGATTGAGTTATGGATATAACAGTAACAAAAAAGATATTTATATTAATCATATAAATGATGATGAAAACGCAGCTCACCTAAAGTTCAAATTAAAAAAGAGTCTTTCAAACAGAGTAAAATTATCTTTTGGAGCCGATTATTTCATCACTAAGTACAGTGAAGATTTTCAAGATAATTTAACCCCAACAATTACCAATGGGTACGACTCTAATATTGCAGCAATTTACGCCGAAACAGACATTTCATTTTCTAAAAATCTGGCTGCAAAAGTAGGTTTTAGAGCTTCAAATAATAGTTTACTAGATGAAACAGCATTAGCACCAAGGATTTCATTGGCATATAAAGTTGCCAAAAACAGTCAGTTTTCACTTGCTTATGGTGACTTTACACAAGCTCCGGTTGTTGATTATATCAAATATTCAAAATACCATCAATTCGAAAGTGAAAGAGCAGCACATTATATTCTAAACTTTCAATATAACAAAACAGGACGCACTTTTAGAGCCGAAGCTTATTACAAAGATTACAGCAATTTGGTAAAATACAATACTCAGGATATTCAATACAACTCTGTTTTTAACAACAACGGTTCTGGTTATGCCAAAGGATTGGATTTATTTTGGAGAGATAGCAAATTATATAAAAATCTGGAATACTGGATTTCCTATTCTTATATTGATACCAAAAGAGATTATAAAAATTTCCCTGTAAGCGCAACACCAGATTTTGTAGCGAATCAAACATTATCTGTAGTAACAAAATATTTTATCACAGATTGGAAATCACAAATTGGTTTCACTAACAGTTTTAGCACAGGAAGACCTTACAATAATCCAAACGAAACACAATTTATGAATGGAAAAACAAAATCATACAATAGTTTAAGTTTCAACTGGGCTTATTTATTGACCACACAAAAGATTTTATACTTCTCTGTTTCGAATATTTTAGGAACTCAAAATGTTTATGGCTACGATTACGCCAAAACTCCTGATGCAACTGGAGTTTACAACAGACAAGCCGTTATACCTACAGCAGATCGATTTTTCTTCGTTGGTTTCTTTTGGACAATCAGCGATAATAAAAATGAGAATCAGTTGAAGAATTTATAGAGGAAAGGTACTGAGGTTCTGAGGGACAAAGGTTCAAAGGTTTTACCAATATTGTGTGGAAAAGGTTCTGAGGTACTGAGAAACTAAGTTACTAAGTTTCTCAGAATCTAAAAAAACTTAGCACCTCAGAACCTTAAAAAAAAACCTTTGTCCCTTTGAACCTCCTTTAAATCTTTGAACCTTCCTCAAACAATTCATCCCTAAAATTCAACAACTCAGTAACATAAAATTTAAAGAGAATAAAAACTATAATACTTTTGAAGTATAAATTAACAAACGTTTCAATCATCAAAAAATAACTAAACCTTAAAAACAAGAAATCATGACAAAATTTATTACCGTAATCACTTTATTTATTTGCAGCTTTTTATCTGCTCAAACACAATTTGAACAAGGAATGGGAAAAGCATTTGGGCTTTGGAAAGAAGGAAAAAATACCGAAGCATCTGATTTATTTGAAAGAATTGCTGCTGCCGAAAAAACAAGTTGGTTACCTAATTATTACGTAGCATTAGTAAATACAACATCAGCTTTTAAAACTCAGGATAAAATACAAATAGATTTATTACTTACCAAAGCACAAAACGCATTGAATATCGAAATGATAAAAGATCAAAATAACGCTGAGCTTTATGTATTACAAGCTTTGATTTATACTGCTTGGGTTGTATCTGATCCTATGACAAACGGAATGAAATATTCGGCTAAAACTATGGAAATGTATAACAAAGCCGAAGCACTAGCTCCTGAGAATCCTAGAGTTGTTTTTGGTAAAGCCGATTTTCAATTGGGTGGAGCAAAATGGACTGGAGTCGACACTAAACCTTTGTGTGCACAAGTTGATAAAGCTATCGGACTTTTTGCTACTTTTAAACCAGAAACTCCTTTTTCACCAAAATGGGGTTTAGACAGAGCTCTTGAAGTTCAGAAAACTTGCAAATAAAATTTGTTAAAATCTCAAATTACTTTATAACGTAATTTGAGATTTATAACTACTAAAAAAGAAAATAATGCATTTAAAACCACATATAATTAAAGCTTTACTTATTGGGATGATAATTTTTATAGTGTCCATTTTAATTGAATTTATTTCAGTTGGAACCGAAATTTTTACTCCTAATTTATTTCCGTATTTTTTATGTAGTATGCTGTATAGCATTACATTATATATTGTTAACATATCATTATTTATTTTTTTAGACAAAGTCTTTAAAAACAATCCTTATTCTTTAAAGCGCATAATTATTGGTTTTATCAGTTCTTTTTTCATCTCCTTATTTACCATTTTTTTACTTCGTGTTTTTTTAAGAGTTATTATAGAACAAAAATCAATCGCTTATTTCTTAGCCACCGAAACCCCTTCAAATTATATTGAGTCTTCTATTATTACTTTTATCGTACTACTGGCTTTTCACGCATTGCATTTTTATAAAGTATATAATGAGAACCGGGTTAAGGAACAAAAGATTATTGCAGGAACCGCTTCCGCAAAATTTGAGAGTTTAAAAAACCAGATTGACCCACATTTCCTTTTTAATAGTTTAAACGTATTAAGTTCATTGATAGAAGAAAATCCAGATAATGCACAACGTTTTACAACTTCTTTATCTAAGATTTATCGATATGTATTGGAACAAAAAGACAAAGAACTAGTTTCGGTAGAAGATGAATTAGCTTTTGCAAAAACGTATATGAATTTATTAAAAATGCGTTTTGAGAACAGTTTATTTTATGAATTACCAACGCAAGAAATCAATCCAGATGCAAAAGTAGTTCCGCTGTCATTGCAGCTTTTATTAGAAAACACCGTAAAGCATAATGTTGTAAGCGAACAAAAACCACTAAACATTCGGATATTTATTGATGGCGATTATTTAGCCGTTCAAAATGATTTTCAGAAAAAAGAAGTACTACAGGATCGTCAAGGTGTAGGATTACAAAATATCATAAGTCGCTATGGAATCATAACTAGCAGGAAAGTGTTGATTGAACAAAATGACGCAACATTCACTGTTAGGATACCAATTTTAACAAAACAGATTACTGTTATGGAAACAACATCAGATTATAATGAAAATGGTGCTTACTACAGAGCTAAAAAAAGGGTTGAAGAAATTAAAGGTTTTTATGGAAACCTGATCTCTTACTGTTGTGTAATTCCCTTTTTAATTTTTATAAACTTACGATTCTCTCCTGGATTTCAATGGTTTTGGTTCTCTGCTCTAGGCTGGGGTTTTGGGCTACTTATGCATGCTCTTAAAGTGTTTGGATATAGTTCCAACTGGGAAGAAAGAAAAATTCAGGAAATTTTACGAAAAGAAGACAACAAACAAAATTGGAAATAATGGAAACCAAAAATCAATATGACGACCGTTATCTTAAAGCAAAAAATAGAGTTCACGACATAAAGGGTTTTTATAGCAATCTGACTTCATTTATTATCGTCAATCTTATTTTCTTATTCATTAATTTGAATTATTCTCCAGATCATTTATGGTTTTATTGGCCATTAATGTGGTGGGGATTAGGAGTGATTTTTCATGGATTGAAAGTCTACAATTGTTTTCCCATATTTAATAAAGAATGGGAAAAACAAAAAGTAAAAGAATACATGGATAAAGAAAAATCAAAAAATGAAAAATGGCAATAATATTTAAATTAAATCAAAATGGGAAGATTTAGAAGACGCATGTTCGAAGATTATAACGAAAACATAAGCAACGACGAACGCTACAATATAGCATACAAAAGAGTACGAAGAATAAAAGGTTTTTATTCACACTTAACAATATATGTTCTCGTAAATACATTCATTCTTATTGCCAGTACAAATCGAGGTTTTATTGGCAACGAGGAATTCTGGAGGTGGGAAACTTTCTCTACTGCACTATTTTGGGGTATTGGTCTGGCAGCTCATTGGTTCTCTGTATTTGGAAGAAATTTATTTTTTAGTCACGATTGGGAAGAAAGAAAAATAAAAGAATACATGGAAAAAGAAGCCAATCAAAAATGGGAATAACTTGGTATAATTCTCTGCTAAAAAAAATTTAAAAATTGTTTTATCGGTTAAATTTTAACTATTACTTTTAACCAACCAAAACTTTTGCTAAATCAAAAATGAAAACAATAATCATAGAAGACGAGAAACCAGCAGCACGACTATTACAACGTAAACTAGGCAAAATAGATGTTCCTGTTGAAATAATGCTTCACTCGGTTGTAGAAGCAATCGATTGGTTTTCTAAAAATGAACATCCTGATTTAATTTTTCTGGACATTCAGTTATCAGATGGATTATCATTTGAAATTTTTGAAAAAATAGACATTAAAAGCGCTGTAATCTTCACAACTGCTTATGATGAATATGCGTTAAAAGCCTTTAAGCTTAATAGTATTGATTATCTTTTAAAACCGATAGATGAAGACGATCTGAATATAGCTGTTTCTAAATTCAAATCTCGTTTTCCGAAAAAAGAAAATAATACACAAAACCTTGAAATTGATTTTGAACAGATAAAGAAGATGCTTTCAAATCCATTCGAAAAAGTTTATAAAAAACGATTCACTGTTAAAGTGGGACAACATCTTAAAGTAATCGGAATAGAAGAAGTTGAATGTTTTTTTAGCGAAAATAAAGGTACTTACTTACACACTATAGATAATAGAAACTACTTAATCGATTCAACTTTAGAAATTCTGGAACAGGAATTGAATCCTAAAGATTTTTATCGTGTAAGCCGAAAATATATTATTCCGCTTCCGGCGATTAGAGAAATTATATTGTATAGCAATTCACGCCTGAAAATAATCCTGCCTACTTATAAAGATGATGAGGTAATTGTAAGTCGCGAGAAAGTTTCTGATTTTAAAAACTGGATTGGATAGGTTTCTTTTTTGCCACAGATTTCAAGAAAGTCGGTTTGTGACTTTGACAAAGAGTTGCTAACTTAAATTGTCTATAATGGGACGCGGATGAAACGGATTTAAAAATAATCAAAAATAAAATCCGTTTAATCCGTGTTTTCGCCTTAGCGAATCCACATAATCCGTGTTCCTTTGGCAATGAGTTAGATAGATTTTAAAGAATTAAATAGATTTAAAACTTTGCGAACCTTGCGTATCCCTTTGCGAACTCTGCGGTTAATTTACTATACCACAGGATAAAAATACTTCCTGATTCCTATCATTACAAAAATCAGAACAGAATATCCGATGAAAAAAGGAGCAATATATTCGATGCCATCCATTGCCAACATAAGTGCGATAAGCAATAGCTGAAAGCCTAATCCGTATAATGAAACGAAAGTCATAAACCAGTTCGGGAATGTTTTTACCTTATAGGCATCACTATCGAGTGCATGAATTATTTTATCAAAAAGACCATATACAATAATATAAACCTGATGCAAAAAAATAACTGATTTTTGATTTTCGCCCGGTAATGCTTTAGGGATTTCATCTTCAAATATTTTACTCGTTCTATCTCCTCCTACCGATTTATTTCGCAAAATCACATAGTAATAATTGTATAATGTACCTTGTAACTGTATACATAAAAAAGCAAGGATTGTAATAGGTAGAGTAGTTTTAGAAACATAACAGATACTTATTAGGAACAAAAAATTTAAGATAATATCAAATATACTATCAAGGTATCTTCCTGTATAAGAAGGTGTTTTCTTTATTCGGGCAAGTTCTCCATCGGCGGCATCAATAATAGACTTTAATATTATAAAAAAACCAGCCCAATAAAAGTGATTTTCCAAAATACAATAAATCGCAATTAACCCCGTAATTCCAAAAAGCAACGTTACATCAATAGGTGTAAATCGTGTATTTTGTAACTTTTTTGCAAAAAACCTTCCAAAAGGTCTTCCATAATCTGATAAATCATAAAATTTATCTTGTGCAGCAAGTTTAGACATCTATGTTTTTATAAACAAAAGAGTTGCGACAATATAGTCAGTGTAATTTACGAAAAAAATATTATTTATTAATCTATTGATTACAAATAAATAATAATTCTAATCTGTGGCAGAGAAATTAACCGCAAAGGTCACAAAGGGATACGCAAAATTCACAAAGTTTTTATCCTTTGAACCTTTGCTGCTATGAACCTCTGTAACTTTATTCTGCTGCATTAATTTCTATTGCACCAAACTTCCAATCAGGGTTTAATTTTTGAGAATCTACTGGTTTAATAAAAACTATCGATCCAATTTTTTCTATTTTATTATTAACTGTATTTGTATCAATATACCTCAACAATTCATCATAAGCCTGATTCTTATTCTTTGGTTTATCTGATATAATTCCAATTTTTGATAGATATTCAGCTGAAGGAATTACTAATTTCAATGGGGTATTTTCGATATTATTTTTATAAAAAGTATCAAGAATAAATTTCTTAGTCGTGATTATAATAACTCCCGAATCTGACCCGTATTTCATTGAGTTAGCATCTTTATATACTGTCATAGTCGAAATATCATTTGGATTTATAGATTCCAAAGTATTTTTCACCTCATCCATGAAGCCTATTTTTTTGGCATCCAAAATAACTAAGGGCTGAGGTTTATTCTGCCCATAAGTAAAACATACAAGAATAAGAGAAAGGAACAAATAAACTTTTTTCATAAAATTAGGTCAGTATAAATTGAATGAGTTACTTACTTAATCTATGTAGTGTATAAGTCATTGCACTTAAAAGGAAAAATGCCATTATCTGATGGATCAATCCTAAAGCGATTGGCACATGGTATAAAAGTGTAAAAACTCCTAAAATAAATTGTAAAAACACAAAAACAACTAGTGTTTTAACTCCTGCAGATTGTGTTTTACTAAGGGAGAATTGTGTGCTTTTAAAATATAGAAAAAGAATAATGGCGACAACTACATAAGCAAATGTTCTATGTACAAACTGTACTCCACTTTTACCTTCTATTAAATTTTTTACAAGCGTAGGTTGCTCAATAAAAACTGAATCATGAATAAATTGTCCATCACTCATTAATGGCCAATGATTGTGAATTAAACCTGCATTTAAACCTGCTACAAATCCTCCATAAATTATTTGTATCAACAATACTACCAAAGCAACTCTCGCGATATTTCGAAGGTAAATATTGATCTCAATTTTATTTCTTTCGGGATAAATTAAATCCAATGCAACCCATAATGTATATGCAAAGGTTACAAAAGCAAACGTTAAGTGAAGTGAAAGTCTAAAATGGCTTACATCCGGATTGTCTATTAAACCGCTTCTTACCATAAACCATCCCAAGAAACCTTGAAAACCTCCCATTGCCAAAAGAACAATACATTTCTTAATTGTAGAACTGTCCAGTTTCTTCTTGATTAAAAAATAAACAAAAGGCACAAAGAAAACAAGTCCGATGATGCGTCCTATAAAACGGTGAAACCATTCCCAAAAATAGATAAATTTATAATCTGAAAGTTGGAAATCATTATGAATATTAATTTTTTGATATTCTGGAAACTTCTTGTATTGCTCGAAAGCTTCATTCCATTTTGCCTCAGTCAAAGGCGGAAAAGTATCTGTTACCAAATGCCAGTCGGTCATAGATAATCCTGAATTTGTAAGTCGGGTAATCCCTCCTACTACAACCATTAAAAACAATAAAAAACATCCTGACAAAAGCCAAATGATTACTGATTTATTTTCTCTTTTCATTTTATTTTACTTGAGGTGCAAAGTTGCAAAACTGCAAAGTTACAAAGTCTCTATTTTGGGTTTATAAATGAACTTTTAATGTTTAAGTTCGCTAATATATTTTAATTAAGGTTCTAAGATTAAGGCACTAAGTTCTTTATTTCTTTACAAAGACGCACTACTGTGCACCTCCATAGAAAACCTTTGTGCCTTTGAACCTCTATTCCTTTGAACCTCTTTTTAATCCTAACTTTTCTCCTCTTTTGAGCATAAAGTCATAAGCTGCTTGATATTCATTTGGGATTTCACCTTCTAGAATGGCTTCCTTAATGGCTTCTTTTAAAACTCCTATTTCTCTGGAAGGTTTTAGATTATAAATTTCCATAATCTCTTCTCCCGAAATTGGTGGTTGAAAATTACGAACATGATCGCGCTCTTCTACCTCAACAATTTTCCTTCGTACAATGTCGAAATTTTTATGATATTTCTTAAACTTACTTGGATTCTTGGTTGTGATATCGGCTTCGCACAAAATCATTAAGTTCTCTACATCTTCACCCGCATCAAAAACCAAACGACGAACGGCGCTATCTGTTACGACATCTTGAGATAAAACGATTGGTCGCGAACTCATGATTACCATTTTTTGTACAAATTTCATTTTGTGATTTAATGGCATATGCAAACGTTCGAATATTTTTTTAGCCATTTTACCGCCTAAAAACTCATGTCCGTGAAACGTCCATCCTTGTTTTTTATTGAAACGTTTTGTTGGAGCTTTCCCAATATCATGCAACAAAGCCGACCAACGTAACCAAACATCATCGGTATTTGGGCAAATATTATCGACAACTTCCAGCGTATGATAAAAATTATTTTTGTGTGTATGTCCTTCTATTTCTTCTACTTGATTCAATGCCGTTAATTCTGGCAAAATAATGTCCAAAAGTCCTGTTTGAAACAATAATAAAAATCCAATTGAAGGTTTATCTGTAGAAAGAATTTTGTTTAATTCATCGACAATACGCTCACCCGAAATGATATTAATTCGTTCGGCATTCTTAGTAATTGCTTTCAACGAATTTTCTTCTATTTCAAATCCTAATTGATTTGCAAAACGAATAGCACGTAACATACGCAAAGGATCATCAGAATAAGTAATATCCGGATCCAACGGTGTTTTGATAGTTTTATTTTCCAGATCGTTCAATCCATCAAAGGGATCTGATAAATCTCCGAAAGTAGCTGTATTTAAAGATAATGCTAATGCATTTATAGTAAAATCACGACGATTCTGGTCGTCTTCAAGTGTTCCGTTTTCTACAACTGGATTTCGGCTATCAAAATGATATGATTCTTTTCTAGCTCCAACAAATTCAATCTCGGTATCTTCAAAACGCAACATTGCTGTTCCGTATGTTTTAAAAACCTGTACTTTTGGTTGTTTTGGAAGTAATTCTGAAACTTTTAATGCCAATTCGATTCCGCTTCCTACAGCAACGATATCAATATCTTTTTTAGAATCCCGTTTTAAAAGTAAGTCTCTTACAAAACCGCCAATTACATAACTATCTACATTAAGTTCTTGAGAAGCTTGCGAAATAATTTCGAAGATTTTATTTTGCAGAGCACCTTTATAATTTGTTTTTTTAGCCACGAATTCTCTAATTTTTATAAAATAACAGTAAAATAATTTTTAGATAATTTTACCGTGCGCAAATTTACAACATACTATACGCCTTTTATAATCTACAGCACATTTTTTTTAGTATTTAGCATTTTCAACATCAGAATTTCATAAAATTTGAACTTTCACAAAATTCAATTGTTTTTTTCGAGGTAATTTAAGTCCGAATTAAAGGTTTCTTTGAGTTTCCAAAGTGCCAATAATGCCAGAACAGATAATATTGTCCCAACTACCATTGCAGCATTTAAAATATTTCCATCAAAAAACTTATCTCTCAAAAGACTATAAATTAAAATAATGAGTGGCAAAGAACCACGAACAAAATTAGGAGCTGTTGTAGTTACTGTTGCCCGAATATTGGTTCCAAATTGTTCGGCTGCAATGGTTACAAAAAGCACCCAATATCCAACTGAACATCCCATTCCAAAACAAAGCCAATAGAAATTATCTGCTGTGATACCAAAAGAATGAAGATAAACGAAAACCATGATAAGGTTAAAAACCAGGAATAAATACATGACTTTTTTTCTGCTTTTTAACCATTGGCTCAATAATCCGCTGGCAATATCCCCCACAACTAAACCTGAATAACAAAATGCAATTGCTTTTCCGGCAACAATTGTCTCCGCTTGCTGAACGCCAAGTGTTTTGGCAAATTCTGGTGAAAATGTAATTAAAACTCCCACAAGAAACCAAAGCGGGATTCCGATTAAAATACATTGAAGGTATTTAAAAAATCTTTCTCTATTAGTAAAAAGTGCCAGGAAATTCCCTTTCTTTTCTTCACTTTTTACAGCTTCTTTAAACATTCCCGATTCATGAATGCTTACGCGAAGAAACAATAATAAAATACCTAAAACTCCTCCTGCATAATAACACAAACGCCAATCCTGAAAAAACTCATATACTAAATAAGCTGCAACTGCCCCCGAAACTCCAATAGAAGCAACAATCATGGTTCCATAACCCCTTTTTTCTTTTGGCAAACTTTCGGTAACCAATGTAATTCCAGCACCTAACTCACCCGCAAGTCCTATTCCTGCTAGTAATCTCCAAAATGCATATCCATCAACCGTAGTTACCATACCATTGGCAATATTTGCAATCGAATAAATTAATATCGAACCAAACAAAACCGAAATCCTTCCTTTTTTATCTCCCAAAATTCCCCATAGAATCCCACCAAACAACATTCCGAACATTTGCATGCTAATTAAGAATTCTCCCTCGGTTCGTATGGCATCGCCCGTAATTCCTAAATCTTTAAGACTATCAGAACGAACGATTCCGAAAAGTAATAAATCATAGATGTCAACAAAATAGCCAAGAGCAGCTACAATTACAGCAGCATTAAGTATAGAAGTCTTTTTAGGCAAAACTTCATTAATATTGTTTTTCATGGTTTTTTGGTTAAATAGTAAATCAAATATAGAGAAAGCATCAATTATTTCACATTTTTTTCAACAATATCATTTTACGATATGATACATTTATAAGGGTATCAAACAAATCAATCTGTATCTGTTATTTTTTTGATTTCAATTTGTACTTTTGAGACATTACAAAACAGCAAAAAATGAAAATCGTTATATCGCCTGCCAAGTCTTTGAATTTCGAAAAAAAATTACCTACATCACAATATACCGAAGCTGAATTACTAAAAGAAGCCAGACAAATTCATAAAGTTTTAAAAGAAAAAAAACCTTCAGAATTATCTGAATTAATGGATATTTCAGACAAACTAGCACAATTAAACTGGCAACGCAATCAGGATTGGAAAACTCCTTTTACTCCCGAAAATGCACGTCCGGCAGTTTTTACTTTTGATGGGGATGTATATACTGGCTTAGATGCTTATACAATTCCACTCGAAAAATTGGATATTTTACAAGATAAACTAAGAATATTATCCGGATTATATGGTGTTTTAAAACCATTGGATTTAATCCAAGCTTACCGATTAGAAATGGGAACTAAATTACCTATTGGCGATGCAAAAAACCTATATGATTTTTGGAAAGATACCGTTACAAAGACCTTAAATAAAGAGCTAAAAAAAGGAGAATTATTTGTAAACCTTGCCAGCAACGAATATTTTTCGGCTGTGGATGTTAAAGCACTAAAAGTTCCTGTTATCACTCCAGACTTTAAAGATTACAAAGATGGAAAATTAAAGATAATCAGTTTCTTTGCAAAAAAAGCAAGGGGAATGATGGTACGCTATATTATAGATACTAATGCAGAAACAATCGATGATTTAAGAGGCTTTAATTATGACGGATATCGATTTGATGACAGTTTATCCAAAGGAAGTCATTTAGTTTTTACCCGATAAGATATTTTATAAAATAAAAAAGCGCCTCATTTTAATTGAATAAGACGCTTCTTTTTTATACTAAAATTATTATTTAGCAGTCCAGGTATTATCGGCTGGCGTGGCATCTACAAAGATTCCACCATCTATAGTTACCGATTTTACTTCTTTGGTTGTATTAAAAGTTACAGAAGTCTTTTTCTGGTTATTCTTCCAAGTTACAGGAGTTTGATGTAGTTTTTCTTTTGTACCATCTGCATACACAATATTCACATCAAAAGGGATTGCAAAACCACCTCTATTTTTAATAAAAATAGTAGCATTTTTAGCCTTCGCATCAACTTTATCAATTGAGATATCAATATAATTATTCGTAAAGAACCAGTTATTAAAAAACCAGTTTAAATCCTTACCAGAGGCTGTATTAAATGAATTAAAATAATCCCAAGGAATCGGATGTTTACCATTCCAATTATCCATATAAGCATGTAGTGATTTTTTAAAAAGTTCATCACCCAACATATCTTTTAAAGCAATATATGATAATGATGCTTTACCATAAGAATTATTTCCATATCCAGGACCCGAAACTTGTGTAGACATAGTGATTATAGGCTGATCTTCCTCTGTTGATGAATCTTGTATGTAATCATTTATTCTAAATTTCTTATAAAATTCATCGGCAGTTTCTTTATCAGATTGAGAAATTCTTATTAAATATTCGAATGTTGTAGCCCAACCTTCATCCATAAATGCATAACGGGTTTCATTTATCCCCATATAAAAAGGGAAATATGTATGTGCTACTTCATGATCCTGAACCAATTGTGCAAAAACTGGATCTCCCATTTGAGAATCATTACACATCATTGGGTATTCCATATCGGCAAAACCTTGAAAAGCTGTCATTTTGGAAAAAGGATAAGGAATTCCCGGCCAGTTATTCGAGAACCAATCCAAAGCGTATCGATTATTTTTTACCGAAACAACAAAATCAGTTCCTTTTACATCGTAAGCAGCCTGAACACTTGCGCGGCGTTTTGTTTTATTATCTACAACAACACTACTCGCATCCCATAAATAATGATCACTTAAACCAAAACAAACGTCTGAAATGTTTTTTGCTTCAAATTTCCAAATGTTCCAATCATTTTGCTTCGTAACCTTCCCGCCTTTCATTTCCTGCTCATTGGCAATATGCAAAATTTCATCTGTAACATATGACTTTTTTAATCGTGCCGAAAATTCCGGTTGCAAAACCTCATCAGGATTCAACAAATCTCCGGTTCCATAAACTACATAGTTTTTTGGTGCTTTTACCGAATATACATAATCATTAAAATCATTATAAAACTCCTGACGGTCTGTATGTGGCAATCTGTCCCATTTGTTATAATCATCAAAAACTGTAACACGAGGATAGCTATAAGCAACAAAGAATGTCGTATTATCTATTTGCCCTTCTCTTCCGCTTTCTTTGGATAAAGGATAATTCCAATCGATATTAATTGTGATTTTGCCATGAGGAAGCAATGGCTTATTCATCTTTACATTTCCTACTGTTCCCCAACTTCTTGCATTTTCTTTATACGTTTCGCCTTCGATTTTTAAAGATGTAATTGTCAATCCGTCACTCAAAAAATCATCACTAACACTTCCGCTTCTTGGAGAAGATGGCTTATGAAGATTATTTACAAAACGAATAGGTAAATTATGCAACGTATCATTACTGTTATTTTCATAAATGATAGTTTCTGTTCCGCTTACAATCTTTGTATCTGGATTTACCGTTACATCGATGGTATATTTACCATGATTTTGCCAGTAATTTTTACCCGGTTTACCATTCATGGAACGAGTTCCTTTGGCGTAAGCCTCTTTTATATTTCTTGGCATATATAGTTCCTGTGCAAAACCATATTGTGTAATGCATATAAATGCAAACAATAGTAATCGGGATATTCTTTTCTTCATAATTGGTTAATTTTGATGATTATCAATAGTATTCTTGATTAGTTATGAATAATATAACATTGTTACAATTATTATTCAAATTTATCATATTATCTTATAATTTTGCCAAACAATACCCTTAAAATCACATCAATAATTCAAAATTCAAATTATTTTAATATCAAAGCAAAAAAAAACCGCCTTATTCCAAATGGAACAAGACGGCTTTAAACATTAAAAAATAGCTACTACAAGATATAATCGGTATTTATAAAATTCGACTCTTTGCTATTTAATAATTCTTGTAAAATGGCATTATTATAATCGTTATCTTTTGATGCTACGAAGGTTCTAATTGAGAACGAACGCAATGCATCGTGAATACTTAAGGTTCCTACAGCCGAATCTTTACGACCTGTAAATGGGAAAACGTCTGGTCCTCTTTGGCAAGAACTGTTTAGGTTTACTCTACAAACTAAATTTACCAATGTATCGATAAGTGGTGCGATAGTTTTTATGTCTTTACCAAACAAGCTTACTTGTTGCCCATAGTTTGACTCTGCCATATCATCCAAAGGTTCCTGAATATCCTTGAAGGTCAGGATTGGTACAACTGGTCCAAATTGTTCTTCGTGATATACACGCATTTTTTTATTTATAGGAAATAAAACTGCCGGGAAAATATAATTCTCAGTATGTAATCCTCCTTTTTCATTAATTATTTTTGCTCCTTTGCTAGTTGCATCATGAATTAATTCCTGGATATAATGTGGTTTTTCTGGTTCTGGAAGTGGTGTAAGTGTAACCGACTTTTCCCACGGATTTCCGAAAATTAATGAATCTACTTTTGCTGCAAAGCGTTTATTAAACTCTTCGGCTATAGATTCGTGTACATATAAAATCTTTAATGCAGTACAACGTTGTCCGTTAAATGATAATGTTCCGGCTATACATTCCTGAATCGCCAAATCTAAATCGGCATCTGGTAAAATTATCGCAGGATTTTTGGCTTCTAAACCTAATACCAAACGTAATCTGTTTTTATTCGGGTGTTGATCTTGTAATGCAATAGCCGATTTACTATTTCCAATTAAAGCCAGGATATCGACTTTTCCAGATTTCATAATTGGCGATGCTACTTCTCTACCTCTACCATATACAATATTTATTGCTCCTTTTGGAAAACTACTTCTAAAAGCTTCCAATAAAGGTGACAATAATAAAACTCCGTGTTTTGCTGGTTTAAAGATTACAGGATTCCCCATAATCAATGCAGGAATAAGTAATGAGAAAGTTTCGTTTAATGGATAATTGTATGGTCCAAGACATAATACAACTCCAAGAGGTCCTCTACGAACCATCGCATTTATTCCTTGTACTTTGGAGAAATTTGATCCACGACTATTTAATTCTTTGCAGCTTTCGATTGTATCGTAAATATACTCTACCGTTCTGTCAAATTCTTTCTCGGAATCTCCTAATGATTTCCCTATTTCCCACATCAATAGTTTTACAACTTCAGTACGAGTAGTTTTCATCTGAGAAACAAAATTCTCCATACATTTTATACGATCCACAACTTTCATTGTAGGCCATAATCCTTGTCCTTTGTTATAAGCTGCAGTTGCAGACTCTACAACCTCTATAGCTTCCGCCTCTCCCATAAAAGGAATAGACCCTAATAAGGTTGGCGTATATTTTTCGGTAGAAGAAATTGTAGAAAAAACAGGTGTAGTTTGCCCTGTCCATTTTTTTAACTCTCCATTTACAAGATAGGTATCCTGTACCAATGGAGTATTTATTTGGTATTCCTCTGGTATAAAACTCATTATTTGGTTATTTAGTTTTTGGTTATTATAGTAATAAATAAAAAAGAGGCGCACGCCTCTTCTTATTTTATGGTGTTACGGTTTCTCCGTCCCAATCCAGGATCCCTCCTAATAAATTGTAGGCGTTATTAAACCCCATCTCATTCATTATTTGGCACGCCTTGGCACTTCTGGCTCCAGAGCGACAATACACATAATAGTTTTTGTTTTTATCTAATTCCTCTAGTTCATAGATAAAAGCCTGTCCTTTATTGATATCAATATTAAGAGCATTTTCTATATAACCATCATTATATTCGTCTTCAGTTCTTACATCAAGTATAACTGCATTTTCGTCAGCTTCAAATTGAGCTATCCAATCTTCTTGTGATAAATTCATGATATCGTATTTTTAAGTAAAATTACAACGTTTTTGGCAAACTATAAACCTTAGTTTTGTGATTTATATTATAATTCATAGAAAACGTTTTAGCAAAGATATAATAATCAATGAATTCTATTTTCTACAAATAATTTTTAAAAATACAGTCTACAAAACCCATAGAAAATAGGATATTGCTATTTGGGATAATTGCTCTTAAATACAAACTCTGCTCAATTAATACCATAATAATCGGTTATATTTGTAATAGATTATGACTTTTAAAGTCATTTTGATAAAAACATCTGAAACAAGTTTCATAAATCAATACAAATTAATTCATGACTCGAGACTAAAAGTCGAACAGGCGAAGCAAATTCGTGGCAAAAAAAATAAAATCTCAATATAATAGTTTTTAAAATTTCACCATTAAGAGATTAAGAAAATTTAAGATTAGTGCTTAATGAAACTTAATCTCTTAATGGTGAAAAATATTATTTCCTAAGTGTTTAAAAAACAACATCAATGCAAACTCCTTTAAAAAATATTTTCCCAAACTTTTCCAATGAATTAATTTCTGCTATCGAAAGCAATGCAAGCATGCAAAATTTTGAAGCAGGAACTATCTTAATGCGAACCGGACAATACATAAAAAATACGGTTTTGATAACCAAAGGCAAAATCAAGATTTACCGTGAAGGCGAAGATGGCGGCGAGTTTTTCATGTATTATTTACAACCTGGTCAAGCTTGTGCCATATCTATGATTTGTGCTACCAAAAGCGAGAAAAGTCAGATAATGGCAAAAGTAGTCGAAGATGTTTCGGTAATCATGATTCCATTAACCTTAATGGATAAATGGATGATGGAACACCGCAGTTGGTACGAATTTGTGATAGAAACTTACAGAAGCCGTTTTGAAGAAGTCTTAGAAGTTGTAGATAGCATCGCATTCCGATCTATGGATGAGCGATTGGAGTTTTACCTAAAACGCCATAAAGATGCTTGCGGATGCACCGAATTAAAAATATCCCATCAGGAAATAGCTACCGAACTTAATACCTCACGAGAAGTAATTTCGCGTTTATTAAAAAAAATGGAACAACGAGGTTTGGTCAAATTAAACCGAAACCAAATTGAACTTTTGAAATAAAACATTTTATTTAAAATTGAACCATTAAGAGATTAAGAAAAATTAAGTCTTTAGTTTTATATCCTAATGGTAAAACCCTCGCAGCAAAGCAAAATAAAACCATTTATTATAAAATTGAACCATTAAGGAATTAAGTTTCATTAAGAAGTAAAACTTAATTTTTCTTAATTTCCTAATGGTAAATATTTTTAACGACGATGCAAAATTTGTATTTAATAAACCCAATGTGATAAATGTTACTGTCCCTTACGATTTAAGAAACAATCTTTGTCTCAAAACAAATCGTAATGGAATATATAGGTTATTTTGCTTCAATTATCATAGGACTTTCATTGGGTTTAATTGGCGGCGGCGGATCAATACTTACCATTCCAATTTTAGTTTATTTATTTAAGATAAATCCGGAGCAAGCAACAACTTATTCTTTGTTCATAGTAGGTATCACTGCTTTATTTGGGAGTTATAGCCATTACAAAATGGGGAATCTCAAACTAAAATCAGCTTTATATTTTGCCATTCCTTCTGTTATTTCCATCTTGATTATACGAGAAGTAATTTTCCCTCATATCGCAGCAACATTATTCTCTGTTGCCTCCTATACCGTTTCCAAAGATTTCTTGATCATGCTTATTTTCTCGGTATTGATGATAGCAGCTGCAATCTCGATGATTAGAAAAAACAAAACAATACTACAACCAACCGTTACAAATTATACACAACTTAGCATAATTGGTTTTATTGTTGGGATTGTAACTGGATTTTTGGGTGCTGGTGGAGGTTTTTTAATTATTCCTGCCTTGGTGTTTTTTGCCAATCTACCGATGAAACAAGCCGTAGGAACATCATTGCTTATTATATTTATCAACTCCTCTCTAGGTTTTGGAGGAGATTTATATATAGGAACTCCTGTAGATTATATCTTTTTATTAGAAATCTCGGGCATTGCTCTTTTAGGAATGCTAATAGGAACGCAACTTTCCAAAAAAATTGATGGCACTAAATTGAAGCCTATGTTTGGTTGGTTTGTACTAGTAATGGGATTTTATATAATTACCAAAGAAGTTTTCTTTTAGGACATTCAAGCCACTCTTTGTCAAAGTTGAAAAACTTTGACAAAGAGTGAAACTAAAAAAACTGTTTTATTCCTAAGAGTAAACGGTTTTCTATTTTATGGGCGTTCCCTTCGGTCGGGCTCAATGTCATTAAGTTAAGGATTTAGTCAGTTTGTTTTTAAGTACTTAAGGTGATTTTAATTAGCTTTATTGTATTATTTTTCTTATATTTAAATTGTAATTTTACAATATA
>NZ_JAOZEW010000010.1 GCF_025847235.1 Flavobacterium shii
TAAAACTTTGTATCCTTTGCGGTAAAATAAACGACCATTTAGCTTGAAATTTTACGGTTAAATTTTATACTAAGTTATTTTTTACTATAAAGTCTGTAAAGCTTTATTGCAATGAGAAACTGTGATTGAATACTGCAACTGAATACTAAAAATTGTACACTGCAACTTTTTAGTTACTTTTGCAAAATGAATAAGAAACACCATTCGAATAATATACTTTTGAATTTAGGTATCGAAAGCCTAAACGAAATGCAAGAAGTTGCTCAGGATGCTATCCTGAACGACAATAATGTTTTACTACTTTCTCCAACTGGATCAGGAAAAACATTAGCTTTTTTACTGCCAGTTTTAGAATTATTACAACCCGAAATCCTTTCTGTACAATGTTTAATCCTTGTTCCTTCAAGAGAATTAGGATTGCAAATTGAACAGGTTTGGAAGAAAATGGGAACGGATTACAAAGTTAATATCTGTTATGGAGGTCACTCTATAGATACAGAGATTAAGAATTTAAGCAATCCACCAGCAGTTTTAATAGGAACTCCGGGAAGAATTGCGGATCATATCGAGAGAGGTACTTTCCGATTGGATAAAATTCAGACTTTAATTTTAGATGAATTTGATAAATCATTGCAATTGGGTTTCCATGAGCAAATGTCTTTTATCATTGGTAAACTTCCTAAATTAAACAAACGTGTGTTGGTTTCGGCTACATCGGATATTGAAATTCCAAAATATACAAGAGTAATTAATCCAACGATTTTAGATTTTATTCCTGAAGAGGAGGATAAATCCAATCTTTCGATGAAAATGGTTGTTTCTCCATTCAAAGACAAAATAGGAAGTTTGTTTAACCTGATTTGCTCTTTAAAATCGCAATCGGCTATTATTTTCTGTAACCACCGTGATGCTGCCGAGCGTATTAGTGATACGCTTAATGAAAAAGGTATTTACGCAACTTATTATCATGGCGGAATGGATCAGGATGAGCGTGAGCGTGCTTTGATTCAGTTTAGAAACGGTAGTGTGAGTTATTTAATTACAACGGATCTTGCAGCGCGTGGTCTTGATATTCCTGAGATGAACCATGTTATCCATTATCATTTACCGTCTAAAGAAGATGAGTTTACGCACCGTAATGGGCGTACTGCTCGTATGCTTGCATCGGGAACGGCTTATATTCTTGTTCATGAAAGCGAAAAGAAATTGGATTATATTAACTACGATATGGATGTTTTAAAGGTCGACAATGCTACGACTTTGCCTAAACCACCAGAATTCCAAACAATATATATTAGCGGCGGTAAGAAGAACAAGCTTAATAAAATAGATATTGTTGGGTTCTTTTCTCAAAAAGGAAAACTGGAAAAAGGGGACTTAGGATTAATAGAAGTGAAAGATTTTATTTCGTTTGCTGCTGTAAAATTTAATAAAGTAAAAGATTTGCTTCAAAATATCAAGGAGGAGAAGATGAAAGGCAAGAAATTTAAAATTGAAGTAGCTAGAAAAGTAATTAAGAAAGAAGAGGAGTAATTGATTTAAAAACAAATGGTTACTGTTTTGTTGTTTCTGAAAACGAATAATTATAAACATTAATTTATATTTAATGTCAATAAATTAACGATACAAGAAAGGAGTTAAATTTTTTTATTATTATGTTTGCTCCATAAAATAAATAAACCCCAAATAATATTATGAAAAGAATTATTACTATTGCTGTTTTGTTTTTAAGTTTTGCATCCTTTGCTCAAATTAAAGTTATTGCAACTGTACCAGTTGAAAAATTAGGTAAAGTAAACAATAATTATATCCAAAAAATTGGAGATGAATACACTGTGTTTTACAACTGTATCCAAAGTGATGATGAAAATAATACTTTAAGAAAATTCACTTTTAAAAATATTGATAATGATTACCTTAGTCTTTACAATATTATCGCAAACGGTTTTACAGCAACTCCTTTGTATGATATCAAATTAGAATTACCTAACAATTATGTTTGGTTACATTACACGGCAAGTGTTGATAAACCTACAGTTCAATTTATGGTTTCGAATAAAGAGGGTAACTCAAACAATGTTTCTGAGGCTTTAACAAAAGATCAGGTAAATAAATTATTTCAAAAATAATTTAGACTTATCGGTATAAAAAAAAGGATAGTTTCCTGATTTGAATAGCCTCTTTTTTTTAGTTTATAGTGCTCAGTTTCAGTATTCAGTTTTGAGTGCTGTGACTGTAAACTGAATACTGTAACTATATTTTCTTCACGTATTGTGTGATAATTACAATTTGCTGACCATCTACTTTTCCTTCAATGTATTCGGCATTTTCATGATCTAAACGGATGTTACGTACAGCAGTTCCTTGTTTGGCAACCATACTAGATCCTTTTACTTTTAAGTCTTTAATTAAAACTACAGAATCTCCGTGTTCTAGAATTACTCCATTACTATCACGGTGAATAATTTTGTTTTCATCATCTTCTCCTTCTCCAGTTGCTTGTGCCCATGCCAGGGTATCTTCGTCTAGATACATCATGTCAAGCAATTCTTGTGGCCATCCTGCAGCGCGTAAACGGCTTAACATTCTCCAAGCTACAACTTGTACGGCAACATTCTCGTTCCACATACTGTCGTTTAAACATCTCCAATGATTTAAATCTACGTTATCTGGATTCTCTATTTGATCTACACAGGTGCTACAAGCCATTACGCTTTCATCAATTCCGCCTTTTTGGGTAGGTAAAACTTGATATACTTTTAGGTTTTCGGTTGCGCCACAAAGTTCACATTTAGATCCACTACGTTTGTTTAATTCTCTTTCTATGCTCATTTTTTAATAGTTTATTTGAAAATGCGAATTTACTTATAATTTAGGAGGGTGGCAAATTTATATTTTTTGTTGGTTTTTTGCCACAGATTTACTTTGTCTGTTCGGCTTACAGTTTCGGGTAAAGAAAGCCTGTTTGGGGCTTTGGTGAATAGTTACTAACCTAAATTGTCTATAGAGGAACGCGGATAATACGGATTTACAAAAGTAAAAACGCGGATGAAAAACGGATTTAAAAAAATAATAGATGAAAAATCCGTTTAATCCGTGTTTTCGCGATAGCGAATCTGTTTAATCCGCGTTCCTTTGACAAAGAATTAGATAGGATTAAAAGGATTTTTTCGTTTTGTCTTTGCGAGGAACGAAGCAATCTCATTTAGTATGTTGGTTCCTCGCAATGACTTACGCAAAATATTTACTTCTTCACTCTAACAGCATCTGGAACCAACATTTCGTATTCTCCGCCATTTCGTAATACATCACGAACGATGCTTGAGCTTATGTATGATGTTCTTGCAGCTGTTAATAAAAATACGGTTTCAATTTTGGATAAGCGTCTGTTGGTATGTGCGATTGCTTTTTCGAATTCGAAATCGGCTGGATTACGCAATCCTCTTAATATAAAATGTGCTTTTAGTTTATGACACAAATCTATCGTAAGACCTTCGTAGGTTATTACGGTTACTTTGGGCTCGTCTTTGAAGGTTTCTTCGATAAATCGCTTTCTTTCTTCGAGTGAAAACATGTATTTTTTTTCGGCATTTACACCAATTGCAATTACGATTTCATCAAATAGAGAAATTCCTCGTTTTATGATGTCTTCGTGTCCAAGTGTAATTGGATCAAATGATCCCGGGAATATGGCTTTTCTCATTTTTTTTAAGGTTCAGAGGTTTAGAGTAGCAAAGGTTCTAAGGTTTTTTTTAGAGTTTCTAAATTTTAGTGGTACTTAAGGTTCTAAGATTTCTCTATCAATTTGGTATATTATATTTTGGTCATACATTTTTAATAGTTCGGGTTTGGAAAATGAACGTAATTCATTATAATTTTCATTAATATTGATTTTATCAATACCACTATAACCTGTAGTTTCCATGTTATTGATAAAAACATATACGCTGTCTTTTAGTACTTTGTTTACTTTAAAAGTTGTATATCCAGTTGGGGTTTTAATACGATATAAATCTCCAATTTCTGGATTACGTATATGTATCTTTTCTTCTTTGGTTGCTTCAACTCCAGTATAAATTGCAAAACTTAGTACGGATAATAATATCAAAAAGCCTGTAAAATGAAGAAAAGGAATTTTATACTCAGTACTTTTAAAAGCATTAATTACTTTTTCTTTTTCTATGTGGTTTAGACTGTTTTTTTGAATGCTTTTTTGACAGTTATCGCAATTAAGGGTGTAATCTTTTTTAATTGGTAATATTGGTATAAAAAAAACACTAATAAAACCACCTTTTACTAAAAGATTAAGTTTAGTTTTTGTATTGCACAAAGGGCAATAATAATTATCTAATTTGAGATTCTTTAAAACTTTAAAATTTCTTTGCAAAATAGTATCTGTACTTTGATTTTATTAATAAAAGGAAATTATTTCGGCTACGCCAAAGCTAACTCAATTGAGTTTGTGAACAAATCTTCTAGTGAAATTCCGGCTGCTTTGGCTTGTTGCGGAATCAAACTTTCGGTTGTTAAACCCGGTATTGTGTTCATCTCGAGCATATATGGTTCGTTGTCGACGATGATGAATTCGCTTCTTGAGAATCCTTTCATTTTTAAGACTTCGTAAGCACGTTTTGCAACTTCGCTTACTTTTTGCGTCATTTCGTCTGAGATTCTCGCTGGTGTGATTTCTTGTGATTTCCCTTCGTATTTGGCTTCGTAATCGAAGAAATCATTGTCGGAAACAATTTCTGTGATTGGTAATACGATAACTTTTCCTTGGTAGTTAATTACTCCAACTGAAACTTCGGTTCCGTCCAGGAAGCTTTCGATGATGATTTCATTATCTTCTTTATACGCAACTTCTATTGCGATTGGTAGTTCGGCTGCAGTTTTTACTTTCGAAATTCCAAAGCTTGAACCTGCTTTGTTTGGTTTTACGAAACATGGCAAACCTACTTTTTTTACAATTTCGTCGGTATTGATAATGTCTCCTTTGTTTAGGTAATATGAAATGGCAGTTTTTATTCCGTATGGTTTTAAAACTGAAAGTAAATCACGTTTGTTAAACGTTAGGGCTGCTTGGTAATAATCGCATGAGGTTTGCGGTATGTGCAATAACTCAAAATAGGCTTGCATTAATCCGTCTTCGCCTGGAGTTCCGTGTATGGCATTGAACACACAATCGAAAGTGGTTTTTGTTCCATTTACAGTTACTGAAAAGTCATTTTTATCGATTAGGAATTCGGCATCTTTTTCATCTACATAAACCCATTTTTCTTTAAAAATATGGATTCGGAAACCATTGTATTTGGTTTTATCAAGGTATTGGTATACTACATTTCCGCTGATTAGTGATATTTGATATTCGCTAGAATATCCTCCCATGATGATGGCAATGTTTTTCATTTTAAATTTTAGTTTAAAGTTTGATTTGTTAATGTTTTAGCTACAGATTAAATGGATTTACACAGATTTTTAATTTGTTTAATCTAAGCTGTGGAGCTTTATATTTTGGATAAATTATGTTATTATGAAAACGTTTTGTGTTTTTAGCCCCGATAGCAGCGGTATCCTTTTTTCATGCTTTTTTGCATGGAAAAAGATATAGCGTATAGCGGGAAATAGCTCCTAACTCTTCGAATCGGCTCAGAATGACAAAATATATGATTTACTCATCTAAATAATAGTCTTTGACTCCGCTTAGGAGGTCACAGGGACAGGTTAAGGATGACAATCAAGTTGCTTTCTTGTATTAAACAAAATTATCATTTTTTTTGAAACGAAATCTTTATCTTTGCCACAAATAAAAATAAATTTATGAGTTTACGTAAGTATCTAACTAGCCGAGTATTTTTTACGCAAATACTAATTGCTGTTGCAATTATTGCAGTTTTGGGTTATTTGTTTATGCATTGGTTGACATTTACCACCGACCACGGACATGAGATTGAAGTACCCGATTTGAGAAAATTGACTGAGGAGCAAGTTGAGGCAAAATTGGACGGACTGGATCTGGATTACGTACTTTTGGATAGTGTAGATTATAGAAGTGGTTTCCCAAAATATAGTGTTGTTGAGCAAGATCCTTTGCCAGGAACGAAAGTAAAAGTGGGTAGAAAGATTTATATTAAAATAAATGCTTCAGGATTTTCATCGGTTCGTATTCCGGATTTGATTGAGAAAACTTATCGTGAAGCTGTACCAACCCTAAAAGCATTAGGTCTTCAGGAAGGTACAATTACGTATATTCCGAATCTTGGAAAAGACATGGTTTTGGAGATGCGTTACAAAGGAAGAAACTTAAAAGTGGGAGATCGCGTACTGAAATCATCAAAAATTGATTTGGTTTTGGGCGATGGAAAAGCAAGTTATTTAGATGAAAGTCAACCGGCAGATTCTCTAGCAACGCCAGGAGACGAAAAAACAGCAAATGAACAATAATAATACAGATAGTTTAGATTTAGAAGAAGAGTTATATGAGCATTTTAGATTTGAAGTTCCTAAGGGTCAAGCGCCTTTAAGAATAGACAAATACTTGATGGGCTTAATACAAAATGCAACCCGAAATAAGATTCAGAATGCTGCAACAGAAGGTAATATCTTTGTAAATGACGTTATTGTAAAGTCGAATTACAAAGTAAAAGCGTTTGATGTTGTTACGGTGATGTTATCACATCCTCCTTATGAAAATCATATTATTCCAGAGGATATTCCGTTGAACATTGTTTACGAAGATGACGCTTTATTGTTAATCAATAAGGAGCCAGGAATGGTTGTGCATCCGGGACACGGTAATTATACCGGAACGCTTGTTCATGCTTTGGCACATCATTTTGATAATTTGCCAATGAATAGTAGCGAACGTCCGGGATTGGTTCATAGAATTGATAAGGATACTTCGGGACTTTTGGTTATTGCCAAAACGGAAGCTGCAATGACACATCTTGCCAAACAATTTGAAGCTAAAACCTCGGAAAGAGAATATGTTGCTTTGGTTTGGGGAAATGTTGTCGAGGAGCAAGGAACTATCGAAGGTAATCTGGCAAGACACTTGAAAGACAGAATGCAAATGGCTGTTTTTGCTGATCCGGAAATAGGGAAACCTGCCGTGACGCATTATAAAGTTCTGGAGCGTTTTGGTTATGTGACTTTAATTTCTTGTCAGCTCGAAACGGGTAGAACACACCAGATTCGTGCTCACATGAAGCATATTGGTCATCCGCTTTTTAATGATGAGCGTTATGGTGGTCATTTGATTTTAAAAGGAACTACGTTTACAAAATACAAACAGTTTATAGATAATTGTTTTAAAGCTTTACCAAGACAAGCTTTACATGCCAAAACACTTGGTTTCGTTCATCCTACAACGGGAGAAATGATGCGTTTTGATACTGAACTTCCGCAGGATTTTCAGGATTGTATTGAAAAATGGCGCAATTATTCGAAATCGCATAATACTGACGACGAAGAGAGTTAAATAAAATTAGAAAGCCCCGATTAGGGGCTTTTTTTTGATTAAAATTTAGATTTTTTTGAACCATTAAGAGATTAAGATTGATTAAGGTTTTGCTTTTTTTGCCGTCGGATTGTCTAAATGGAACGCCGATGATGCGGATTCGCTATCGCGAAAACACGGATTGAACGGATTTTCTCCCGAGGTTTGTTCTTAATTTGCCTTAATATCTTAATGGTAAAAAAACTTTAATCTAGCTTTTCTTCTTTGTAGCCCTCAATTAGGAGCTTTTTTATGCTGGAAATTAAAATTAGGTTTTTGCCACAGATTACACGAATTAAAGGGATTTAAAAAAATCTGTGAGAATCTGTGTAATCTGTGGCTGATTTTTTTTAAATTACTCTTAGCTATTGTTATTATGGGGAATGCGAGGGAATATGATGTAATTTACCAAATCGTAGATTTTGTTAAAGAAATAGTTGTTTTTATCTCTTTTGCAAAGTTTGATTAGTGATGATATACGCTGTAAAATAGTTACTTTTGTTGCGCTTATATAAAAAAATCTTCTTATTATCGAAATATTAATAGTGAGAAAAAACTTATTCATAAGCATCTTTTCAGATTTATATTTAAATAATGAAGCAATATTTTAACTTATTTGATTTTACACAAAAAGTAGATTATAAAACCGAAATCCTGGCAGGCTTTACGGTGGCTATGACTATGATTCCCGAATCGCTTTCGTTTGCCATTCTTGCTGGTTTTCCTCCTTTGGTAGGTTTGTATGCTGCATTTATTATGGGATTAATTACGGCTGTTTTTGGGGGTCGTCCAGGGATGGTTTCGGGTGGAGCAGGGGCAACTGTTATTGTATTGATTGCTTTAATGAAATCGCATGGTTTAGAATATGTTTTTGCTGCTGTGGCTCTGGCTGGTGTTTTGCAAATTCTGGTTGGTGTGTTTAAGTGGGGTAAATTTATCCGATTGGTACCTCAACCTGTAATGTTTGGTTTTGTAAATGGATTGGCAGTTGTGATTTTTATGTCGCAGCTAAAACAATTTAAAACTGTCGTTAATGGCGAAACGGTTTGGTTATCGGGAAATCCTATGTTTATTATGCTAGGATTGGTTACTTTAACCATAGCAATCGTAATCTTGTTTCCTAAGATCACCAAAGCTATTCCTGCTTCGTTAGTAGCAATTATTGTAGTTTTTGGTTTGGTTCTCGGTTTAGGGATTCAGACAAAAACTGTTGCCGATATTGCCTCGATAAGCGGTGGTTTTCCAACTTTTCATTTGCCTAATATTAATTTTAATCTGGAAACGTTACAATTAATTTTTCCGTATTCTTTAATTATGGCCTCTGTAGGTTTAACTGAAGGATTGCTAACACTAAACTTGGTTGACGAGCTTACAGGAACTAAAGGAAACGGAAATCGTGAATGTATTGCTCAGGGAAGTGCTAATATTGTAAATGGTTTTTTCTTCGGGATGGGCGGTTGCCCTATGATTGCGCAAACGCTGGTAAATATCTCAGCGGGTTCTAGAGCTCGTTTATCGGGTATTATGGCATCATTAACTATTCTTGTTATTATCTTGTTTGGAGCTCCAGTAATCGAAAAATTACCAATGGCAGCTTTGGTTGGCGTTATGTTTATGGTTGCAATAGGAACATTTGAATGGGCTAGTTTTAGGATTATTAATAAAATGCCTAAACATGATATTTTTGTTGGAATTACCGTTGCTGTGATTACTATTTTTATGCATAATCTGGCTTTGGCAGTTTTAATAGGTGTTATTATTTCGGCTTTAGTTTTTGCTTGGGAAAGTGCTAAACGCATTCGTGCCCGGAAATACATTGATGATAATGGGGTAAAACATTACGAGATATTTGGCCCTCTATTTTTTGGTTCTACAATGGGATTCATGGAGAAGTTTGATGTTCAGGATGATCCGAAAGAAATAATAATCGATTTTAAAGAAAGTAAAATTGTAGATATGAGTGCTATCGATGCGGTAAATAAAATTACGGAACGGTATGCCAAAATCAATAAAACAGTTCGGTTATATCATTTAAGTGAGGATTGCCGATTGTTGCTTAAAAATGCTAATATTATTGTAGATATTCTCGAAGATCCAACTTATAAAGTTACTGTTGATTAATCTGTTGGGTTTAATTAATTTGAACACATAGAAACATAGAATTTATGTGTAAAAAGATTATATAAAGAAACACATTTCTTTCGCATAGCTAGTCCCGATCCCAAAGCTTCGGGCAATGTCATTAAGTTAAGCTTTTTGGGCTATAATTTTTCTAACAAAGTCGCCAAGTTTAGACATGATTTTTTTGCATCTTTGATTAATCAGGTATAACATTGTATATATTTCCTTAGCTTAATGACATTAAGCTTCGGGATGGGACGGGATGTTTTTTAAATAAGTGAAACGTCTTTTTTTAGAATAGAAAATCTATGTTTCTATGTGTTAATTATATACAATGGGTTAGATTAAGATTTTATATTTCCTATTGATCCAGTTTCTGATGGGATTAATTCTAATATTGAAGTAGGAGTTAGGTCTGGTTCAATACGATGTGAAACGTATAAAATTGTCATACTTGTTTCTTTGACCAAAAGATTAACGAGTTCGATAACCAAAGCCACATTTTCGTCATCAAGACCTTCTACAGGTTCGTCTAAAATAACCAAAGGTGGATGTTTTAAAACCGCTCTTACTATTAATGCAACTCGTTGTTGTCCAATAGAAAGTTGTGTGAATGTTTTGTTCTTTAAATGGCTCATTTTAAGAATGTCAAGCCATTGCGATACAATTTGTTTTTGTAATGAAGTTGGTTCGGTATACAAGCCAATAGAATCAAAAAATCCAGAAAGAATCATATGTTCTAAACTGTGTTTTTTCTGAAATAAATCGGTCATGGAAGTCGAGAAATAGCCTATTCTCTTTTTTATATCCCAAACGCTTTCTCCGCTACCTTTTTTCTTTCCAAAAAGAAATAAGTCTTGTCCGTAGCCTTTTGGGTTGTCTCCAGATATTAATGATAAGATGGTACTTTTTCCAGAACCATTAGGACCAATAAGTTGCCAGAATTCATTCTTTTTAATTGTCCACGTAATTGCATCAACGATTTTTCTTTCGTCATAGCTTACAGAAACAGCATTCATTTGTATTAATATATCTTCATTGTAATCTGTAGGTTCGGCAGGCCTTGGAATGGAAACCTTTACTGAATTTGAATTGGTTTCGGTATTTTTTATTTCGTTTAAAACAAAAGAATTATCCGTAATCTGAGCTTTGTTCTGAATAAAAGGAAATAAATCGGCAGCACGATTTACCAATTGAATAATTCGAACCGATTTTGCCAATTGTTCCAGAGATTTTGCCAATGTAATACGGGATGCGTGATCCAAATGATCTAGAGGATTATCAAAAATTATGTAATCCGGATTCTGTTTTACGCAATAGTTTAAGAACTCTTTCTTTCGTTCGCCAGAGGAGAAAGTTCGTAGTTTTCGATTAGATTCTGCGGCAGCTTCTATCAAATCATATTGGTATTCTTTCTCGATAAATTTATCAATGGCAATATCCGAAAACAGGATTCCGTTTAAGGAATTAAAAGCTGCTAATTCTCCTTCGGCATTTCCATCAAGTACCGTGTCAATAAAAGCTTTTTTATTAACGGTATTGGATAAAAGTATGTCCCAATGTTCTATTGTATTCATTTGCGCAATTTAAGAATTCTATTTTGTTTCGGCAGTAATCATCGGTCGATTATTTCTGGACCATTCGCTCCAAGAGCCTACATAAAGTTTAGGGATTGGTAATCCCGCATAATCCATTGCAAGTAGCGTATGACAAGCTGTTACGCCCGAACCACAATGTACAATTACATTTTCGGTTTTTGTATTGCCAATTATATCTTGATATTTAGCCTTTAAAACGCTTGGAGATAAATAAGTACCATCTTCGTTTAAATTGCTTGTAAAAGGAATATTTGTAGCTCCTGGAATATGTCCGGCAATTAAATCGATAGGTTCTGTTAAGCCATCAAAACGGTCTTTGTCTCTCACATCGATGATAATAGTATCAGAATCATTGCTTGCTTTGTCAATTTCGGTAATATCTGCTTGAGATAATCTCCATATTGCGATAGGATATGATTCCGCTTCCGCAAAAGTTTCAATTCCAGAACTTACAGGAAAACCTGCTTTTACGGCAGCTTGTAAACCGCCGTTTATTACTTGTACTTTTTCATGTCCGATTGCTCTTAACATCCACCAGAAGCGTGCTGCAGCATTCGAACCATTTTTGTCATCGTATATAATTACGTGACTCGATGGTGTGATGCCGAGTTTTGATAATATTCTGGAAAACTTTTCGGGTGATGGTAAAGGGTGTCTTCCTCCATTTGCAGCATCAGTGGGAACAGTTGCCAAATCGAAATTTAAATCAACATAGCGTGCGTCTTGCAAATGGGTTGTTGTATAATTTTCTTTGGCATTAATTCCTGCTCGGGCATCGATAATTATAATTTCAGATTTTTGTAATGCTATTAAATCTTCAGCATTTATAACAGGTGATATTTGTTTTGACATTTTTTTTATTTAAAAATTGACATTTGAAAAATTTAAAGACTTACTGCAATTTGATCATCATCATAATGTGTTTGAAATCTTTTAACGATGAAGTTTCTTCGATTAATAAACACATTGAGAGGGGAATTCCTAAATTTTCTCTATTACTATTTCATTTCCTGATTTATCATAGTATGTACATGTCATTTCGATAATATCTACTCTCCATTTTGCAATGCCACATTCTCCAGCTTGGTTACAAAACGTTATATAATCAGTTTGTCCATCTTGGTGTAATAATAAAAATTCTAAAAAGCGTTCTTTATTCACATTTGATGTTACCTTAATTTCAGCATATTTATCATTAGTAGCAACTCTATAATTGTTTGCACCATAATATTCTACAGTGCCATCATTTACATTGGTATCATATCCTTTTACGCCCAAGGTTATTAAATCTTGTATATAATTTGGAAAATCGGCTCCGGTTTTCACTTTTGAATGTGCTTCTTTAATTTGATCTATTGTAAACATATTAATTTGTGCTTGGGTTGAAATTATTTATTGTCTCAAAAATACGATTAATGACAATATATTTTCCTTTTTATGAAAACAAAAAATGAGGTAATATAAAATAGTAATAGCATTTTTTAAGGTGAATGTAATTGTGAAATGTTGCATTTTAACGAATAATGAAGCATTTTGAAGGATTTATTGTATTAATGGTTAAAATATATGTATCTTAGGGATAGATTGTTACAAGCTAAAACTGGTTTTATGAAAAAAACGATACTTTTACTTCTGCTCTCTATCCCCACATTTGCCCAAGAAGTCAACACATTTGATTTCGCTGTTATAAATTCTACTCTAATTTCTCCAAATATCGACCTTGATAAAGGACGGAGCGTTGTTGCGGGGAATAACGACGAATATTCAACCTATTTTCAATATGCTTTTGGAATGCGTTCGGATGATATTATTCTTGGTGCTGGTATTAACAAATCAGAAATTGATCGAACTTATATTGGTTATATTGGCAAAATATGTGAAAATTTCAGAGCGACAATTGCTGTTGGTTACGTAGAATCGCGCAGTGGTTATGATGGAACATTTACTGGATTAAGTATTTCCTGGCATCCAAAAAACAATACTTTTATTGGTGGAAGTTTAGAAAATTTGCATTCTACGAGTATGGATTATGAAACAGATGAAAGTTTTGATTACTATCAAAAAATGGCTCCTAAAGTATTTGCTAGTTACGAGATTGTTCCTAGAATAATAGTTTTCGGGCAATTGAGTAGTAGGGTAAATGATATTGCATTAAAATATCAGATTGATCGTTTTTCTATAGGAGGTTTTTATTCGGGACATGGAGTCGAAGGTATCTTTGGAACTTTTAATACTGGAAGATTTGCTATTTCTTGTAGTACCACTTTTGAAAAAGTAAATTTTGGATTGAAGTTTCAGTAATATTTAGAGTTCTTTTTTTACCGTAATTACTTGTTGTGGAAATGGAATTTCTATTTTCTCGGCATCAAAGCGTTTTTTTATACTGTATAATAAATCACAATACAAGACAAAGCCATCTGAAGCGTCTTTGGCCCAAGCCCAAACTTTTAAGTTTACACTTGAATCTTTAAGTGCCACAACTCTGGCTACAACTAGCGGGACATTGTTCTTCTTGTTTGCAGCAGTTCGGGTATCTATAAAAAGAGGATGTTTGGCAACTTCATCTTTCATTATTTCTAATGCTTTATCAATATCTGAGTCATAGCCAATACCAATTTCGATTATTTTACAGCATTTAGAATCATTCATATTTGTGTTTAGAATAATCTGATTGCTTATAACCGAATTTGGAATTATGATTCGGTTATTCTCCATGTCTTTTAAAACGACCTGCCTTAAATTGATGTCTTCGACTACACCACTAAAATTATTGATTGTAATTTTGTCGTTTATTCTAAAAGGTTTAAAAATCACTAAAAATATCCCGCTCATAATGTTACTCAATGCTTGCTGAGAGGCAAGACCAGCAATTATCGATATTACTCCGGCTCCAGCTAATAAGGAATGCCCAATAATTTTAAGTTCTGGAATCTGGATTAGAGCAAAAGCAATTCCTATAATGTAAATTATTGTGATGATTAGGTGTTTGAGAAACTTATATCCTGTACTGTCAAAGTCATTAACACCTATTCTACGGCGAATAAAGCGCATAAAAAGCTTGTCGACAATAGTGGCTAACACGATTGTTATAATCAGTATTATTACAATAGCAATAATTAATCTAAAGTCTTTCAAGATGTTAATCATTGTTTGAATTTTATTTTTTGTTTCTAATGAAGATACATTATTTTAATTAAATTCTGAGAAATTTGAACATTTTAATTCCTTCCAATCTTTGCTAATAATACTATAATATACATCGTCTTTACTTTTTCCGTCGGCATCGATATAATTATTTCTAAAAATGCCTTCTTTTTTAGCTCCTAGTTTTTCTATTGCTCTTTGTGATTTTAAATTCTCCAAATCGGCACTAAATTGGATTCGTCTGAAACCAATGTGTTCAAAACCAAAATTTAAAAGTTCGTGTTTGCATGCTTTATTTAAGCCAGTTCCTTGAAATGCTGTTCCGTACCATGTCCATCCAATTTCGCATTTTTGGCTAGCTATATTAAGGTATCCATAACGCGTACTTCCTGCAATTTTATTAGTTTGTTTATCAATAATAAGAAAAGGATAACAAATTCCTGCTTCTTTTTGCTTGATGGTATTCTCAATATAATTCTCGAAATCCGTTTCATCTTTTACATACATTCCCATGTATTTCCAAATTTCATTGTTATAAATAATTTCTTTGAGTTCTATGTTTCTTATATTTTCAAAAGGAATTAAAAGGACTCTTTCATTTTCTAGTGTAATATTGGTTTTTAAAATTGAGGTATTCATTTTAGGTTTAATGGTTTGCTTGGTTTTAGTATGAGGTGTATTTGGACCCAGATTAAACAGATTTGCTAAGGTAAAGTTGCGGATAAAAACTGAATTTTTTTAGTTCGGTAGCGAGTTTTGGACGCGGATTATACGGATTTGCTAGGGCAAAGACGCGGATAAAAACTGATTTTTTTAGTTTGATAGTGTGTTTGAAGATGGATAAAAACAGATTTTATTTTCTTGTTTTTCGGATATTTTCGAAAATTTTTCTTTTAAATTCAGTTTTTTTCCAAAATTTAAAAGTAATCCAATTTCGCAATCTGTGCCTCTTAAATAGTTTAGAACTTGATTTTCAAAGTCTTTTACGATGCAATCAGCAGCTTTCAATTCTAATATAATAAAATCTTCTACTATTAAGTTGGCATAATATTCTCCAACTTCGATTCCTTTATAATAAACACTAATTTTCTTTTGAGCTTCAACTTTAAAACCTTTGTTTTTTAGTTCAATATACAAAGAGTTTTGATAAACCTTCTCTAAAAAGCCATATCCCAATTCGTTATATACTTCATAAAAAGTTTTAATAATACTATCTGTTAACTGTTGATGCAGTAATTTCATATTTTAAATAATCAATTTTATATGTTTAATAAATCCATCATAATTTATTATAATTTGAATGAAATATAGTACATATTTATTGGTTATAAGATTTAAAAATGAAATTTTTTAAAAGAAATTATGCTAGTTTTTATATAATAATCCATAACAGTTAAAAAATCTGTTTTTATCCGTGTCTTTGCTTCAGCAAATCCGCGTCATCCGCGTTACTTTTTATGTAATCTTTATTCTTGTTCTTCGAAATTGTCGTAGTACGTAAAATCCTTTGTTATTAATCCGTTTTCGATTGTAAAGATGGTACAAATTGGTAATTCGAAAGTAGAGTCGTCTGCTGCAGTACCACTAGAAACAAATTCTACAATTACGTGGTTTTCTCCCGATGGATATACTTGTATAACTTTATCGCTCAAATCAGGGAAAATTTGGTTTAACTCACTGTATTTTTTGACTATTTCGGCACGAGTTTGTTTTACGATTCCGTTTCCTAGAGATGGGTCTTTAAATTCGGCTGTTGGAATATACATTTCGGACATTTTTTTCCAATCGTGATTGTTAAAATGATCAAAGTACTGTTTAACTAATTCGGTATTTTTAGAATCCATATTTTGTGTGTTTTTATTATTACATGATATTAATGATATAATTGTTATTAGAACTACGATTATTTTTTTCATAATTATTTTTTTTTTAATTATTACTGTTTTTTAGAATCTTATAATAATTCCACACAAAATATGGAGTTATCTATATGTATTACTACACATTATAGGAAAAATTTAAAGGACTACAAAATCTTCACTTTTAGGGAAAATACTCAAAGCTTCGATTGCAATTGATGGAGTAGGAGAAGCGAGTTTTCTTAGTTTTGTATCCATCCAGGCTCCATCAACAGTAATGGTTGCGCAAAGTTTTCCCTCTTCATTTATGAACTCATGCACAATGGACCAACGCGATGCATCAGGTTTCATTTTTGAAGTTTTTGTATGGATGAATATTTTGTCCGAAAGTTTTATTTCTTTTCTAAAAACACATTCTTCTCTAAAAAGTATTGGTCCAAAGTTTTGTTCCTGCATCACTTTTAAGGTTAAACCTAGTTTTTCTAATATCTCAATACGATGTTGCGCACCAAAATCATAATATGCACTATGACGTAAGTGAAAATTAGGGTCAAGATCTGACCAACGAAAAGACAATTCTTTGCTAAATGAAACCATTTTAATTCTATTTTATAGTTATTTTTGATCTATTCTTCAAAATCAATTGATTATTTGAAGAAATACTATTTTTGAATATCGAAAATACGAATAAAAAACGGAAAGCAATAGTTGTGTTAGTTAAAGTATAACTAACGAAAATAGATTTTGTGATATTATTCTTTAGTAGTATTCGGTTGTAAATGGCGCGAAATCCTGTAATTTAGGTAAAGGCCTAATTAGTATTTTCTTTTCTGCTTTTGTAGGTTTTTCATTGCTATCATCATAACGTTCGGATGTAGTTAAACGTATTCCGGTAGATAAATTAAAATTGACTGTTCTCATAGTTCCTTGACCATCTGAGTATGTTTCTGAAAAACCTATTAATTCGAAATCATTATTCTGATAGCGAAATTTATGTTCGAAATTACCTCTTGTTAGTTCGTTTTTAATAGTTAAAACTCCTTTTTCGATAGTGATATCATAAAAGGAATTTCCGTTGTAATATCCATTTTTTCCTTCGGGATATTGTGGATCAATAGCTTTTGTTGTTGAAATGATTAACTTAAAAGTACCGTTGGGTTGGGCAATGAATACGTTTAGTTTATAAGGAGCTTTTGGTTTTATAGTATCTTGGGTTACTACAATCAAATCGGCTAAATTATCTTTGTTTAAATCTCCTTTTATTTTTTTAATTTGAACAACAAATTTGTCTTTTGTGCTACTTTTTTGAGCCATTAACGATGATGAAATGAAAATAAAAAGGAATAATATTATTTTGTTCATTGAGTTTTTGTAATGTAAAAGTTATCTACTATGGTTCGTCACACTCAGATGTTATCTTGGTAAAAAGTTTATTAAATTCTTTTTCCATTGAACCATCATCGTATATTTGGTAAGTTTCGGCATTGGCACAATTCCACCAACCATAGGTCATTAATTCTTGTTTAGCATATAGTAATCTATCTCTAGAGTTATATTTAGCCAAATGTCTTTCCATTAATTTTTCGGGACTAGCATTATTCTTTTTTTGCTTTTCTGCCAAATTATTCCAGGTTTTTAGTAGTAAGAGGGAATCATTTGAAATTAAAGCTTTTGTATATTCTGTACAATTTTTAGAGAATCGGTTGTTTAGTAAAACAGAAGGATTGGTATAAGCTTCGATAGCTATTTTTTTCAGTTCGTATGAATCTTCTAACTCATGTAATCTCTCTGCTTTTCTTTTTTCCCAATAAGGTGATGGAATTATTTTTCGATTATAGAACGCTTTTCTCTCATTATATTCTGCAGTTAAATCAGTTAGGCGTAGTTTTTCATCCTCGGCAGTAGAACTTGGTGTTGTAGGGGTGCTTAAATAAGCGCCTGAGAAAGAGCCCCATAAATCACGTGTGTTTTTTAATTCTTCTTCGCTATATTTTTCGGGATCATATGTTCCTGTATTTGCACATAATTCGGTTTCCCATTTAAAAATGGCTGTTTTATTACTGGTATTATTAGAATTATTCTCGTTGCTACTTTCTGTACTGGTTGTTGTAAGAGGTTCTTCTTCTGTTTGTTTTTTAGGTTTATCTGAACAAGAAAGTATTAATAATGAACTTAGGAATAGGAATATGATTTGTTTCATTGGGTAATAATAATAAAGTGTGAAACTGGGGGTTGAATTAATCGAATTCAAGAATATTTAATATCCTTTTTCGTTATATATATTAAATTTTTGAAATGGAATTTCTCCAAAATCTTTTACTGTTTGTAGCTTGTCATAATCAGCAACTAGTGCATCGGCATTTTCATCATTGCCGTCATTAAGTTTATAATTTACATAATGAGTCTTGTAGAGAAACCAGTTGTCTTTGGCTTTATTGTATTTAAAAGTAATAATGTCTTCCCAATGATGTCCTCCCGAAACTCCATGTTCTACAGAAAAGTAGCCGTTTTTAATTGCTATTCCAGTGAAAGGATCTCCAAAAAGACCTCCGCAATCAATGCAATACACAGCATTATCATTTTTATAGGCTAGTTTATAAGTGCCATCTTTTTGACCTAATAAAATAAGTAAGGGTCTTTTATCTGGTTTTCCTCCATCCATGTTGGAGGTTGTTTCTTCGCTATTCTTACGTATAACCAAAATAGCATCTGTGAATTCATCAAGATTAAGATTTCCGGATTCTATACTGATTACGCTATAATCTTTGGGAACAAATAATTTTAAGTTTTCGTTTAAGTCGTCTATTGTATCATTAAAAGTCTGATGTTTTTGTATTGTATCGTTCGTTTTTTTTGTCTTGTTGATTGTAAGCGTGTCAGTATTAGTTTTGGATTTATCGATTACTTTTTCTTTTGTAGTTTTATTACAAGAAATGAGTATTAATGATACTAATAGTAGGAATGCAGTATTTTTCATCGGTTTTGTAAATTTATTTGATTCTTTGGGAGGTTAATTGAAGTTTTCTAAGTTATGCCAATCATGATTACAGTCATTTTTGCAAAATGTATTTCTTCTTTCTGTATCTGAGGCTTTAAATATTGAAATTAATGTGATAAAAGTTTTTTTTATTTCATCATCAGGAAGTAATTCGATCTTATCTAAAGCAATTTTTAGGTTCTTATGACTTTTTAAAGGAATTAATTCAATTGCTTTATGGGATGTTTCTTCATTTGGATGAGATTGTACTAAACAATGACTTGTCCATCTAATAATTTTTCTTTGAATTTGAGTTTCAAAATTATCAAACCAACCTAAAATTTGCTCAAGATTAATTTTTTCCTGTGCAAATTTATTAATCATTATGTCCTCTTCTGTTAGCAATTTTATATTTTTATCTTCTTTTTGGAGAACTTCTTGTATGTGATCTAACATAAGTTCCATCTTTTCTTGTGTAGCTTTTCACGTGGACTTTTTTTCCAGGTGTACTTTTATTGGTTGGACTACTATAGCTAGCGGAGGTATTGTTACTATTAGGCGATGAATTGTTTCTAGTGTAATTTTTTGAATTTTCATCATAACTGTATACAGGATTTATAACCCACCCTTTATAGTTTTTCCATTTTACTTTTTTATATTTTTTTGTACCAGATGAAATGTATGCGCCATAACCTTTAGGAATTATAATAATTGATTCTGTTCCATTTGTGTTCTCATAGATAGGTGTATCCTCGTCTATATTTACATAGTAGTAGTTGGTAACACATGAACTGAATATGAATGGTATTAAAAAAAGTAATAGTTTTCTCAATATAAAAATATTTAGGTTATGATTTAAAATCGGAATCTTTTTCGAATTTAATTAAATTAATGCTATTTGGAATAATAAATTTTCAAGATTATGAGGTGTTTTCGAACTAAATAGTAATTTTTATATTGTTTTGATTTATTTTTTCTTGATTTCCTGGGCTATTTTAAGGATATCCCACCATTTTTTCTCGGAACTTGGTTTTGGATTGTCTAGGATTGTTTCTCCATTAAAATCTAAAATGTATTCATTAGATTCAAAGTCGAATAAATGAATTTGATTATTTTCTATATTAAATTCTGTTTTTCCTTCTGGGTTTACCCAAATATTTCTTCCTCCAAAACTCCATATTGTTTCTCCACTTTTGGTTATTCTTTTAATATCAAGTTCGCCGTGAATAATAAAATCATCTTCAATTTTATGTATTGAAAAATTGGTTATGAAATCTATTTCTTTGCGCCATATTAAATCTAGGTTTGGAATTTTTAGGCAATACACTTTATTAGTAACGCAAATCCAGATTTTGTCATCTTCGATTATAAATGATTTTTCAGTTATTGCTGTTGCGCCACCACTTTCGCAAATTATAGCACTTGCAATTTCATTACCTGATTCTTTAATGATAATTCCGTGTTTACTGGTTGGGTGAAATGTATTGTTATCATTTTTTCCTGGAAAGAAAACTGTATCGTAAACTCTTAAATTATCAGTCGAATTTATCACGTAATCACTATCATTGATTACTTCGATTTGATAATTTTTATAGTTAAGTTTTACCATTTATTATTTTATTGCTAAGGTAGTTGATTACAAATTTAAATGCTTTGTCTAAATTAATTAAAATATAAAATTGTCTGACGCTGAAATAATTATTCTCCTTTTATGTTTAGCTTTTTAACTATCCAAGGTAATGTAAGTCCTTGCCCGATAAGCGTTAAAAGTACTACAGCGACCGATATGAAGATTATGGCGCTACGATGAGGAAACGGAGTTCCGTCTTCGAGGTTTTTGGGTAATCCCATCGCAATAGCCAGAGAAACGATTCCGCGCATTCCTGACCAACTTATAATGAAGCTGTTTTTGGAATCGAGTAGGGCGTGTTCGCTAACTTTTCTTTTTTTCTTATCATTATTCTGAAATGCTTTTTGAAGATTTAATTTCTGAAGAAATACCCTCGTCATTCGGATCAATAATGCTACAATTGTTATTATTGCAGCATAGCCGATATAGGGTAATATAAGATTGTTATCGATGTTTTTAAGGATATAAGGAAAATTAAGACCTATTAGGATAAAAATTAATCCGTTTAGCAAGAAGATAATAATGTCCCAAAGACCTTTGGATTGGTTTTTTAAACTCTCGGGAAAAATTTTATTACTAAAACGTGCAATCCCAAGACCAGATATTACAACGGCTATAACTCCTGATACATGTAGGTGCTCGGCAATAAGGTAGGTTACAAAAGGCATTAGTAGCATGAAGCTAATCGTGACAATTGGATTTTTATGTACTCTCTTGAGGATAAATGCTAAGATCTTAGACATTGTAAAACCTACCAGAAATCCACCTCCCAGTAATAATATAAATTGTAATGTTGCTTCCCATATTACAAATGAATATCCTAATGCAGCTGCAACAGCAAAGCGATAGGCTACTAATGCCGAAGCATCGTTGATAAGGCTTTCGCCTTCTAGTATTGTAATGGTTTTATGTGATAATCCTAATCCTTTGGTAATGCTCATAGCGGCAACAGCATCGGTTGCAGAGAGTATGGAGCCTAATACAAATGCTAGTGGCCATGTCATTCCCGGGATCATGTAGCGTGCTACTACAGCAATCCATAGTGTAGTAAGGAATACTAATGGTATTGCCAGTGTACCGATAGTACTAAGGTTGATTTTAAAATCTTTAGGAGAGATATTAAATGAAGCATCATAAAGTAATGGAGGCAGGAAGAGTAGAAAGATAATCTCGGGATTAATTTCTATTTCGGGAATTCCGGGAATAAAACCAATAACGATCCCTACAATAACTAGTAAAATAGGGTAGGGTAATTTTATTTGATCTGCAAGTACCGAAAGACCTATTACTATGGCTAGAATAAATATAATGATGCTGTAGTTTTCCATTGTTATGGTTTTACTGTTTTTTTGTGAAGTTGCTAATTTAGCTATTTCATTAAAATGATTTGAGATTTATAAGTCATTATAGTAATAGATTATGCTAAAGTTTTTAAAATAGCACAAAATCACTAGCCCTGATAGTAGTGGTATCCTTTTTCTGGCTTTTTTGCCAGTAAAAGATATAACGGATAGCAGGAATAGCTCTTAATAATGACACTTAAAGTACTGGTGTGCCACGAATGTCAGGTTTTGAAAATGTCATGTTGTCAGATTATTTTTGATGGGTGGACAGGAAAACTGACAATTTACTTTGGTTTTTTATATTGGCACAAAGATTGACTTATGCCACTTTGAGTTGTTAAAATAAGTATACATCAAAATTAAATATATAAAAAAATGGGTAAAATAATCGGAATTGATTTAGGGACTACGAACTCTTGTGTTTCTGTAATGGAAGGTAACGAAGCAGTTGTTATTCCTAATGCAGAAGGAAAAAGAACAACGCCATCTATCATCGCTTTTGTTGAAGGTGGAGAAATTAAAGTGGGTGATCCTGCAAAAAGACAAGCGGTAACGAATCCTACAAAAACGATTGCTTCTATTAAACGTTTTATGGGACACACTTTTGCAGAGACTACAAACGAAGCAAAAAGAGTATCTTACAAAGTAGTAAAAGGTGACAACAATACTCCACGTGTGGATATTGATGGTCGTTTATATACTGCTCAAGAATTGTCTGCAATGACACTTCAAAAAATGAAAAAAACTGCTGAAGACTATTTAGGTCAAACTGTAACTGAAGCAGTTATTACTGTTCCTGCTTACTTTAATGATGCACAACGTCAAGCTACGAAAGAAGCTGGAGAAATTGCTGGTCTTAAAGTTATGCGTATCATCAATGAGCCTACAGCAGCAGCTTTGGCTTACGGATTGGATAAAAAAGGAACTGATCAAAAAATTGCTGTTTACGATTTAGGTGGAGGTACATTTGATATCTCTGTTCTTGAATTAGGAGACGGAGTTTTCGAAGTATTGTCTACAAACGGTGATACTCACTTAGGTGGAGATGATTTTGACCACGAAATTATTGACTGGTTAGCTGACGAATTCAAAGCTGAAGAAGGTATCGATTTACGTCTTGACCCAATGTCATTACAACGTTTGAAAGAGGCTGCAGAGAAAGCAAAAATTGAATTGTCTTCTGCTTCAGAAACTGAAATCAACTTGCCATACGTTACAGCTACGGCTTCTGGACCAAAACACTTAGTGAAAAAATTGTCTAGAGCTCAATTCGAAAAATTAACTGATTCTTTAGTAAAACGTTCTATGGAGCCTGTTGCTAAAGCATTAAAAGATGCAGGTTTAACTACATCTGATATTGACGAAGTTATTCTTGTTGGAGGTTCTACTCGTATGCCAAGAATTGCTGAAGAGGTTGAAAAATTCTTCGGTAAAAAAGCGTCTAAAGGAGTTAACCCTGATGAGGTTGTTGCAATTGGAGCAGCTATTCAAGGTGGAGTTTTATCTGGAGATGTAAAAGATGTATTGTTACTTGACGTTACACCTTTATCTTTAGGTATCGAAACTATGGGTGGTGTATTGACTAAATTAATTGAGTCTAATACTACTATTCCAACTAAAAAATCTCAAGTTTTCTCTACTGCTGCTGATTCTCAACCATCTGTTGAAATTCACGTATTGCAAGGTGAAAGAGCGATGGCTGCTGATAACAAAACTATCGGTCGTTTTCACTTAGATGGTATTCCACCAGCACCAAGAGGAGTTCCTCAAATCGAGGTTACTTTTGATATCGATGCAAATGGTATCATCAAAGTTTCTGCAACTGATAAAGGAACTGGAAAATCTCACGATATCCGTATCGAAGCTTCTTCTGGATTAACAGCTGAAGAAATCGAAAAAATGAAAAAAGATGCTGAAGCTAACGCTGATGCTGACAAAATAGCTAAAGAAAGAGCTGAGAAATTAAACGAAGCTGACAGTATGATTTTCCAAACAGAAAGTCAATTGAAAGAGCTAGGAAGCAAATTAGCAGACGACCATAAAGTTGCTGTTGAGTACGCTTTAACTGAATTGAGAATGGCTCACCAATCTCAAGACATTCCAGCTATTCAAACTGCTCTTGACAACATTAATGCAGCTTGGAAAACAGCTACAGAAGCAATGTACGCTCAAGGAGAACAAGGTCAACAAGCTGCTCAACCACAAGGTGGAGAGCCTCAAGGTGACAATGTTGAAGACGTTGAATTCGAAGAAGTCAAATAAGTACTGATTAACATCAGTTAATAATAAGTGCTAAACCGCTGTAAACGTAATGTTTACAGCGGTTTTTTCTTTTTGCTCATTTTCGTTTTTGCTGTTTTTTAATCGTTTTTTATCATATATTTGTACCACATTTGTACCGGCACTTAAAAGGAGACGAAGTGGCACTTATGTATACTTATGGTACCTTAATGAGGAGACAAAGGTGATGAAAAGAATAAATAAACAATGTCTTAACTGCGGCGGGGAATTTTTGCCTAAAACCGTGGCTTCTGTTTACTGCTCGCATATATGCAGTAAAAAAGCATACAAACAGAAGAGTAAGCAGCTTAGAAATGAAGCGGAGATCAAAGCACTGGCAGATAAAATACCCGAGAACAGGGCATTTATTTCTGTCCCGGAAGCTGGTATGCTTTTTGGTGTTGCCAAAAGGACCCTTTACCGGCTTGTTGGCCAGGGAAAAATTCCGTCAGTTAATCTGGGAACCCGCCTTGTAAGGATAGACCGCAGAGTCATAGAAGGGATGTTTGGTCCTGCTCGCAGCCTGCCGCAGGCTGAAATCGTACCGAAGAAAAAATTATACAGCCTTGAAAAAGAAGACTGCTATTCCATCGGCGAAATAGCCGGGAGATTTCAAATATCTGAAGGTTCTGTCTACAATCATATCAGGAAATATTCAATACCCACCAGACAGATCGGAAAGCACGTATATGCACCCAAAATGGAAATTGATAAATTGTATAACGGAAATCATTTCTTATGAAGCAACTAGCAAAAACCAAGGTTACTGTGCGTCTTCGAAAAGCAGAAGACCGAAAAGAATGGTATATTTACATAGAAAGCTATCCTGTTGAAGTTTCCGGAAAGAAGACTCCCCAGAGAATCCGTGAATATTTAAACAGGTCCGTAACAACAGTGGAGTGGGACAAGAAAAGAACTGCCCGCACAGATACAGAGGGCATAAAATCCTATAAACCCAGACGTAGCGATAACGGAATAATATTCTGCAGAAGCGAAAGCGACCGTGAAATAATGCTGTATGCTGACGCAGTTCGTAAAATCCGGCAGAAAGAATACGATAATACAGATCTGTACAGCGATGCCGATAACCTGTTGGCTGAACAGAAAGAAAAAGGAAAAGAGGATTTTATTAAATACATTGCTGCCGCTGCGGCTAAAAGACACGCTCGAAGTTCAAAATCCATTCAGATCAATTGGGAGCGGACCAGAGAATTTTTAAAAAGCTATTCAGGAGGCAGCCTTATGATTTCCCAGATTGACAGCAGAATGGCGGAAGATTTCAAATTGTTTCTGCTGGCTGCGCCTCTCGGAGGAGGCAAAAAAGGAATCCTTTCCCGCAATACTGCAGGAACGTATTTCGCCATATTTAAAGCGGCTTTGAAACAGGCCTTCATCGACGGATATTTAACCATTGATTTATCTTCAAAAATAAAAGGAATACCTGAGCAGGACACAAGGCGCGAATATCTTACAATTGAAGAATTGAATGCAGTGGCAGCAACGCCCTGTGAAAATGACGTCATTAAAAGAGCCGCACTTTTCTCAGCGCTTACAGGTCTGAGGCATTCCGATATTCAGAAGCTCAGTTGGAAAGAGATAGGCCTGGAAGCTGGCAGGGCTAAACTGCATTTCACCCAGAAAAAGACAAAGGGTGTCGAATACATGCCAATTTCCCAGCAGGCTTTGCAGCTCTGCGGAGAACCGAGGCTGCCCGGGCAGCTTGTCTTTGAGGATCTGCCGGACTCATCCTGGATTTCACGCCCTCTGAAAAAATGGGTTGAATCTGCAGGCATTAAAAAAAACATTACCTTCCACTGCTTCCGCCATACATATGCAACACTCCAGCTATCGAGCGGGACGGATATTTATACAGTCAGTAAAATGCTGGGGCATACCAACGTAAAAACTACTGAAATCTATGCCAAAGTAGTAGATGAGAAGAAAAACAGAGCTTCGCAGGCAATACAATTGGAATCTTTAAAAGACAAGCCGTAATGAAAACAAAATACTTTGAATATATTACAGTTTATCTGTCTGTTTTTTTAGTCTGTATTTTTATAGGCGCAATCGCAAGATTTGTGCTGATAGAAATGGGTGCGGATGAATATACGGCCGGCGTATTTTTCTGGATCAGCATTGGATTTGGAATCTTAATGTTTGCAATTCTAAGTTTATTTCTTAACGATTTGGCTGAGAGATTACTGAATCGTTTTTTGAAGGTGAAAAAAAATGAATCGCCTGAAAGCCTGATTCCAAGTGAAGACCTTGAAAAAATAGAAAAGGAGCGGCAGGATGTTTTAATTAAGCCCGAATTGTCTGAAAATAAAAATTCAACCAGAGATATTGAACAGATAAGGGAGCAGCAGCAAAATGTAATCAAAAATCAAAAACAAGCCAGAATTGATATTGCCATCCGTTATGCAAAGCATGAGTTCGCGCTGTACGTGTCGGATAATGATTTGAAACAATTGAGTAAAAATATAATTATATATGCTGAAGAAATAAATTTCGAAAAGATTAAACCGGTAAAAGTAAAAGATTTGTCCAATCTCGATTTGTATCATTTTGGCTGGAATATCTGGAATTGTTTTAAAGTTAGTAAACAGGAGAGAGCCGCACAATTTCTAAAATTAACTTTTGCTGACGCTTTAAAAGATGTTGAACAGAACAGCATTAAAACGCATCTGAAAGATGATGAACAGAAGGGGCTTATAAAGATAATAGAAGATTTTACAGATTTTTAAATACCAATAGTTATAAAGCACTGTGTTTTTTAAGTGTTTTTGTTGTGAAGAAGGACACAGCAAAAACACTTTTTTTATTTGCACCATAACTATTAAAAACGATAGCAATGGACATAAACGAAATCTCTTTTGAGAACCTGCCCAAAGCAGTAGCACACTTAGTGAAAGAAATTGCCGAGATTAAACTTCTGATTCAGAATGTACAGGTATATGAATCTAAAGAAAAAAGTATTCCTATTGGTATTGATGAAGTAAGCCGGTTAATAGGAAAAGCAAAGCCTACAATTTACGCTCTTGTAAGGCAACGAAAAATTCCGTGCTATAAATATGGTAAAAAGCTGTACTTTTTTGAAGAAGAAGTTTTAGAATGGATCTCTAAAGGGAAAAAGAAAACAATACAGGAAATCGAATCAGATGTATTGAAGTATGATCATAATCGAAAAAAATAGAGGGATAACAGCCAACAAAAATACTTATATCACTCCATTAGATCTTCAAAAAGCATTTAATACAAAACGATATGTTATCTACAGGGAGATAATTAATTACGTTAATTTCTTTAATGTTAGATAGTTGTATTGTTCTTAAACATACAGGTCTCTAATTAATTGAGACTGTTTTTCTTTAATTAACGGCAAAGATACCTTTTTGAACGTAACAAAAAAAGATAGCAATGCGCTATCTTTACATTGTCTATATCAGTTGGCTAAATACTACTAAAACTTCATTTAGTCAATATGTAACCTAGCAGTCTATGCTAGATTTTTAAGTGGAAAATTGCTGTACAAGTCTGTTTGTTATTAAAAATAGCCAGCTCAGAACCATTATTCTAGCAGGCTATTGGGCTTTGTTGCAGTGTTAGTCTGTCTTTTTAAAATTTGAGGAACATTTACTTCAAAAGATATGATGGTTTTTGATTAAATAAGATTAATTAAACTTTTGGATTTAATTACTTAGATAAATAAGGCATCCCACCATCAACAAGGAGTTCGGCACCAAGCATAAAAGAAGAATCGTCAGAAGTCAGAAAAATCGCTATTCTAACAATGTCAGATGGTTGCCCAATTCTGCCAGCTAATTTAATTTTAGAGTTATTTATTACGGTAGGTTAATTCTTCTTGGTAGTGCTGTAATTGTATGGGACCCATTCATACTCTTTCCCTTCTGGTCTGAAATGTCCAACACCTGGAAATGAGATATGTGCAGCTGCTATGAGATATTCTCCTTTAGCAAATTCATTATAAACTTTTTTACGCTGCTCTGCGGCTTTAGTTTTATCGAAATCATAAATGTCGAGAATTTCTGGTGCAGTTAGCTGAATAGCTTCAATGTGAATCAGATCACCAATAAATATCAATTGCTGCTGTCCACTCTTTAGTCTATATGCAGTATGACCAGATGTATGCCCAGCAGTCTCATAGGTTTCTATTCCGGGAAAAAGAATCTCTTTGTCTTCAAAAGTTTTTAATTTCCCTGAAGTAATATAGGGTTTTAAAGCCAAGAAAGCTGGTCTGTTCCATGTTATCAGGATATTGTCATTTGAATTCACTTGCTCATGAATTTTCCAGAAATCCAAATCTTTTTTATTGACGTGAATCGTTGCGTTTGGAAATACTTTTTTCCCTTTACTGATTAATCCTCCAGAATGATCGCTATGGAGATGGGTAATTAATATATCAGTTATGTCTTCGGGTTTATATCCGGCATTTTTCAAGCTTGATAACAGCATTCCTCCCTCAGGAGACATTAAATCTCCCGCACCTGCATCTACTAATATTCGCTTATCTGCAGAAATAATCAAAAACGTATTGATAGATGATTCCACTTTTTCAGGTAGAAATGCCTTTTTTAAAAGTGCAGGAATTCTAGGGTCGTTATTTAGTATTTCTTTGGCATTCGCAATTGCAGTACCATCTGATATGGCAATGACTTCAAAATCGCCAATCCACATTCGCTGATATCCTGGCTGCTGGATTATTGACTGTGCTTTTAATTGGTATGCCGCTACATTTAGCAGCAAGAAAATTAATAAAAGGATGTTATTTTTTTTCATTGTAAAATTTATTTATTAGCTAATAATTAGTATTAATCCCTTAAAATTCAATGATTTTATTGTTATTGTAGCTACTGAAATATTACCAAATTTCTAATTCCGATGAAATACTGAACTTGAATTTTTAAATTTTCATTCAGTCTCATATTCACAGTTAAGATGAGTATTGAATCACTTTTCAATTCCTTCGATAATAAACACCCGATATTCAGCTCCTTTAAGTCTGTGCTTAAGAGCTTCCTGATAAAGAGTACTGTTATACGATGCTTTGGCATCGGCAACAGTTGGGAATTCAAGGATAACCGCACCATCTACGGGCAATCCTTCGAGTGTTTCAACGGCACCGTAAAAAGCAAGTGGAGTTATAGGCTGGCCAGCTGAAGCTGCTGGAGCAGTTTCCTGGTATATTTTAAATTCTTCGGGATCAGTAATACGATCTCTGACGTAAACAATATAGGCACTCATATTTTTTAATTTTAAGTTGTAGAATCATTCAATACTTGAATGTTGTAATTTGAGCCGCAATCAACGAAATGAATGCGGCTTTAATAGTAAAGACAGATTTATAAGTTTTTATACAGTTGGGAGGTCTCCCAGACGTTCTGCAAAATTTAATTCAAAGTTGCCGACTTTCCCAAGACCTGCATCTAACATTTTGGAAAATGCTTTCCCTGCTTCAGGCCAAAGGTCAACCCCTTGAAGAATATGGTTTGACATCCAAAGGTCACCTTCTGAAGGAATTCCAGCTCTAGCATTGACCATTTTTTTGCCAGTCTCCAACGCTCGTTTTTCAAACTTTGCCATTCGTTCTGCTAAGGCATCAACGTAGGAATCAAGTTCCACATCAGCAATAGATCGATTGACAAAACCATAACGCTCGCCGATCTCTGCGTCAAAATCGTCAGCACTTAAAACAATCTCTAATGCTCTTGAACGCCCTACTAAGGCTGAAAGCCATTCAACACCACCACCACCTGGGATAGAGGAACCGCCAACTTCAACAAGTGCAAATTTTGCACGCTCTTTTGATGCAAAGCGCATATCACAGGCTAACGCAAATTCGAACCCCTGTGCTCTTGCTCGTCCTCTTACTTTTGCAATGCTAATTACTGGAGCTTGTGCAAGTCGGGTTACAAATTTTGGCCAATTGCCAAAAAATGGCATTGCACCAGGCTGATCAGGAACCGTTGTTCGATTCTCTACATCATGATGGTTCATGAAGAAATCTTCGTCTGCGCTCTCAAACACCACGACTTTCAGTTCGTTATCAGTTTCTATATTGTCCAAAAGAACGTTCAACTCTGCAAACATCTTCGGATCGAAAAGGTTCAATGGGGGATTATTTATAATAATACTCCAATATGCTGGAGATTTACGAATGATGGTTAAACGATTGTCATTTGACTTTTGTTCATTTTCTAGTATAGGTATTGTTTCCATTATGTGATAATTAGATAGAATTAATATTATTGATTTGAAAGCGTTTCAAATTCCTCATCTGATAGCGTAATACTTCCAGCTAAAAGGTTTTCTTGTAAGTGCGCAATAAATTTTGTTCCGGGAATAAGTAAAATATTCTCTGAACGTTTTAATAACCACGCTAAAGCTATTTGTGCAGTTGTAGCATTATGTTTCTCTGCAATTGCCTTTATTTTGCCTTCAAGCTTTGCTGGACCAGAAGCTAAAGGAAACCATGGAATAAAAGCCAGACCTTGTTCTGCAGTGAAATCTACTACATCTTCCCATTGTCTATCGCCTAAGTTGTACATGTTTTGCACCGATACAATTGGCAGTATTTTTTGCACCTGCTTAATTTGTTCAATAGTCACTTCTGATAAACCTACATAACGAATTTTTCCATCTTTTACGGCTTCAACAACTGGCGCCAATGTTTCTTCTACATTTACATTAGGATCAATACGGTGCAATTGCCACAGATCAATCGTGTTTACCTTTAATCGCTTTAAACTGCTTTCGATATTTTCTTTAATATGTTCCGGTGTACCATTAGGCACCCAAAGATCGGGACCAGGTCTGTTAAAACCTCCTTTTGTTGCAATTAGCGCCCCGTCTTTATAAGGATAAAGAGCTTCTGATAGTAAAGATTCATTCAGTTTAGGACCATATGCCTCAGCAGTATCGATAAAGTTTACGCCAGCTGCAACGGCTGCCTGAAGTACTTTTTTTGCATTTTCCCGATCTTCAACTTCACCAAAAACTCCTTTGCCTGTTAACTGCATTGTACCGTAACCTAAGCGGTTAATTTCAATGTCTCCAATTTTGTAAGTTAATTTGATACTTCCCATTTTAATTTAATTTTAGTGATTAATATTTAGATTATAATTTTCCTTTAATTTTATAATTTAAGTCTATGTTTGACATTAGTGTAAGTTTTTAATCGAAAAAAAACTTAATGTATAGTTTGACATTGATGTAAGTTTTTGGTCAAAAAAATTACTTAGCAAATAATCTTTTTAAAATTATTTCTTTGCGTTCTGCCATAGCTTCCTTGTAACGTTTATCAGCCACAGCTAAAATATTTTTATAAAGGGGGCCAATAACAAGAGGGTAGGTAATCAGGGAAAACAAATCAAATAAAAAGTTAAGTGGATCTGTTTTTAAAATTGTACCCTTATCCATTTCATGCTGAACAATTTTTAGAAATTTCATAAATTTTTCAGCCTTATATTCACTTAAGTCCGAGGTAAGGGGACGACAATTCATTTCAATTACCATAAAAGTATCGACATAAGGATATTTGTTTCTTGCATTAAAACTGTCTTCTATAAAATTTGAAATATTATTATAAAAAGAAGAATCGGTATCAAGTAAAAAGTTAAGACGCACTGTTAAACATTCAATAGTTTCTTTGTAGAATTTTTCCATTAGAACATCCTTGGTTCGGAAATAATAATTCACAACTGGTCTGGTAACGCCAATTTCATCTGCAATGTCCTGCATAGTAGCATGAAGTTTTCCTTCTGTAAAGAACACGCGCTTTGCAGCGGCGATAATTTGTTCCTCCATTTTTGTATCTTTTACTATTTTTTGACGCATGAGTTTGACATTAATGTAAGTGCAAAGATATAATGGAAAAATTATTGTAACAATTAATAATATGTTAAAGTTTATATTTTGGAAAATAATGCTGATCCAATAATGATGGTCATCATTATATTTAATTCTTCTATAAATAGACATCCTTAATTTTTTGCGCAAAAAAGATATCACCTGCATTAAATCATTTTGTAAGAAGAGCCATTATTCCTTTTTTACTGATAATTCTTTTTTATCGTCACCCAGATAAATTGCCAAAACTACGAGGTCAGTTTTTTCATTATTAGTGCCTTTATTAGGTCTTATTTTAAGGCAAAATTCATTTATTAAAATAGGACAGTACTATACTAATCGGAAATTTAGTGATAATTTAAGGAAAATCAGATAACTGTTATTTATTTCGGAATATTTTAAACATGCGATCACATTTCTTATATTTACTTCTTAAATACTCCAATGAATAATAATAAAGCATCAGTTAATGAAGACGTTCCGACGGAACAGTTAATTCGTTTTTTTAATGGGTATTTTGCCCTTGATAAAAAAGAATGCGAAGAGGTCGTTCGGCTGTTCTCTCAGAGGAATATAAGACGGAAAGGATTTCTTTTGCAGGAAGGTGATTTCTGCCGTCATTATTTCTTTATTGTTTCGGGCTGCTTTAAAATGTTTGCAGTAGATCCTTCGGGCAAGGAGCACAACTTGCAGTTTGCTGCAGAAAATGATTGGATAAGTGACCTGCATAGCTTTTATGCACACGAACCAAGCCGTATGCATATAGAGGCTGTAGAACCTTCTGTTATACTGCAGATTCAGCATGATGACCTGTTGTATTTATTTGTCAATTACCACAAATTCGACCGTAACTTCCGGATTATAACAGAGCGTAAGTATATCAATTTTCAAAACAGGATTCTTCAGAATATCAGTTCTACTGCTGAGGAACGCTACATTAGCTTTACTAGTGAGTATCCTGAATTAGTTAATAGGATACCTAATACACAAATTGCTTCTTATTTAGGCATAACCCCTGAGTTCCTGAGTAAAATTAGAAAAAAGATCGTGACTTAGTATTCACTTTTTAATGATTTAAGTAGGCTGATTATTATTCTTTATCAATAACAAGATCTTTAAAGAAACCTTCGGTGCCAATGTCTACAAACAGGCCGATGGCACCCTTATTAAACCTCAGATCATTTACAATTAGAGAGGGTTCTTTGCGTCCGTCTAAATACAGTTTGGCCTGTTTTCCTTTGACTACAATTTTAATAGATATCCATTTATTGAGCTCTATATCCTCATAGGATTCATAAACTCCTGGGGCAATTTTTCTGCTGTCGGTAAATTTGAAGTCGGGATAAGCAAAATATTGGGTAGATCGGTTTCTGCGAAGCTGGTCATCAACCATTGCATTTGCCGGCCTGATGTAGATGGCTTCAAATTTAGTATTATCTTCATTAATGTGAAATGCAATACCTATGAAACCACGCGCGTGAGAAGGAGCATTTTTTAGTATTTTACTTAAGACTTTTATCTCAATAATACCCTCACTAAATTCAAGGTTGTTGATTCTGACAAAAGTTGCTTCATCATCAAGAATTATAGTTGAATCTTTAACTGCCCTTATGACCTTGCTTCCGTTTACTTTACTCTGAGAAAGGTAGATTCCGACTGGTGTGAGGTTATTATCACTAAGCTTTATCTTTTGTGCAAAAAGGCATGAGCTACAAAGAAACGTCAGGATAGTATATTTAAATAAATTTCTCATCTTATATTATTTATATTGTCAATTTAATGTTGTAAAAAGTAATGTACAGCAGGCCAAGCGACAGCCCATTTTTCCAGAAAAGCGCCATGACCTGCACCGGGAATAACACTCAGCTGCCCCTTTGGAATAAATTTAGCAGCGCGGGCGGCATGTTCAACAGAAATAAAATTATCATGATCACCAATCATAACAAGCACGGGACATTTAATAGTACTGAATAGTTTTTCATCGGCTATAAGTTTATTATTGAACTCGTCCTCAACTCGTGTAAAGAGCTCAGGGAGTCTTTTTGGATCAGGCATCAGAGCCAGCTGCTGATCCCAAAAAGGTTTGTCAAGAGCCAACGCTTGCTCGACAGTAATAGCATTGGCTGGATCACCCGTATGCCTTTCACCGGCTCCAATAACTACTAGTTTTTCGACTTTGTCCGGATAAAGGCTTGCAAGCATATAGCCGGTATATCCCCCGTCGCTGAAACCAATAACAGTGGCACTGTCTTTTGTTACGGCATTTAATACAATGGTAGCATCTCTGGCTTTCAGCTGGTAGGTATGGGGCTGATTTCCCATTTCTGATTTCCCATGTCCTCTTGTAGAGATTGCTATTACCTGATGATTTACCCTCAGGCTGTCAATAAAATGGTACATCTCAAAAGTAGAGCCAAATATACCGCCATGCAGTATCAAAACAGGTTTTCCTTGACCATAAATTTCATAATAAATCTTTGTATCGTCGGATTTTATGTAATGGCCTGCTGTTGTATTGTTGCCATAGGGAGTCGTGTTTTTGGGCGTAGCAATTGACTCAAGCGCGTAACGCATTGGTTTTAGCTGCTGTGCATATAAAGAAGCAGTGAAAATTATAACTGTGGATAAAAGAAAATTTTTCATAAAGATTAATTTATTATCCTGCAAATGTAGCGCTGTAAAGACCATACGAGGAATAACATACTTTAATAAAAATACTTAAACTAGTTTAAGATTTTTGCTTTTTATGATGTTCTTCTGATCTTTTAAAATAGACAGTATGTTATTGATTTATATGTGTGGCAGCGAGCTCTGTCGCATCTAAAGTTAAGTTTTAACTTTGCCTTTTTTAAATTCTTAAATTAATGACTACAAAGGGTCATTGTTATCTAAAGTCTATTATTCTACAGGCCGTATATTTCAAGCTTGGGTTTATTTTAAGTTATATGGATGTTAAAGAGATAATGAAAATGCATGGAGTTCAGGTTGACTATTTCTTAAAAGAATCTTTACTTACCAAAAAGGCATTAATCTAAAGTGTAATGTCATGATTTTTTTTTGATTGGAAATGTTTTGAGGGCAACTACAAATAAGTCAGTATTATTTGCTATCCAGCCAGTTTTTAAAAGAAATTCCTCGTTCACGGCTCACTAATACAATTTCGTTCACAGCAGGAGTGAGCTCAAGTTTAAGTTTATAATCGAAAGACTGGGATAATTTGTGGATTGCTTTTAATGAAACAATATAATTTCTGGTCACTTTAAAAAAGTCATCAGGATTTAATTCCTGCACTAATTCATCGAGTGTTTGCCTGATAATATATCTTTGACCCGAATGCGTAGTGAGATGTACTATTTTGTTTTCAGAACTAAAATAAGCAATATCAATACTGGGTATTTATAATCGAAAAATTAAAATGTACATAAACCAAAAATGGAATATGCACTTTCATGGAATATATGTAATGTTTAATTAATAATTTAAAGACTGAATTATTGATTCATTCTGAAACCATGATTGTAAATGATCAAATAAAAAAAGCCAATGACTTCCAGAAAAACATATCGTTTTCTGAAAGTCATTGGCTCATTTGTTTAATGAAGGGCTAGATATTTTTCTGCTTACCCATATTCAAATCTAAATATATATTATTTTAATTTGTTTGACTGAGTAAAAGTTAGTGCTATGAATAGCAAATACGTCTTATCTTAAATTTAAAAAAAGTGACGAATAGTTGTAGTAAATTGATCTTATACTTGCATTTTGTAAGTTTGCATTTGTTGGATCTGCAAAAACGGCCGATATTCGATATTCAATAGAAATATTTGCTGCGGATAGTTTTATATCGCCATATTGGCCAGAGTATGTTTGCGATTGGATGTTATATTGTCTATAAATTTCAGAAGATTTATTACCCAAATTATCATATGTAAGTTCTGAATATTCCAATCCAGAATAAATATTACCACCACCTTGTATCAAATTGGTACTTATTGCAATTTCATTATTTCTAATACTAAATTTAGTATTAGTATCTGTACGAACAACAGAATATAACCTTACATACTGATTACCTGAAAATTTACAATTATTCCCCTTTAAATAAACTTCAAATATAAGTGAAGTAGGAGGAGTTAAAGTATATATTCCATTGTTTATTAAATATTCATCAAATGTTTTGAAGAGATAAACGCCATAATCAGTACTTCCAAGGGCATTTGACGGTATGGATACTTCTCTTACTAAGGTTGAGTTTATATTTGGATTTTGTAATTGTATAGCAATCAAGTTATTTGATCTCCATGTTGTGGATAAAAAATTTTGAGTATTTGTAATATCGCGAGTATCAAGAATTTTCCATCTTGAGGATCCCGATGTATGATATAAAGCACCCAATGAATCCTTCTCGATGGCTCCATTTTGGGGCGCAGTTGTTAATACTCCATTAGGTATTATTAATGGAGGAACTATCGCTGTACCGGTAACAAGAGTTACTTTATTAGAGAAAGTCCACATTCCAGAAATTATTTGCGCTTGCGATTTTATCCATGTCCACCAATTAAATAATTTTAATCGGCTTATTACTTTTTTATCCTCTGGAACTATTGCAGTAATTTGTGTTTCTGCATCTGAAGCAAGTGGTACGCTAGCATTATCGACTAAATCTTTTAAGATTTTACCCTGTCTGGCATCTAATGCTTTACCTTCAAGCGTGTAGTCAAGAGCGTTGTAGCTATCTATTTTAACATTGTTGATATCACTAAATTCTAATTCTCCACTAGCATTTGTGCCTAAGATTTTGTTTGGCTGATTTTTTTCTAAATCAGCTACTTTTATTCTGTTGTGATCGATGCTCATTTTTATATTTATTTAATGTTAATTCACGTAAATTTCTTAAATCGCCATAAATGTAAAAGCATTACTATATGCCGAAATATTGCCTGCAGCATCGACAGCTCTTACTGTCCAGGAATTTCTTCCTGAAGAAATACTAGCACCATAAAAATTCGCACTATTTATTGCGGGTGATGCTACATGGAAATTATCATTGTAAACCATATAAGTAACAGGGCTTGATGGGTCTGTTACAATATTCCATGATAGATTAAGGGTTCTGGTAGCATTACTAAAGGATCCATTAAGATTAGGAGCAGGAGGAGGAGTGTTGTCAGTCTTTAGATATTGGTATACATTAGAGAGAATTGATGGGGTAATTGCATCCTGTATTTGATACCAAGTCGTTACTGTAGGCACAACGATACTCCTAGGAGAGGACGGTCCTGCAGTATTTGAAATCCATGGACCAGAGGAAGAGGTACTACTAGACTTTATTGTTAATGCAGAAGTAGAATATCCTGTACCGGATAATGTAAAATAGAGATTTCCTGCGCTATAATTAGTAATTGTAATTGATGGGGCTACAAAAGTGTGGTTATAGCTATAAAATTCACTGATGCCATGTGGTGAAATTTTATTAGGTTTTGCAATACTCGCAGAATTAATATTAGTAGTAGATAATGTCGTTAGAGAGATATTCGTTAATGGTTTACCATCTCCTATATTTTTTTCGATGCAGATGTCACTTATAGATATTTTACCAGATGAATTTAAAGCCATGATTTATTTACTTTTTAGTTAATAAAAAGTCTATTTGTGCTTGTTGCTCTTTTATAGCTTCAATTAAGAGAGGAACTATCTTAGCATAATTTACTGTCAAATAGTTTTCTCCTGACTTAGAAACTTCTGTTCCATCTTCTAAAACTTCTCTGTCAAATGGTGCCATCGTAACAATCTCGGGTAAAATAGCTTGTACTTCCTGAGCAGAAAGACCTAATTGTAAGTTATTAGATTCATAGCCAAAACTTTTTGCCAGATCATTGTTTTCATAATAAAATCCATTTAGCGTTTTGACTTTATCCAATGCATTAATTATAGTACCTTTTTTTGTTTTTAATCTTTCATCAGAATAGTAGGCAATTACATCACCTGTGGACATGATATTATTATTGACTAACAATTGCTTATTTCCATAAATTTCCACATTGGTAGTATTTTGCATCCAGATCCCACCTCCGAACGTGGAGCTATACCAACCAGATGATCCACCTGATCTGAACCATCCATCGCAAGAAAAAGAATTAGCGACACCAGCATCATAACCAGCATAAAATCTTAATCCACTAACTGTTCCTGATGTCCAAATACCAGTACCTATTGCTGTTTTAGTTACACCTGCCTCCATTACCAATAATTGATGGCTTAATCCTACCTTGGACTGATCACCAATATTAGAGTGTGTCCAGGCTAATCCATAACAATTACTACTAGAAGAGCCGTCACTTGATAATTTATAGGCATCACCCATTGCATAAATAGCCTGATATCTTGTGTCTGAATATTTTCCAACTATTCCATAACCATAATCATCATCAATATAAAGATTACCATTTGCTCTTGCCGATCTATCGGAAATTCTAGAAGAATCAACTCTTACCCCATAAGTATTAACCCCATTCCACCCCATGAGTGAGGGAAAAGATGGAGTCCAGGCTATTTGAGAATTAGTATTGTTTATAGTTGTATTATCGGGGGATTGTGTTGAAGATGCATCAAAAATAGTATGACCATTTCCATAATTATTCCAACTAAGTTGGCCTACAACTGCACTTTTTGTGCCATTGGTATTCCAATTAAATCTACTTGTAGAAAGATTAGTTGCCGATACAGCATTAGCATTAATTCCTAAATACTTACTAGCTAGTGATATATTGTTTTCATATAATGTGACACCATAAATTGTATTGAAATTCCAAGATGATGTACCTATACTTCCAGAATTTCCGGATTGATATGGAATTAAACCACTGATTGTTGTCCTGATCCAATCTGTTGTATTCCCGTCTGAAGGTCTTGCCATTCCGTAATACCCATTAGTATTTTCAGATCTCATAAATGAGCCAGCAGCAATACCTCCTACAGTATTTGCATTTCCGGTTATGTTAATTCCCCATGTACCAGATGCCCCTGAACCTGTAGACGAAGCTTTCGAATTTAGTTGCGTTTGAATACTAGAAGTAGCATCATTAAATATCTGTTGATTTGCAGATTGAAATTTTCTAGTTGTTGTTTCATTGATTTGGTCTGCATTATAATCTCCTGTTTGAGCTGCAATTGCTCCATTACGACCAAAGACTGTTGTAACAGCACTAGTTGGTGTAAGTAATTCTTGCCAATCTGCTAAAACTGTAGGATTTGAACCTTTTAGAATGAATGATTTATTTAAATCAGTTCTAATTGCCAGATCTCCAGTTTGTACTTGTAATGCTAACATTGCAGCTTGTGAAGCGATTACAAAGGTGTCATTTAGCGTTATGGAAGGAAGTTGAGAAGAAATTAATTTTCCATCTGTACCAAGTCCGGCATAACCGTTGGCTACATTTTTATTAGCTGCGTTTTCAGGAACAAACCCCAAAGAAGGTTGTTTGGCATTCCATGTTGATTTCTCAGCATCCGTTACGAATCTATTGTTTGGGTCCTGGACGATAATGCTTGGAGCATGACTAGAAGGATGTGTATAATTAGAAAGTGTTCCGAGACGTGTAATTTCACTATCTGAAAGTAAATTTTTACCAGAGACTTTATCAACTTTGCTATTTTGCAAATTTTTCCCCATTTCAGCTGTTAAAACTTTCGCAGTTCCTCCAGTAGTAAGATCGTTGACAAAAAAGATATTTGGATCAATAAATTCCAATTCTCCATCAATGTTTGTAATAAGGATTTTGTCTGGCTGATTTTTTTCTAGATCGGCGACCTTTATTCTGTTATGATTGGTGCTCATTTTATATGTTTTAATTTTTTTTTTGTTATAGCCAGTAGATTCTAAGACTTGTCTATAGTCTCAAGAAGAGTAACAATATTTTTGATAGAAATGAATTTTCAAATAATATTTTCTGTATTAATAGACTAGTGAATAGGATTAACTAATGCATTTGGAGAGTAATGCTTGGAGGTTAATATTGTAAGCTGGTGCCCAATAATTGCTATTACTTTTTTATCTAGTACTGTTATTCTGTAACAAGTACTGTTATCAAATAATGTGTCCTAAGACAATTTTGTATCTTTTAGTTTTAGTAATTCATTTATGGATTCATAATATTCAGGATATGTAGTTTTTATATGTTCATTAAAATTGTTAGCTACTTTTTCATTGTACTTATCAATTAATAAGTGTGTATATCCGGATTCAGTGGCTAATTTATAATTGGGATCGATTACTGTACCTATGGATAATCCCATTTTATCTGCAATAACGGCACAGAAATACTGTTCCCATACAACACATAATTTATCTAATGGAACACAAGTCTTAAAATAATTTTCGTTATTATTAATGAATGTAAAGACAGAATCGCAAAATATTTGATTGAAATCCAGATTGTTGCATCCATAGATGCCTAGGTTTAATGCGTGTTTCCTGTCATGAAAACCAATAGGTAAATCTTTTCCATTCTTTGCTAATAATTCAATATAAGGTACATATGTTTTACTATATGTGTCTATATCAAATGGCTCGAAATTTTGAACATATAATTCATTACTTACAAGTTTATCGGATAATGCTTCGAATAAAATAACATCCAAATCAACATGTATGAAAGGTTCCTTTTGGATACTGTAAGCTTTTATTTTACCTAATGCCCATGAATTCTTATCATATTTGTCTAATTCATCAAGATCGGTTTTAATTGATTCGAATGGTAATCCTAGTTTTTCTATCCACAATTTACTACAGCTATCAGTAACTATTTCAACTCTACCATAATGTTTATGACTATTTAGGACAGATATTATCATGGATGATAACATTAGTCTTGAATTAAACCAATTACCAGGTTTTTTTAATCCGTTACCAGTGTCCCAATAACTATAAACTACTTTCATTATTTAATTGTTATATTAATCGCATATTGAGGACCTGACGATGTAACAGTGCCTCTTAAACTACTTCCAGTATTTGAAAAGTATCCATTTGTACTATTTGACCCTGCTGTCGTGTAAAAATAATTTGATGTAGTTAAGCCCACTGTTGGGGTATATAAATCCAGAACAAATGTTCCATTAGAAAATATCAAATTAGTGTATGACGTATTAAAATTAAATATAGCTCCATGTGCTAATGTTGGAAGTGTTATATAAGCCACATTAGTTCCATTAGCTTTAATTGCCATATATGTAGCACTAATTGTATGGCCTGTCATATTGAGCACAGAACCAGTGTTGACAGTGCCACCGCCTCCACCAGAAGAAACGGCTGTATGATTATAACCTAAAAATTCAGACATTGAATGAGGTGTTAAACCATCGGGTTTACGTAGTGAATTGTTATTAATCGTGCGAATACCACCCGTTGATGCGCTACGTAATGAAATTGATAAACCAGAAACGGGTTTAGGTTGACCAAGTTCAACATATATGTCTCCCATTGATATTGGGCCGCTTGTAGGTAATGCCATTATTATTTTAAGTTTAAATGTTCTAAAATAAATTTCATCTTGTTGTTTTGCTCTTCAATAATTTGTTGTTGTTTTTCAATTTGTGTCTGTTGTCCTTTAATAGCTTCAAACAATACTGCAACCGCATTCTGATATTTAACTGCTTTTGTTCCATCTTCACGAGTAAGTACTAATTCAGGAAAAGTTTCTTCAAGCTCTTGAGCTATGAATCCAATATTATCTTTTTGTTTAGTATCGATTCGATCATAAACAATTCCTCTTGAGGCTTGTATTCTCTCAATTACATTTGCGATAGGTCTAATATTTTCTTTAACTCTAGCATCAGAGAAAGCAGTAACATCTCCGGTTACTGTTAATGAAGCTCCTGTAATAGCTCCTGAAAATGCAGAGAATGCTGCGTAGTTACCAGAATGTAACATATCATACCAGCCTCCCCAAGCAGTATCAATCCCTTTACGTAATCTAAGACCTGGAAGCCCAGAACCGTTGATGCCTGACTCATTTCTAAATGCTAACTGGTAAGAGGAGTCTCCAGTAGAAGAAGAGAGACCATCCCATGGAGCAAATGTCATTACTCCACCATAGTTACCAGATCCACCTACCGTTGCAGCATTAACGAAATCGAAATTTACAGTTCTGGCAAAAGTGTTTGGTAATCTATCACTTAGATTTCTTGGTCCATCAACAAATGATAATCTTCTTGAGGCTGTAGCGGTATCGGCATTTCCAGCCAATGGACCAACAAAAGTAGAACCTGTAAAAACACCAGTAGCACTAATACTTGCAACGTTTGTGTCGGTTAAACGGAATATCCATCCTCTGTTGTTAGCACCATCCATTGTAAGATAGGTTGCCCAGTCTCCACTTACAGCTCCGTGTGTGCTATAGTTTGATGTTGTAGCAAACATTAACCCATAAGAGGGTTTTCCACTTACAGCACTACTATATAAAGATAGTCCTTGACCATTTCCATTTGTTTGTGCTATACCTAAACTTGCGCTGGTGGTTAATCCTGTTGTAATTAAATCACCATTGCCCGCAAAAATAAATTTTGATGATGCATTAGTTGAATTGCCAAAATGAATTCCAATTGAGTCGGTACCATATTGACCAGAAGTTCCTTGAAAGTAGCTTAGACCATATCCATCAGCATTACCAAATGACCAAATTCTATTTCTTGAATTAACAAGATAAGCAGCGGTTTGGTATCCATTGCCTGATGAGACAACTCCAGAGAATGCAGAGTAATTTTTATAGTTATTAGTATTTAATGTAGGATAAACGGTAGTATTTAATGCTTGATTAGGTGTAGACGCATCATTTGTGATGGACCATCCAGTATTCCAATCTGCGGTATTATATCCACCAACGACATTAAAAACTGCAGCTCCAGAATAGCTACCTCCAGATAACCAAACATAAGCTTTACCATCAGAATCTTTACCCATAATAGCATTTATCGAACTGGTACCACAAATCATTACAGCTTTTGGCGAATACCAATTATCAATACTTTCATATAAATAACCAGAAAATTGAATATCATAAGCTTCATAAGATTGATACAATCTAACAGTAAAAGATACCATTTTACCTGAACTTGTAGAGAATGGAAGTTTGACTTTTATACCAGATACAACCCCATTTGTTGTAAAGTATGTTGCAACGGGAGTTCCACTATATGCATTTGATGGAATTGAAGATGTTGTTGTTGCTAATCCTAAAGTGCTGATGAAATTTGCTGGGGTATAGTATCTTAGATATTGATCATTTGATGCGAAAATTCTATTGATAGTATTAGATCCATTATCACCTGATACTGTATTAATCCATCCAGCTTGAATGTAGCCATTACTATCTGTCCTTACAATTTTATTTGATTCATTATTGGTAGCAGAATGAACAGCCAGTCCTCCAGCAGTATTTGCATTTCCTGTTACATTAATTGGCCATGTACCAGATGCACCAGCACCAGCTGTAGAGGCTTTAGAATTTAATTGCGTTTGAATGCTTGAAGTAGCATCATTAAATGACTGTTGATTTGCAGTTTGAAATTTTCTAGTTGCCGTTTCACTGATTTGATCAGTATTATAATCTCCTGTTTGAGAGGTAACAGCTCCATTACGCCCAAAAACAGTCGTTACAGCACTATTAATTGGGATAGTGATATTTGCTGTTCCATCAAAGGATATCCCGTTAATCGTTCTTGCAGTTGTTAGTTTTGTAGAAGATAAAACATTTTTAGATGCATCTGTAGTATTGTCTACATTGGTTAAACCAACTTTTGTTTTATCAAGCGTTTGCCAAGTCTTATCACCACGAAGATATTGTGCTGTTGTACCTATTGCTATAGTTTGTTCTTTAGCATTTAATTGTGCTTGAATTGAACTTGTGGCATCATTAAATATCTGTTGATTTGTAGATTGAAATTTTCTAGTTGTTGTTTCATTGATTTGGTCTGCATTATAATCTCCTGTTTGAGCTGCAATTGCTCCATTACGACCAAAGACTGTTGTAACAGCACTAGTTGGTGTAAGTAATTCTTGCCAATCTGCTAAGACTGCAGGATTTGTTCCCTTTAGAATGAATGATTTATTTAAATCGGTTCTAATTGCCAGATCTCCAGTTTGTACTTGTAATGCTAACATTGCAGCTTGTGAAGCGATTACAAAGGTGTCATTTAGCGTTATGGAAGGAAGTTGTGAAGAAATTAATTTCCCATCTGTACCAAGACCCGCATAACCATTGGCTACATTTTTATTAGCCACGTTTTCAGGAACAAACCCCAAAGAAGATTGTTTTGCATTCCATGTTGATTTCTCGATGTCAGATACAAATCTATTACTAGGATCTTGTGCGATAATACTTGGAGCATGACTAGAAGGATGTGTATAATTAGAAAGTGTTCCGAGGCGTGCAATTTCACTATCCGAAAGTAAATTTTTTCCAGTGACTTTATCAACTTTGCTATTTTGCAAATTTTTCCCCATTTCAGCTGTTAAAACTTTCGCAGTTCCTCCAGTAGTAAGATCGTTGACAAAAAAGATATTTGGATCAATAAATTCCAATTCTCCATCTACGTTTGTAATAAGGATTTTGTCTGGCTGATTTTTTTCTAAATCGGCTACCTTTATTCTATTATGATTTGTGCTCATTTATATTTTTTAATTGCATTATAAAGTGATGTATAGTATTTGATTATTAGATGTTAATTTTTTGAATAAAATTATACATGTCAATTTCATCATTTATGTAACGATTAGTGTCCCATTAATATCAAATGGTTTATTTAACTCAAATCGATAGATACTAGAGAAATATGAGCCAATAAACATATATAAACCATTATCACTAAAATGTATAGATTCAAAATTCCCTAACGCGACAATTGATGAGATGTCTAATGATTCTGTTGTCACAACAGATGATAAGTCCCATGCAGTAGATAAATTCTTTTTAGTAACGATTCGAGCATTACCATCGAAAGTAAAGAGACTAGTACCGTCATTTTTAAAATAGATATCATAACCTTCAGATGTTTGTTGTAATGTTTGTGTTAATGCAGCTGTTGTTATGTCCCAGGCAGTAGCCAAGGTATATCTTTGGATATTTTTCCCATGACTTTTTAAAAACATGTATATACCATTATTACTAAAATGTATGTAATCTAAGGTAATTGGAATAGATAAAAAGGTAACGTATACTGCAGTACTAATATCCCATGCAGTGCTTAACGTATAATATAAAATACTATTTGAGGTTGTACCTCCAACATACAATTTTGTACCATCGGGAGATATGTGATGGCCATGAGGTGATGACTCCCCATTTTGATTAATTGTTAAAGATTTATTTAAATAAGTAGCAGTTGTAACATCCCAAGGAGTACTTAATCTATATTGAGCAACGGAATCCGGACCATTATGCAAAGTTGTATATAGCATTGTTCCTGTTGGATCAAACGACACACACATCTGTTGTAGTAAATCGGTTTTTACATTGTTGCTGAATGTGATTTTCGTTGGAATAATACATATTCCCCTATTATTTGCATATTCTTGTGCACTTGCAGCCAACCATGAATCTGCTTGAGCATTGGCATCATCAACGCTTATTTCTGACACAAATAACTTTGCATTAGCCGTAAGTGTAACAGCGCTCCCGATTTCTCCACTAGAACAATTATTTTTTGTTTTAGTCAGCGTTCTTACTGTATTATAATATCTCGGACTAGGTGTACAAGTCACAGTATCTAAAATAGGTGCTATGTAATCTGGATCCGTGGTTATATTTGTTTTTGTTGTCCCAGCATAGCTATTGTCATCGATGTAGTATAACTCTAGTGAAGCAAAAGATTTATATCCTGTATTTCCCATATTTTATATTTTAATAAGTTATTACGATTCGCCCTGTAGAAGAGCTTTTAGTGAATGTTACATACCCAATATTTGTAACGGCATTTACATCATTTACCCAATTAGGTGGTTTAGGAATGTGTTTGGAAAAAGTTTCTTTTTGGACTTGAGTTCCTCCAGTATTTATAATGTCATATCCTACTTTACTCATTGTTCCCCCCAAGTAGGTAGTAACTTCGATATCTATATTTCCGGTACCTACAGAATTGAACCAGGCACCAGCCATTCTTACTTGTATCGTATTTAAGTTAGGGTAATCGGTAGTCATCTTACTAAAATTGACCAGGCAACTTTCGACGCCATTTGATTGCGTATTATCACCAGCCCACATAATATAAGAGTCTGCAGCTAATTTACCATTAGGGAGTTCATTTCCTTGTTGATGCCCATATCCCATATATTTATTATCCCATTCTGTACCCGTATTTATAAATCCGGTGAATGTATCAAAATCTACTCCAGCTCCTAATGCCCATTTATATCGAACTACCATGTAATTAAAATTCGATAAAGTTGTTGTGGGCTCAATTATACAAGTAGGATTTATTCCTCTCCATGCAGTAATACGCCTACAAGTTCCAGAATTATTTGCATAGGCTTGTACATTTGTAGTTAACCATGCATCGGCTTGTGCATTTGCATCTGCAATACTTATTGTTGACGCAAATTGGTTTGCATTAGCAGTAAGTGTTATCGTATTTCCAGTAGATCCAGTAGCACAATCATTCTTTGTTGCTGCCAACGTTCTTACTGTATTATAATATTTTGTTATTCCAGTAATATCTGGATTGGATTGCTCTAATGAGGCAAAAGATTTATATTCTGTATTTTCTTCCATACTTTTTTAAATAAACGATTATGTGTTCTATCTGGTTGTAATATCTTTTCTTCTGAGACAGTCAAGAATATTATTAAGTAGTGATATTATGCAGTTTTTATGCTAGAGGATTTTTTACTTCGGTATGTGAGTACCAATACTAATGCTAGGGGAGAATCAGCACTTTATTTGGATTGATATTTTGTCAGAATTAAAAGAGGATAAAATTTTAATAAAATCAAAAAGGATCAAGTTAAACAAGCTGATAAATTTGTGATTTTTATGAATTGTAAAGACATGTTTGTTTTAGAATTCAAAAAATATCACCCAATTAAGTATCCATATATGAAAAAAATATTTCTTCCAACAAGTAGAATCCTTTATATCACCAGATGTTTATTCTTCCTCTCGTTTTACAATTTCACCTGTTTCAATATTAACTTGAATATCGCCATATTCTTCTTTTATTTCCTTTTCTAATTCAGTAATCTTTTGTTGTTGGTCAGATATATGATTTAGAATATCAGCCTTTTGAAATTCATATTGAATAGATAGTTCTCCTAGCGACATTCTTGCCTTATCGATGAAAGTTCCAAAATCCTGTAACCTCTTCAATTGTTCTGAATTTATAGTATTGACTTTTTCTTTATTTATTTTTACTGCTTTCATTTTTGTTTTTTATTTATTTTTTGAGAATAATATTTTAATAGAATATCACTTTAGTCCCCTAAAAATTAATTTAGGGGCTAGTTATATTCATAATTAAATGCTTTTAAATAGTGTTTAATATTCTTTTAAAAAAGATGGATGATTAATCTAGATAATTATAGATTTATTTTTGTTCTTTTATATTAAAGGGGATTCTCCATAAGAAGAAATATAATAGTACATCGCCAAATATGGACTTCTGGTGATTATAGGCTGAGCAGAACCAACAGAAGCTGTAACACCAGTAATACTAGTTGCAGATGCTGCTAAAGTTGCATCAGGGGTTGTAATTGCTTGACAGTATGAGTCTTTGGAAACAGCTAGAATACTTTCTTGAGGAGCACTCTCATCAGCATTTAGATTACTACAATTAATAGCCACTGCAAGAGAGCCAACACCATGAGTATGTGCGGGTAAATTATTCTCAGTTAAAACAGTTGCTTCACTACCACCAACACTTCCTAATACTATATTTGTAGTTGGCTGAACAATTGAGCGTCCGGATAAATTTGGCGTTTTAAAATGCGTTGTACCGTTACCTCCATAGGTAACACCAATTACAGAAAATAATTGAGAGTACTCACTAATTAATAATTCCTGCCCTTCGCATTTAAGCCAGCCTTTTGGGCCAGTTGGAGAGGCTAAACATTTTATTTCTCCGATATATGGTTTACCAGCAACGTTAGTAATGTCTGTGTTACCAGGAATAGGACCAGTATTTTTATACCAATAATCAATCTCTATATTTCTAATTGGTACTGTTGCAGAGAATGTAATTACTGCTGTCGCATAATTAATAGTGTAATCCTCTTTTTCAAGAAGTAGCTGTCCATTTTTAAATGCCTGAACACTAAAGTTAATAGGCGATTTTTTTAAAAAGATAGTAGTGCCATTAAAATTATTGAAGTATTCTTTATTCGGTAAATAACAGTTACCCGTAATAATACCAATATTTTGTAAACCGATTTTTAATAGAGCCGGAGTTACATAATGTTGGTCATCGGTTCCTGTTTCGACCATTTGAAAATTGGCTTTGTCTTCATCTTTATGAACGAAACTATCAAAAATTTCTCCGAAATCACTCTGTGAAGGGATATCACCGTTTTCAAATTTGTTGCTAATGCTAATTCTGCTTGTTGCCATGTTGTTTTAATTTTATTTTCGTGCTATAAGTATTTATTTGATCAACCAGTTTTAAAGACCAATGAAATTATTCATTGGTCTTCTTTAATTTAGAGCGTTAGGATTTTTTCTTCGCTGCTATACATACCTGAAGAATTTTCAGAGACTACCTTGAAATGATGGTAAACTCTTTCGCCATCTTCAGTTTTAATGATTAATTCATCTGTTGTTAATTTGGTCTGCTGTAAAGGCAGAGTTATAGTTTCATTATTAGAAACAACCTCATGAATCTTATCCCAATTTCCCTGGTTATTCATCTTGTAGAGATGATATTTACCATTATGAGTTGTTTTTTCCCAATTAAAAATAACAGGTTTTAAGATTGCCCCATTTGTTCCTGTAGGAGCTCCGGTAGCTTTTATTACTGGTGATTGGGGTAAAATAGCATCAGCAATCACTGTGGCAGTAATTTTTGATGGTTGGGATGGCGTATAATCAATATTAACAACAGGATTCAAATCAGTCGAACTAGGATCGGCATATTCAATTTCGCGAGAAACAGTAATTCTATAAAAAAGCCCATCTCCAAAAGGGATATTTTCTAAATCTTGGAATTCATCATATACGGTCCAGGTATTATCAAAATCGGTAGATAGAGTATCTTCTCCAATTAATATTTCCTTAACAGGAGACATGGTTCTTATCGATTGTGCATTTAGCATCGAAGTAGCACGATAGATGTTTATTTTCTTGATTTTATACTCCGGTTGATATGCATTTAATTCTATCTGGATGGCAGGTTTGATTCCTAAAACAGGGTTTTCTAAAACAGGCATGATTCTCTTAATTTCAGGAGTTTGAGGAGGATTTGAAGGCACTAATTTAACAGGGCCCCAAAATGCGCTAAATTCACTAAAATTCATTTTAATATCCATTTCACGTACTCCATAGAAATAAACGTTTTGAGAGTTTCCATCGAGATTAAAATCCGTAAACTGTGTTCTGTTTTGCGCTGCATTTGTGATTTTCATCATTGGCGCAATATCAAAATCTGGATCAGTAGGTTTTAAAGTATGTCCATTTTTATCCTTGATCGTCTGTTTTTTATTGATAGGTACATAACTATTATCATTAATATAATCATAGATAACAGGTACTTCGGTAAGAGGTACAAATGCGGTATGAATAGCTTGTTCGATAAAATGAATGGCTAATAGATTCTTTTCTACTCCTTGATCAGTAGAGATTAATAGCTGATTAAGTGCTGTTAATCTATCAATTTCCGGTACTGTTTTTCCCTGCGACTTGTTATGCCATTTAATAAAATCATTAATCGCGTCCTTTAATTGTTCATTATCCGGAATAGGAAAGTGATATTTTTTATCCGGTTCTCCTACAAGTGGGAATGTTCCATAATTTGCTTGTGTTTCGAGATCATTAAAGTTTAAAAAGTTTTTCCATCTGTTGGCAAAATAAATTTCATCATTACCACCAAGTTTTTTTAGCTCTTCGCGGATTGTATTAATGGTAGTTCTTTTATATAAAACACTTAATAAAGCTTCATCATTGGCTCTATAATGTAATACACCATAAGGTTTATGAGTATATTTGCTTGTAAGCGTAAAGGTAGAACGGTTAAAGAAATCCGGTCGGGTAGCATATAAACCACCTTCTACTTCTTCGGGTTTAACAGGTTCCTCAATTTTTACAGCATACATAGGACTTGGCACACTAATTTTTGAATCATAGTTGAACAAATTAGAGTGACTACTAATTCCGAAAATTGAATAATGGGTACTTTCGTCTTCTCTAGGAAGAATGTTTGCCGAGGTTAAACCATATGCAGGATTGGCAAAAAGAGATACTTTATAACTTGGATAATAGTTTGCTTTTTGTTCACCAATTATGATTTCATCATGAGCTGGATCCATTATGTAATTGCCACCCTCTTTTAATTTAAAACTGGTGTCATTGATATAGAGTACTAAATTTCCCGTACCTCCAATATTCTCTGTTAAAACTACTTTAAACTCTTTTCTGGATTTTACCGGAACAGTGTTTCCTGGTTCCACCGAGCTCTTTGTAAATAATCGAACAGTACCATTAGACCATTCTACCGAATTTTCAACATTTTCGCCTTTATATTGTGGATGTTGAGGTAGATTATAGCCAGAGAAAGTCAATTTATATAGTCCCAAATGTTTCTTTTCGGGTAATCGTATTGGATTTTCATTAACATCTAATACATATTTTCCGTTTACATCCATTTGATAAGCATCTTCAAGAGCTCTTTCAATTGTTGCTGGTTTCCAAATTCCTCTTGTTTTTTCTATTTGTATGTCTCCACTACCTTGACTATCCTTAGGTTGGATAGTTTCTCTATGAACAGCTTTTAAATTTGTAGGATATTCAACTTGAAAATTAAGTGGTCCTGGTTGATGCCAATTTGATGGTGTTAACATATTTTCGACCAAAGCACATAAGCCATTTTCCGGCATTTTAATAGCCTTTATTTGCTCAGAATCTACTGTAGCTTCCCCTTCTGCAAGAACACTATCACTAACTTCTTTTTTTAGAACATGAACATTTGCATAGTCAAATTTGCCTAGAGAGTCGTTAAAAACAGCAACTTTATCGATAACATAGTTTTGATCTCCAATGGTTAGAATTCCACCGATAAATCTATCTTTATTAGTGGTATTTAATGTGACATTAATTTTTTCACCACTGCTAAGAACTGTGTAATCTTTAATTTTAATAATTGAAGTAATATCATTTTCGGTATTGTTTTGAATGTTAGTAATTTGTGCATATTCTATTTGAGGAAGACCATCTCTGTAATAGAGCTTAAAATAATCGGCAAATATTTCTTCATTATCAGGATAGATAGTATTAGGTTTTTCAGCATCTTCCTGCGTCATACCAGTAGGAATACTATAGCTTAATAATTCCTGAATAGAATAATAATCATATAGGATTCGAATAAAAGTTTTATCTGTTCCAGTAATCTTTTTTAAGCGATCCTGTTCCATTTTTGATGTAAACATCAATGGATTTTCCGGAGTAATCAATAGTGTATTAATACCACTAGGAGGCATTAAGGTATTTGTAGGCTTAATATCAGATTCAATGCTTATTTGCCTACCGGATGTGGCTCTCGAAAAAATATTAATACCATATCCCTGATATACATATGTATTTTTTCCTGTTTTTTCCTGACGGATATTTAAAATTGATTTTCCTGTTTCGGGAATGATAATTGGTGCCGGTTCGTAAGATGATCTTTCTAAATCTTTATTGACATTGTAATAGTCTGAATCGTATGCCAGTTCGGGTTTTACCCATGTAGGATCAATATTTTTAATTTTATAATCTACACCTACATAAATAGGAAACGTAAATGTACTTCCATCATATTCCAATGAAGAACTAAAGAAATCAGTATCAATATCATAATCCTTTATGTCGTCCATGAACAAACTTACATACCTTTTTTTTCCATCAAAGCTATACCCATTTGGATCTGTAATTTTTGCAGTTTCATCTTCCTCTGAATCTATATTTAATCCTGGTACAATTTTGCTCAACTGCACTGGAAGAGACATGCGTTCTGTTGCAACAGAAGTTGGAATACTCATAGAAAGATGTTGGACTTCTACCGGCTCCAAGCCACCTTTTAAATCTTTAAAAGTTGTATATTCTGTAAGATAAACAAATTCCCCAGATAGAATAGTACTATCGATATCGATGCAACCAAGTCCTAACATACGTGCAATATGATAATCATTTGCAGCAATGTTTAATAAATCCAAATTAGATATTTCACTGGTATTTGGAGTTCCTTCTACTGTATCTCCAAAATTAATAGTTTCTAAAGCAGTTGGGTTATCTGGAATCTCGCTTAATTCAATGTAGCTTTTAAGAACTTCCTTAATATTTTTATCACCATCTACTGTTGCACGTTGCCATTTATCTTTGTAATTATTGATATTTACATATTCACCATCATTGTATTTTAACCATTTTCCATGAACAGCATTTAGCTGCGGCTCTAATTGTTCAAATACTGTTGTATCGTTTTCACTTAATGCATATTTTCCCTTTAAATCCCAATTTCCATTATCATTTGCATGTTGAATAAAATCGGAATAGAATTCAAAGTTGATTCCGTTTAACATACAATTGCTAGCTTTAAAGCGTATGCTTCTACCATTTTCGGCTACTAGGCGAACTGCATTTATTTGAGTCGAAGAATATGTTTTACGGTTAGTAACTCTTTTTGCAGCTGTAATAGTATTCTCTGCTACAGACAAGGTTTCTAATCTAACAATACTAGAACTACTTACAGAGTTAAAGTTTAATTCTGCGGCAAAAAATAATTCATTCTTGTTTTCAATTTCGATAACATTGTTTCCGTAAGCCTGAATAAAACCTGTAGGATTTGTTAATGGATTAATACTAAGTTTTACTGATAAGTATTTTTCCACGTTTCTAAAATAAACATAAAATGATCTTGCAGGGTTAGCTGTTTTGTAAACCCATAGCGCATTACTATTATCTATTGACTGTGGTTTCAGACTCAAATTTAAAGTAGAACTAATCTTGGTGTAAGGAGCTCTGTACACTTTTACGAAATCATCTGGTTTATTAAAATTAGATTTTTCACCTGTAAATAAATCTCCTTTCGGAAGGTGTTTTTCTCCTAATTCTCCAGCCAATAACCAACGGAGGTGTATTCCTTTTGTACTGTCAATTCCTTTTGAACCTGCAGCAGTAATTTGCAAACTAGTCGATTGTAGTGATGTCTTAGGCGAAATTTCAACAACCGGTTTCTTTATTACATTAAAATTGATAGTAAATTTATTGTGGTTGATGACTTTTTGCAGTGCAATTAATTCCGAAAAATCACCATTAACTAGAGGTGTGCCATTAATTTGAATTGCAACTTCCAATTGAGATTGAGCCTGTATAATAACTGTATCTCTTAGAGTGAGGGTCAAGCCATTTAAAGCAGCCGAAATATGAATTTTTGTACCAGCAACCAGTGTTAAATCAACTAAACTTTTATTTTTAAGTACCAAACTCCCAGTTTCTTGATTGACTAAAGTTCCTTTGGTCAAAACAGGGTAGACTAGTTTATTTTCTACAATAGATACTTTGGCATTACAACCTATATGAGCATTAACTAAATCAGTAGTAAGCTGGTTTAACTCAGTACCCAAAGTAAGAAAATCACCGCGTCTTAAATAATCTGAATTTATAGCAGAAATAGTACTGGTCTTCAACACAGCTGTTCTACCTAAATAAAAATTAAGAGGCTTTACTAATTCTGCAAATGTTACTGAATCATTACCTGTTACTCCATAAACAAAAATACGTGATTGTTGACTCAGATCATTGTATAAATTTTGAAGTACGCTTGTATTGTTTACCTGTAAACCATCGGTTACAATAACAATAATATCCGGAGTGACAGGTAAATTATTAATAAGCTCTATACCAGATGCCCAATAATCGGATTGCGGATTAATTTGTCTTGAGCCAAATGAGTTGACCCAACTTAAAAAATCGGTTTGATTACTTGATATTTTTTTTTGAATAATATGGTCAGATCTTAAATTGCCATCATCATTCGACATTCCGATTAACGACAAAGTGGTATTACTCTGAGCTTGAGAATTGATAAATGAAGTTAAGCCATCCCGTATTTGCTTTGCTTCGTTTTGGTTAATCGAACCCGATTCATCGACAACGATAGCTATATATGTTTCGCAACCCGAGAATTGGCTCTCTTGAAGATTTATAGAACTCATTTTTTTCTTGTTTTTAAAGATTTATATTTTATAATTCTAATACTTGTTTATCAACGAATACTGTTAGTGGTATCTTACCATTTACTGCTGTTCCTTCATTATTCCACATTCTATATTCAAACTTGATGTTTAAATTAGTATCTGTAATTTTTTTACTATCAGGCATGATTAAAACCTGTGAGTAATCTTTGGAATACAATACTTTGTATGCTTGGTTTTTAGTAAATAATTCAACTTCTTTACCATTGATTATTTCGATACCAGGATCTCCTACAATAACTGTATCCTTAATTTCTTCTAATGGCATTTTAGGAACGTTAAATGGTTCAGGGTTACGAATTAAAAGCGCTATGGTATCACCAGTATTGGTATCGATAATGCGATTTACCTCAGTACTTTGAGCCGGATCAAGTGGAGATAATTTTAAGATTCCCTCGATAGCACGATCATACGAATGTTGATACTTTAATGCAATAGCATCACTCATAGGATTTGCTTTTGCAATAATTACATCATATAAAGCTTGAATTTGATCCTGAGCTAAGTTTAACTTAATGTCAAATAATGCTTTATGTGAATTAATTACAGCGCCTGTTTCATCTTTTTCTTTAATCAGATAACTGTTTATTTGCTCTTTGAAATCTTTGTAACGAGAAGTTTGGAACCCAAATTGATGTACCAGAATATTTTCAGCTTTGTCTTCGACTAGATTTTGGTTAGCATCAAAGTAATTATTTGCTAAAATCGTATACAATTTCGAAGGTTTTAAGTCTGTTAATTTTACTGTATAACCATATGATTTTGGTTGTAAAGGATCACCAATCTCCAGCGTACATTTCATTTCAGGTTTCCCTTTGATAAAGTTGTTTAATAATTGTACACCCAAAGGAATCCTAGGGTCATTATCGCTTACCCATGCTACATTTTTTGTTTCTGCTTTAGGATAGGTAGTTTTTTCTACTCCCAATGGATACGGAATAAGTTCATCGTTAAGAGGATCTTTAACAATAAGGTTTAAAGCGCCTTTCATTTCTTTTCTATTAGTTCCATATTCCGCCCAGTCTTTAAACATATGATAAGCATAAGGATTGGTGAAAAACAAGGAAACCTTGCATTGTTCATTTCCATAAAAAGCTGGTTTAGATTGTAATAAGCTTCCATCGGCATTAGGGTAAGAACGGTTGTAATCTATATATTGTCTTAATGATGTTAATGGAGATTTTGCCAAATCTGTTAATTCATTCTTCGGAGCAGGCGTCTGTCCAACTGGTGTTACAGGATCAGGAACCGGGAAGTGCCCTACCGGCCCTAAAGTTTTAAATCCATAATAGTATTTAAACGATGTTTCATTTTTGTCATCTACAGTATCTAGTAATTCAAAATCTAAACAATAAGTTGTATTTGGTCTCCAAATAGGTTGAACAGTGTTTTGAACTGCGTCCTTCATAGCCTTATTGTCTTCTTTTACTGCTTCAGATCCAGGTATGGTCGTATTATGGAAAAAACTTTCTTTAGTCAACCAATCTATGCTTTGTACATAAGTAGTATACTCTAATTCTTCATCCTTATTATTGCCTCCTTTTGAACAGATAACACTATTTACAGTAATTAATTTAGAAGTCTTAGTTCCTCTTGTATAGGTTAAATTTGTAACAGCATCAAGTTCAATTAAATTAGTCGTTCCATTTGCTAAAGCAGAGTTAGATGAAGTCACCGAAACAGTTGTTGTCGGATGCAATGAACAGTTGTCGAATAGATCATTAAATAGAGAGAAATAAATTCCTTTCTCATTCTTTTTAGATGAAAGCATCAGGATTTCATTCGCCGATGGAGCGTTTTGGATAGTAATGATTGACGCTTTATCCGCAGTATTTTCTCTTTCAATTAATCTTGTAAGCTGTAATGAAGTATTAAATACGAATAAATAATGTTCATTATAAGCAATAATAGAATTATCTGTTAAGGTATTATTTGATAAATAAACAACAGAATCAAATATTGTATCGTTTTTAACTATATCAAGGGCAGTACCGTTAATTTGAGCTAAACCGAATTTTTCGTTTGTCAATTTAACCGACATCAGGATTTTTCCATTTGCAATGATTGCATCAGTAATTTCGGTAATAGAAGTGTCAGAAACTACCTTTGTATCAGTTACAGTTACTGCTTTAGTAGCTGTATTAACGCTTAAACGAATAATCTTTTTATCTTTTGTAATCAAACTAAACTCAGTACCACTATGTTGTAGTATTTTAATTGCTATTTCACTGATTTTTACACGATGAATAATAGCACGATTACTTCCGTTAACCCAGTTAATTTGAGTTTCATTACTCAAAGTATTAATCCAAAGAAGCTCATTGTTATCTAATGGCAATAACTTGTTAAATCCTAAAGAATAGGTGCTTAGATATTGCATTCCAAAACTCTGATTTAATTCAGAATCAAGTTCAATAATTGCTGTTGCAGCAAGAGGATCTTGGCAACCAACTACAAAATTATAGTCAATAACTGCCTCTCCAATTCCTTTACATTGTCTCGTATCTATGGCTTGAGTGAGTAACAAATTACCATTTACGACTTGCATAGAAGTTACTACGCCGTTTAATAAACGCTCTCTTAATATTCTTCCGTTGCTATCAATTTGAATAAGAACTGTTGTGTTTGGCTGCGGATGAAATGAAATAAGATAGGTATTATCATATTTAAAGACTTTATCAAATGCGTAAATAACTTTTCCTTTATATCCATAAAAACGAGTGAAAGTAAGTGAAGTAGGAGTGCTATTTGGCGTATCATTACCAGCAGCTACTTTTAATTGTGCTAATTCTGCCAGTAATAAATTGTATTGTGTTATATCACTTGGAACAGAAATAGAGACTTCTCCATTTGCATCAGCATAGGTATTATCAAATAAAGAAGCGAGTTTATTTCTAATCTCCAAAATACGCTCTGCGTTTGCCGATAAAGGAATAATTACAATCTTATCTATTTTAGTTTTTGAAATGGCATTATCTTCTGCATCAAGTAAAGTTATAGCACTTAACAATTCAGCTTTAGTATATGTTAACTCCTCTGAAGCTATCGCATTAGCAGTTTTTTTCAATAAAACTTTTTTATAAGAAACGAATTTTTTATTTTCTTCTGTGACAGCAGTATAAGCTTTAATTTTTACGTCTTTGGCAAGAGTGGTAAGTTTTAAAGTAGGTTCAATAGCCGATTCCGGGAATATAATTTCTAACTGATTGTAGTTTTTAAATGATAGAGATCTTCTATACCCAAAAGGGTTGCCCTCTCCAGTAATACTCATGAAATCTCCAGCCTCAAGTTTATTATTTTCCAAAACTACAGGAGTATCTCCAATAAGTCTAAAAAATAGTCCATTGATTTTATCTGCCTCATATTGAGTAGGTACATAAAAACGTTTTCCCATGCTCTTATTAAGAAAATCGGTATGCTCTTTTTCTATTTTTTCAGATACACAGAACAATTTAGATGGAGTAATTCCGTATTGTTCCGGAACATACCAGCCAGGTTCTCCAGCGCTTAAAAAGGAGAAAGGATTGGTTGCCAAAACACGAATACTATCATATTGATCAATAGCTTTTTGCCATTGAGCCCATGGTAAATTTTTCACCTTATCTCTATCCTTTTGCTCTACAACAGCTTCAAAAGGGTGGTAATCTTCCCAAGCATTTGCAGTACTATTCCAAGATTTTATTCCAATTGATTTAATAGAATATTGATGTTTAACCTGACGCAATTTTCTTCCTCCTGCTGTGCTAACTGGAGGCATCATATCAATATAATTTTTTGCATCACCAGTATAACCTCCAATTTTTTTGGCTAATTCCGGATTAGGTAATAATCCCTTAGCCATTTTAACATCGATATATGTGTCCAGGGGAATTATTTTTGTAATAGCACTTGCATTACTAGGGTAACTATTAAAATAATTAAGAGAGAATGCCTGATTAGTAAGCATATGTACTCCTTTTACCGAGTCGGCTGTTCTATTGTCCTGTGCATCACCGTATGTTCCCATAGGAAGTGGGCTATAAGGAGTACGATCAACCACTCTGTTAATATCCCATTGAAGTTCTATTAAAAAGCTTTTACTCACTCTAATGAAGCCTATCTTTACACGTACTCTTAATTCTAGTTTAGCATAGATTAAGAAGGGTTTAAACGATTCGATTGAGAATACGGTATCTAATACAATCTCTACATTTATAATCCAAATTTTAATCTGTATACCTCCACCAGCATTAATATAACCACCCATTTGAGGGCGTTTGAATGAAATTTTTCCTCCTAACTCTAGATAAGCCCATAGTTTTACTTTGGCAGGACCGAAGCTTTTTTCAAGTTTAAAGTCCAATCTGGCTCCAGCTTCAATTCCTTGAGCAGAAAGCATAATAAATGCTTTGGCAGTGAATAGAGTTAATATTCTGGCCATAATTGGATCTTTTCTGGATCCTAAATTTACATACCAAGGTTTTTGATTTTTAAAGAAGAATCCAGCTTCTAATAAAGCATGTAATTGAAAAATCTGTCCGCCATCTTTTGGGATACTAAAATCGGCTCCCGCGGCTAATTCCAATGAATCGTCTCCAAAAGCAACCATAGCAAAAAACGGAGGATTACTAGGATCATCTTCAATAAGACCTAATCGTCCGGCGATAACGTTTAATCCCGCTTCTATATAAAATAAGGTAGGCAGAGATAGTAACAACATCGCACGTAGAGACAAGACGTGTCCACCATCGGCTACAGTTCCAAAGGTTGCTCCAGCACCAATAGAAAATGGTGATTTATATTGTAAAGAGTCTGGTGGTCCACTGAATTTTCTAATGTTTATCCCTGGTTTCGGATGTTTATAAAATTCGTACCAAGAGTTATCTGTAGTTAATCCTGCAGCTTGTTTGGTTGCCACATATCTAAAACCTAACAGACCTCTAAAAGCTGAGATAGAAAGAAATCCTAACGGAATAGGAGTAGGGAGTTCGATATGAGCATCTACCAAAAATGCAGGATATTTAGGCATAAAACGCATTCCTACACCACCAGAAATTTTTGCTTTTGGTAATTTTAAAGAAACCTCCCCCATAAATTCAGGAGATTTCCCTGGTTCAGGAAGAGAAATCATACCATGAATGATAGCCATCGCAGAGGCAGCAGTTGCTGTTCCCGGAATCATTAAATCGACTTCGATAGTTTGAATTCTTAAAAACGAATCTTTATGACCTTCTTCAGTACAATAGTAATATTTAACACCTTCTCCACGAGCATCCAAACCTAATGGATTGATACTAATGGCACCATCAAATCCCCAAAAGTTGTATTTACGACCATTAATTTGAGTAGAACCAAAATTAATGTTAGACACAGCCATTTTTACTGGTCCAAGATTTAATGAAATATTTAAAGGAATTGGAATAGACCCCCCTTCAAGTTCAATGTTTCCATCACTATAAATTCGGAGTTTTTCGATAATGATTTTTTGACCATCCATAAGCTGGTTCATGGTCTCATTCAAAAATGAAATTTCACAAGCCGTTCCGATGTAATAATCATCTTCTTCTTTACCTAATTCTAAACTATTAAATTTAAAATTAACAAAGTCGAATAAAGTAGCTTCTGGTTTACTTCCTTCAGCGAATGAAGCTGTAAGATTAAAATCACCATCATCATATAAATGACCTTCAATACCTACGCGAAGAGCTTGACCTCCTTGTTTGAATTTCTTGATCTCTAACGCTCCCTTTATATTAGAACTAACAACTTTATTTTGCTTGAAAGTTATGTCGAATTTTTGAAAACCAACTCTAAAGCCTTTGCTTGGAGAACCTATGGTTTTCCAAAGTGTAGGAACACTGTCTGTACCATTATCATTTGGCAGGCTTTTAAGATACGTTTGATAATCAATAGCCGACTTAAAAGTTTTTGTTCCTCCCGTTAAAGGCGCTTTCTCAGTTAGTGTTAAAGGAAATTTGAATGAATAAGGAGGGATATTTGTAGTTGTTGTAGGGAATAGTTTTGATTTTAAATCATTAATATTCGATACTTTAACTTCTTCTACAACAGATGTTGTTGCGTTTTTTTGGAATAGTGTAACAGGAAATTGTAAATCAAATTCATTATCATAATAATCTATTGTTCCTCCTACAATAGCCGAAGGAACTGTTTCAAGCATAAATGTTCCAGAAACACCACCTGTACCTATTAATAGATCATAACCGCCTAATCGCAATGTGCTTGATGCTGTACCCTGAACAGTATCATCATGAAACCATCTCGCAGGTAAGGTTACAGATAATGCTCGGGCATATACCCCAACAAAATCATTTGGTCTGCCATCGGCATCAGCTTCCGGGATATTTGTTTTTTTACTTAAATCAAGTTTTAAACTTTCTATTTGAATAAGCATACCAGATCTTCCAATTTCGCAAAATTGTGGGTTCAGAGTACCTGCTAATTCTAGATTGTAACCTATTCCTGCTTGCGTATCGGCATATAAAAGTGCTTTGGCAAATTGAAATCTGGCAATATGCGTTTCGTCTTCATCTCTTTCGGTACCATTGTTTTTCCAAGGCAATAATATTTTTCTTGGAAACTCAATTGCAGCAGATAATTCGAGCGTTATCCTGGATTTTGGAGTAATAATTTTTTTAATGTATTCTTCAATATCATCAGGAATAAAAGATGAGAAAAAGATTTTAATTTTTGCTTTTGTCTCTGATAAATCGGTCGATAATAAATACAATGAAAATATTGCAGGAGCAATTTTTTTATCTAGAAGGCTAACTTGAACTATTAATTCTTGTAAACTATTGCTAGAAGTTTCATCGATAGCTATGGCAGTACCGTATAAGGTATTTATATCCTGAACAAGCTGACCGAATTTTGAAAGTGCAGGATTACTTTGAACTACAAATGTGTTTATAGCCAACTGGATTATTTGCTCTTCGGATATGTTTAGAACAGTTAATCCAAGATCATAAAAATCTTCTACAGAAAATGAAAAGCCATTTGCATTAAAATATCTTATGTAACGCATAACTTCCCATTCCCAAAAAACAGTGATAGGAAAAGAGGAAATTTTACTATCTTCATAATCAGGATTTAATACAAAGAAAGCACCAGTTCCTGGTAATTCGAATGCTAATTTTTTTCTGCTTACAATATCTAAACTATAAAAAGCGCTACTACCGGTAGTACTCTTAGATGTTTGATAATCTTTATAATACATTTTATCAAAAACTCCTTGAAGTTCATCTTTAATAAAACTTAAAAAATCGGGTAAGTCCTCTGGTTTTATCAAATCTGATAAAGCCGGATAGTATTTATAATCTGTTGGCGTTGTTGGCATAGTCTTTAATACTATTTGTGTTATTATTTCTATTCTATTTTTTTGGTGACCGTTTTGTAAATTATTTTACGGAGCAGTTGTTGGGTTCTATAATCTTCTATTATTTGTGTTATCTGGTTTATTTTTAAATGATTTAGAATTAATAAAACCTGATATTTAAGGTTAAAAAAAGACAATGGAGTACTAGGGGAACTTGTAGTGTAAGTTCCTTTTTGATAATTAATCTCGTAATATGTAGAATCGATTGGTTTATAACTTTCTACTTCATTAGTAGATGTTATTTAAATTTTATTCATCGAGAGATAGAATACTGTGTCTTATAATTATGGAGTGTTTTCTTTAGCAAACAGCTAGAAAATATATTTCTAGAGAAGTTATAAAGGGAGTTCTTCTTTGCTTAGATTTAGTTGTAATGTATTTATTATTTTATGAAGATGAACTTATTTTTGCTAGTACGTAGATACATCTTATAGCATTATCACATTTTAATCAATAAATTTGTAATGTTTGTTCCAGCTTCTATTTCGTCAGTTTTCTTTAAATTTAATTGTTCGTTCTGAGAAATAGGAATAAAAATACAATAAGTGCCCTTTTCAAAATTAATATCCAACGTATAATTTAATACGTCCCAAAATTTACCTGTAATAAAAATCAACATTTCTGTTTGCTTTTTCTTCTTAGATGTTAATCTTAAAGCTATGGTTTCATAAAATTGTTTTTTTCTGTTTTCTGAGGTGTCCTGAAAAGAAATAAATTTCAGCTTATCATATTTAATTTTTTTAATATCTTTTTCAGTAAATTCTATAGTTTTATTATTCTCTGCTTTGTCATTATCAATTCCATATGCTGTTATATTATACTTTGCCCTATCATAAGTTATATAAAAGTCACCTCCGAAAACTTGAGATTTAATTGAATTATGACAAAATAAGAATAAAAAAAACAGCACTGTTTTATAAACTTTGTATTGCATCTTTTAGGATTTTAGTTGTTTCTACTATAAAATTAGCTGCTAAGCTATAGTTGTTTACATCTAAAATAGGCACATGTAAATGACCAGATTTTAGATTATCATTTAAATTTAAATGATTTCTTAATACGGCAACTCTAAAAAATATTTCATTCGAAAGGTAAGTACCACCAGAACCATTTAGTGCAATTTCTCCAATCGCGGGAGCGGATAAATTATTAATACCAGAATTTGCAGATGAATATTGTAGAGACGATATGTTACTTTGATATTCTTGATTATAGACTACACGATTATTTCCAAGAGTGCCTGGTATCATATGGGCAATTGGCAAAGTTGTTTCTAAAAATTCAGGGATTTTACTTAAACTAGTTTGTTCTATTTTATTTCCGTTTGGAAGGTAAAATATATGATTTGTATTTTTAATATTAAGATTGTCTGTACTAGTTTTTGTTCTAAATTTAGAGGCAAATCTTTCAATATCAAATCTATATCTCCCTTGACTAACAGTTATAATCATTTTCACATTTGCAATATGCGGAAAAATATATTTTTCTACATATCCTTTGTCAAAATCTTTATATCTTACAGGGAATATCATTGTCTGAATATAAGTATTATTAATTAGTTTACCATGTAAAGATAAAATTGCTATTCCACTTGGATTCCATTGCTCTATATCATTTTCTAGTTGAAAAGGATCAAATCCTGTAATTAGAATTTTATTTGTTCCAACAGGAGCATTTATAACGCTTGTATAATTTCTGCTTTTTTCTTCAAATAATAGGATAAGGTTGTCTAAATCTTTTGCATTATTTCCGCCACCAAAATAAGGGTGACTTTTTAGGGCTACTTGCATTTTTAATCTAGCCCAATAAAGAGGTCTGTCGTCTGGATTGGCATTACTGTTAGCTTGAACTGTACTTATGGCTTGATTCCAAATACTCAAAGCACTATTCTCAACCAATGTTTTTACATTATTGTAAAAGTTTGCATTATTATCAATTTGAGAAAGAGCATTAATAAATGTATCTACCTTATTCTTCATATTGATATCCTTTTCGATAAACCAGTCTTCATATCGTTTATTTGAGGTAGACTCAATATTATCAAAACCAATTTTTTCTTCGTAATTTCTTATATAGGTACTATCTGTAACTACATATTCTTGATAGGCAGAATACTCTTTAGAGAAAAAATAAAATCCATCTACTGTATAAACGAAAACTTCATTTGTAACTGTTGGAAATAAAGTTGATATATTTCCTGTTGCATCTTCAAAGCGAAATCCTACTTTAAACTTTTGAACATTTCGATTAGTGAAAGTTAAATCCTCCTCTAGATGAAAAAATACATTATCAGCTTCTAAAGGTAAGTTTTGAGTTACCGTAGTGGCAGTTTGTATAGTTCCACGAGCATTGATTTGGTTATACATCAATGTATTGTACTCTTCATCGGTAATTCCAAGATGGAAAAAACTATTCTTCTTTAGGGAACTATCTTTATGTATTAATGATAAGGAATTTATTGTATCAAGTCCATCTTCAAAAGTACCTTTAAAAACCGAAAAATCAGTATTATTATACACATTTAGCGCGTATTGTTCACGTGTCGTAGTACTCTTAGCAATACCGGCTGTTATAGTATCAATATTTAAACGATCATATTCAACTTCATGTATAGAATTTCTTTTTAAAATAGCCATATACAATCTACGTGTTTTTCTTGGAACAGCTGCTCCTGAATCTTTGGATTCTTTTCCATTATCAAAAACAACTTTGTTTTGTATAGACGCTCCAATATCTACAACAGCGTCAAGATTTATCATTCTGCTCTTATCATAAGTTGCCCATAAATTCATATTTTCTATTTCTGCATTTGGTAATAGAAAATTAGTGTTGAAATTTGCAGGGAATAGATTATTGTAATAATTTTTTAATGGAAACTCTTGTTTTAAATTTCCGTACAATATCAAGAATGTAGCACATGATTTAGTTTCATTAACCTGAAGTATAGTTGTAATAGGTGCTGTTTTGTTAGTTAAAAACGCAGGAACTGTAGCCGGTGTGATCGGATTAACTGGTTTTTCTAATAATGGATAGTGTGATGTATTATTATTAGGAGAAATAACATCTACGGTAACATGTCTTTCTTGTTCAGGAATTCTAGTGTCTATATTGTACTCTAAATTAAAAGAAATTCCCTTTTTGTATTTTGGAGGTGTACTTGCTGTAACAGTTAATTCTTCAATAATAATTGGCCAACCAGAGGCTTCAGTTTCGTTTAGCTGTCCTGTTGAGGAGAAACCAAATACTTTTCGAGTAGAATCATAATAGTTGTAACTTCTGTTATTTTCTCCTTGTACGTAAACGTATATCTTATTTTGAGTTTGGTATTTATTGACAATCTTAGTGAAAATATCGTTATTAGTTTTAAGCCCCTTTTTAATAGTAGCGTCTGTAGAAGAATCAGTGGCAATTGTTTTTATAGTTCCGCACTCCATGTGTGAACCCCAAAAAGCAGCTGCATCCATAAATTGATGAATGTATTCTTTGTATCTTTTTATTTTTACAGGAGTAGAAGAAGGAATTGCTGTAGTATCAAAAATATGCTCCTTCTCGCGAGCAAATTTTAAGTCAAATTTAAATAATTCCTCTTGATTTTGTAATTGATAATCACCGTGGTCAAGTACAATATCGAGTCCTATTTCCCCAGTGAAATTCCCTAAATGCTCACCTGCTGTACATAATGGGATTTGATAAGAAATATTAATATCCTTTTTTGTGAAATAGTTTTCGATAAGTGTATTGTCTGATTGGGTTTCGTCATACCCAATCAGAAAAGAAGGGAATTCAGTTGGAAGGGGGAGTGGAGCTTTTGTATTTGGATCAATTAATGTAGAATTATATGCAATATATTGCTTCCATAATTTTGCTAAAAACGTTGGTTGACCAGTGCCTTCATTTACTAAAGGTTTTAATATATTATTACCAATTAAATCTGCTTTGTTAACACCTCTATAAATGAAGTATTTAATTTTAAGAGGGGAGTAAGTATTAGATGGTTTTAAAATCAAATTTACTTTTGTAGCATCTCCTGTTTGTGGTTGTATTAATACTTGGCCATTACAAATAGCCATAACTTTTACAGGATCTGTAACAGTAGCTCTAATTTTTGAAGTTGTCCTGTACTTTGTAGTCAAACTACCCGTCACGGGACCAAAGGCATCCGTTGTGTAATTTGCAACAACTGTACTTGAAAGTTGAGATTCATCAACAAAAAAGTGAGATGTAGGCTCATATTCTTTTTTAGCTGTCGCTGCAATAGCATTATTCAAAACTTCATTTTGACTGGTTTCGCTATTTAATGTATATGTAAAATCGAATACTGTTGACATAGTTAGGTATTTATGATTTCTAATTTTATTTCTTCTTCCTCTTCATTTATGGTTAACTTATGTGGGAAGGTCATATTTTTATAGTTTGTATGTACAGAATCAGCTTCTGTTGGTGTTTGAAAAGCAATCCAATCAGGACTACCACTTTCTAGTGCCCAAACTGTTCCTGTTCTTTTATATATAACTTCTTCAGTTGTATGATCTAATCTATTTTTTCTAGTTGCCTTAATTTTTAATGTTGCTAATCCTGAGGCTAGAATATTTTCGATGGTCAAATCAAAAAACTTTTCGATAATATCTGTTCCTACTGTAATATTTAATTGATTTCCAGGAATATAAGATGTTCTGTTATTTATTCCATTATGAGTCACTATAATTTCTTTATAGGACAATTGCTTATTATTTCTGATATTATCTCCCATGACTTCTATTTCTAACCCATCAAATGGTGCAATATGAGCTAAAATATAAGCTCTTTTCCTCAAACCCCCAGGCGTTAAAATGCCGTTTGTAGTTGGTAAAGGATTAAAATTATCCCAAAAGGCAGCTATGTTTTTCCATTCTACTTGAATAATGGCTTCTGATCTTGGAGCAATAATTGGAATTTCTTTAACTGCTAAGAGTTTTACATCAGACTGATCAAACCATTTTGAAGGAAAAGGGAAAGCTGGTTTATCTTCATCAGTAAATGCTATTAATACCCTCAAATCACATTCTTTGAAACTTTGTCTATTACCAGTGTTTCTAACCCTAACATAAATTATCTGATCTTCTAATGTTTTTATTGTGTTAATAGGTATAGATCCTGTAGGTAAAGTAGTAGTAGTATCACCAAATGCTTTTATCCAGATATCAGGACTGATTACTGGATCAGATGCAGGAACATTTACTATTATATTAGCATTTAGCTTATCTGCGATTTCCATCTTTGGCTTTTGAAGAGTTGTGGAGGTATGCCAGTTTAAAGCAAGTTGAACGGCTGCACCGGCATCAACTAATCCGGTTCCATAATGTGTATTATGCATATATCCGTCACTATTTAACGAATAACTTGGTATTGTTGTCCCAGAAACTGTCTTACTTGAAGATGCTGTTTTTTGAAGAATGTGTTTAACTTCAGCAGCACTTAAATTATTATTTGCCGAAAGGACTAATGCAGCAACTCCAGAAACAAATGGAGTAGCGGCCGAGGTACCATTAAATTCAGTTGTAATATCGCCTGTAGCAATATTTTTTACATATTTTGTACCGGATGTAATCGTACTTGAATATAATAAAGGATCTTGTAAATTAATTGTTCGAGTGTTTACATCAACCGAAGTAATGGTTGAATACGCATCTGATTGTTCTACATATACAAGACCTCCTGGGAAAAAACCTTCAGTATTTTGAACAACAATTTTTTTACTTCCATTTGTGTTCCCTGAAAAAATTTCTGAATTTTTTTTAGGAAAAATGACAAAGTCACCAACATTAGCTGTTATGCTTGATACTAGAGTTATTTCGTTAGTGGTTGGATTTATACTCCTAATATTTCTAGTACTTCCACTTGAACTATCACCTAAAGTGCCAATATAAATTTTATCTGTTGTGGATGCAAATGCTCCCTTTGTATTTTCAACTTTAATAATTCTATTTGAGGTTATAGCTACAATTTTCGTAAACATTGGAGAGAATTCAACAATAGATTTAGTTCCTGTGCCACTTGAATCAACTAAATTAGAATAGGTTGATTTCTTCATTCCTTTTATTGCAATTTGATTAGAAGGAAACACGCCGTTAACATAGTACATTTCATAATTATTTAAAGTACTAAATTCTCCTAAAATAATTCTTTGTCCTTCAAAGAGTCCATTTGAGTTGTCAAATTCTAAAACAACAAAATCATAATAATCAGGATCTATTGGATTTAATTCTCTTGCACTAACTTTAGTTTTTAATGTTAGTTTTAAGGGACTATTGGAATATAGATCGCCAGCTCCTTTTACGGTAGTAGAAAAAATTAAATTCTTTTCTTGAAGTCCTAAAGCTGGTGGAAATCCTGGGGCATCAATTTCTCCACCTCCTGGAGCACAAATATCTATTCTCGCACCATAATTGCTGTAATTTGATTTTTTTGCATTTGCGGGAGGATTATTAGTTAGCCAATTGTATGTATTGTCAACTGATACTGCCCCAACAATCATAGGTTTATTACTAGATGCAAGTTCATTCAAAAATTCATTAGGTCTTGGTTCTATATCTTGACCATCATTACCCGCGCCAATAACTGATACACAGCCTCTTCCTTTTCTACCAAAAAAAGAAATCTCATTAAAAATTATTTTTGAATAATTCTCAGTAATTAAATTCGGTGAACTTAAAATTTTAAGACTCAAATTAAAAACATCTGCATAAAGACCATTTAAGAAAAAGTTTAGGTTAGAACCTGCATTTGGTGTTCCTCTTTGTTTCATTAATGGGCTAATAAGAATTCTATCTGTGTTGATGTTATAGGCATCGTTCAGTACGTCTTGACTAGGAGATGTAAATTCTAAACCTGCTAATCCAAACATTGAGAGTAGTTTAAATTGAATATCTTTCTCTGTGGTTATAGAATAAAAAGAGCAATTTGGAGCAACTCCAACAACACCTTCTCCATTATAAGAAGATAAATTATTAACATGTGCTTTCGCCATAGCTATGCCACTTACTCCCATTCCGTGAGAACCTATTAAATAATCTTTAAAGTCAAAATATGTATTATTTTCTAAAGCTATATTTTTTAAAAACTTAGGGTTACCACTAGTAGTTTGTCCACGAAAGCTTTTATGAACAGAAATGTTATTATTTGTTTCAACCCCATTATCAACAATGACTACATTAATATTTGGATTGCCGAAAGCTTTTTCAGTTAGACTACCATTTAGTGGTTGAGAATTATTTAATAAACTCCAGGCGTCTTCGATGTTTATTAATTTTAATCCCCATTGTTGATTAAAAAATTTGTTATTTACTGTAATCATCTTTTAATATTTTTTTCGATTTTTTGATGTGCTTTAATCCCTAATAAATTGTAATATTCTATTAAATCCATTGTGCCTAATGGAGATGCTATATTATTGTTTAGCTTATAAATTTGTATTTCGTTATTTGTAGTTTCTTTTAAATCAATAAGAAATTTTTCTTTTTTGTATTCAAGAATATCATTCAAATCATAATTAATTTGGTAATAAAATTTATCGTTTTTATAAGAAAGATTATTAATTTCATTGTATGACAAAATATCGGAAGTGGCTATGTATTGTTTTAGATAATTTGGATCAGTAGGTATGCTTGTTATAGTTTTTAATTTTTGGCAGCTCACTACTATTGTATCACTATTATTAAAATTATCTAATAATTCGCCATTACTAATTCTTATTTGATCAGAATTGGATAAAACATCAATTTCTTTCTTGTTACGTTCATAAACATTATTTTTTATCAGACCATTTTTTAATTTTTCTTTAAAATCACTATATATATTTGAGGAAGAATTATTTCTTTTTCCCTGTTGTGATACTTCAGAAGCTTTGATTGTTTCAATTGCTAAAGACGGATTGCTTTTATAATTATTTGTCAGAGTATCACAGTGAATATATTTAATATATTTTGGGATATATTTTGGAGTTCCGTCTTGATCGAAATATGTTTTTTTTTCATCTTTTGTTAGCATAAGGATGGCATAAACTGCAAGAATATTTTTATCAGTTGCTATTTTTTTAATTTCGAGGTCATTAAATCTTTTAAACTTTTTTTTGTTTTTTTTCTTTACTACTATAGTATTTAAACCCCAAGTACCAAAACTCAATTCATCTTTAACAATAAGATTTTTATGGAATTTCATTATATATTCTTTAGCAAGACACAATGACTTCGAATCAAAATCGGGGCAGGTTTTTAATGTATTTAAAATAGTGTCATTAAATAATATGTAAATACGATAATCGTCTTCCTTGTAAAAATGATTACTATCACTAGGGATTTTCACTCTAAAAGGAGTATGTAATTGTAACTTCAACTCCTCAGGCAATCCCGCAACATTTTGAAACCCTTTTTCATTATATTTTTTATGATAACTCATAACGGTATTATAACCGCTTGGAATTTCATTAAAATAATAATACCTGTTTTTTGTATCATATTTGGCTGTAATCGCTGGAATTTCAAAGCCTTCAAGAGTTACTTTAGCATCATCAATATTTTTTCCTGTTTCAGCATCTTCTACATATATTTTTATTGCATGGGTTGTTTTTTCCTGAGCTGAGATGCAAAATGATAACAATGCAAAATAAAGTATTGATAGGTGTTTCATAGTAGGTAGATTAAATTTTGGTTAAAAAAGCTTTTACACAAAGCAATATCAATTTACGATCAAATTACTGCATTGGATCAATTGAATAAAAGCTTGTTAGCGCTAATTTAGTAACAAAATGTAATTATATCTTTAATTTTATACAATTAGTCACTTGTTAAATTAATCTATGAAATTTGCTGTAAACTTTAAAACAGTAATAAACCAATACCAGGAGAAAGACACGCCCTAACCAGATTTGTACTTTTTGCCAAAAGGTTAAAATATTTGTAAATTCTGTCGTTCGAACTGTTTTTATTTCGACTTCTTTTACTTGTTGAGATTTCCAAAAGGCGTAGAGTTCCTGCTTCTTTAATTCGCAGTCTACGCTAAGTTTATTGTTCTCAAGGCGAACCCTTGGGCTTTTTAATGTACGCCCTGGTTCGGCTTGAGTAACATTTTTCAGGACTACTTTACCGTTTTGACATTCTAATAGTGCCCTGAAGGAACTACTGTCTTTTTCTATTTTAAAAACAGTGTCATGTAGTGTTTCTTTGATGGTGATGGTCTTTGTCTTGTCTTCGCTTAGAACCGGTTTCGGGCTACTACACGAAACCAGTACTAAGACAGAAAAAAACAAAAAAACAATTCGGTTTAAATTTTTGTTCATATGTTATATTTGATTTTATAGTCTTAAAAATCCTTTGATCGTTTTAATATCTCTCTTTCTTCGGCATACTTTATAACCTTCACGACTTCCATCATCATTTGTGTTTCCTTCGATCGTATAAAGTATATTTCCGACTACCTTTTCGATTATTCCGGTATGTCCTAAGCCTTTTCCTAAATCCAGTATAAAAATGTCTCCCGGCTGAGGGATAGTCTTTACTAAAAGTGGTCTCGAATTGTATTGATCCAGTACGCCACCGGTTTTCTTTAAAGGGTTTTTAACTGCTATTTGAAGGGATGCTTTTTGGGTACACCAATAAATAAAAGCCATGCACCATGAATATCCTTTGGTAAGACCTACACTTCTTAAATAAATTTCGACCTCAGGGCCTGAGTTACTGTTTTTTGGAATTTCCTCCACACCAATTTGGGCAATGGCAATTTCAAGAGTTTTTTGGGCAAGTGTCATATTTGTTTTCCGTTTAATTGTTTGAATTTTTGCAGTTCATCAACCAATTGTTGATTTATCAGCATTAATTCTCTATGTTGTATTTCCATCTTTTTAATTGTTTCGGTAGCAGCTGTTAATCGGGCTGAAATGTCATCTAGTAACTCCCGATAGTACCTAACTGCGTTTACAGCGTTATCAAGTTCGGCGGCTCTGTCTTCGGCCAATGATTTTCTCTTCGAGAAAAACCAGGTAATTAATGCGGCAAAAAATGCGGTAAGGGTGGGGTATAAAAATTGTTCCATGCAATGTTTTTAAAAAAGACTTCAATATTTTCTTAAGATGTTCTCTGGAGAGAAACAACTGCATTTATTTTATCGGTAGTCCAGCCCAAACTTTCCGGTTATGATTATGGCAGTTGTTCCCTTTTGAGATGGCAAAGATTAGCCTAAAGAAGGTCTTAAAAAAACCGATGTACGGCGTTCTAACACATGTGTACCACAACTTTACATAGTTGTAAAGCAAGTTTACACGTATTTTTTTTCAAGCTGATAATAATGCAATTTTGCTGAAACAATTAGGAATATATCTGAAAGAAAATGAGATAAAAGTGCGTTTTTCTAAGAATATTTTCGCGAATGGAAATTGGACCCGAAATGAGGTATCGATAAATGAAAAGGAGAAGTAGTTTTAAAAAAAGACATATATAGTAAAAAGAAGGAACAATACTAAATGTGTAAAGTAAAGAGCAAAAAAAAATGGCTTTCAAATACATGAAGCCATTTATATTATTGGTAATGATTAATTATTTACAAAGAAAGTTTGGTCTGATTGTTTATTGCTTCCTCTACTTTTTTAAGTTCGGAAGTTACTGGAGTACAAAGAACTTCGTATAAAGTGGTTCGGGAAATAGGGTAGACTGGGCAAATGTATTTACGCCATACTACAGTAGTAGGAATATCATCTGTTTTGTGTTTTTGGTACAACTCCTTGATAAGTCTGTAACGCAACAGCTTATTCCTTTGTATACCTAAACTTCTATTGATTGATATTGACATATGGACAAAAATAAAATAAAAAAATTAATAAAAAAAGGCGACTTTTCACGAAGCTTTTTAGAATGATAATAGCAATTGTTTAACGATTAATTAATTGGTAATTAGTTAGTTGTATAGTGTTTTGCGCTTGCTTATTTCAGGAATGTTATGTAGGGAATTAAAAACATTCGCAATAGTTTTCGTTAGATTAAAGACCAATTCGAAATAATTTACGATAATAGGATTTCTGTTTAAAAAGTTTCTCAATGCTGTTCTAAAGGATAGATCAGTTTTACAATAAAAAAATGAATTAAATACTTAATATACCAGCAGCAAAACCATTCGATCCATTTTATTTAAATCTATGGATTACAATTTCTATCAATGCCACTATTATTTTTGAGACTTCTCTCGAAGTCATTTCTTTTAAAGGCTTTTTAACCGGCGATTTATCACTTTTTAAAAACTCGCTTAATCGATTTAAGTCTGCAACCTCCGCATGACGCTCGTGCGCTCTTGTCCATTGAGCTTGGCGCATGAGGGATAGAATGGTTTTATGTTGCTGGTTGTTTTTATCAAATAACCCCCAGTTTTCGGGTTTTGTCTCCTCCTTATGGGAGGGAACAAAACCCGAATTAATTTTATTATAATTCTCTATCGCACTTCCATTGCCGGTATAAAGGATTGGTAATTTAATTTTTTGCATTCTTTCTGGGTTTTAATAATTAACTAACCTTTGTAAGTTGCTTTGGTATGCTTTTTAAACCTGGGGTTTTTAATGACTATACTTTCATATTGATCAAAAGCATGAAGCTCCTTATGCGATAAATCGTTTTTACACCTCCAGTTTCCGTTAGTATCTTTAAAAATGGTATGACCATTTACCTCATAACTTTCATGGTCTGTAATTGGTTTTATCTTTACGTTCATTTTTGTATTGTTTAAAAGTTGTATTTATTTTAAATGATAGCCATTCACGAAATAGCATTATAGGCTTTAGGTTGGTGATTATTAATAGAATCCCCAACAAGATTATGGTGCTGAAACTATTACCCGATTGCATTTGCATGTTCAATTGGTTGTTTAAAGAAATCAAAAGAATAGTCTCCTAAAAAATTTGCCGATGACATAGACAATGGTACATTCGTTTTTGAGCCATCGTCTTTAATTAAATTAGCTTCGATATACCAGCTAGAGCGTACAGGTTTAAAAGCTGCAGCAATAATTTCTACACCATCGGTGAACTCTTCGTTATTGAACTCTCTGGTTAATTTTTGTAATTCCAGAACCCTGGAGCCTTTTAAGTTTCCTTTGGCATCTTTTTTTAAGAGATTAAAAACAATTTTAACCAGAGCAGCACTTTCCGGACTTGTAGATAGAGAAGAAATATAGTTTTGAACTTTTTCGATTCCAGCACTTACAGTATCATCCCAGCCATCATTAATGCGATATCCAATAGTAATTTCTTCCTTATTGATAGAGAATGTATGTGACATTTGTTTTTCTTTTAAGCCATATACCTGATTTTTTAAATCCAGGATATTCTCAAAGAATTGAAATGTTTCCGTCTTTGCATTGCTTATCATTTCCGAGGTTGTGTATAACTTAAACATGGCTTTTGGGACAGTCTCGGCTACAAGTTTTTTATAGGCTTCTCGATCTTCATTTTTTTTGCCTTCAACAATTGCTAATGCTTCTTTTAATTCCTGAGCTGAGTATCCTGTTAAAGCAAATGGTTTATTCATTTCAGATGTTGTTACTGTGTTCATAATTATAGAGTATTTACTATTTATTGTTTATTAACTATTTCGTAGGTAAAAGGATCTGGATTAAATGGTTTGAATTTATAGACTTCGATCAGTCGGATAACATCATTTATTTTGGTTTCAATGCTTTCCGAAACGGGACGAGGTTCAGCTTCAGGATCTGATAGAATGTGCATCCATTGAAATCGTTCCTGGTTAATACAAATTCTTTCGCCAGCAGTAAACATTTTCATTTGCTCAGAGCAGAACTGTAGGGATAGATATAGTAATGCAATGCGATTGTTTATTTGATCTTTATTCATAATCTTTTTGTTCTAAATGGGTTTTTAATTTTTTTAAATCAGATTCTATCAAACCACGTTGAGGGTTATGAGGGTTATCAATTAACCAGGATTCTAATTCCTGTATTTTGGCTTCTATTTGAGAAATTGTCATTTTAATTTTGATTAAAGGTTAGAGAAGAGATTTTTACATCGTGAATTTTTAGGGAGCTTACGGTTGGTGTCTTTTTAATTTCCTGTAACAATGCCGATGGTCTTAGATTGAACATCTTGTAAGTGCAGTTGTTATAACATCTTTTAAAATCTTCTGCAGTAACCAACTTTTCATAGCGTTGAGTCAAAGAGTTAAATTCAGCTTCACATTTAGCATACTCTGTTAAGTACCATTTATTAATTTTTGCATTAGCAATAACTTTTTGATATTCACGAGTATTAATTGTTACGCTTTCACACCATCTGGCATAAGATCCTAAGAGCATGTTTTCGTAATCTTCGGTACTCATTTGTAATTTTTTATTAGTTGTTGGCATGATTATTTTATTTTAATGTCAAACTGTGCTGCTCCTTGTTCCCAAATTACATAAGGCTCTTTATCTCCTCCAAGACGCGATAAACACATCGCTTTGTATCCTTCGACCCGAATTTTTACATCGGCATCATACTTCACAAACTTGGCAAGAGAGCCTTCGGGGTTTTTCCCATCGGCATGACTTATAAAGATGAATAGCTTATTATGAAATTCCTCTTTGAGCATTTTGTACTCCTTCTTGGTAAGTCCTGTGTATTGTAGGCTGTCTATGAAAATTATATCAGGTGATTTCTTTCGGCGTAAGCGCTCTTTTAAGTCTTCAATATTTTCCCGATTCCCAATCAGGAAGCGCCTTTTTACTTCTTGCATATTTTGTGATATAACTGCATTTTGCATTGACTTTCGGGCACCTTCCTCGAGGGTATTATAAAATACCCTTCCGGATTTTGTCAAAGCTTTTGCCAATTGAAGTGAAAACCCCGTTTTACCATTAAAACTCTCGCCCCATATAATCCATATTCCGGAGCGTTCGGGAGTTCCCAGTAATTTTTTAAATTCAAGAGGCAGATCTAATTCGATGAACTTCTTTTTCGTTATTTCGTCAACTGAAACGGCTCTTTTTAACGACATCAAATTTTGTTTTTTACAGCGTGAATTTTTCGTTTTACCCTTCTAAGATCACCTTCAGAATCCGTGAATATGTCTTTTATAGATTTAACATCATCAATACCATTGGCCATACATATTTGAGTTACATCGGTAAAACTGACTCCTTTTAACTCTATAAAACGACGACCTATTCGGGAATTGATTTCTTTGTACCCTTTTCGGTTTAGTTTGATGCCTTTATTGATACGTTTAGATAAATGATCGGTTGCACAAAGAACAATCCCGCAATGTTCTTCTAACCGGTTGAATAATGTGATAAAAAAGTATAACACAGTATCGGGTAATTTATCAGCTTCATCGAGTATGATTAGAGGGCTTTCCTGAGATTTTAATTTTTTTACAATTTCATTCATCATTTCGGCAACAGAAAAACCACTATAATCAACACCCATTACTGTAAGCAATTGTGTAAGGAATTCTTTTCGGTTCCAGTACTCGGCACAGCTTAACAGATAAGAGTTTTTATTGATTTTTGTGTAGATTTCAAAAGACATTGATTTTCCGGAACCAGCATCACCTGTTAAAGCAAAAACGTGAGCATGCTGCTGCGCATCTTCTAATACTTTGGATATTATTTTAAAATCGGTAGTTTCTACACAAAACCATTTTTTAGAGCTACATCCTATTTGTGAGGCTACATTACGCCACATTACCTCGGATATATTTTGATGATTATCATTCATAATTTGCGAAAGCAAGGCTGCAGAAACACCATTTAATGAATTGGCAGCTTTGTTTTGACTTCCTTTTTGAGCGATGTAACCTGCTAATTTTTCTTTAACTTGATTTTTGAATTCTGTTGTCATAATGTTGTTTTTTATAGTTTTTTAGGTTGGTAATTCAGTTCGCAATCCATTTTACATTAGGTCATAGATACTCTCAGGGTTTAAGACAGCTTCGCTTATTTTTTTTTGATATTGAGCGATGTCGGTTTTTTGTTTTGCCAGTTCGCTTTTTTTGCTCTGGTCTTTTTTAATTTTCCTATTGCTGTTAATTCCTTTTAAATTTGGACTCGTATAGCCATAACTCTCAGCGTTCATATTATGTTTTTGTAAATTCTCTTCGGTTTTATTTCGTATGTCTATCCTCGTTTGTTTCGTGGCTTCAATTTGGTCTCTGTAATATTGAGCTTCCCAATCTTCTTGTTCCTGTTGCCCACGATGTATTTCAATCTTAGTCTCTGCTGCAGTGACAAACTTTAATCCCAATGGTGTTTTTTTATAAAGATATATCAGGCTCATATCGTCGGGATCAAACTTGATATGGAATTTCTGGTTTACATTTTTTAAATGCCACTCCTGATTTATTGCTCGTGAATTTTCCTGATATACTACATAATCATATTGAATTTTCTTTTCTTTAAAAGTCACTCCCGACGAGGTACAAGTGATTGGTAGATTTCGTTCGATCCAAAAGAAATCTACTATCTGGAATGGTGTAACCACTGGTGCATCGGGATTAATACTCTCAAAATACATGTCGATTCTAGGTTTGCCCGTTTTAGGATGTAGCGCCTGGTTCCATTGGGTACGTTTTTCTAGGTAAACTGCTTTTAACTCATTTAGTGTTGGAAGTTTATCGGGGTTAGCGAGTATAAATTCCATATTGGGATGGCTTGATGTTTTTGTTGCAGTGATATTCTGACCAGTCCAGTTCCATTCTTGCGCCAAAAACTGAGTTTGAAATCTTCCAAATGCACTTTCAATAGTCTTAGATTTACCATTATAAGGCTGTGTTTTTATTGCCAAATGTGAAATCTTATCAAAAAAACCACCATTATGAAGTTTTTTATTACCCGATCCATTATCAAATGACACTTGGTAAGGACGATGACCAGAGGTTTTTATAGCCATTTTAAAAGCTTGATATCCTGATTCGTAATCTTCTTTCTCCGAGATGTGATATCCAAGAAAAACTTCACTATAAGAATCCATTACTTCGTATACATTTATGGTCTTCATTTTTCCGTTAGAATCTTGGTAATACATATTAATTTTTGTTCCGTCAGAATACCAAAGTGAATCTCTCATAGATGGAAGAGCAGTTTTGAAAGGCATTGTGAATTTTTCTTTAAATTTTAATTCTCCAAAACGATTTGCCCACCACAATGGTTCTATTTTAGGATCGGTTAAGAAATTAATTAATGATTGCTCGGATTTTATTAATTTCCAATCTTGCGCTTCGGCTTCTTGATTATATATTTTTAATAGTTGTGTATAGTTTGCTACACGTTTTACCGGGTTTGTCCAGCAAGCCAATACAAATGCTTTGGCTTCATCATTAATTTTTTCAGCATTTTTAGAACCAAAAGATTTATGTATAAATAATATATAACCATCAATTAAATACTGCTTAACCTTGTTCCTAAGGATTCTTTGGTTTTTTGGTAACGTATGCGGATAGGTATGTTTGGGTAATTCGGCAACTATTTCGGTAATTTTTTCCCAAACGTTTACTTTCGAACCTGCCAAAGCTTTACGTTGTGCCAGTTTTGAATTAATAATGGTATTAATTGCATTCATAACAGCGGCATTACAGCAGTATTCCTTAATATTCTTCTCAGGAAGAGCTTCACCATTATCGAGCGTATAGTTTCTGTAAAAATTATATGCCTTTTGATCCTGCTCGATATAATCTGTAAACGTAATAGTAGTCACCTTTGCATATGGGTCTCCGGCAAGTTCTATTACTTTATTTTTTATATCAGATCTCATTGTGTCGAATTGGATTAAGGCTTTGCGGCCATTACCGCCTTTAATAATTTTTTTAAGATGCCCTCTTGAGCATAGTTGTTTGTAATTTGGTGCACTTACTATTCCGCTTTCAACAATCCAGGAAGCTTGTACACACAGGATATTATCGGGGCTGTATTCGAACATAGTTTCGCTTCTTTTTTATCTATTGGCTTATCGCAGATTCATCATCAATTTTCTCTGCTTCTTGAATTAATAGGATTTTAGCTATTAGCCTGATTTTTTTGGCATTACAGGAATTAAAGACATAGCTTAGACTCATATCGACAGTTTGTTTACTTACTCCGAAGTCCTCGGCTATTTTCCTTTTGTGTTTCGGGTGCAGGAGAATATTTTTCATATCTTTGATTTTACAAATGGTTTTTTCTATTTGTTAATGCAAATATCGAAAGATGTTTCGAGTTAAAAAAGAAAATTTCGAATTTTTTTTCGAACAATATGTTATTTGAATGGATATGGGGGATATAACATTAAAAATCAATGAAATAGCGGTAGAGTATTTTTCCGACAATAATTCTAAATTCGCAAAGTCAATGGATACTAGCGAAGCGAATATTAGAAATTATCGTAATGGGACCTTACCGAAAATAGATTTTTTAATTAAATTATCAGAAAAACTCGAAATAAACTTCGAGTGGTTACTTCTGGATAAAGGAAAGAAAAATAGGTCAAACTCCGAGAGTATAGATTTAGATTATACATTTGAACAAATAGATCAAAGTAAAATACCAAAAGTTGTTACTGTTGATAAGTCTGGGAGCGACAATATTGTTTTGGTTCCGGTAAAAGCCGCTGCAGGATATTTAACAGGTTATGGCGACTCAAAGTTTATACAAAAGCTACCTTCCTATAATTTTCCTAATCTTAGTCACGGTACATATAGGATGTTTCAAATTTCTGGGCATAGTATGTATCCCACATTACACGATAAGTCTTTTGTCGTGGGTGAATGGGTAGAGAATTGGGCGCAAGATATAAAAGATGACAGAGTTTATGTAATTGTATCCAAAACCGATGGTATAGTTGTTAAACGTGTCTTAAACCGTATTGAAAAATATGGAAGCCTTTATTGTAAGAGCGATAATAGAAGAGAATACCCGAGTTTTCAAATTAATCCAAAAGATATTATAGAGGTTTGGGAGTATAAAATGCATCTATCTTTCGAATTACCCAATCCCGCCGATTTGTATGAAAGGGTGAATGATTTGGAAGCAAAAATTATGTTTTTAGAGAATAAAATAAAAAAATAGGTGACTTATTAGAAGGATTTCCTTTTAATGTGGTTATTATTAGGGACTTGTTTTGTTTTTTTTAGATATCTAGAAGGAGATTAAGTAGGTGGTTAAATCGGAAAATAGTCGTTTTATAATAACAAAAAGGGTTTATATAGTTACTTATATCTATAACTTTTTCTACTTATGTAACTCCAACTGTAACCCCAACTGTCACTTTATAATTCAAGTTTTAATTTTTAGAACTTATTGACATCTATAAAAAAGGAGACTTTATAAAGTAATTTAAACAGATGAATACTCAGTGTATATGATGGTTATTTGTCAATGTATGAGGTGGTTAGTTTATTTAAATTATGGAGTAAAGAGGATGGCGTTTAAAGTATTTAAAGCTTACTATAGATAATGGTAGTTATGGATACCAAATGATAAGGGAGTGTATTATTTAATTTTGGTAATTTTCCAATGTTTTTATTCTAAAGGCTTGGTTTACCGCACATTTTTAGATTTTCTATTATAGCCGTTTGTGTATCTTTTATTTTATAGTTTTTAGATAGTATCTGGTCGCATTTGTAGAGACTATTCATTTTCAGGAACAGAAAAATACAGTTGAGGTTTAAAAAATGATTCTTCAGTATTTTTTTTATAATCGAAAAAGTTAATTAAATAACTTTACTATTATAACTGTTTAATTGATATATTTATGATCTCACCACTTACTATTATTGCTGCTACAAATTTTTCGGCTATTGCAAATAATGCTGTAGCATATGCAGCAGGACTTGCAAAAGCTACAAGTGCCAAACTTGTTTTGTTTAATTCTTTTTCTTTGAGTTTGCATAGCTCTAATGCTCATATTACAGGCGAAGCGATGCAAAAACAAATTGAGAAAGCTACCGAGAAACTGGAGACTTTTGGAAAAGAAATTTCGGATCGTTATAATATTGAAGTAAGTTGTTTTTGCAAGTATTCTTTTCTAGAAGATCAGCTTTCATCGATAATTGATGATACTAATGCTGAACTGGTTGTTATGGGAATGGCAGAACGGTCTTTTGAGCAGGAATTATTAGGGAATTCGACAACATCGGTAATAAAAAACATAAATATACCAGTTTTGGCAGTTCCTAAAAATGCTCACTTTAAGAATGTAGAAAAAATACTTTACGCTTGTGATACTTTAAGTTTCTCTTCTATAAAAAGATTTAGTTGGTTAAAAGATATTGTAGGGAATCTAGGAGCAGAGTTAGAGTTTTTTAGCGTAGATGAAAAAATAGATAATATCAAGCAGGAGCGGGAGTTACAACTATTAAATTCTTCGCTTGAAGAAGAATTTAAAGAAGTTAAATATATTTATAAGACCGTTAAGTCTAATGCTGTCATTAATGAGATCCAAAAAGAAATCAAGAATTATAATGCAGATATTTTAGTAATGGTACCACAAAGGTATGGTTTTTGGGATTCTTTGGTTCATAAAAGTAAAACCAGAATTATGGCAGCAGGTTTAGATATACCTCTATTATCGTTTCCTAATTTCTGATGATATTTTTAATTTATAAAAAAATAGTAAGGAAATAACAATATAATTAATTAAAAATGAATGCAACAATTACAGCTATAGGTGGCTTTGTACCAACTTCTATACTTAGTAATGAGACAATATCTGAAACGGTTAATACAACTGTAGAATGGATTGAAAAAAGGACTGGAATAAAAGAACGTAGACTGGCTACTAGCGAAAATCAAGCTACCTCAGACCTTGCTTGTGCTGCAATTGAAAATTTATTAGAAAACTATACTGTTGACCCTAAGGAAATAGATGGTTTATTACTGGCAACTACAACTCCAGACCACCTTTTGACTCCTACAGCGAGTAAAGTATGCGAAATAAGCGGATTGACAAATGCGTTTGGACTTGATCTTAATGCTGCTTGTAGCGGCTTTTTGTATGCATTAGAAATGGGTGCAAGCATGATTGAAAGTGGTAGATATGAAAAGATTATTGTGGTTGGTGCTGATAAAATGAGCTCAATTGTAGATTATGAAGATCGTAATACTTGTATTCTTTTTGGAGATGGGGCAGGTGCAGTACTTCTGGAAAAAACAGATTTAGAATATGGGATGATGAAAAGCATCTTGCGTACAGACGGTAGCGGTACATCGGCATTATTAGTCCCTGGAGGTGGCTCTAAGCTTCCTGCCACTGTGGAAACTATTGTAAACCGAGATCACTATATAAAACAAGAAGGGGCCTTTGTATTTAAAAAAGCAGTTGAATCTATGAGTAGTGTTTCTCAAGATGTTCTTGCCAGTAACAATTTAAGTGTAGAAGATGTTGATTGGGTTGTACCGCATCAGGCTAATTTAAGAATTATTAACGCTGTAAGCGAAAGTTTAAATATTGCGACAGAAAAAGTTAAGGTAAATATTGACAGATATGGTAATACAACATCGGCAACAATTCCGTTATGTCTTTGGGATTTTGCAGCTGATTTTACAGTAGGTCAAAATATATTAATTACCACTTTTGGAGCTGGTTTTTCATGGGGAGCAACTTGTATAAAATGGGGAGTAATGCGTGAACATAAATCGGTAAAATCTTTAAAAAAGGATAAAAAATCAGAATTTGCTATAACGCATTAATAGAAGATTTCAATTACTTTACTAATTTTCTTAATACAACAACTGTTCTTATATTAGCTTATGAATTTAAACACAGGAAACAAAACGAAGGGTAAGAATTTTTTCTATAAATACTATAGAATTATTGTAATACCAGTCGTTTTTCTTGTGTATTTATCATCCTATTTTGTTTTAAATCCTTACCGAAATATTGGTCAGGATTCTTTTCTGGATTTAGATTGGACGCTTGATGTATTCTTAATCCTGGTATATTGTGCCATCCTGACAGAATTAAGTCTTTTTGTAGGACGTACTCTTAATCATTGGATTAGTTGGGAACAGAAGCCTATTTTCAGAGCTTTTGTGCAATTTTTGTTTATCATTGTAGGTAATATTCTCTTAAATTATCTGTTTTCTTTTTTATGGCAATTTTTTTATCCTTGGACGCCTCTAAAAGAAAGTGAACTTCTTATGATATGGCAGTCAAATTTGATGGCAGCTATATTGTCACTTTTCATAAGTTTTATCCATACCAGTATATTTTTGCTTAATCGATGGCGTGTTACATCTGAGGAAGCTGCAGAGCTAAAAATTAAGGCTTCTCAACTACAGGAAGCCGTAACCAGATCAGAATTAGAGTCTTTAAAATTACAGCTTGATCCCCATTTTACGTTTAATAATTTTAGTACTCTTACCGAATTAATTCACGAAGATCCATTATCGGCAGCTTCATTTTTAGAGAATATCACAAAGGTTTATCGCTATATGATCTCTAACCTTAATAAAGATACTATTACGGTAAGAGAAGAAATTGAATTTTTGAATGCTTATTTTTATCTTTTAAAAAAGCGTCTTGGCGAAAAGGTTGAGTTAAAATTACAAGTTAATGCAATTTGCATGGAGCTACATTTACCGCCTTTAACACTGCAATTACTGGTTGAAAATGCTGTAAAACATAATGCAGCTACGTTGTCTAATCCGCTTATAATTTCTATTTATTCAGATGTTGGAGATGTAGTTGTAAGGAATAATTTGCAGCCTACATCAGGTAAAAGCTTTGTTTCTACAGGTGTTGGGAATAAAAATATTGAATTTAGATATAAAATATTATCTGATCGAATGCCTGTTTTTTCTGAGTCTAATGGGTTCTATTGTGTTCGTTTACCTTTAATATAATAATATGAAAATTTTAATTGTAGAAGATGAAAGTATCAATGCCAATCGTCTTAAAAGACTGTTGGAAGAATTGGAGCCAGATTGTAAAATTCTGGATATTATAGATACGGTTCAAGGTACAGTAACATGGCTGAATACTAATGCTATGCCTGATTTAATTACAATGGATATTCGTCTGGCAGATGGTATAAGTTTTTCAATTTTTGAAGAGGTAAAAATTACTTGCCCTATTATATTTACGACTGCTTATGATGAATATGCGGTGAGAGCTTTTAAGGTTAATAGTATTGATTACTTAATGAAACCGATAGAAAAGAATGAACTTCAAGATGCCTTAACTAAATTTAAGTCTTTGGCTAAAGCCAAAAATAATAGCGAAGATATTGCTGGAATTCTTAAAGGATTTATGAATAAACCTTCCTTTAGATTACGCTTTTTAGTGACTTATCGTGATGGATACAAAAGTGTAGATGTTACCGATATTGATTTTATATATTCAGAATTTAAAACGTCGCATCTTTTTCTTAAAAATGGTACTATTATAGCAATTCCGCAAACAATGGAAGAGCTCGAAGAGGAGCTAAATCCAGATATTTTTTTTAGAGCCAACAGGCAATTTTTTATACGTGCTGAAAGTATAAAATCTATATCTAATTACTTTAATGCCAAGCTTAAGATACTACTTTACGGAGATTCTGAACGTGAGGTAATCATTAGCCGAGAAAAAGCACCCTTTTTTAAACAATGGATGGATCGCTAATGCATCCATACCGATTATTTATGTAGTAAAAAACTAGTTACCATATATAATTTTACTCCAAAAATCACATAATTACACTTTCTTAAGTAGCGTAGACTTGCTGTTTCTCTCAGTTAATCTAATGTTCGTTTCAGTATCAAAAAAATACGCTTGGGTAAACTTCCGATAATTAAAGAGGAATTAGGGTTGTTATTTTGTCATCAAATTCGATGTATTCATTCAAAACGAAATAAGATGACAAAACAGTTTTTCCAAAATAATAAAACACTTAGTAAAATGGTAGTTTTATTGATTATCATTAGCTTTTCTTCGTGTGGAAAAGGTGGTGCAGAAGCTTTAGAAGCCCCAAAACCAGAAGTAGATTTTTTTCAGGCTAAATCTATAACTGGTGAAGTCGAAAAAAAATACCCAGGAATAATCGAAGGTTCAGTGAATGTTGATATTAAACCTCAGGTATCAGGATATCTTGATGCAATTTATGTAAAAGAAGGAGATTACGTAAACAAAGGACAATCCCTTTTTAAAATAAAAGCAGATGTTTTTGTAGAGCAAGTTAATAATACTCGTGCTGCATACAAGAGCGCATTGGCAAATCTTGCAAATGCCAAATTAGAGATTGAAAAAATTAAACCTCTTGTAGATGCTAAAGTATATTCGGATATGCAATTAAAAACTGCACAAGCCAATTACGAAGCGGCAGTAGCGCAAGCAGCTCAAGCAAAATCGGCTTTGGGATCTTCGCAACTTAATGCTGATTTCTCTTTGATAAAAGCACCTGTAAGCGGTTTTATCAGCCGTATTCCTAATCGTGTAGGTAATTTGGTTACACCTTCAGATGCTGTTCCGTTAACGATACTTTCTGATATTAATACTGTATTTGTGTATTTCTCTTTGAGCGAATCTGATTATTTGTCTTTTTCTAAAGATTTACAATTAAACCAATCAGTAAGTTTGATTTTGGCAGATGATAGTTTGTACGAACATCAGGGAAAACTAGAAGTTGCCAGCGGTAATATTGATCGTACTACGGGAACTATTGCATTAAAAGCAATTTTTCCTAATCCAAAAAAACAATTGCGATCAGGAGGTTCTGCAAGAGTTGTATTAAATACTAGTTTGTCTTCGGTAATTAGCGTACCAATGGCGAGTGTAAAAGATATACAGGATAAGTTTTTTGTTTATGTCTTAAAACAAGGTAACAAAGTCGCGATGGTTCCTATTGAAATTACGGGTACTTCAGGAACAAATTATTTTGTAAAAGCTGGTGTAAAATCGGGTGACAAGATTGCACTAAATACTATCGATGCACTTTATGACAATATGGAAGTAGTTCCAAAAGTAGCTACAAAAGCGCTAAGCAATAAATAATTTTTGGTTTTAATATAAAATAACATTTTCCATGTTAAAAAAAATAATAGACAGGCCTGTATTGGCTACGGTTATCTCCATTGTATTGGTGATATTGGGTATCATAGGTCTTACAAGATTATCGGTAACAAGGTTTCCAGATATTTCGCCACCAACAGTAATGGTAAGTGGTGTTTATCCCGGAGGAAATAGTGAAACCGTTATTCGTTCTGTGGTAACACCACTAGAGGAACAAATTAATGGAGTTGAGAATATGCGGTATATAAAATCTACCGCGAGTAATGATGGATCTTTTTCTATAAGTGTAATTTTTAAACAAGGTATAGATCCTGATCAGGCAGCGGTAAATGTACAAAACAGAGTGCAACAAGCAACACCAAAATTGCCACAGGAAGTTGTAAGAATGGGACTTACGACATCTAAACAGCAAAATAGTATGATTGTTATTTTTAATCTTTATACAGATGATAATGACAAATACGATGAGTTGTTCCTTCAAAACTATGCCAATATTAACCTTGTTCCGCAAATGAAGCGTGTTCCGGGAGTAGGTCAGGTACAGATTTTTGGACAAAAAGATTACTCTATGCGAGTTTGGCTTGATCCACGCAAAATGGCAAATGCGGGCTTAGTACCGTCTGATATAAGTCAGGCAATTGCAGATCAGAGTTTAGAATCGGCTCCAGGAAAATTAGGAGAAGAATCAAAGTCGGCTTTAGAGTATGTTATCAGATATAAAGGGAAGAAAAATAAGCCTGAGCAATATGAAAATATTGTAGTTAAAACAGATGGCCATAATATTTTAAGACTTAGAGATGTAGCGAGAGTAGAATTTGGTTCTATTTCTTATAGTGGAGACAATAAGTCTAGCGGAAAAAATGCCGTTACAATGGCAATATTACAGACCTCTGGTTCGAATGCAAACGATATTGAAATCGGGGTTAATAAGGAAGTAGAACGTTTATCTAAATCTTTTCCTCCGGGTATTAAATACGTAAATGTAATGAGTACCAAAGAAAGACTTGACGAAGCAACAGGACAGGTAAAATCAACCTTGCTAGAAGCTTTTATTCTGGTTTTTATAGTAGTATTTATATTCCTGCAAGACATTCGCTCGACGATTATTCCAGCTATTGCAGTTCCAGTAGCGATTATAGGAACTTTTTTCTTCCTGTTAGTGTTTGGATTTACAATTAATATTCTAACGCTTTTTGCTTTAGTTCTGGCGATTGGTATTGTGGTCGATGATGCCATTGTGGTGGTCGAAGCCGTGCATAGTAAGATGGAAGAGGATTCTGGACTTTCTGCCAAAGAAGCTACACATAGTGCCATGGCAGAGATTACAGGCGCAGTTGTATCGATAACATTAGTAATGTCGGCAGTATTTATTCCTATTGGTTTCATGACAGGATCATCAGGGATATTCTACAAGCAGTTTGCTTATACACTTGCTATTGCAATTATCATTTCGGCAGTAAATGCACTTACGCTTACACCAGCATTATGTGCACTTTTGCTAAAGAACAATCATAGTGGTGATCATAAAAATGATGCTCATAAAACAGGATTTAAAGAACGTTTTTTCGTAGGATTCAATACAGGATTTAACAACCTAACGGGTAAATATATTAAGGGAGTTCGCTTTCTTATTGGCAGAAAATGGCTTGCAGGAGGATTAGTTGTAGGGATAAGTGCTATTGCGATCGTGATGATGATGTCTACTCCTAAAAGTTTTGTACCAATGGAAGATGACGGGTTTATGCTTTACAGTTTAGCGATGCCTCCAGGAACAGCATTAGACCGTACTACGGCAGTAGTAGAAAGGATTGAAAAAGAACTTGCAACAGTAGAGGCAATTGATAATAATACTAGTATTACAGGTTTTAATATCCTGAGTAATAGTGCCAGCCCTGCTTACGGATTAGGGTTTATAAAATTAAAACCTAAAAAAGATAGAGGAGCAGTAAAAGATATTGATGAGATTCTTAATATGGTTAATGGCAAATTATCAGTTATAAAAGAAGGTTCGATTATGGTACTCCGAATGCCTCCTGTAGAAGGATTTGGTGTAACAAGTGGTGCCGAGATTGTGCTTCAGGACAGAACAGCACGTAATCCAGCTACATTAAAAGCTATGGCCGATAAAGTGATTGGGCAAATTATGCAGCAACCGGGAGTTCAATACGCTTATACTACATTTAGAGCAGATTATCCGCAGTTTGAACTAGAAGTAGATGAGGAGAAAGCCAGCCAAATGGGAGTTAATATACGGGAACTTTTAAGTAATATACAAACTTATTTTGCAGGAGATCAATCGGCAGATTTTACGAGATTTGGAAAGTTTTACAGAGTAAATGTTAAGGCTGATGGGATTTTTAGAACAGATCAGGACGCATTTAATGAAATATTTGTGAGAAATGCCAAAATGGAAATGGTACCTGTAAAATCTCTTGTTAAGCTGCACAAAGTTTACGGGCCAGAATCTGTAGATCGTTACAACCTTTATAACTCGGTTAATATTACTGCGGTAGCATTACCAGGATTTAGTAATGGAGAAATTATGGGTAATCTAGAAACTGTTCTGAACAAACTTCCGTCTGATTATAGTTATGAGTGGACAGGATTAAGCCTTGAAGAAAAAGAAGGAGGTAACCAAACCATTGCCATATTTGGTTTATGTCTGCTGTTTGTTTTCTTTTTATTGGCTGCACAGTACGAAAGTTATTTATTACCTCTTGCAGTATTGCTGTCTATTCCAACAGGTATTTTAGGAGCTTTTGTGGGAGTTAAAGCAGTAGGGCTTGATAACAATATTTATGTTCAGGTTGGTTTAATTATGTTGGTCGGGCTTTTGGCCAAAAATGCCATTCTTATTGTAGAATTTGCACTCCAAAGACGTTATGCAGGACTATCTATTGTAGATGCGGCTATCGATGGAGCCAGATCAAGATTAAGACCAATTATCATGACATCGCTAGCTTTTATTGCCGGTATGTTACCATTAATGTTTGCCTCAGGAGGAACAGCAGTAGGAAACAGATCTATAAGTGTAAGTGCTGCTATCGGAATGTTTAGTGGAGTTGTTTTGGGAGTTTTTGTAATTCCGTTACTTTTTATACTATTTCAATATTTGCAAGAAAAAGTATCAGGTAAGAAAACAGTAATTAAAACTATAAAAGAATAATAATGAGAGTACTATATAAAATTGGGATTTCTTTATTTACAGGTGTTTTGCTAACATCCTGTGTAGTAGGGAAAAAATATTCTCGCACAGAATTAAATGTTCCCGAAAAATATAGGGAAGAGATAACATTAACTGGAGATACTATTTTACATCCTTGGAAAAATTACTATAAAGATCCATTGTTGGTTGATTTGATAGAAAAAGCCCTCGTTAAAAATAACGAGGTGCTTATCGCCATAAAAAGCATGGAACAGCTAGATCTTACGTATAAACAAGCAAAGTTGTCACTATTGCCAACATTAGATTTTGATGCAAATGCGAGCCGTAGTTATCAGTCTAAAAACTCACTTAATGGTTCTTTAAGCGCACAGTTTACCAGTAAGGATTATATGGACGATTATAGCGCAAACATTCAGTTGTCTTGGGAAGCAGATATATGGGGAAAAGCAACGATGCAGAAAAGAGATGCCAAAGCCAGTTATTTTGCTCAAAAAGAGAATCTTTCGGCTTTAAAAACCAGAATTATTGTTCAGGTTGCACAGTCCTATTACAATCTTTTAGGATTGGATGAGCAGCTTAAAATTGCACAGAAAAATATTGATTTAAGTGATAACACTTTAAAGATGATGAAGCTGCAATATAATTCGGGAGCAATTAGTTCTTTGGCGCTTTATCAGACAGAAGCTCAGAAAAAAACAGCCGAATTGTTGGTTCCTTTAGCGAAAGCGAATATTGCAGTTCAGGAAAATGCATTGCAAATTTTATGTGGAGCATATCCAGATAGTATATTACGATCTGGAAATCTGGAAGTAGCAGACTTTGATGTTGTTTTACCTTCAGGGATTCCTGCATCGCTTTTAAGCCGAAGACCAGATGTAAAAGCTGCTGAATATGCTGTTATGTCTGCAAATGCTAAAACTGGATTGGCAAAAGCGACCATGTATCCAGCACTAAGTTTGAGACCGTCAATAGGAATTAATTCATTTGAGTTTGATACTTGGTTTAATTTTCCAGGTTCGGTTACTAAAACTATTGCGACTAATTTAGCTCAGCCTATATTTAGAAAACGTGAATTAAGAACGGCTTATGAAATTGCTATCATAGAACAGGAAAAAGCAGTTATTCAGTTTAAACAATCATATATAACTGCCGTTGGAGAAGTAAATGATGCCATGTCTCAATTAAAATATGCGGATGAACGTATGGAACTTGCAACAGAAAAAGCAGTTTCTTTAGACAAAGCCACTTTTGATGCTACATTACTATACAAAAGCGGTATGGTAACTTATCTGGATGTTATTGTAGCCCAAAATGGTGCTTTACAAAACGACTTAGATGTTGTTGCTATAAAATTAGAAAAGCTAAATGCTGCTATAAATTTATATCGTGCCTTAGGAGGCGGAGTGCAATAAATAGGTATTAAGTAAAAAATAAACCATCATTTTTATAATAATTTATAGAGATGATGGTTTTTTTATTTTCCTTGTTTTACAAAGGTCGCGGAGTGTATTTGGTTTTATTTGTTCAAATTTCATAGATATTAAAAACCAAAGGCGTGATAATAGCGTAAATGCTTTTATAACTAAAAAATTAAATCATGAAAACTAGAAACATTTTAGCAGCAGCATTTTTCGCATTAGTATTTGGAGCAACTTCTTTCGCTCAAAAATCAGTTATGGTTGGAGGAGCTGCAATGTACCCAAACAAAAATATTATCGAAAATGCAGTAAATTCAAAAGACCACACCACATTAGTAGCAGCAGTAAAAGCGGCTGGTTTGGTAGAGACATTAGAAGGTAAAGGACCGTTCACTGTTTTTGCTCCAACAAATGAAGCATTTGATAAACTACCAAAAGGAACAGTTGAAACATTATTGAAACCAGAAAACATTAAAACTTTGCAAAATATTTTGACCTACCATGTTGTGGCTGGAAAAATGAATGCATCGGATATTGCCAAAGCAATAAAAATGGGTGGAGGTAAAGCAACATTGAAAACTGTAAGTGGTGGGACACTAACAGCTTGGATGAAAGGAAAAGATTTGTATATAAGTGACGAAAGCGGTAATAAAGCCAAAGTAACTATCGCAGACGTAAACCAATCAAATGGAGTTATTCATGTAATTGATACGGTATTATTACCAAAAAAATAATTACAAAACGATTGTCCCAATAATCAAAAAAAGTCCTGTATGTTGTATGGGACTTTTTTTGTGCTTTTTAGTGAGTATATTTTGTCCCAAACAATGCGTTTTGTAACAAAATTTTCGGGTGGGTTAGGTAAAATATTTACAAGGAAGTATCTCTTGTAGGTTATTTTGGTAGATGCGCAATTAATTCAATTTCTAATTTTGTTTCAGGCATATACAATTTCTGTATTTGAATCCATGTAGCAGCAGGAAAATCTTTATTATAATATTTTTTTCTGACGTAATTGAATTTTTTCATTTCTTCAATATCGGTTGTATATAGATTTTCTTTTACTACATTTTCAAACGTTGCTCCAAAACTAGCTAAAGAAGCCTTTAAATCATTGTAAACTGATGCAATCCCTTTAGGGGTAATCTCATTTGTTACAGCACCTGAAATATAAAGAACATTATCAACCTTTAAAACTTGACAATAACCAATAACTGTATCTTGTTTTACTTTGTTGTCATTCCAATGCCATTTTTCTTTCTTAATCTGTTTTTCTTGTGAAAAAGCGCTACTAAAAATTAATATAAATGGAAGTATGATAATGTATTTCATGTTCGTTTAATTTTAATGAGATATTTGTAAAATATTTCTGCTAACATACAAATAATCAAAATTTTTAAAAAATATAAAACTTACATATTTGTTAGATTTTTAGTGACTTATGATTTTGTGTTTTGCATTTAATCAAAAAAAAGTCCTGTATGTTGTACAGAAATTTTTTTGTTTTTTATAGGAATGTATAGATTTAGTCTAAAGCACGTTTTGTTACAAAGTAGCGGTAACCAATTAACGCCATTTGCCATTTTTTAGCTTTTGTAATATCAAGTCCTTGCTTGGTAAAACTGGGTAAAATCAATTTGTTTATCTGAGCTAGAATTTTATACATAAGAGTAGGATTTTTTTCAAAGATATAAAAAAAGACTTTGTAGTGTTACAAAGCCTTTTTCCATTGAATTTTAAATAAGTTTTAAATACTATTTTGCAAGTAGTTTATCTATTTTAGCCAGCATTTCTTTGGCGTTTGCGTTTTCTGGCGAAAGTGCAAGAGCTTTTTGATAAGCCTGTTTAGAGGTTTCAAACTGACCGTTATTAAAATAACTTTCGGCTAGACTATCAAATGCATTTCCTGATTTAGGATTCTCTTTTGTATTTAATTCAAATACTTTTATAGCATCGTTTATTCTTCCGTAATTCATAAATGTGTACCCAATAACATTTAATCTGTCTTCAAACTTCCATTCAGGATGATTTTTTTTCAACGCAAGATAATTTTGTTCCGCTTTTGCAAAGTCTAATTTTAAAAAATCTTGTGTAGTCTTTTCGTCTGCCAATAAGTAATCATCGATTAGGGTTTTATCTACAATTCCCGCCACATGATTTACTACTTGAGATTGTACATATAAATTATCATATTTATGACCATTGGATAAAAAGATGATAGTTAAATCGTTTCTAACAAACTTCCTGAAAGCAGTTTCATTACCTCCTGTAAAACCATACGAAATGACTTTGTTTACAGGGTAAAAGTCCCAACCATATCCAAAAGTTTCTTTACTCTTCGTATATTGAAAAGGTTCCCACATCGAATATTTTGTTTCCTTTTTTAAGAACCTATCCTTGTCTAAGTTTTCATTCCAACGAATAAATTCTTGCAATGTAATATTTAAACCATTTGCAGAATGACCATCAGAACCACTGTTTAAGGTGTTTTTTACATACTGATTGGTTTTGGTATTATAGTTATATCTAAACGCACTATTCGGAACGGCTTTGCCAAAGTCTGCTGAAAAATAAACGCCCGATTTTACTTCAGGAAATTGATTTTGTAAGATGTATTCTTCAAAAGTTAAACCAGAGATTTTCTCTATAATCTTGGCAAGAAAAAAATAATTAGTTTGATTATAATTGTATTGACTTCCAGTTGCAAACTCCATCGGTTTTTTTGATAGTATTACAATTTTTTCATCATAAGGTAAAGAAATTGTAATATCTTCAAACATTACGATGTTTGGTAAACCAGAGGAATGCGTTAATAGATTCTTTACTTTTATACCTTGCCATTCTTTTGGGAGATTATCAAGATATTTAGATATAGGGTCTTCCAGAGATAATTTTCCTTTTTCGATAAGTTGAAAAATCCCAACATTTGTTATCAATTTTGTAGTAGAGAAAATCTTAAAAGCAGTGTTTTTATCTACTGGTTTATTATCCTCAAAAGAAGCTTTTCCGTAGTATTTCTCATAAATAACTTTTCCGTCTTTGATAACTGCCAGTGCCACTCCGGGAATTTCATTTATCTCGATTACTTCATTAATGTAGTTATCGATTTTTTGCTTTTGGTTAGTATCTGTTTTTTGACTAAAACAGATACTAAAAACGAATAAAAATGCTGAAATTAAGAATGTTTCTCTCATGTATTTCTATGATTTTTTATAACAGATTAGAGACGTTTCTTTTCTTATTTTGATTTGTTTTCTTTTTCAAATGCCTTCATTTCCTTCTCGTGTTTTTTTATATCAGTTTCATGTTTTTTCATGTCTTGATCGAACTTTTCCATATCCTGATTAAACTTTTGCATTACAATTTCATATTTGGCCATTTCTTTTTCGTAAATAGCTTCACGCTTTGCCATTACAGCCTCAACTTCTTTTTCGTAAGCAGACATGTCCGGTTCAAAAGTTTCCATCTTTTTATGAAATTCAGCCATTTCTTTATTGAATTTTTTCATTGCTTTCTCATCACTTACATCTTTAGGATGCACAGGAGGTTTAGGCATTTTAGACATATCTACATTAGCAACAGGCATTGGCCCATCAGGAAATGAAGGAGGCGATGGAGGTGTAGGAGAATTTTCGTTGCTAGTATAACTTTCAGCATCATCTGGACCTTCACCCATAGTTACAGGCTGATGGATTTTTTCGCCAGTTTGTAAATTAACAGTTTCGGTACCATCTTGGTTTTTTATTACAATAACTCCAAATGGTTTTATGGCTTCATTACCGCTAGTTTGCATTATTTGTGCTTTTCCATTTTTGCGTCTTACATCAACACGTATTCCTGTTAATTCATTAGCCGAATTTCTTTTAACATCACTAAATGCAATGATTATCTCATGATTTGTTTTTAATTTTTGTACAATTTCATCTAATTCTTTATCAGTTGTGTTTTTTTTAATTTTGTACATAAACACATCTTTCGGGTCAGATTTTGTATTTACAATAATGTCTTCTTTAACTCCGTTTACTTCTTTTTGTTTCTTTTCTTGTGCAATAACTTTTACTTGAAATAAGAATACAAATGCTCCCAATAGCGGAAGAACTAAGGCGTACTTCCAGTAATTTTTCTTTTTTGATTGATTTTTGTTTAACATGACGATTCGTTTTTTGATTAATGATTGATAAAAATGATTGGTGATTGCAACACAATTTTCATGTGTTGTGATTTTTAAAAGCGTGTATTGATACGCTTTTTTGTCGGCTATTTTTTTCAAAGCTTCAGCATCGGCAATGAACTCTAAGTTTTGCATAATAGCTTTTTTGTACAACCAAACGATTGGATTAAACCAGAATGCAATGCAGAAAATCCTTGCCATTAATACGTCTGTGGTGTGATTTTGTTCGCTATGAATTTTTTCATGTTCCAGAATATTCTCCAATTCGCTGGTGTTGTACAGTGATGAGTTGTACACAATGTAATTGAAGAAAGAAAACGGAGCAATATTCTCAGAAACATCTACAAACTTAAAGTCGGCTTGGTTTTGAACAGTTTTCCCTTTAATAACCCTTTTAAGACTATAAAAGTCGAAAGCAAATTTTAATAATAATAAAGTGATGATTGAAACATATAATATAATAAGACACAGATTTAAATGTGTGTCAAACCAACTCTCCTCAACAGGAATTGTTTTAATTGTGGTATTTATTGGAGAGGTAAAATTGGTACGAGTAGGAGCAACCCAAACTATCTTGGTGTAAACTACAAAAGGCAATAGGATCGATGTGATTAATCCCGATAATAAAAACCATCTATTGCTGTTGAAAAAAGTTTCTTTTCGCAATAAAAAGTAGTACGCCAAATAAAACAAGGTGATTAGTCCGCTAGTTTTAAGAATATAGATAAAGATTGCCTCCATAAATTATTATTTTTTGTTTTCTATCATGTCTAAGATTTCACGTAACTCATCGGCCGAAATTTTTTCTTCTTTGGCAAAAAAGGAAACCATATTCTTATACGAACTATTAAAATAATTGTCAATTGCTGTATTCATGAAGCGCTTGCTATATTCTTTTAATGTTACAACAGGATAATATTGGTGCGTGTTCCCAAAAGGAGTGTGTGCCACAAAACCTTTTTCTTCCAAATTTCTCACAATGGTCGATAACGTGTTATAGTGCGGCTGATCCTCCGTAATTTCTGCTTGGATTTCTTTTACAAAAGCTTTGTTCAACTTCCATAAAATGTGCATTATCTCTTCTTCTTTGTTGGTTAACTTTTGCATGTTTTCTAATTTTAAATCAAACTTACAACTAATTTTATAGTTACACAACTATAAATATAGTTATTTAACTATTTTTTTAGTTGTTGATAAGTTGTAGCGATTTAATTAGAAACGTATTTCTGTTTTAAGATATTGTTTTACAGGGATTTAATTTGTTTTAAGAAGAGATTTTGCTTTTTTTTATAAAATGCTGTTTTCTTTTTGTAATTCTTTCTGAATCCAAAAACAACATGCGGTTGCGGTCAATCCAATAGTTCCCATTATGAACCAATTGATTTGATATCCCAAGCGAGTGATGAATTCAAAACCTACTTTGGAGCTAATAATATGTGCAAGACTAAAGCTCATGGTGTATAAAGCCATATAACGTCCTTCTTGACCGCGTGGAGCTCTGCTTAAAGCAAAAGCATTAGAGAAAGGAAAGGTTAGTATCTCCCCAAGCGAAACTATAATCATTGCAAATACAAGGACTCCGGCCCAAACATTAATCAATAATAAGTAAAAGCTCGAAGCCATTAAAAAAGTACCGTAGATAATTATTTTTATTTTTTGGAAAGCTTTACGTTCCAGATAACTCACAATTGGCATTTCGAGAGAGAATATGATAAGCCCGTTTAAGGTCATTAATAGACCAGTTTGTAATTCGGTCAAGCCAAATTTCTCATTGTGATATAATGGTAAAGTTGTAAATAACTGAAAGAAAATCATAGCAGTTACAAAACTTACAAATAAAAATACCCAGAATATCTTGTCTTTAAATACCGATTTTGGTTCACTTATTACATCATGACTACTGTCATAAACTGGTTTTTTCTTTTCTTTTACTAATAATGCAAAAATTGAAATCGCAATAATACAGGAAGCACCATCGACCCAAAATAATCCTTGATAACCAATTCCCATAATAATAAGTCCTCCCAGTGCAGGACCAGCAGCAAAACCAAGATTTACAGCAAGACGAACTAATGTTAAGGCACGAGTTCTATTTTCGGGTTTGGCATAGGCGCCAAGGGACACAAACATTGCAGGACGAAACATATCGGCTACAGCCATAATAGAAAACATACCAAAGCATAATCCCCAGAAAGAGGTTATATATTGTAAAAAGAAAAGTGCGACACCACTGGTAAATAAGCTAAATACCATTATTTTGTAAAAACCTATTTTGTCCGAGAGTTTACCTCCCATCCAGGAACCCAGCATAGAGCCCAACCCAAAAGCCACCATAATCCAGCCAACTTCATTGTATGAAAATTGAAGATCTTCTTTTAAATATTTTGATAAAAACGGCAGAACCATTGTTCCAGCACGATTTATAAATGTAACAAGTGTAAGTATCCAAATCTCTCTAGAAAATCCTCTAAAATTGTTAATGTAACGTTGAAAGGCGGTGATTAGCATTATAAATGGGTTATATCTGCAAAGTTATAAAACTTTGTAAGTTACAGTCTTTGTTGCTTTGTTACTTTTAAACTATTTTTGCTGAAATTTATAAGATGAAAAAACTAATTTTATTTTTAACGCTTTCAGTATTGAATTTTGGCTTTGCTCAGGAAAAATTTGATAGAGCCGAAGCCGAAAAATTTCAAAAGACAATTAACGGTGAATATGCTGATGCTAAAACAAGTCCGTTAATGGCCGAGGATTTAAAGACATTCAAGACATTAGATTTTTATCCGATAAATGAAAAATATGCTGTTGTGGCCAAATTTGTGAAAGCCAAAAAAGAGAAGGCTTTTGAGATGAAAACATCTACAGATAGAAAACCAATGTATATAAAATACGGTACAGTTTATTTTACGATTGATGGAGTAGATTTGCAATTAAATGTATATCGTAATATTGACCTTTCTAAGAAAGCAGAATATAAAGATTATTTATTCCTTCCTTTCTCCGATTTAACTTCTGGGAAAGATACTTATATAGGAGGAAGATATATAGACTTAAAAATTCCGAAAGGAAATACTATCCTGATCGATTTTAATCAGGCTTACAACCCGTATTGTGCTTATAATCATAAGTATTCTTGCCCAATTGTACCTTTAGAGAATGATCTGAATGTGGCGATAGAAGCAGGCGTTAAAAAGTTTCATGACTAATGCATTTTTTTAATTTCCATACACACAAATCTGCTAATAATCCAGAGGCTTTGGATCTAGTGAATCAATACCCAAATGAGTTTGATGAAACTATTCCGTTTTATTCCATCGGGATTCATCCTTGGTATATTGTAAAAGAAAGGATTGAGGCTGAATTGGAAATTATAGATAAAAAACTGGCTACCGAAAATTGCCTTGCTATTGGCGAATGTGGTCTGGACAAACGCACAGATGTTTCGTTTGAATTGCAGGAATCAGTTTTTGAAAAACAATTACTTTTGGCTGAAAAGCATCAAAAACCAGTCGTGATTCATTGCGTAGCAGCGTTTCAGGAAGTAATTACTATTAAGAAAAAACTAGGAATTACAGTTCCTATGATTATTCATGGTTTTTCTAAGAATCAGCAAGTGGCAAAACAGCTATTGAATAATGGATTTTATATTTCTTTTGGAAAATATTTAATCAAGAACCCTAATTTGGAAGCGGTTTTTAAAAGTATTCCCAATAATCGATTTTTTTTAGAAACAGATACAATTGATGAAACGATAGAAATGGTGTATGCTTTGGCAGCAAAATATAAAAACATAACAATTGAAGAATTACAGCAGATAATCTCTAGTAATTTTGCAACTGTATTTGATAAACAATTAAAAAATGAATTTTGATTTTCAAACTTCAATAATATTAAACTTTAAACAAAAAATATATGGCAGAGTGGACGGAAAGAGCCGAATTATTATTTAAAAAAGAAGGATTAGATAATCTTAAAAATTCACACGTTCTTGTAGTAGGATTAGGAGGAGTGGGATCTTTTGCCGCCGAGTTTTTGGCAAGAGCAGGGGTAGGAACCATGACTATTGTAGATGGAGATGTAGTAGATATTACGAATATAAATAGACAATTACCAGCTTTGCATTCGACTGTAGGGCAGCCTAAAATAACTGTTGTAGGTGATCGTTTAATGGATATTAATCCGGAATTAAAGTTAATTCGTGTACAGGAGTTTCTTTCGCCAGAGCGCGCTTTTGAAATTGTTACCGATGAGTTTGATTACGTTTTAGACTGTATCGATAGTGTTACTCCAAAACTAAATTTGATTATTGCTGCCAAACGCAAACGTGTAAAAATCATTAGCAGCATGGGAGCTGGTGGAAAAATGGAAGCTGCAAAAGTGAAAGTAACGGATATTTCGAATACTGTAAATTGTTATTTTGCTAAAACTATTCGTAGAAGATTGAAAGAGGCGAAAATTGATAAATTGAAAGTAGTATTTTCTTCAGAAATTCAGGATGAATCAAGTTTAAGAATGACTGATGGATCTAATTATAAGAAATCTTTTTATGGTACAAACAGTTATATGCCAGGGTTATTTGGTTTATATGCTGCCGAAACTGTAATTCGTTATTTGCTAAAAAAGAGTAATTAATTAAGTATTAAGTATTAAGTATTAAGTATTAAGTATTAAGTATTAAGTATTAAGTTGTTCATTATATACTTTGAGAATTAAGAATCTATATAGTATATAATCTATATTATAATTTATGTAGTATATAATCTAAATGCAAAGTATTCCCACAATATAAAAAAACCTTTGAACCTTAGTATCTTAGTACCTTTAATAAAACCTTTGCTTCTTAGTACCTTAGAACCTTAGAAAGAACCTCAGAACCTTAAAAGAAAAAAATGATAAAAACAGTAATTTTCGATATGGACGGTGTAATTGTAGATACAGAACCGGTACATTATTACGCATACCATAAACAATTCTCGGAATTAAATATTGAGGTTACCGATGAGGTTTATGCTTCATTTACAGGATTTTCGACTCGAAATACGTTTCAGAAATTGAAAGAGACTTTTGTGATTGAGCAAGAGGTAGAGGATTTGATTCAGAGAAAAAGAACCATTTTTAATGATGCTTTCGATACTAAGGAAGATTTATACTTGCTAGATGGTGTTGAGGATTTAATTAAAGATTTGTATGCTAATGGGATGCAATTAATTCTGGCTTCTTCGGCTTCGAAGGTTACTATTGAGCGTGTTTTTACCCGTTTTAATCTGTACCAATATTTTACTGATATTGTAAGCGGAGAAGATTTTCCTCAATCAAAACCTAATCCAGCAATTTTTTTGCATGCTGCTTCTTTGTCAAAAGCGCCAAAAGAAAATTGTATTATCATTGAAGATAGTACCAATGGAGTGAAAGCTGCAAAAGGAGCGGGAATATATTGTGTAGGTTATAATAGTGCGCATTCTAAAATGCAGGATTTGTCGGAGGCAGATATCGTTATTAATCATTTTGATGAATTAAACTTTGATAAAATAGCAAAAATTGAGTCTACCATTAGGTAATTATTAACAAATTAAATTAATTGAATTCGTAATTTTGGGAAAACAAAAAAACTATATATAAATGAAAAAAGTACTTATTGCCTTAGCAATTGTTATTGCTCCATTTGTTGCAGAAGCACAAATAAAAACACCTCAAGCGAGTCCGAAAGCTGTTGTAAATCAAGTTGTAGGTTTGACAGATGTAGAAGTGGTTTACTCACGACCAGGCGCTAGAGGAAGAGCAGTATTTGGAAACTTAGTTCCGTTTGGTAAATTATGGAGAACGGGTGCTAACGAAAATACAATAATATCGTTTAGTGATGATGTTGTAATTGACGGAAAGACATTGAAAAAAGGAAAATATGCTATTTTTACTATTCCAAGAATCGAAAGCTGGGATGTTATTTTTTATTCAAAAACGGATAACTGGGGATTGCCGGAAAACTTGAACGATGCCGATGTAGCTTTAAAAACTACTGTAAAAGAAGAAGCTTTAAACAAAGCGGTTGAAACTTTTACTATTGGAATCAACAATTTGGATGCTAATTCTGGAACTATCGATATTGCATGGGAGAATTCTTCTGTATCTGTAAAATTTGAAGTTCCTACAGATAAATTGGCTTCAGAAAGTATTAAAAAAGTATTGGCTGGACCAACATCAAATGATTATTTTAATGCAGCACAATACCTTTTACAGTCTAAAGGTGGTGATATTACAAAAGCAAGAGAATATGTAGACAAAGCATTAGAATTAAGCACTGATAAACCTTTCTATTTCTACAGACTTAAATCATTGATTCAAGCTAAACAAGGAGACAAAAAAGGAGCTATCGAAACGGCTAAAATTTCGCTTGCTGCTGCTGAAGCTGCTAAAAATCAGGATTACGTAAAAATGAATAAAGACAGTATTAACGAATGGAGTAAATAATACACTGCTTGTTTAAATCAAAATCCCGTTTCGAAAATATTTCGAAACGGGATTTTTTATGTCTTGTTCTGAATAATTCTCTTAAGCTGTACGAAGTCTCCCGACTTCGTACTCATAACTGTTTATAGTTTCAATTTTTAAACTCTTTGCTTATTGTTGACGCTTCGAAGTCGGGAGACTTCGAAGAGCGGCGTTGTACGAACTTAAGCTGTACGAACTTAAGCTGTACGAAGTCTCCCGACTTCGTACTCATAGCTGTGATACCATAAAAGATATAGTGTACAGCAGGAATAGCTCCATAAAAAAAACGCTGTAAAACCTAAGTCTTACAGCGTTTTTTATGATAATTTGATTTATGCTAAGCTACTATTGCTTTTTGTTTTCTAAAGATAGTGAGCTGCATGAGTAGTGATAAGAATATGGTTAGGATTGCTCCAATGAAATTGAGCCATAAGTAACCTAGTTTTTCTTGTCCGCTTGGGTAAATGTATATGGCGTAATAATAGATTATAAAAATGGTTATCTGACTAATTAGCGCGCTATAAAAAACGGCTTTGGACTGAACGTGTTTAATGTAAAAACCAACCAGGAATATCCCAAGTACAGTTCCGTAAAAGATCGATCCAATGATATTTACCAATTGTATTAAGTTTTCGAATAATGTTCCTACGCAAGCAAAAAGTATGGCGATGATTCCCCAGAATAAAGTAAAAAACTTGGTTGCATATAAGTAATGCTTTTCAGATTTTTCGGTCTTTAGATTTCGCTTATAGATGTCGATAGCTGTTGTGGATGCTAATGCATTTAATCCCGAAGCAGTAGATGACATAGCTGCAGAGAGGATTACGGCCAATAATAACCCGATTAATCCTTTTGGGAGATAGTGCAGGATAAAATGGAAAAAGACGTAATCTTTATCATTGGTTTCGCTATTACTATCAGCTTTTAGAATGATTTCTTTGGCACGCTCTCGTAAATCTCTTTCTTTATTGGATAAAGTGACTAATTCTTTTCGGAGTATTGGATTGTCATAATCCTGATTTAACTGATCGATGTATAGTAAGTTGATTACTTTTTTGTCTTCGGAAAGGACATTGAGCTTTTTCTCCAGTTCGTGATATTCACCTTTGTACGCCGATTTCTCGATTATAACTTTGTTGTTTGGATTAAAATTTAACGGAACAGGATTAAATTGAAAGAATACAAAAACCATTATTCCGGTTAATAGAATAAAGAACTGCATTGGAACTTTTAAAAGCCCGTTCATGATTAATCCCATCTGACTTTCCTTTACCGATTTACCGGATAAATAGCGTCCTACTTGCGATTGATCGGTTCCAAAATAGGCGAGAGCAAGAAAGAATCCACCAGTTATTCCGCTCCAAAAAGTATATTTTTCTTCTGGATTAAAAGAGAAATCTACGATGTTCATTTTGTCATTTGCACCAGCAATATGCATGGCATTGGTAAACGTCATATCATTTGGCAAGTAATGTAATATCAGGAAAAAGGTGATGAACATTCCCGACATGATTACAAACATTTGCTGTTTTTGGGTAACATTCACTGCTTTTGTACCACCCGAAAAGGTATAGATAATTACGAGTAATCCTATCATAATGTTCATTATAGTAAGATTCCATCCCAGGAGCGCCGATAAGATAATTGCAGGAGCATAGATAGTAAGTCCTGTTCCCAGACCTCTTTGTACTAGAAATAAGATTGCTGCAAGGGAACGGGTCTTTAAATCAAATCGTTTCTCTAAGAATTCGTAGGCTGTATATACTTTGAATTTATGGTATAAAGGGATGAAAGTAACGCAAATAACGATCATAGCAATTGGCAATCCAAAATAGAACTGCACAAATCCCATTCCGTCATGATAAGCTTGCCCCGGAGTGGATAAAAAAGTAATAGCACTTGCTTGTGTTGCCATTACCGATAGTCCAACGGTGTACCAAGGTGTTTCGTTACTTCCTAAAATAAAATCTTCGACAGTCTTGCTTCCTTTGGTTTTCCAAGAGCCGTAACCAACAATAAATAAAAGTGTAACAATTAGTACAATCCAATCAAATAGTTGCATATGTTATGAGTATAATTGCATTATTAAGTAAAAAACCAGAATATAAATGGCATTGGCTACAAGCACGTAGGTGTAGCTTTTTTTCCATGTTTTTATTTTTTTAGTTGCCATATAAAATACTATTAATTCTTAATGTTTTTATTCGGAATTTGAACTGGTTGCTTTAAAGAAATGATATTTGATAACAATCGGTATGCTCCCGGAACACCTTCTGGTAATTCTCTAAAAAAGCTTAAACCGGTGTAAATATAATACCCTTTTCCGTATGGAGCCACTAATAAAGCGCCCTTTTTAGGGGATTCTCCTTTGTCATGTGAAGATAAAATAGGGGTGAAGGCTTTGTCGTATTCACTTGGATAATATAAGCCTTGTTCTTGTTTCCAACCTTCAAAATCTTTGGATGTAATTTTATTTGGTGTGCTTAAAACAGGATGATTTGGTGCAAGAAAAGTAACTTCGGCATTTTCTTCGGTTACACGATCATATGATATTTTTAATGGATATGGAGCGATACTATCTGTTACAACATCTCCGGTTGTATTGTATTGTACAATCATTGTTTTTCCTTCTTTTACAAAATCAAAAAGTACCGATTGCTTATTGGCAAGTGCCTGAATCGTATTGTAGGCTCTTATTCCAGTAATTACTACATCAAAATCTTCGAGCCTTGTAGGCGTAATTTCTTCGGGTTTCAGGATAGTTACTTTATACCCCATTTGTGCCAGACTGTTCGGTACTTCATCGCCCGCGCCCATAATGTAGGCGATTGAATCTCCTGTTGTTTTTAAGTCAAAGCGTATACATTTGGCTTCAGATGGAGCTAAAACCTGTTGCTTGGTAATATGACTATAGTCAATAATGGTTTGGTCTTTGTCATAACGTTTACCGTCTACAATGGCAACGCTTTTTAATGTGGCATTCTCTGAATTTACAGGTGGTGTAACTTCAAAATAAACGGTTTGTTCCATTCCTTTTTTAGTTAAGGTAAACGGAATTTGTTTTGGAGAGATTAACCAGCTTTTAGGTAATTCCAATTGTAAATTGCCACTTATGCCGTCTTTTCCTGCTTTAATTTTTACAGCAACAGTTTTTGTTTCGGTATCTTTAAATAGTAATACTTTTTCCAGAATTGTAGTTGTAACTTCTGGAACTATATCCAGGAAATCATACATTTCGCCTTTTACATCGTCATTATATTTATAAACAACGGTACGCTCAAACGGAATCTCAACATTGTTTATTTTAACATTAAAAACAACTTTTACTTCACGTATAATATCTGGAATTCCGATATTTTCCTGATTAGAAACAGTGTACATTCCTACTGTCGCTTTTTCTTTTAACCAATAAGGTTGTGTATAAGGAATGGTAGCTGGTAACTGAATTTTTAAATCAATTTTTTGGTCTTTATTATTTGCTAAATCAATATTTTGTAATGTGTTTTTTTGATCTGGTAGTGTTGTTACACTTACCAATTGCATAGGAATCGAAGCACGATTGATGGCTTCGAGTTTAAGATTTATTGTGCTTCCTTGTGTCGCTTCTTGTTGTTGTGCAACTGCTTCCAGATATAAACCAGAACAGGCGGCGATGATTTTTTTAATTTCTTCGGATTTTAAGGTTTTCCAATGATTTTCATCTAATGACTGTATCATTGTATATGCTTTGACCAAATCGGGAATACTTGCCGATGGATTATTAAAATCATATTGAGTAAGGATTGTATTAATTAGTTCTCCTATTGGTTTGCCCCCTTTTATACGGTTCCATGTTGTGTCAATTCCTTCAAAAATATTTGCGGGATCCTTTGGTGCGTCTCCGTTTATAAGTTCCAGATATTCGGTATCCTCACCGCGACTTCCTGTGCTTCCAAATCCTTGTGATTGATGGCGACTGCGGCTTAAGGCTGCAATTTCCTGATTGGATTTTCCTATTCCGGGATAATAAACGCCGGTTTTTAATGTTGAGAATTTAGATTTATTAGCGGCTTCAAATTTTTCCTGACTTCCATAAAACCACCACGATGTATTAAAGAACTGGCGTTTGGGTTGCCATGTAGTTACATACTTTAATTGTTCTGGATAGCTATTTGGGTTATTGGTAAGGTTAAAACTTTCTACGCTTAGCATTGCCGATGATGTATGATGGCCATGAGTTGTACCTGGAGTACGATGATCAAAACGATTGATAATAACATCGGGCTGAAATTTACGAATGGTCCAGATTACATCGGCAAGGACTTTGTCTTTATCCCAAATAGTTAATGTTTCTTCGGGAGTTTTTGAGTATCCAAAATCATTAGCTCTTGAAAAAAATTGTTCTCCTCCATCAATTTTTCTAGCCTCTATAAGTTCTTGTGTTCTTATTACACCTAATAATTCTCGCAACTGTGGTCCAATTAAATTTTGTCCTCCGTCACCTCTGGTTAAAGACAAATAACCAGTTCGTGCATTAACTTCATTAGATAAATAAGAAATTAATCTTGTATTCTCATCATCAGGATGTGCTGCAATATAAAGTACCGAACCTAAGAAGTTTACTTTTTTTATTTGATTAAAAATCTCAACCGAATTTGGTTTTTGAGGTTTTTGAGCAAAAGTAGCTTGAAGGCTAATGAGAAATAAAAGAATAATTTTTAATAAAAGTTGCTGCATCTGAGAATTATTTAATTTTTTAAGATTGTTTTCAAAAATAGTAATAATAGAAACCGGTAATTGTTAATGACATGTAAAGATGTTAAAGTATTTGTTAAATAAAAAAAGAGTGCCCGAATAAGGCACTCTCTTTAAATTGTAAAATGGCGTTTAATGTCTTCCGTGACCATTACCATGTCCTCTATCATGGTGATCATCATCATGATCATCACGGTCGTGACGATCGCGACGTTCATAACGATCTTTTTTGTAATAATCGTTGCGATCTTTTTTATAGTAACCATATGTTTTTTGAGGTTTACCACGATACCCTTTGCAATATTGAACTCTGTGTTTGTCAAAATGTGAATAAGGAGTTCTACCATGATAATCATTTAATACTACTTTATAACCTCCATATAAATCATAGTTTCTATATTGTCTTGGTAAGCGGCTTGATCTAATCCATTGTCCTCCGCCAAAATAGATAAACTGTGAGGCACGTACATCATAATATGATTCAACGTCTGGTAAATAGTAGTATTCTGTTTCGGCATATCCTACAGGTCCCCATTGTGGTGGTGAACCAATATTTACATTTATAGAAACTTGAGAGTGCATGGTACTTGAAATAAAAAGAAATATTCCGAAAGTAATAATTTTTAGTGTTTTCATTTTTTCTGGGGTTTTGGATTCTTATTTTAAATGTTGAAATGATTATTTATTTCGACATTTGATATGTGAAAACCAAAAGTTGTGCCACAAAAAGTTTTTTTAATACCATATAAAGACAAATTTTAATGAAAGTAAAATAAAAACACTGATATATAGCGTATTATAGTCTATTTGTTTTTTGCTTTTTTTAATGAAAATATATAAGATGAGGGAATATTCTGTTCTTATTTATAGTTGACTATTTTTGGTTTTGCTAATTCAAATGTTTGCAATCCAAAATCGGTAGTTTGAAATGTATTTGTTTTAAAAACATTGTCGCCTTGGTATGGAATCGACGGATAATAAGAGATAGAGAGCTGGAATGAACTAAAAACCAAATAGTCATTACTTATCAATAATCCCAGAGTTACCTTGGAGTATGCTTTGTTTTTCATCATAGCATCTCCCGGACTTCCTAATACAGCAACGGTATAATTAAAAAACGGATTCATACGAAATCCCCAAATTGCATGTGGTGCATAGGTTTGCGTTTGCAGTGACAATACCATCTTGCTGGTACCATATAAAGCAGCATTAAAGCCTTGTAGACCATTATTCTCATTTATATTAAGTTCATCACCTATAGAATCTACCCGATTGGCACCAATAATTAATGCAGGTTTTACAAATTGTCGTAATTTCCATTTTCCCATTTTTACTAAGTTTGTAAAATAATTGGCTTCAAAAGTAAAAGCGCTTTGATATGTTTTGGATTGATGAAAGAAAGTTCCAAATTGAAAATCGGCACTTAAAAATCCCCATTTATAAAAATTGCCAAAAGATGCCTGTGCCCCCAGATAAGGACGCCAAATACTATTTTTATATTGATACCCAGTTGTTATTCCGAAGATTCTACCGGTCGCAACATCTTCGGTAACACCATTTCTAAAGATATAAGTATCTTGTATAAATTCTCGTGTATTGATTCCGATTCCTGTCAGAAATAGTTTTTCATCCGAAAAGAAACTAACAGGATCGTATTCAGGAGATGGTCTTTCGATGTAATCTACATTTAAGACGCGACCTGCTAGAATTAAATTTGTTTTTCTTTCTTTTTCTTTAAAAACAGAAAATGCTTTCCCCAACCATATATCCTGCGAATTGTATTTAAAAGTTTGAAATGCATAGCTCAAATCCGGAGCTTGCAAGCTATCTTTTCTAAATCGCTGACCTATATACACACCACCTGCCCATCTGGTTAAAGGGGAGTAGAAAGGGCGTTCGAAATCAATACTTTTATTATAATTGTTATCCAGATCAATATTGTATTTTACTGTAGTACTAATAAAGGTATTTTTAATATTAGGAACCGTATAAGTTAAGTCGTTGGCATTTTGTCCATCAGAAAAACGATTTGTAAACTTATAATCCAGTTGCTGCCCCGTTCCAAAGAAATTTTTGTCTCTTATCCCTACACCAACCTGATTGCTTGAGATTGAAAACTTGGGGATATAGCTCCAGGAATCCAGAACCCGAATAGTAACATCTACCGAATCGGACTGCACACCGGCTAATTGCTCGGTAATATCTACTGTATTAATGAATTTTTGTGCTCGAATAATACGCTCAGATTCTTCGACTTTATAGGTGTTATAAGGGGTGTTTTTTTTGAATAATAGTAAATTACTAATTGCGAATTTTTTTGTCTTTAAGTGGAGTCGGTTTCCCGTTCTTTCTCCCCAATTTCTGGGTGTAATAGTTGTATCTTTTTCAGAATAACCAAAGGGATCTAATGTTATAATGGTAATCTTTCTTATAATTTTACCATCATAATTTGTACTATCTATTTCTTTAATTACTTCTTTGTTTTTCTTAGTGCGGTTGGATTTAAAAACATAACGATGTAAGAAATTCGTAACCTTATGTCTCTTGGAATAGGATTTAATTTTAGAGTACATTTCTGTACTATCTTGTTTTGTGGTTTTGACCTGCGAAAAACTGCTTTGATAACAAAAGCATAGCAGAACAAACAATAGATATGTTTTATATTGAAACATTTTTATTTTCAAGGTGGGTACTTTTATGAATTCATTTCGCGATATTCTATAAAACGATATTTATTCTATTCTGTTATTCTAGTTTTTAAATATTCCAATTATTTTTTTTAGGGATACCATTACCTAATAATAGATGCAAGCAAGTTTGGGAATCGTAATTTAATGTTTAAAAAGGGAAATACTGGTAGTAATATACCGAAATTACAAAGATTGATAATAATGATTTTATGATATTATCTCTAATATAAAAAAAGCTCCAATAGAAATTATACTTATTAATATAAAGGAGGGGTTGACGTAAAAAGGCAATTTAATTGATTCCATAACTAATTTATTGAGATTAAAAAGCATTCCTGAACGGGTAATAAAAGCTAAGTTAAACAAATGTTATGCTTTATTTGTGCTTTTTAGTTCTACTTTTTGAAAATTAGGTTATAAAATCTCCATTAAAATTAAAACCATAAAGTCACTTAAGTAAATATAAGTTTTAAAAACACTTCACTTAAATGACCTTATATAATTTATATGATTAGCAATTTTTAAATCATTTAATCAAAAAACTCTTTGTCTTCAAATTGAGCTGCAATAATCGAAATCCCTTTTTGCAGAAGCAAATTGTTGGGATAGATTATTTTTTCGCCTTCTTTGGTTTTTAAGCTTACATGGAAAGCATTTATATCCTCAATTTCGGCTTCGATAGGAAAATCTTTATCATGAATTTTTATAGAATCACCAATTTTAAATGGAAATGAAAAGAATAAAATGATTCCAGATGTAATATTGCTTAAAATAGACCATTGTGCAAACATTGCCACACCAATAACTGTTGCAATAGAAGATACAGTAAGGAAAATATCTTGAGTTTGAACTCCCCAAATAACAAATAAGCCTATTATGAATAAGGTATTTGTGAGTAGATTAATGTACTTAATTATCAAATTGGTTCGGTGCTCCAAGAAGTGTTCTTTCTTGGCATATTTTCGAATTATTTGGGTAATAACTACTCTTATCGAAACCATTATTACAATAAGGATTCCTGTTGCAAATATTTCTTTGGCATAATTGGTGAAAAAAGCAGTCATAATTCTATATTTTAATCTAATGTACTTAAATATTCATAAACTCTATGCGTAGGCAACCCCATAACATTGGTATAAGAGCCTTCTACCTTTGAAACTGCCATGAAACCAAACCATTCCTGGATACCGTATGCACCAGCTTTATCGTAGGGTTTATAGTTATCTATATAATATAAAATAGTCTCATCGCTTAATTTGGTAAAGGTAACTTTTGTAGTTTCATTTATTACCATTGATTTCTCATTGGTAGTAAAACAAACTGAAGTTATAACATCGTGTGTTGTATCCGATAATGATTTTAATATATTAAAAGCGTCTTCTTTATCTTTTGGTTTACCCAAAGCTTTATCGTTATGCCAAACAATGGTATCACTGGTAATCAGGATTTCGTTTGGTTTTAATTGTCCTTCAAAAGCACTGGCTTTAAGTTCGGCTAGATAATTTGTTATTTCGATTCCTTTTAGTTCTGGAGGATAAATTTCTTCAACGTCTTTTAATCGGATTTCGAAATCCAAATCCAAGTCTTTAAAAAATTGCTGACGTCTTGGCGAACCCGAAGCTAGTATTAAGGTATATTTTTCTAATTTTTGCTTAAGCATTGTATTTAATATTAAGATTGATAACTAAGATAGATAGGATTCCGAAGAATAAAATCCATTTTAAAATAGAACTCAAGTCGTGAAATTCTTTCTTTGTTTTTGCCGTTATTATTTTTGCAATAAAATAAAGCAGCGGAGCAAGTACAAATACAAAGGCATATAGGGTAACGATGTAAAGATTATTGGCTACAAAATAGTTATTGATATAAATTAACAATGAAACTACGGGAATGATTGCCAAAGCAAAAACAATTTTGGCAGTTCGATCAGCTCCAATTGCAATAGGTAACGTATTCATTCCTTGGTTATAATCGCCATTTACGTCTTCGATATCTTTTACAATTTCACGTATGAAATTAATCATAAAAGCAAATATTGCATAATCCAAAAGTATGGAGAACAAACTCGTCATTTGCGCTCTGTTAGCCATATCGGTAGCAGGAAATATGTCGAAAACTCCAATTATTATAACGCTAAAAGACAATAGTAAAGCAACAACGATATTCCCCAAAATCATAATTTGTTTTAGTGTCGTCGCATAAAAATAAAGACTGGCAGCAACCAGAATAAAAACTGTTGCAAAACCAGGTCTCATAATTATATTCGATAAGTAAAAACCTATTGCAACGCCAGTAATATTAAGAGCAACATATATATTATAAGTAGCAGTTTCGGAGATACTCTTGCCAACGACAACATCGTTTGGTTTATTTATTAAGTCGGTCTCCTGGTCAAAAATATTATTAATAACATATCCCGCAGCAGCAATTAAAACCGTGCTTAAAACCAATAAGCCATATTGCCAATCGGCTAATGCCAATGGTATATTTTGCAATTTTAAGAAACCATACCGAAATAGTATTTGCATGAAAGCAAGCATCAATAGGTTTTGGTAGCGAATGAGTTTGAGGTATTTCATTTTTTTTTAAGGTTCTGAGGAGCTAAGTAACAATCCCGAAGCTTCGGGACAAAGGTTTTTTGTAGAGGCGCACCGCAGTGCGTCTTTCTAAGTTCGAAAGTTCTAAGTGGCAAAGGTTTTTAAAGGTTTAAACGCAAGACTTAAATCTTGTTTCTTTAAGTCTTACATCTATCATCTTTCATCTTTCATCTACCTATTTACAATTAACAATCAATAATTAACAATTAAATTAATCGTGTTTCCCATTAAAATGCTCCATCCATTTCCCTTGTACCTTCATGACTTGTTCGATTACGTCGCGTGCCGAACCTTTTCCTCCTTTTACGTGTGAGATATAACGAGATATTGTTTTTATCTCTGGGCTAGCATCTTGAGGGCAAGTAGGTAATCCTACCAATTTCATTACATGATAATCTGGGATATCATCGCCCATGTATAATACTTGCTCAGGATTGATATTGTATAATTCGGTATATTCTTTAAAAGTTTCTACTTTGTCGGGAGTTCCCAAATGGATATCTGTAATTCCAAGATTACGTAATCGTATGCGTACACCTTCATTGCTTCCTCCAGAAATAATACATACATTATACCCACTTTCTACAGCCGCTTTCATAGCATAACCATCACGTATATTCATTGTGCGAAGAATTTCTCCTTCATTGGTTACAAAAACCGAACTATCTGTAAGTACTCCGTCAACATCAAAAATAAAAGTAGTGATGTCGTTCATTATTTCTTTATAACTTTTTGCCATTATTTTGTATAGATTTTGTTAGTAATGCGTATATTTTTTTTTGATTTTCATCTGATAAATAACTCAAATGCGCCTCGATTGTTGTTGTGTCATTTCGTTTTGCTGGGCCAGTTTGAGCATCAATAGGCGAAAGGGTATTGATTTTATTGGCAGTTTCGGCTATTAAAGGCTTTAGGATTTCAAAAGAAACCTTATGTTCCTCGCAAATTTCCTGCCCGATTTGGTATAAATGATTGGTGAAATTATTCACAAAAACGGCAGCAACATGTAATGCTTTGCGTTGCTCGGAACTGATTGCGTAAACAGCATCCGAAATGCTTTTGGCAACGGTTTCAAGCACTAAATAATCAGTTTTATTTTCGGCTTCCAGACAGAGTGGAATAACCTTAAAATTGACTTCTTTATTTTTGGTAAATGTTTGTAAAGGATAGAAAACACCTCTTCGGTTTTTTGCATTAATAGCATGTAATGAAGCAGTTCCCGAAGTATGAACTACCAATTTATTTTTAAATGGTAATTGTTCTGAAACAGTCAAAATAGCATCATCTGAAACGGCAATAATATACAAATCGGCTTCTTTTAAAAGAGCAATATCAGTTACAATTTTACTGGAATCGAGTAGAGGAGAAATAACCTTTTTTGTTCTGGAATATACCTCAATAAGCTCAATCGCACTGTTTTTTGCGAAAGCATTTATTAAATGTTGTGACACATTTCCGGAGCCAATTAGTGTTATTTTAATCATATTGCAAAATTAGCATTTTTTTGAAGAGAATTAGTCTTGATTTTTTAGGATATTTTTTTTGTCTTTGTATTTCAAATATAGAATAGATCAATACGACACTTGCTTTTATTTTTATATTTGTAGGAAATAAATTTAAAATAATGAAAAAAATAATTACCCTAGTTGCTATCTTGTTTATTACTTCACATGCTTTCTCACAACAAATAGAAAATGGATTTTCTCCTCAAATAACTGATTTCTCTGTCCCAATTGGCTCGGGAGCTTATAGTGGTTCTAATGCTATAGGATCAAATCCTGATAAAAGTTTTCAAGACAGCTGGCAACATTTATTGGTCGTTAGACATCCAAATACAAATAATAATCATCAATTACAGATTTCTTCATCTATGAGCCAAAATGATAAGTTATATTTTAGGAAATTATCTTCTGGGAGTCCTATTGCAGTAAATTCAGATTGGTATGAAGTAGCAACTCGAGGAACTAATACTTTTACTGGAAGTCAGAGTATTGATGGTAATGTTGGAATTGGAACTACTAATCCTTTAAATGGTTTGCATATTTTTAAGCAGAATGATTTTAATGGTGGTTCAATAAGATTTGGCCATAGTAATTCATCGGATGCTCTTTTAAGTTTTGGATGGAATAATTCAACTTCTGACGATGCTTTCAAACTGTCTTATAGTTCTCATAATTCAGTATCAAATATTATAGACTTATTGACAATTGGAATAAATGGTAACGTAGGTATCGGTACAACAAAACCAAATAACAAACTAGATGTAAACGGTACAATTCATTCCAAAGAAGTAAAAGTAGATTTGGAAGGTTGGTCATGGCCAGATTTTGTGTTTAAAAAAGAATATAATTTGCCAACACTTGAAGAAGTAGAAAGACATATTAATGAAAAAGGACACTTAGAAAATATTCCTAGCGAAGATGAGGTTTTAAAAAACGGAATAAATTTAGGAGAAATGAATGCTAAACTCTTGCAGAAAATAGAAGAATTGACATTATATTCAATTCAGCAATCAAAAGAAATTCAGACTTTAAAAGATGAAAATAAGTCTTTTAAATTGCTTTCCGAAAGAGTTTCAAGAATTGAACAGCAACAAAAATAATGGCATTCTATAATTTATAAGTATAAACGTATGTTTTTGCGGATTTGATCTAAAATGGTAGCTGCTTTTTGGATTTTATTAACAAATTCACGAATATCTGAATCAACATTTTTAAGTACTTTTGTGCCACTTTATAAAATGTAATTCCTTACTGATGGATAAAAAAATATTCTCCTTTTTGTTTTCTACACGATTAATGGCTGTCCTTTTTTTAACATTTGCAATTGCAATGGGAGTCGGGACCTTTATTGAAAGTAAATACAATACCGATACTGCACGAATTTTTATATACAACTCTTGGTGGTTTGAGGCTATAATGGTTTTCTTTCTGATCAATTTCTTCGGAAATATCAAAAGATACCAATTACACAAAAAAGAAAAATGGGCTACCTTAATACTCCATTTGGCTTTTATATTTATCCTTTTAGGAGCTTTTATAACCCGTTATATTAGTTATGAAGGAATGATGCCAATTCGCGAAGGCGCTACCGAAAATCAAATATATTCAGATAAAACATTCCTTACTGTTTTTGTAGATGGTGAGCGTAAAGGCGAAATGAAACGTCGTGTTTTTGAGAAGAACTTGTTATTATCTCCAGTTGCCAACAACGATTTTACGATTTCGGGTAAGTTTGATGAAACACCTTTTGAGGTAGAATATGAAAACTTTATCATGGGAGCTAAAGAGGTTGTGAAGCCAGATGCGAACGGTATTGTATATTTAAAATTAGTAGAGGCTGGTTCAGGCGGACGTGAAGAGCATTTCCTTAAAGATGGAGAAGTTCAGAACATTCATAATGTTTTATTTGCATTAAATAAACCTACAGAAGGCGCTATAAATATCAATACAAAAGGAGAAGCTTATACAATACAAACTCCTTTTGAAGGAGATTTTATGCGTATGGCAGATAAATTTAAAGGAAAAGTAACCAAGGATAATGTGCAGCCTTTAATGATGCGTTCCTTATATAGTATTGGTGATATCCGTATCGTTTTCCCGGATCCTGCTATAAAAGGTGTTATTGCCTATGAGTCTAATAATGATTACAAAGCCAAAACTCACGAAGATGCTTTGGTTGTAAAATTAAAAGCCGAAGGACAAGAAAAAGAAGTAACGTTATTAGGATCTAAAGGTAAAATTGGAGATTTTAAAACGGTAAGAATTGCCGATAAAGATTATACTTTTTTCTACGGAAGTAAAGCCTATGTATTGCCATTCAAGATTAAATTGAATGATTTTATTGCTCAAAAATACCCAGGAACCGAGAAAAGTTATTCTTCTTTTGAGAGTAAAGTTACCGTTATTGATTCTACAGAAAAATTTGATGCCAGAATTTATATGAACCACGTATTAGATTATAAAGGATATAGATTCTTCCAGTCTTCATTTGATCCGGACGAAAAAGGAACAGTATTATCTGTGAACCACGATTTCTGGGGAACTTCTATAACTTATTTAGGATATTTCATGTTGTTCTTTGGATTAATGGCAATCATGTTTACGAAACATTCTCGTTTTGCCGACTTAAAACGCAAACTGGAAGTTGTAAAAAATAAAAAAGCAAAACTAATAACTATTTTAGTGTTAATGTTGAGCTTTAACGGATTTGCACAAGAACAACATGATCACGACCACGCAGATGGTCACGATCATGCTGCCGAAAGTGCAGCGCCAGTGCCAGACGATCACGATCATGCAGCACATAGTACAGATCCGAATAATCATGCCAATCATGTTACAAGACCTCCAAGTGCAAAGCAACTCGATTCATTAATAAATGTTTATAAAGCACCAGAAGCCCATGCTGCCAAATTTGGACGTTTGATTATTCAGGATGCTGGAGGAAGAATGAAGCCTATTAATACTTTCTCATCAGAATTGTTGAGAAAAGTAAGCCATAGTGATACTTATAACGGAATGAATTCAGACCAAGTATTCTTGTCTATGACACAATACGCTCAGATCTGGATCGAAATTCCAATTATATACATTAAATCTGGAAATGATAGCATTCGTAAAATTATCGGAATTGATAAAGAAGCAAAATTTGCTCCGTTTATTAAATTCTTTGATGAAAAAGGAAACTATAAATTATCACCTTATTTAGATGCAGCTTATAAAGCGGCAAATCCTAATCAATTTGAGAAAGATTTTATCGAAACCGATAAAAAAGTAAACTTAATGGAATCGGCTTTAAGCGGGAGTATCTTAAAGATTTTCCCGATGCCAAATGATCCAAATAACAAATGGATCTCCTATCTGGAAATTAGCCATGCAGGTTTAAAAGGGATGGACGAAACCTATGTAAAGCAAATTTTACCAATGTATTTTGCGGCTTTAAACAACGCTTCGATTTCTAAAGATTATAAGCAAGCCGATGAATTACTGGAAAGCATCAATGGTTTCCAAAAGAAATTTGGAAGTAAAGTGCGTCCAAGTGAAGAAAAGATAACATCGGAATTATTGTATAACAAATACGATGTGTTCAAGAACCTATCTTATTGGTACATTACAGCTTCAATCCTGATGCTTATTTTTACAATTCTGAATATCTTTTTTGAGAAAAAAGCATTGCGTATTACAGTTAATGCTTTCCATATAATTATCGGAGCTTTATTTGGATTACATACATTAGGATTAATTGCACGTTGGTACATTTCAGGACATGCACCATGGAGTAATGCTTACGAGTCTATTATTTATGTAGCTTGGGCAACAATGTTCTTTGGATTGGCATTTGATATAAAATCTAAACTTACGGTAGCATCATCAGCATTTGTAACTGCAATGATTTTAATGGCAGCTTACATGAACTGGATTGACCCGGAAATAGCCAATTTACAGCCAGTTCTTAACTCATACTGGTTAATGATACACGTGGCAGTTATTGTAGCTAGTTACGGTCCATTTGCATTAGGAATGATATTAGGATTTGTTTCATTGGTGTTGATTTTCTTTACCAATAAAAATAATAAAGCCAAAATGGATTTAAACATCCAGGAGATTACATATATTAACGAAATGGCATTAACGATAGGACTTATTATGCTTACCATAGGAAACTTCCTTGGAGGACAATGGGCCAATGAAAGTTGGGGACGTTACTGGGGATGGGATCCAAAAGAAACTTGGGCATTAATTAGTATTATGATTTATGCATTTGTAATCCATGCTCGTTTTGTACCAGCTCTACGTGGAAAATGGATATTTAATCTAATGAGTATGTTTGCGTTTGTCTCTATTTTATTTACTTATTATGGAGTAAACTTTCACTTAGTTGGATTACACTCTTACGCAAGTGGAGAGGCGCATTCACTAAACTGGATTTGGTATTCATTAGGAACAATCACCTTGATAGGAGCGATAACTTACCCAAAATACAGAAAGTATTATAAAAAATAAGAGATTATTAATTCACATGAAAAAGGTTCAACTTCACGGTTGAACCTTTTTTTATTGTCAATCTTGTAGTGTGTTTTAGTTCTAGTAGCAATTATAGCTTTATGAACTTTGCATAAAAACCTTGCGAACTTTGCGGTTATTTTTCATAGGAATCCTTTGGACACGGATTAAACGGATTCACTTAAGCGAAGACGCGGATAAAAACGGATTTCTATTTATTGTGTAAAAAGGATATGTTATCCACTGAATACTGAAACTAAAATTTTACTGCAAGGAACACAAATTTTAACTGTTGCTGAAGACTGTTGCTGAAGGCTAAAATAAGCAGCCTTTGTGCCTCAGAACCTAGAGAAAAAACCTTTTTCTAAACCAAAAAGCAACATTTACCAAAGCTATTAAAGCGGGAACTTCGACCAGAGGACCAATTACACCTGCAAAAGCTTGTCCGCTATTGATTCCAAATACGCCAATGGCAACTGCAATTGCAAGCTCAAAATTGTTTCCTGTAGCAGTAAATGCAATTGCTGTAGCTTTGGAATAATCGGCACCAAAATATTTTCCTATAAAAAAGCTGAATACAAACATTATAACAAAATAAAGTACCAGCGGAATTGCAATTCGTATCACATCCATTGGTATTTGTACTATTAATTCTCCTTTTAGGCTAAACATAATTAATATGGTGAATAACAAAGCAATTAGTGTGATAGGAGAAATTACAGGTATGTATTTGGTATCAAACCAAGTTACGCCTTTTAGTTTTATAAGAATGTAACGGCTGCCAATGCCAAGAGCAAAAGGAATTCCCAGATAAATACCAACACTTTCTGCAATTTGCCCAATGGAGATGTTTACATGAAAACCTGTATATCCAAAATAAGGTGGTAAAACAGTAATAAAGAACCAGGCATAGATGCTATAAAGCAAAACCTGAAAAATACTGTTCAACGCAATTAATCCAGCGGCATATTCCCGATTTCCATCGGCAAGGTCATTCCATACGACAACCATTGCAATACATCTGGCTAAACCTATTAGGATTAAGCCAATCATATATTCGGGATAACCATTTAAGAATAATAATGCTAAAGCAAACATTAAAAGAGGACCTATAATCCAGTTAAGGAATAGGGAAGCGGCTAATATTCGTATATTTTTAAATACTTCACCTAAGAGTTCGTATTTCACTTTTGCCAATGGCGGGTACATCATTAATATTAATCCAATTGCGAGGGGAATATTAGTTGTTCCACTTGAAAATGAATTGATGAAATCTCCGCTTGACGGAATAAAATAGCCAATAGAAATGCCTGCCGCCATAGCAAGGAAAATCCATAACGTTAAAAACCGATCTAGAAAACCTAATCTTTTTCTTTCGGCTGCCGGAACGCAAGTATTTACAGACATGTCTATTTGTTTATTTGAGAGAAAACATAAAACATTTCGGTAGCAATTTGTAAACTGCGTTCTTGATATTTTTCTAATTGTTGAGGTGTGTTATCAAAGAGCTTAGGGTCTTCATAAGTAATAGGAACGCGTTTTTCGGCACCAGCAATAAATGGGCAACCACCATCGGCTTGCGAACATGTCATTATAGCTACAAATTGAGTTTCGGGATTAAAATTAGCATCATACGTTTTGGAGAACCCAATAATAGGATGCTCATTTGATGCATATTTTATTGAATAAACGGGATTTTCTCCCTTAGAAATTGTTTCTATTTTAAACCCCGATTCTTCTAGAGTTTTAGCTACCACAGGATATAATGCAGTAGCTTCGGTTCCTCCCGAATAGCAAGAAACATTTTTTATATTAAAATGTGCAGCAGCAGTCTGCGCCCAAACTTGAGCCAGATGGCTTCTTCTTGAATTATGTGTGCAAATAAAGTTAAGTCTAATTTCTTGTAGATTATTTACTCTATCTCGCATATAAACTAGTAAAAGATGCAAAATATCTTTACGTTCATTAGGAATACTTTTAAAGTCAAAAGAACGTATTGTATTTTTGATTTCGGGAAATAGGATGCTCATATTTAAGGTATTTAAAAATTAGCAACAACTGCCTCCGGGAGTACAAGAGTTCGATTGATTTGATAAATCCGAAAGATTTGTCGTTTGCTTTTCTGTTGGAATTCCGCATTGATCCAAAGCCAGACAGGCTGTTTGTTTATTTAGCAAAACAAAATCTTTACCATTAAAATCTAAATCGTATTTTCCGATTGTAATATCTTGATATTCGACTTCAATTTCAAAATCTTCGATACCTAGAATTTTCTCCGAAAGTTCGATAATATGTACCAATTTTTGTGGTTTTAAACGATGCTCATAATCATTGGCATCCCAAAGCTGAAAGTTTACAACAGTTTCTTTGCGTACAGTTCCGCCGCAATCTATAAAGTTTTTGGTTATTAAGCCTACTTCGGTTACGTGAAAATATTCGGGTACAAAAGTTCCGTTTGGAAGCTGAAAATTAATTGCTTCGACTGTTTTTAAGATGTTTTTAATTTCTGAAAGTTTCATAGTTTTATTTTTAAAAATTAGCAGCATTCATTATTTCTTTTCTCCAAATGCGTTGTGACATGTTGGAAAAAGACTTTGATTTTTTCAAATCCCGATTCGTTAATACAATAGCAAATTGCGTTTCCTTCGATATTCCCTTTTATCAAACCTGCATTTTTAAGCTCTTTAAGATGCTGAGAAACGGTAGGTTGAGAAAGGGGTAATTCATTTACGATATCACCACAAATACAAGTATTTACTTTAAGTAAGTACTCAATAATAGCAATCCTGGCAGGATGTCCCAAAGCTTTTGCCAGAATAGCAAGTTCATTTTGGTTGTCTGTAAAGAAATCTGTTTTAGTTGTTCCCATCGTTATATTTTTATATTGCAATATTACGATATAGATTTAAATGAAAAAAGAAATTTATGGAATATTTTATTTATGGTGGTGAGGTTCTAAGTGACAAAGGCTCAAAGGTTTCTTAGTTTGTATAAAAAAATCTGTTTTTATCCGCGTTTTCGCCCAAGCGAATCGGTCTAATCCGCGTGCAAAATATGAGCAAGTAGCTCCATAAACTATATCGAGCTATTTAATGAGATCTTTGCTGTGTCTGGATGACAATATTGCGACTTTTTTTGCGTGTGAAATTAACCGTAAAGAATTCAATCCCAAAACTTCAGGATACGCAGAGGTTTTAATTTTAATCCTAAAAAAGCGATTGCAGTTATCTATGGCTAGGAATAAATTCAGAATTAAGTATTTTTACCACAGATTTAAAAAGAGTGTTTATAGATTAAAGTTTATGTAAGTATGACTAACTCAAAGAGTATGATAAAACAAATTGCCGAAAAATTATTAGGGCATTCATTAGCCAGTAATGATGGATACGATGTAGCCATAATTGAGAATGTAGAAACGAAATTAGGTCAAGCAATACCTGCAATATTAAAAGAGTTCTATTTAACGATTGGAAAAACGGATCTTTTTATGTCTTCATTTCAGCGATTCCTAAAACCTGAAGATTTGTTTTATGAAGATGGGAAATTAGTTTTTCTAGAGGAAAACCAGAATGTTTGTTATTGGGGAGTTAATACCGAAAACAAAGAAGATAATCCTCTAGTCTATCAAGCCCAAAATATGGATAGTGCCAACTGGTATTCAGAAGAAATTTTGCTTTCCGATTTTTTACAAATGATGATGTATGGTCAGTGTGCAGAAGGGGGATATGAATTTTCTGGAGCAATTTATGATATGGATCAGGATGAGTTACCAGAATTTATAGAAGAAATTACCACTAATAATTGGCAAAAAGTTGTAGATCATAATAACTGGATTATTTATGAAAATGACAGGAAGTTAATTTGGTATTTTACAGATGATAATGGAGATTTATCAGAAGATTATCCTGTATTTGCTTCTACTGAAACCAAGGAAGGCTTTTTGGAAATGGAAGAAAATTTTGGGTTTTTAGATTTAGATTAAAATATTTATGTCATATAAATCTTTGTTGCACGCGGATTAGACGGATTCGCTTAGGTGAAAACACAGATTAAGGTACTAAGATTCGGATTTTTAAAGGTCACTTAGTTTGCACACAAAATAATCACAATAGCTTTGTGAACTTTGCGTAAAACCTTGCGTCCTTTGCGGTTAATTCCTTTTTGCACAAACTAAGAAACCTTTGTCTCTTAGCTTCTTAGTCCCTCAGTGCCTTTAAGAAAACCTTTTGGAAACATAATCGCTAATAAAACACAAATTAATAAAAAGTTATATTCCATTCCGTTTCTTCCGCCGCCTACAACAAACCATCCTTCTTGAAAATGAACTAAGATAATACCCATAATAAGAACTAAAATGGTAACAATCGCAGCAAAGTTGATGTATTTATTGATAAGCAAAAGCACCGCAGCAATAATATGTGATAGTTTTATAGACCAAGCAAGAAATACGCCAAAGGGAGCAAACCCGATTTGGTTTAGATAGAGATTTCCAAAATCATTGATACCATTATCAAATATTCCGGTAACGCTGTGTGTAAGTAAAATAATAGCAACTGCAACTCTTAGGATTAATGTACTGTTCATAGATTGGTTATTGGTTTGTTTAGTTTTTAAAAATAATAAAAAGACGTATATTAAAATAAATTAATATACGTCTTAGATTTTATAATAAGCTGGATTTTATACCTTTCCTAATGTATACAATTGATCCATTGTAGGAGTCGGACTTCCGCCTTCTGGCTCAAGCGTAATTCCAAAAGCTTCGGCATAACCGGTATCTTCTACTTTGAATATTTTTTGGGTATTAGCATCAAAGTTTGTTAATAAACCAATACTTGTAGGAGTAAGCACCGGACTAAGTTTTAGAGCCCAAACCTGATATACTTTTCCTTTTGGAGGTTTTGGTAATCCGGCAGCATCAATATAAGTCACTCTGGTGTCTTTATTCCAATATGCTTTGGCAAATGATTGTGGAGCAACAGCTTGACCACCTAGAGTTACTCCCGTATTTTTAATATCTCTTACAATAGATAAGTTTTTCTCGGTAGCTTTATTTTCTTGATCCAAGAGTGCATATTCACTTTTCAATTTATCTTTTTCAGTACCTACAGTCTCTATTGCTTGTTTAGTTTGTGTAAGCTGCACATATTGGTAAGCAAAGCCTAATAAGAAAAGTACAGCCGCTGCCCATCCTGCATATTGAGACCAAGTGGTTGCTGGTTTTATATCAACAACTTTACCATGTTTAAGTTCGAGCTTGGCCTTTATTTTTTCAAAATTAGCTACCGAATGAAATGGTGAAAAACTAGCCGATAATGCTACTATTGCTTTCTCGATAGCAATGATTTCGGTATTAATTTCGTCATGTTTTTTAGCCATTGCAGCAACTTCTATGCTTTCGGATTCCGTAAGTAATCCATAAACATAAAGTTCTAAAATACCAGATTCTATATATTCGTTTGTTTCCATTATAATTTCAAATAAATTCGTAAGTCATTAATACAATTTCTGTTTTGTGTTTTAATAGTTCCTAAAGGTAACGCCAGCTCTTCTGAAGCTTCTTGTTGCGTATATCCTTTAAAGAACAATAAATCAATTATTGCAATACATTTTGGTTTAAGTTTTTTTACAAACTCATGAATTCCAATAGTATCGATTCTGTTGACCAGTTTATTACTGTCGTCAAGTATATGTACGAAATTATCGGAGGAAAGGTTTTTTTGACTGTTATTGAAATTTTTTGAACGAAGTTTATCGATAGACGTATTTCTAGCAATATTGAGGATCCAGGTGTAAAATCGCCCTTTACTTTCGTGATAGGAATCGATATTTTTCCAAATCTTTACAAATACTTCCTGAAGCACATCTTCGGCTTCTTCTCTATTTTTTATAAGAACATTGATTACAGCAAATAAGCTTTTAGAATACATATCATAGAGATGTGTAAAAGCTTTTTCGTCTTTCTTATAAATTAATACTAATAACTCATCTTGACTCATATTCTGTAGATTTAGGGTGAATAAACGTATATATTTCAGTTTATAAACTGCAAATATTATTAATGTTGGTATAAATATAATTCAAAAAATTAAAGAAATTGTAATTTATTTCTAGCAAGAATACTTTGTAAATGCTTAATAAATAAAATATTAACTTTTTTTACTTTTTTAAAACCAAACATAAACCAATCTCGTATATACAAAATAATGAAGGTCTAAATGGGGGATAATTTAGCCTTAAATATTTGTTTTTAATCAGGGATAGGTTTCCATTCTAATGTATTTAGGATAGTAGTGGTAAATATGGGGGATAATATTTTGCCATTTTCTATAAGAGCAGATGAGGGAACGAATTTGGAAACCTTTTCCTAATTAAATTATATTCTACTTCAAAATTCCAATCACTAAAAAGTTAATATTGCCACAAAACGCTTAAAATTAAGTTATTAATGTTGTTTTAGGCTTTAAATTAAAGTTTGACTTGGCAATGAATTATAAAAAGAATATTTTTGTCTGAAATGTAAGAATAATCAATTACAAAACTTACGTGCGAAAATAATTCAGATTATAAATTCCCCTCATGAAAAAATATTTATTAATACTCCTGATGACCTTTGGGTTAAATAGTTACAGTCAAATTTTAAAAGGTGTTGTGGTTGATGTAAATGGAAACACTATTGAAAATGCTTATATTTTTAATACAAAAACCGAAAGTCACGCACATACCAACGAAATCGGAAACTTTAGTATCGAGAAATCTACCATTGGAGATGTTTTAAAGGTTAGTGCTTTAGGATATAAAAAAACAACCTATACCATATCCGAATCAGAGATTATAATTGCGCTAGAAGACGATAGTTTTAAACTAGATGAAGTAGTAATTCAGCCTAAATTATTGGCAATGAATGTAATTTCGAAGATAGATTTGGAGGTAACTCCAGTAAACTCTTCACAAGAAATTTTACGTAAAGTACCAGGATTATTTATTGGTCAGCATGCAGGAGGAGGTAAAGCCGAGCAAATGTTTTTAAGAGGTTTTGATATTGATCACGGAACCGATATTGCGATTACAGTTGATGGAATGCCAGTAAATATGGTTTCGCATGCACACGGACAAGGATATTCAGATTTACATTTTGTGATTCCCGAAACAGTAGATAAAATAGATTTTGGAAAAGGAGCATATTATGCCAATAAAGGCGATTTTGCAACAACAGGATATGTTGATTTTAAAACCAAAGACAGATTAGAAAATAGTAGTATAGGTGTCGAAGTAGGACAGTTTAATACCTTTAGAACAGTTGGATTATTTGACTTATTAGGAAAACAAAAAAAGCAAAGCGCTTATATTGCTACTGAATACATTATTACCGATGGACCTTTTGATTCTCCTCAAAATTTTAATAGAGTAAACTTATTAGGTAAATATTCGGCTATACTCGAAGATAATAGTAAAATATCGATTTTGGCTTCCCGTTTTTCAAGCAAATGGGATGCATCAGGACAAATACCACAACGATTGGTAGATCAAGGAATAATTTCGAGATTCGGATCAGTAGATGATACAGAAGGAGGGAATTCATCGAGAACCAATTTTAATGCTTCACTTCATAAACCAATTGATGAAAATACATTCTTAAAAGCCAATGCTTTTTATACCAATTATGAGTTTGAATTGTATTCTAATTTCACCTTTTTCCTAAACGATCCAGTAAATGGAGATCAGATTAAGCAAAAAGAAAATAGAGATATTTATGGAATGAATGCTGAATTGAATAAAAAGGTTAAAACAGATAAATTAGATTTAGGATTTCAATTAGGAGTAGGATTTCGTGCAGATGCCACAACCGATTCTGAACTTTCGCATACATTAAACAGAAGAACCGTTTTAGAACAAATTAAATTAGGAGATATCGATGAGTCTAATATTTTTACATATTTAAACTCAGAGATAAACATTGGGAAATTAATTATAAACCCAGCCGTAAGAGTCGATTATTTTAAGTTTAATTATCAGGATAAATTATCGATAGATTACAAAACACAATCAGAGAATAAAGTGAGAGTTTCGCCTAAGCTTAATTTTATTTATACTCAAAATAATAATTTGCAGTATTATCTTAAATCAGGAATAGGTTTTCACTCTAACGATACTAGGGTAGTAGTGGCTAATAAAGGAACAGATATCCTGCCTATTTCGATAGGAGCAGATCTAGGGACAATCTGGAAACCATTACCTAATTTAATTGTAAACTCAGCCTTATGGTATTTGTATCTACAACAAGAGTTTGTATACGTTGGCGATGCAGGAATTGTTGAGCCAAGCGGAAAAACAAGACGTATGGGAGTAGATTTAGGCTTACGTTACCAATTAAACCAATGGTTCTATTTTGACTTTGATGGGAATTATACTTATGCCCGTAGCATAGATGAACCTAAGGGAGAAAATTATATTCCGCTAGCACCAGATTTTACGACAACAGGAGGATTAAGTTTTCATAAATGGAATGGATTCTCTGGAGGAATACGTTACCGTTATTTAAAAAACCGCCCAGCTAATGAAGATAACTCTATTGTTGCCAATGGATATTTTGTTTGCGACATGAACTTGAACTATGATTATAAAAAAATCACGTTCGGAGTTTCAATCGACAACTTATTTAATACAGCATGGAATGAGACCCAGTTTGCAACCGAATCAAGATTAAAAAATGAACCAGAAAGTGTCGAAGAAATACATTTTACACCAGGAACGCCCTTTTTTATGAAAGGAAGAATTATCTACAAATTTTAATGATATAATTTTATTTGAACAGAAAACCTAACGTTTATAGCTTCAGATGCCCTACAGTATATGTTTAGATTAATTAACAATTGTTCATCATAAAATAAAGTGAAGAACGAAATCAGGTAAATCAAATTTGATTAATTTTATAAAAAAAATAATTATGAAAAATATATTGTTTCTATTCTGTGGAGTTATGTTTTTATTTAGCTGTCAGAATCAAGCACAAACTAAAAAAAGTAAAACTAGCAAAAGCGAAAACGTCATGGAAAAACAAACTATTTATCAGTTTAAAGTAGAAGATTTAACAGGGAATCAGTTTGATTTTGCTTCTTTAAAAGGAAAAAAGATAATGATTGTAAATACAGCTTCAAAATGTGGATTAACGCCGCAATACAAAGATTTAGAGGCAATTTACAAAGAGTATAAAGATAAAGGTTTTGTTATTGTTGGGTTTCCTGCAAATAATTTTGCATCACAAGAGCCAGGTACAAACGAAGAAATTGGCGCTTTTTGCCAACAAAATTACGGCGTTACTTTTCCTATGATGGATAAAATCTCGGTAAAAGGAGATGATATGAGCGAAGTTTACAAGTTCTTAACTCAAAAATCTAAAAACGGAGTGCAAGACTCAGAAGTTGAGTGGAACTTCCAGAAATATCTAATCAACGAAAAAGGAGAATTGGTAAAAGTAATTCATCCTAAAACATTACCAACAGATCCGGAAATTATCAAATGGATTAAAAGCTAATAAGCATTAAAATAATAAGTATAAAGCGATTTTCAAATTAATGAAAATCGCTTTTTTGTTGCCATAAAGTTTATTTTTCATACTTTTAAAACTATGTTTGAATCATTACGAAAAAATATAGCACGGCATATAGAAATTACCGATGAAGAGTTTGAAATCTTCAGAGGTTATTTCCACCCAGTTTCAATAAAAAAAAGAGACTTTTTACTCAAAGAAGGTGCAATAAATACTTTCGAAGCTTTTGTTACCAAAGGATGCTTCCGTATTTATTATACTGGTGAATCTGGGAGTGAACAAATCTTATACTTTGCCATCGAAGATTGGTGGGCAACAGATATTGACAGCTTTATGAATCAGGTACCATCTATTTTTACCATCGAAGCTTTAGAGGATTGTGAGGTATTAATTATCTCAAAGAAAGACAAAGACAATTTATATGATCGATTACCAATTGTAGAGAAATTGTTTCGAATCATGAATCAAAAAACACTAGTAGCTTTCCAACGCCGACTTATTTCGTCTCACGGACAAACGGCAGACAAACGATATCTGGAGTTTTTAAAAAAATACCCTTCCTTAGAACAACGTATTACACAACAGCAAATAGCAGCTTATCTAGGAATCTCGCATGAGTTTTTGAGTAAAATCCGAAAGAAAATGTACAAAAAAGAATAAGGTTATAAAGAGCTTTTTTGAACTAGTTCAAAATTTGCCTGATTACTGTAAGTTACCTTTGCTGTATAAATTTAAACACAGTCAATTATGAAAAAAGCACTTGTACTTATCGATATTCAAAATGATTATTTTGATAACGGAAATCATGTTTTATATCAGCCAGAAATAGCCTCGGGTAATGCCAAAAAGATACTAGAATATTCTCGTGAGAATAAAATAGATATTATTCATATTCAGCATTTATCTATGAATGAAGGTGCTGATTTCTTTTTGCCAGATACCAAAGGGGTAGAAATACATAAAGATGTTACACCGATTAATGAAGAGAAAGTAATTTTAAAGCATTATCCTAATAGTTTTCGTGATACTACATTGCATCAATATCTTACCGAAAAAGGGATTACCGAGTTACTTATTTGCGGAATGATGACCGATGTATGTGTGGCTACAACGGTAAGAGCAGCAATGGATTTAGGATATACAACAACAGTTATAGGAGATGCCTGTGCTACCGAAGACCGTATGCTTTATGGTAAAACAATTCCAGCAAAACAAATACATGAATCCTATCTAGCAGGATTAACAGCCTTGGGAAATTTATATGCTCAAGTATTAACTACACAAGAATATCTAGATAAATAATAAAACAGTTTTCTTTTTTAAAGATTGCTTAATTAACAAATTAAAACGGATTCTAGCATTGTTTAAAATCCGTTTTTTTATATATGTTTAAGAATCAATTGCATGAAAACCAAATCCAACCAATGATCAAATTTATACCCAACTTCACGGATAGTTCCAGTAGCAACAAATCCAAACTTCTCATGAAAAGTAATACTTCCCGCATTATCGGCATCAATAGCACCAATCATTACGTGATATCCTTGTTCTTTGGCCAAGCCAATTAATTCTGTCAATAATTTAGAACCAATACCTTTACCGATTATGTTTTCAGTTACATAAACAGAATGTTCAATAGTATATTGATAGCCTATTTTTTCTCTAAACGGACCATAACTACCAAAACCAATAACTTCGCCATCTATTTCGGCTACAATAACGGGCAGGTTTTTAGCATTTTTATCTTCAAACCATTTTTGCTGTACTTCAATTGTCTGGATTTCATAACTGTAATTAGCAGTTGTATAGAGAATAGAATGATTAACAATATCAAGAATTTTACTTAAATCCTTAGAGTTTGCTGGTCGAATTGTTACAGACATAATTAGTTTTATTATTTATAGTTTTTTATTTAAGTTCGGTTAGTAAAGCATCAACATCTTTTGGATCCCAATCCATTTCCTTACAAATAGCTTTTGCCTTTTTAGCATACACCAAAGCCGATTTTTTATCTTTTATCTTAATATAAAGTCGGGCCAAGAGTAAATTCCCATCATAAGAATCATTAAGGTCCAAAGAACGTTTTACCCATTCTATTGCTTTTTTAAGACTTTCGACATCAGTAATATTTTTTAAATATACTTGTCCGATTTCCTTTAGAGTACTTGGGTTATTCCAAACATATTTTTGAGTTCCGTCCAGAGTTGTTTTTTTATAATATGCCCAATTGGTACTTCTTTCGGCAATAGATAAATCATAAGAAAAAATAAGAGAATCTGTTTTTTGAAGATGAATTGTTTTAGCAATTTCTCTCTGTTTATAGTAATTAATAGTATCCAGACTTTCGGTATAAGGGCGTAATAATTCGGTTACGATGTTAATGATTTTTTTCTCCACACGATCAGGAGAAGCAACAGCTCCAAACTCTTTTTGATGTTGTAATACATATTGAAATTCATGCGATTGGATATCGCTTACACCATTGGATATAATACGCCAGTTAAGTTCGCTAAGTAATTGTGGGTCCGATTGTGTGGCAAGATACGTATGAGTAGCTTTGGATAAATCGACCCTTTCGCGGCCTTTTCTCAACGTATTTAAGTAAGCCAGACATTTATTAGGATTACTGGGATCGGCCATAAATGCAGCCTCAAGATAAGGTAATTGCATTTTAGGATTTAATGCATTTTTAATTTCGTTTAAAAAGTCGGCTGTTTTTATTTCTCCCTTTAAATTATATAAAACAGTTTCATTAGCATCTATAATTAAAAAACTAGGCAATGATTTAGTGTCAAACTTGCTTTTTAAGGCAATTCCTTCTTCTTTATCAATATCTTTCCATAAACAGATATAATTATCCTTTAAAAAGGTCATTACAGCCGGATCTTTAAGAGTACTGCTTTTCATTACATTGCAATGAGGACACCAAGTAGCATAAAGCATAATAAAAACTGGTTTGTTTTCTTTTTTAGCTTTTACAAGAGCCTCCTTATAAGAAACGTCATCGTTAATAAATTGACTCTGAGCATTTCCCGTATGTAAAAATAATATAAGTAATGATAGATAAATCAAGCGCATAATCCTTCTGTTTTTATTAAAGATAATTTTTACAAATATATTTCCTTTTTCTATAAAAAAATGGTAATATCTCGTTATTTATACCATAAATCATATCCTAACTTAGTAACTTTGTACTTCATAATTTCGTAAAAATGATTTACCCCAAAATACCACTGGCACAGAGCATCATTCAGATTTGTTTAGAAAAAGGAATTACCAACATTATTATATCTCCAGGATCACGAAACGCACCTTTAACCATAGGATTTGTAAGTAACCCCGCATTTCAGTGCTATAGTATTGCCGACGAAAGATGTGCAGCATTTTTTGCATTAGGAATCGCCCAGCAAACGGGACAACCAACGGCTTTAGTATGTACTTCGGGTTCGGCATTGTTGAATTATTATCCTGCTTTTGCAGAAGCATTTTATAGTCAGATTCCGTTAATTGTAATCTCAGCAGATCGTCCGCAAAGCAAGATCGATATAGGCGATGGACAAACCATTCGTCAGGAAAATGTATATTTAAATCACTCTTTGTATAATGCCAATTTGCATGAAGATGTTTCCTCCGAAAATGACCAAAAAATCAATGAAGCAATAGATACTGCTAAAGCAAAAAGAGGACCCGTACATATTAATGCTCCATTTGAAGAGCCATTATATGAAACAGTTTCAGAACTTTCTGTAAAGCCAATAATAAACACTTACGTAAAAGAAAACCAGTCGGAAACAATAGAGGATTTAGCCGATATGGTTGCTTCTTGGAACAAATCGACCCGTAAGATGGTTTTGGTAGGAGTAAATGAGCCGGATACTATTAGCAAGAAAACAATAGAAGGATTGGCCAATGATAAATCGACAGTAGTTTTAACCGAAACAACGTCTAATTTGTATCACCCGAGTTTTGTTAATAATATAGATACTTTAATTACACCGTTTACAGCAACCGATTTTGAAGACTTTCAGCCCGAAATTCTGGTGACTTTTGGAGGAATGATAGTATCTAAACGTATAAAGGCGTTTTTACGAAAGTACAAGCCAAAACAACATTGGCATATTGATACATTAAGGGCTTATGATACATTTGGTGCTTCGCCAAAGCATATAAAAATAAATCCAAATGATTTCTTTGAAGCCTTTTTTCCTAAAACAGAATCTATTGAAAGTGATTATTTTTCAAAAATCTCAAAAATAAATGATTTAAGAAAAGTAAGAGTGCAGGAATATTTAGGTAAGATTCCGTTTTCTGATTTTAAAGTTTTCGAAAAAGTAATAGAAGCATTACCTAAAAACAGTCAGTTACAAATAAGTAATAGTTCGGCTATTCGTTACGCACAATTAATCGATATCGATTCATCTATAGAAGTTTTCTGTAATCGTGGTACAAGCGGAATCGACGGTAGTACATCGACTGCTATTGGAGCTGCAGTTGGCAATTCCAAACCTGCCGTTTTTATAACAGGCGATATTAGTTTCTTGTATGATAGTAATGCTTTGTGGAATAGTTATATCCCTAAAAATTTTAAGATTATAATCATTAATAATGGAGGAGGAGGGATCTTCCGTATTTTACCGGGGCATCAGGAACAACCAGTATTTAATACCTTCTTTGAGACATCACACCATTTAACAGCCGAATTTATGGCAGGAATGTTCAAGATGAATTATATAAAAGCCAGCGATGAAAGTTCCTTACAATTGGGTTTGCAATCCTTGTATGGTTCGAATGATGCACCAGCTATTTTGGAAATTTTCACACCAACAATTGAAAACGATAAAATATTGCTTCAATTTTTTAAAGAGTTATTATAAGGTTAATTTTATTAAAAAATACTTAAAAGAAATACCTTGTATAAAATAAATGCTTAAATTTGAGAATATAAACTAGTATTAATCAAATATTAAATTTTTATTTATGAGCGCAAGAGACGAATTAATTGTAAAGTATGCTGCCGATTTAAAAGATAAATGTGGTGTAACCCCGAATATGGATTTATTGACAAAAGTGACCATTGGTTGTGGGCCGTCAATATACAATGCAGATGCAGCAACTGTTGCAGGAACGCAAAAATCGGAATTGGAAACAGTAAAGAATAATTTTTTAATTAAGAAATTAGGATTAGCAGATAGCACCGCTTTAGATGCTGGAATTGATGCAGTATTAGAAAAATACGGACGCTCAAACAAGAATAAATACAGAGCAGTTGTATACTATTTATTGACACTTCATTTTAAAAAAGAAAGTGTTTACAAATAGTATTAAACTTTAAAATATAGAAAGCGCCTAATAGGCGCTTTTTTAATGGAATAATTTTTCTGCTTCTCATTTTCAAACTTCGTACCTTTGCGACTTAGAAACTTGCTTATTTAGCAATACAGAACATTAAAGAAGATGATTGAAATAGGAAAATACAACACCTTAACTATATTACGTGATACCAAAGTTGGATTGTTTTTGGGTAACCCCGAGAAAGATCCAGAAGGGATACACGACATACTATTACCAAATAAATATGTTCCAAATGAATTTGAAATTGGCGAAGAACTTATCGTTTTCGTTTATTTGGATCATGAAGAACGTCCGGTTGCAACAACATTAGAACCTTATATTTTATTGAACGAGTTTGCGCTTTTACGTGTAAACTACATCAACCAGATTGGTGCGTTTATGGATTGGGGAATGGAAAAAGATATTTTGGTTCCATTTAAAGAACAAGCGCGTCCTATGGAAAAAGGAAAGCGTTACTTGGTTTATTTATATATGGACGAAAAAACCAATCGTTTGGTAGCTTCAAGTAAAACCAATCAATTCCTGAACAATGATAATCTAACTGTCGAAAAAGGCGAAGAGGTAGATTTAATTGTTTCTCATATTACCGAAATAGGAATCAACGTTATCATCAATGAGAAACATAAAGGATTGTTATACAAAGATGAGGTTTATGATGACGCTATTCGTACAGGAGACCGTATGCGTGGTTACATCAAGAACATTCGTCCTGATAATAAAATAGATGTATCATTGCAAGTTCAAGGATACCAAAGTATCGAGCCAAATGCCGAGAAGATAATGGATGAATTAAGAGCAAGTCGTGGTTTTTTAAGACTTACCGACAACTCTCACCCAGAAGATATTAAAACGGTGCTTAAAATGAGTAAGAAAACATTCAAAAAAGCGATTGGAGCTCTTTATAGAGAAAAACTAATCGAGATTAAAGAAGACGGAATTTACTTGGTTAAAGAGTAGTATAAAGTTATTATAACAAGAAAGGCTAATCATTACGATTAGCCTTTCCCTTTTTTATTCCAGTTTTAAAAAAAATTGTAATTAAACAAAACAAAAATAAAATAAATGTACTTTCATCGCTAAAAGTGAATATAGCCACACAATGAATATTGTACTTAATTATGTTGCGTGTGACTTGCTACTTTCTTAGATGGGCTTGTCTTGAAATAAGGGTAACAAATACTTAAATGCTAAAATTAATTTCGCGGCAGAACCTTTGGTTTATTTTTAATATTTTTAAAGACAATTAAACGATAATAAGTACTCTGTTTACAGAGTAGTTTAATAAATCTTCTGGGTTAACCGTAGGTGTTACTATCTCTTTTTTGCAATTTCGACAAATGCTATTCTCATTTGCTCATTGTCTAGAGTTTTTAAATTTAAAACCATAGAAAAATGAGCGACAAATTTTTTAAATTTTCTCAAAAAAATCATTTTTTAGGTTAATAAATCAGTGAAAGAAAATCAATCCAAAATGTGTACGAAAAATACTGTATCACATTGATTAATAGAGGGTAAAGGTAAATAATAAAAAATGGAATACACTAAGAATTAATATTGTTTTTTGTTTGAAAACGGGTTTTAACATTTAGGCAAAATTATTTTAGTAATTACTTCATAGTGATTGTGTAGTCTAAAGTGTAAAAAATGATTTATTTTTACACTATAATTAATTAAAAATAGCATCTAATGGATTGGATTACTGTCAGAGAATTTGAAGATATAACCTATAAAAAATGCAATGGAGTTGCGAGAATAGCTTTTAACAGACCTAACGTACGTAACGCATTCCGACCAAAAACAACATCCGAATTATACCAAGCATTCTACGATGCACAAGAAGACACTTCGATAGGAGTAGTATTATTATCTGCCGAAGGTCCATCGACCAAGGATGGCGTGTATTCTTTTTGTAGTGGAGGAGATCAAAATGCAAGAGGGCATCAAGGATATGTAGGAGATGATGGACAACATCGTTTAAATATTTTGGAGGTACAACGATTAATTCGTTTTATGCCAAAAGTTGTTATAGCTGTAGTTCCAGGATGGGCAGTAGGAGGCGGACATAGTTTACACGTAGTTTGCGATATGACATTGGCGAGTAAAGAACATGCTATTTTCAAGCAAACCGATGCAGATGTTACCAGTTTCGACGGAGGATACGGTTCGGCTTACCTTGCCAAAATGGTTGGACAGAAAAAAGCACGTGAGATTTTCTTCTTAGGGCGTAATTATTCGGCTCAGGAAGCAATGGATATGGGAATGGTAAACGCTGTTATTCCTCACGATGAGCTAGAAGATACTGCTTATGAATGGGCGCAAGAGATATTACAAAAATCACCAACATCTATAAAAATGCTAAAATTTGCTATGAATCTTACCGATGATGGTATGGTTGGGCAACAGGTTTTTGCAGGAGAAGCAACCCGTTTGGCTTATATGACCGAAGAAGCCAAAGAAGGAAGAAATGCCTTCCTGGAAAAAAGAAAGCCTAATTTTGGCGAAAACAAATGGTTGCCATAAAAAGAGTTTAAAAGTTTAAAGTTTCAAGTTCTGGAACCTTAAACTTTAAACCTTAAACTTTAAATTAAACAAAAATATAATGAAACATTGGATTGAAGCCGCTAGATTAAGAACATTACCCTTATCAGTTTCTGGAATTATCGTTGGTAGTATGTACGCTTTGGCAAACCCTACAGAAGACGTTTATACACCTACAGAGGTTTTTAATTGGAAAATTTTCGGTTTTGCACTTTTAACAACGCTTGGTTTACAGGTTTTATCCAATTTCGCCAATGATTATGGCGATGGAGTAAAAGGAACCGATAATGAAGACAGAATAGGGCCTAAGCGCGCAATACAAAGTGGTGTAATAACACCACAAGCCATGAAAAAGGCCATAATGATCACATCTATGTTGACATTATTATCTGCAATTACCTTAATTTATTTTGCTTTTGGCGAGACTAATTTTGTGTATTCTATCTTTTTCTTATTACTGGGAATAGCAGCAATTATTTCGGCAATTCGTTACACAGTAGGTAATTCGGCTTATGGATATAAAGGATTTGGAGACGTATTTGTCTTTGTCTTTTTTGGATTAGTGAGTACGTTGGGTGTTAATTTTTTATACTCAAAACAAATAGATGCAGTATTGATTTTACCAGCTGTAGCTATAGGATTATTGAGTGTTGGGGTTTTGAACCTAAATAATATGCGTGATGAAGAATCCGATAGAAAATCGGGAAAGAACACGATTGTTGTAAAAATGGGAGGTAAAAATGCCAAAAGATATCATTTCTTTTTAATCATAACAGCGATGATTTCCGTAGTTGCATTTGCTGTTTTAAGCGATTATCGTTTCGATCAATACCTATTTTTATTGGCATACATACCTTTAACCAAACATTTAATAACCGTTTATAAAAATCAGGAACCTAAATTATTAGATCCTCAATTAAAAACACTAGCACTAAGTACATTTTTACTTTCAGTATTATTGACTTTGTGTATGATTTCATTAATTTCAGATATCATCGTTAATCTCTTCTTAGGAGGAAGATAATATGTCAAACTTTAAAATTTTATCAAAATGAAAATCACATTTTACGGTCATGCCTCGTTAGGAATCGAAGTAGGAGGGAAACACATATTAGTAGACCCCTTTATTACAGGGAATCCATTGGCTTCACATATCGATATAAACACATTAAGAGCCGATTATATCTTGCTTACGCATGCGCACGGAGATCATATTCTCGATGTCGAAACCATTGCAAAAAATACCGATGCGGTAATAGTTTCCAATGCCGAAATTGCAAGTTATTATGCCCAAAGAGAGTTTAAATCCCACCCAATGAACCACGGTGGAAGTTGGCAATTCGACTTCGGGAAAGTAAAATATGTAAATGCCATACATTCAAGTTCATTTCCCGATGGCAGTAACGGAGGGAATCCAGGTGGTTTTGTAATCGAAGGAGAACATAAAAACATCTATATTGCAGGAGATACTGCGCTTACAATGGATATGAAATTAATCCCAATGCGTACCAAACTGGATTTGGCTATTTTGCCAATCGGTAACAACTTTACAATGGATGTTGAAGATGCTATTATTGCTTCAGATTTTATCGAATGTGATAAAATTCTAGGGTATCATTTCGATACATTCGGGTATATCAAAATTAATCATGAAGATGCTATTCGTAAGTTTTTTGACAAAGGAAAAGACTTAATGCTTATAGCAATAGGAGAATCTATAGAATTATAAATAGTATTTGTTATCCTGCAAAGACGAAGGATATCGTTCCTGTCAGGGCTAAAAAAAACATTCAATCAAGAAAATGAAATCTAGAAAAATATTTTTATTCTTTTTAATTATTATAACATTTAGTTCTTATGCACAAAAATGTTCTTGTGAAGATGATTTTTATTGGTTAAAGAAAACGTTTGAAGAAAACGATGCAGGTTTTAAATATGTCATTGATAAAAAAGGTTTAACAGAATATCAAAACCACAATACTACTTTCAGTAAAAAAGTAAAAAAAATAAAAAATTTAAATGATTGCAGGAATGTGCTTTTTGATTGGTTACTTTTTTTTAGACCTGCGCACTTATCGCTATCAGTAAACCAGGAATATGCAAATAAATTAGTTAGTAAAACTAATATAGAAACTGCAGAGAAATGGGAAAAAGTAGAAATAAAGGAAGAAGAATTAAAAAATAAATTATCTAAAGTATCCCAACCAAGTTTTGAAGGTATTTGGGTTTCAGCTCCCTATACAATTGGAGTTATCAAAAGAAATGATGAATATATTGGTTACGTTTTAGAGGCAAAAGGGACAAAATGGGAGCAATATCAAGTAAAATTTAAGATTAAAGAAAATGTAGATAAAACATATAGTGTAGTGTACTATATGGGAGATTATTCTGCTCAAAAATTTAATGAAATAAAATTTATAGGAAACAATTTTTTAAAGATTGGTTTTATTTCATTACAAAGGGTATTTCCAGCAAATATTGAAGAAAATCAAGATATTACGAATTATGTAGAATCACTGATAACCCAAAAGGCCTTTGTTAAAGAGATTTCAAAACAAACTGTTTTACTGAGAATCCCGTCATTTAATTATTCTAATAAAAAAACTATTGATAGTGTACTTTTGGCTAACAATAAATTAATCCTTTCAAAAGAAAATTTAATAATCGATTTAAGAAATAATGGTGGAGGTTCAGATGCCAGTTTCGAGAACATAACCCCATACTTATATACTAATCCTATTAGAACTGTTGGAGTTGAATATTTATCAACCACGCAGAATAATAAGCGTATGGTAGATTTTATGGAAGACCCAGATTGGTCAACTGAAGATAAAGAATGGGCAAAGAAAGGATTAGATAAGCTGAATGCAAATATTGGTAAGTTTGTTAATTTACAAGAGAACGTAGTTGATGAACTTAAATTAGGCATCATTTATGATAATCCAAAAAATGTAGCAATCATTATTAATAAAAATAATGCAAGTACAACAGAACAATTTTTATTGGCAGCAAAACAAAGTAAAAAAGTTAAGCTTTTTGGAACCACAACCGAAGGTGTATTAGACATTTCTAATATGTATTTTATAGATTCTCCTTGCAAAGATTTAAAACTTGGATATTCGTTGTCAAAAAGCCTAAGAATCCCTGATATGGAAATAGACGGGAAAGGGATTCAGCCAGATTATTATATTGATAAAACAATTCCAGATTATGAATGGGTTAAATTTACTGAAAGTATATTAATTAAGTAATTATGATATTAAAAATCATGACAATAATGAGATCTAGAAAATTAGTTTTAGTACTTTTAATAAGCTCATTTTATCCTGCTTTTGCTCAAAAAGAAGGATATTGGGACAAAGAACGATCTACAACCAAAGAAATAATCGTTTCGGCCCGTGACCGAATCATCATTCCAACCGAAGATTTACCATTAGGAACTACCGAAGTAGTTTATAGAATCACCTTATTAGACGAAAACCAGCAATTAGCAAGTAGTTTGGTTTCGGTATTAAAATCGATTCCAGATCCCACAGGAATTAGTCAGGGTTCAGCCGGAGCAGTTTTCCTAATGTCGAAAATCTCAGGGGATGATAAATGTAAATATGCCCTGTTTACCGATCAGGCAACAGCCAAAAGTTATATCCAAAGCGGAAAAACTGATAAAGCATGTTACGCACAAGAAGAACCGGTAAGTAAAGACGCAAAACGCTTGTCATTGGATAAATCAATTTGTTTACAGCCAAACGTAAATACAATTTGGTTTGGTTTCGAAAGTAAAAATTGGATATTAAAGCAAAAAGTAGTTCTGGAAGTAGTGCCGTGGGTTGATATAAAGCTAAGTCGTGGTTGGAGTCAGGAGAATAAAAAAGAAATTATCAGCCAATGTAAAACGTCAAACTTGGCGCAGAAAATGGCAAATTCAGATGATTTTTGCGTTTGCATCCTCGATAAAATCCAAAAGCAATATCGCTATACCGAGTTTGATAAACTATTGGCAATGGAAAAAATCAAAGCCTATAAAGATTATGGAAGTTCCTGTTATAATGATGTGAATCTTTCAAAAAATATCTATAGTGATTTAAGAAATCAAGCCTCCAAATTAATAAAAGCTCAAAAGTATGGCGAAGCAATCGCTTTGCTGCATACAATAATCACAGATAAAAAAGCAACGGCATTGGATTATAGCTCAATTGGATATTGTTATATCTTGACCAAGCAATATGAGAAAGCTATTAAATTCTTAAAAGAAGGTGAAAAACTAGATGAAACCGAGTTGCAGTTAAAACTTAATTTGGCTCATGCTTACTTAGTAAATGATGATTATAAAGATGCCAAGGCAATTTATAAAAAATACCAAACCCAAAACGTAACCGATAGTTTAAGTTGGATCGAAAAAGTAAAGTTAGATTTTGCTGTTTTTAAGAAGGCAAATTTACCATCGGGTAACTTCGACAGAGTTTTAGATCTTTTTAATTAATTATCTTACCATATAGGTAATTTATGTTCATATAAAAATGTTTAAGACAACAGCTTATATTTACTTAAATGACTTATATGTTTAAAAATATTCACATTGAAAGCTACTTATCATAAATACATACTTGATTTTAAACGCCCATCGGGAACTTCCCGTGGCGTGATGAATGAAAAAGAAACTTGGTTTATAGTTATTGAAGAAAACAATAAGAAAGGAATAGGCGAGTGTGGTATTCTAAGAGGATTAAGCGCAGACGACCGTGACGATTACGAAGAGAAATTACAATGGGCATGCGATAATATTCATCTTGGCGAAACAGCGCTTTGGGAAGCATTATTAGAGTTTCCTTCCATACAATTTGGAGTAGAAATGGCTTTTCGTTCCTTACATAGTGAAACCCCTTATTTACTATTTCCTTCAGGTTTTACTATAGGAGCACAATCTATAGCAATAAATGGTTTGGTCTGGATGGGAGAACCAGAGTTTATGAAACAGCAAATAGAAGAAAAACTAGCTACTGGATTTTGTTGCATTAAGCTTAAAATTGGTGCCATAGACTTTGATAAAGAACTCGAATTATTAGGTTTTATACGCAGCCATTTTAGTCCGGAAGAAATAGAAATAAGAGTAGATGCTAATGGTGCTTTTGGATTAGACACTGCTTTAGATAAGCTAATAAAGCTTAATGCATATAAGTTGCATAGTATCGAGCAACCCATAAAGCAAAACAATATTGAGGCTATGGCTGAGTTATGCCGAACAACTCCTTTTCCTATTGCTCTGGATGAAGAGTTAATTGGAATATTTTCATTGCAGCAAAAAGAAGAATTATTACAAAAGATAAAACCACAATATATTATTTTAAAACCAAGCTTTATAGGTGGTTTTCGAGGAACGCAGGAATGGATTACATTGGCTCAGAAACATAATATCGGTTGGTGGATTACATCGGCTCTGGAAAGTAATATTGGTCTTAATGCAATTGCGCAATGGACTTTTTTACAAAATAATACAATGCCACAAGGTTTAGGAACAGGAGCTTTATATACCAATAATTTTAATTGTCCGCTAGAAGTTAACCAAGGACAATTATGGTATAATTCAGATTTAAATTGGGAAATAGATATTCATAAGCTATAATCTCTGCAAGATGCTACGTTATTATCCTAACAGTCCCAATCCCGAAACTTCGGGACGGAATAAAATCTGTTAGGGATTTTATATAAAAAATATTTGCATAGCTATATTTTTCAGTGTTTTAAAGATTTACACTCAATAGATTTTCTTTAAAATTAGAAATAAAAAAACTGGCATAAAGCCAGTTTTTAAGTTATCGAGAGCAAGAAATTACTCTTTTCCGCCGTCTAAGGCATCTTGCCATTCTTTTAATTCTTTCCATTTTCCTTCATAAGCCAGCTTAGCTTGTCTTGCCCATGTTCCCGGATTATGAATAACATAGTTTTCACCAGCATTATCAAGGATAGTTTGAGATTTAGATGTTGGAGTTTCAGATAAAGCCAACCAGGTTTTGATTCCTGCTTTATGATAGAGTTCCTCGATTTTAGGACCAATTCCTTCAATTATTTTCAAATCATCTTGTTTTATTTTTTTGCCATATACAGTTGCTGCCAATGCCGCATCAAAAGCAATTTCAGGAGTTGATTTGCTAACAAATGATTGTGCAGATGCCGAAATTTTTGCTTTAGATGCTAAGTCGGCTTCCAAAGAAGCTATTTTAGCTGTTAAGTTCTTAGAATTTGCTCTGCAAGCGTCTAAATCAGCTTGTAATGAAAGTAAATCGGATTCATTTCCTTTTGAAGCCATTTTTCCTATTAAGTAACCTAAAATTCCACAGATTAACCCAACAAGTGCTGGTATTAAGATACAAGGTATATTCATGATGTTATTTTTTTGGATTAATTATTTTATTGTAACTACAGTTCTACGATTATTTGCTTTGCCATCGGCAGTTGTATTGTCGCCTATAGGTTCATCGGGACCTTTTGATTGCGTTTCTATCTTGCTGGCATTAATACCATTTTTAGATAAATACTTTTTAGTAAAATCAGCACGTTTTTGACCTAATACAACATTCGATTCTCGTTTTCCAACATTATCAGAATGTCCAACTACCAATAAAGCACCATCGCCTACATGAAGAATGTAATAGGTGATATCTTTAATTTTTTGACGATCGGTAGTATTTAGATTATCATTGGATTTATTAGTATTAAAATGAAGAACCAATGGATCAGCGTTTATTTTGGCTTTTAAAGCCGCAAAATCTTCTCCGTTTGTCTTTGTTGCTACAGAATCTGTTAAGGCATTTATTTCGTATGAAACGGGCCCTAAAAGAGTATCTCCATTTGTTTTCCAAGTATCTATTATTTCGCCTTTGGTATCAAACTTACCTGCTGATATACCTTTTGAAACAAAATAATTTTTAACATCATTTGCCCTTGCTAAACCAAGATTAGGATAAGTTGTTGTGTTCTTTTCCTCGGTAGTAGCGTATCCGGTAATTGTGACCTTTTGTTTTGGATCGCCATTTAGGAACGTTTTCAGTTTTTCAATGCCAATCGCAACAGAGTCTTTTACGGGTTGGATAATCGCAGCACTGTTCTTAAGGAACTTAAGATTGTCACTACTGTGATAGTCAATTCCGGTACCGTTAATTACAAAAGGAACCGTCTCAATGACCGTTTCTTTTACAATAACTACTTTTTCGATATCGTCTGCAGGTTCTTTCATACAGCAATTGCAGCAAAATTTTAAATACAAGAAAGTACCTAAAATTATTGTGACTACAATGCCTAATAGATAAAGTGTTTTTTTAGACATAATATTTATGAGTTAAAATTCTCTCAAATTTAACAAAAAAATAAATGCAAAAGGTTACTAATCAGTTATTTTAATATTATTGATTTAAATGAGTGATTTTTAAGGCTAAGATTTTGCTTACTTTTTTAAATTAACAATTAAAGCCAGGAATAGTATTGAAAAATCTTAATTCAGCAATTAATTAAAATCAGTAACTTGCTAACTGAATTTAGTTATGAAAAAGATGGTAGAAATAGAAAGAAAGTTTTTAGTTAAAACAACCGATTTTAAAGAACAGGCTTTCGCCAAAAACAGTATTGCACAGGGGTATTTAAGCTCTCAACCAGAGCGTACAGTACGTATTCGAATAAAAGGTACAAAAGGGTATATTACGATAAAAGGAATTGGAAGCGATAGTGGAATGTCACGATTTGAATGGGAAAATGAAATTCCGCTAGAAGAAGCACAAGAATTATTAAAGTTGTGCGAGAAAGGCAAGATTGAGAAAACGAGATTCGAGATAAAGTCTGGAAATCATGTTTTTGAAGTAGATGAGTTTTATGGAGAAAACGAAGGGTTAATTATTGCCGAAATCGAATTAAAATCAGAAACTGATACTTTTGATAAACCAGATTGGCTGGGAGAAGAAGTAACTAATGATCCAAGGTATTACAATGCTTATTTAAGCAAGAATCCATTCTCGGAGTGGAAAAAACAATAGTATTTATGACAATCGAACAATACGATTTGATAATTGTTGGTGGCGGACCAATAGGTTTAGCCTGCGCAATCGAAGCACAAAAGAAAAAATTAAAGTATTTAATTATAGAAAAAGGAGCAATTGTAAACAGTATTTTCAATTATCCGCTGTATATGACCTTCTTTTCGACAGCCGAAAGGCTAGAAATAGGTGATATCCCTTTTAATTGTCTAGCTCCCAAGCCAGGTCGACAAGAAGCATTAGAGTATTATCGTAATATTCATCGTTATTTTAACTTCTCCATTCATTTATTTGAAAATGTGACCCAAGTTATCAAGCAAGATAATTCGCTTTTTAAAATAACCACAAATAAGGCATTATATGAAGCCAAGAATGTAATTATTGCTACAGGTTTTTATGATATTCCGATTTATATGAATGTAAAAGGTGAGGAGTTGCCTCAAGTACGCCATTATTACAAAGAAGCACATGAATATGCTTTTAGGAATGTTCTGGTTGTAGGTGCAAATAATTCCTCTGTAGATGCAGCCTTGGAATGCTGGCGAAAAGGCGCTAATGTTACAATGGTTATTCGCAAAAGCGAAATAAACAATCGAGTAAAATATTGGGTTAAACCGGATATCGAGAACAGAATAGCCGAAGGAAGTATAAAGGCTTATTTTGAGTCAAATATAGCCGAAATCCGAGAAGATGAGGTTGTGATAGATACTCCAAACGGAAAAATAACTATCGAAAGTGATTTTGTCTTAGCGCTTACTGGTTATAAACCGGATTTGACGTTTCTGGAAAAAATGGGAATTCAATTATCTGATAATGAAAAAAGAGTTCCAACATACAATCCCGAAACTATGGAAACCAATGTTGCAGGATTGTTTTTGGCAGGTGTTGTTTGTGGCGGAATGGAAACCCATAAATGGTTTATTGAGAATTCACGCGTTCATGCCAATATGATTGTAGATTGTATTACTTCGAAATAGAAAAAGTTTACGACTAATTCACTTTGTCTGTTCGATTTTTAGTCTCTGGTCTAAAAAAATAATCTGAATTTTAAATTTTTTTTTCAAAATTCAGATTATATCTTAATTTAATTTGTGTGAATCAGTGCAATTAGTGGCAAAAAAAACATCTAAGAACTACAAGAAAGCATAGAACAGCCTACTTTGTCTCTTGCCCAATCTGGTCGTTTGGCAAACCATTTTTCGTATTCAGGCTGCTCATCATAAGGATTTTTAAGCAATTGATACAATTCATCTACTAATGAATAATCACCTTCATCGGCAGCATCAATACTTAATTGTGCCATATAATTACGCAATACATATTTTGGATTTACCTTGTTTTGGTTTGTAGCGCGTTCTTCGTCGGTGATTTTTTCGGTATTCAAACGTTTCAAATAGTCTGAAAACCATTGTAACCAAGTCTTTAAAATTTCTCCTTTTATTTCTTCTGGATTGTAAAAAGCATCTTGGATACAAGTAAATGCTTCTTCGGCAGATTCCCCTTTTTTAATTTTATTTAAATTTCTAAAAAAGATAGTCATATCTGTTTCCGATAATTGCAAGTTAGTTTCTAAATCTGATATGATTTTACCATCAATTTCCTTAACGGTTGAAATCCCTAGTTTGTTAAGCATCATTTCTTTATATTCTTCGTCAAATGAATCAGAGAATGATTCTAATATACTCTCCAAACCTTCGGCTTCATTGATTAAAGGGTATAATGCATTTGCCAGTTGAAATAAATTCCACTTGGCAACATTAGCTTGATTGCCAAAACGGTATCTTTTATGTTGATTATCGGTCGTATTAGGTGTCCAGTTTGGATCATAATCTTCTAGCCATCCATAAGGACCAAAATCTATTGTTAGGCCGTGAATCGACATATTATCGGTATTCATAACCCCATGCACAAAACCTACACGTTGCCAATCCAGAATCATCTTGCGGGTTTTATCGGCTACAGCCTTAAAAAACTGAATATAGGCTTTTTTATCATCCTCTTCTTTTATCTCAGGATAATAATACTTGATGGTATAATCGGTAATAGATTTAAGATTTTTAAGTTCATTACGCGCTGTAAGCATTTCAAAACTTCCAAAACGGATAAACGATGGTGCAACACGACATACAATAGCCCCTTTTTCGTAAGCAGGATTGCCATCATACAGTTTATCACGCAATACTTCGTCGCCAGATAAGATTAAAGCAAGAGAACGGGTGGTAGGAACTCCCAAATAAAACATGGCTTCGCTACATAGATGTTCTCGTATAGAGGAACGTAAAACGGCTAAACCATCGGCAGTTCTCGAATAAGGCGTTTTTCCGGCTCCTTTAAGCTGTAAAGTATAAAACTGGTCATTATGTTCGATCTCGGTTAAATTAATAGCTCTACCGTCGCCTAATTGCCCCGCCCAATTTCCAAATTGATGCCCTGCATAACACATAGCATATGGATGAGTGGTTGGCAAAACTTCTTTGCCCGAAAAAACATTCAGGAAAGATTCCGATTGAGTATCTTTTGGCGAAAGCCCGATTAATTCAGCCACAGCTTCAGAAGCGTGAATTAATTTAGGTTCAGCAGGAATTCGTGGGGTAACATAAGAGAAACAAGTATTTAAAACCTGCCTTATTTCGTTAGTACTTAGTGGATCTTCGGGTAATTCGGCTGTAAACCGATTATGGATGTTTAATTTTTTCATTTTATTCAATTTCAATAATAGTAATTAGTGCTTGTTTATGCGAGTTTATCGGCATACATTTTTCTTAATTTTTGCACTTTAGGATCAATTACCATTCGGCAATAACCAGCTTCCTGATTGTTGTTGTAATAATTTTGATGGTCTTCATCGGCTTCATAAAACACTTCAAAAGGTTTTAATTCGGTTACGATTGGATCTGCATATAAGGGTTTTACAGCTTCAAATACTTGTTCTGCAATTGCTTTTTGTTCATCATCATGATATAAAATAATCGATCGATATTGAGTTCCTCTGTCAGCTCCTTGTTGGTTTAATGTCGTTGGGTCATGACTCGTCATAAAAATGGCAATTAAGTCATGATACGAAATGATTTCTGGGTCGAAAGTTACTTGTACAACTTCGGCATGTCCAGTTCTTCCTGTACAAACCTCGCGATAAGCAGGGTTTTTTATATGACCATCGGCATAGCCCGATTTTATTGCTATTATTCCCTTAAGGCGTTGAATAACTGCTTCAATACACCAGAAACAGCCACCTCCAAAAGTCGCTATAGATAAGTTTTTCATAATATATAATTTAAAATAATTATTGTTATTTATTGATAATGAGTAAGATATTGAAATAGCTTAGACTCAAATTTAATTCTAATTTGTTAGATTTACTAAAAAGAAACCTGTTAAAGAGGTATTTGATTATAAATAAAAGAAATTGTAATGCAGTTTTTACTTCAGCATTAACAAATTCACAATTATATAAAAAATATATACCTTTGTCTTCAAATCAGTTTATAATGAATATCAAAAACAATACCACGGCTTTAGAAGCTTATTTCCAAGATTTTCGAAAAAATATTATTGGAATTGACCAGGAATTTACCTCTCCTTACGGTAAAAAAAAGATAATTTATACCGACTGGACAGCCAGTGGACGCTTGTATAGACCGATTGAAGAGAAAATTATAAACCAATTTGGACCTTTTGTCGCAAATACACATACCGAAACTACTGTGTCAGGTACTGCCATGACAAAAGCGTACCATCATGCCAGAAATATTATTAAGCGTCATGTTAATGCTAGCCAAGATGATATTTTGATTACTGATGGAACAGGAATGACTGGCGTTGTTAATAAATTCCAGCGTATTTTGGGATTGAAAATTCCAGAGAACTTAAAAGATTTTACTACAATTCCAGCCGATAAAAAGCCAGTTGTTTTTATATCTCACATGGAACACCACTCAAACCAAACGAGCTGGTTGGAAACTATTGCCGATGTTGAAATTATTCCTGCTTGTGAAAAAGGACTTTTTAGCCTTGAAAAATTAGAAATCTTATTAGATAAATATAAAGATCGAGCTTACAAAATAGCTTCGATTACTTCTTGTTCTAATGTTACAGGGATAAAAACGCCATATTATGAAGCTGCCAAATTAATGCACCAGCATAATGGAGTTTGTTTTGTAGATTTTGCATGTTCTGGCCCTTATGTAAAAATAAATATGCACCCAGAAGATCCAGAAGCCTATTTGGATGCGATTTTCTTTTCTCCACATAAATTTTTAGGTGGTCCCGGAACATCGGGAGTTTTGATTTTTAATAAAAAATTATATAAAAATATGATTCCGGATTGTCCTGGAGGAGGAACGGTAAGCTGGACAAATCCTTGGGGTGAGCATAAATATATCGATAATATCGAAGACCGTGAAGACGGTGGAACTCCTGGCTTTTTGCAAGTTATAAAAACTGCTTTGGCAATTGAGTTAAAAGAACAAATGGGTGTAGATAATATGTTACAACGCGAAAATGAAATCGTTGATTTTGTTTTTAATGAACTGAATGAAACCCCGAATATTAAAATTTTAGCAGGACAACATCAGGAACGTTTAGGGGTAATTTCGTTTTTTATCGAAGATTTACACTTTAATTTAGGTGTAAAAATACTGAATGATAGATTCGGGATTCAAACTAGGGGAGGTTGCAGTTGCGCAGGTACTTACGGGCACTTTTTGTTACATGTTGACCAGGAAACATCTAGTAAATTAATTGACCAAATTACGATTGGAGATTTAATTCGTAAACCAGGATGGATAAGAATGTCTATACATCCTACAACTACCAATGAGGAGATTGCTTTTGTTTGCGAAAGCATTAAAGAACTAGCCAAAAATCATAAAACATGGGCTTTGGATTACGAATACAATAAAGATACCAACGAATTTGTACATGAAAATGTAACTACATTCGAAGATGAACTAGTCGCAAGTTGGTTTGCATCATAAAACAAAAAAATAGCTTCAATCGAAGCTATTTTTTTTTGATTTTTTTTACCATTAAGAGATTAAGAAAAATTAAGTTTTGGTTATTTTCCAATGAGTACATTGTATTCCTTAGGTATGGTTACTCCATTAAAATAATTTGTTAGCCCACAAAATATTATTACAGTTAATATAATTCCAAAAGTCAAAATTGCTATTGATTGTTTATGGGGAGAAATCCCGAAAATTGATTGCTCCATTTTCTTGTTATGTATGGCAGCAATATGCCCGAAAAAGGAAAGAATTGCAAGTGCATAGTAAGGAATAAAAAACAAGTTGTAAGGAAATGTATTTAATCCGGCTACACCATAATAAAAGTTAGTATCAAGGTTTAAAATAAGTCTTCCGATAAAAATCGCACTTAAATGAATTATAAAAAAGATAGCTAAGTATAATCCTGACCAAATCTGAATTTTTTCAAAACTACTGGTTGCTATTTTTCGATTTATTTTGAAAAGTTTAAGTCCTGAAAAAATTTGAACAAATACAGCTAACAGCAAAATGGATTCAATGAAAATATTTCGATAAAAAAGGCGCAAAGTATTCATCATTTCAATGTGCTTTTCTGCTCCAAGAATGCTCCAAACATGATTAAATAAATGTAATCCAATAAAAACTGTTATTATAAGTCCAGATATGTAGTGTAATTTTTTAATCATATATTATGCTTTATTTTAAGTTGTAGAATAAATATTTATGCATAAGTAACTGAATCTTTTTTTTTTACCATTAAGAGATTAAGAAAAATTAAGCTTTTGCTATTAAAAAGGACAAGTTATGATTTATTAAATATCACCAAGTCGCCAAATCACAGTTTTTACGAATTATTTTTTTTACCATTAAGAGATTAAAAAAAAATTAAGCTTTTGTTACTTTATGAAACTTAATACCTTAATGGTTTAATTATTTATTTACTTCAATTTATCAGCCATCAACCATTAACTATTAACCATTAACAATTGAGATATCGTCTAATAATCGGCGGTGATAATTTATTTGTCCTAAATGATAGGCGAGGTGGGTGGTAAGATGTGTTAAAATAAATCCTGTAGAATCTTTACCTTTAAAAATAATAATAGGGAATTCCAGTTCTAATTCCGCTTCCGATAAATTACTTAAAGCAGTATCAACTACGACAATTGTTTCTTCAATTTTGGTAATTAATTCAGTTTTTGGGATATTTTTTAAAGAAAATTCCAATTCGCGGTGTCTTATATAACCAGAATTGCCTAATGTAGCGCCTATATAGGTGTTTAAATTGCCGATTAAGTGTAAACAAAGATTGCCTGCCGAATTTGTGATTTGGTTGTTTGTAGACCAAATTATGGCTTCGTTTTGATACGATTCGATTTCGAGTTTTAATTTGGTAAGATCACGCTTAAAAAGCGCTTTCAGAGTCTCGAGATGAGCCATTATTTCTTATTTTTTATAATTATTCAGTGATAATAAGGCTTGTTCTTGTATTTTTTTCTGGAAGAATCCTGTCCAGCCTAATAAATATCCTGTAATTCCGAATGCTTGTTTCGACCATTTCCAAACATCGAAAGTATCTGTATGTTTGATGATTAAGCCATCCTGAAACTGAAATTCGGCAAAAACGTTATTGATAACATTTCTGTTTGTTTTGCTAAAATTATAAGTAGCAATCCAATGTGCAGAACCCGTAAATTCATCTGCTTTTACATCCGAAAATTCGATTTTTATGTTGCCTTTACTTTTTTTAAGAAGCATTTCCCACATTTTAGAAACTTCATCTCCTTTCAATAAACCAAAAGCAGGATCACGAAATTGTATATTTGGATGGTAGCATTCACTCATTTTTGCTGCATCGGCATTAGCAAATGCAGTATAGAATTTTATAATGGTGGCTTCGTTTACACTCATTTTTATTAGAATTAGAATATAAAAGTACTGAAATTATTGATTGTTTACGAAATATAAACTTACAAAACCTTAATTTCGGCTGCAGTTTCAAAAATTTTCTTGGATTGATCAAATTTGGTAGAGAAATAAGACTTTTTATTTACTGCTGTAAAATTGCCTATTTGACTACTAAATTTATTTGTTGTACCAGTGATGTTAAATCTGATAGATTGGATATCAGTCTTTTTTAGTTTATTCATTTCAATAACCGAAAGATTGTAAAATGTCGAAGTTTTATTTTCGCCAGCTTCGGTATTTTTCTTGTCTACACAAACTATAATTGTATTATCGACTAAATAAATATAGGTAACACCAGTGATTTGTAATTTGGGGTCTGTTGTTGCAATACTAAGTTTTAAAAGACCACCTGTTTCGGTCTTTGCAATTTGAACATTGGCTTCACCGGATAATGCATAGTTTTCGCAAATAAAATCCCAGGTTTGTGTTGCCGGATATGGTTTTCCTTTAAAATTAAGAGACTCCTGAGCATTAACCGAAATGGATAAGAAAATAAGGGATAAAATCAGTAGTGTTTTATAATTCATAAGGTTTTATTTTTCAATTAATTTTGATTCGAATGTTTCGTCCCAATCCAGCGATTTGATGGCTGAAATTAAATTTTCCTGATTTACATATACACGAAGTTCTTTATTGGCTACTTTTTTTTCATATAAAGCTCTATATCTGTAAATGGTTTCATGTTTGGTTTTGTAAACCCCATCCAGTTTAAGATCTTTAAAAGCTCCGTACCATTGTCGGAATTTCTGACATGTTTTTGTTAATCGGTCTTCTGTTGTGTTCGCCATAACCGAAGGCGTAACTTCTGTTTCATTAAAAGGCTTAAATTTTGACGTGTTACAAGTCATTAAAACTCTTTTTCCGAGTTCATAAGCCTTATTTTGCTGATTGTTATTTACTTCTGCGGGTAAAACTTTTGATATTTTTAAATCTTCTGTCTTATTTCCTCCAGTTTTTGATTTACAACCTATCAACAGTAGCAAACTTAAAATAAATAGTACTTTTTTCATCGCTCTTTATGTTATTTTTAATAATAAATTGGGATTTGGGCAGTTATTAACATAGTAATCCAAATTGGTTTTACTGCAAACACCTGGATAATCGCCAAGATTTTCTCCAATATTTTTTATAATTTGAAAATGCAAGTGTGGTGCATAATCTCCATTTACATCTGATTTCCCTAAAGTGCCCAAAATTTGTTCTTTTTTAAAAACAGATCCAACTTTAAGATTGATTATACTTTTTAACGACAAATGCCCGTATAAAGTATAAAAAATATGATTTTCGATTTCGTGTTTCAGAATAATTGTAGGGCCATAATCACCTAAACCGATGTTGTTTTTAAAACTATGGATTGTTCCGTTAAACGCTGCTAATACTGGAGTTTCGGCTTTTATCCATAAATCCAAACCAATATGAATGTTGCGTTCCGGAGCGGTTGAATTTTTAAAATTTTCACTTCGTTTATATATATCCCGTTCTTCCAGATAACCACCAAAAGCCACTTTTGCATTGGCGCGAGCTAATAAATTATCGATATAAATCTCGAAATCGGCAGCAGTTTGGGGTTTGTTGTTTTTTAATTCCTGATTAGAAACCGATAAATCCAAAGGCATGTATTGAGCATAATTGATTGTAGCATCGATTACTTTTATGGGAGCTAAATTTTTTAAAACAGTTTCTAGTGTGGTCATATATGTTTATTTTTTTTTAACCCGTTGGGTGTAATTATTTTGTGTAATCTGCTCGGATCATAAAAGTTTCATTTAATACATAGAGACATAGATTTTGGAACTCTCTAAAAAGGCGTTTCACTTGTTTGAAATACACAAAGCTTGCTATGTGAAAGAAATCTATTTCTTTTTGTGCCCTTTTTTACACATAAAATCTATGTCTCTATGTGTTAAAACTGATTATACCCAACTTTTTTTAATATTCTATCTAAACATTTTGCAGGCAATAAATAATTCGTTAAAGGAAATTACCGTTAAGCTAGTTTTTCTATAATTATTAATTCATTGTGTTCCTCGATTCGAGGGAGCATTTTTACGGTATGTTGATTATAGTTTATTTCAGAAACATATTTTTGGTTTCTGATATTATGCTTTTCATCGAGAATCATAGTATTGAAAAGTACAAAACCATTATTTTTTAAAAGATCGCAAACCCTGTTGCTAAAAAAGCTTTCAAATAAAAAGTTGGGCATTGTGGTATCTTCAAAAACATCAATTATTATGAGATCATATTTTTTGTTTGTTCTTAAAACAAATTCAAATGCATCATCAATAATAATTTCGAGTTGTTTGATTTTATTTAGATTGAAATATTTATTGGCAACCTGAATCATTTCTGGATCTATTTCAATTCCGGTAATTTTACCTTTGTATTTTATTTCATCGACCAAAGTTTTGATAACACTTCCACCAGCCACTCCAAGAAGTAATATATGCTTCATTGAGGTTATCTTTTCGAAACCAATATTTTTTAATCCATATCTCAGGATGCGTTGTAAACTTCCGTAAGAGTAATTCGTATTTTCAGAATCCAAAACTAATTCACCGTTTGCCCAGGTAACTTCGATAGCTTTACTGCGTGAGGATTTTTTTTCAAATATTTTTATAGGAACAAGGTAACTGAACATTTTCTTAATCATTCGTATGCGTTTTTATCAAATTTAAGATTTAAATTATTTATTTTGTACGATAAAATAAAATAATGAAGAAACAATTATACAAATTCATCTTTTTCAAGCTTATGGGTTGGAAGATAGTTGGGATTGAAAATGCTGAGGTGAAAAAATGCGTGATGATGGTGATGCCGCATACAAGTAATCATGATTTTTATTTAGGAATTTTTACTCGGGGGATTTCTGGATTAGAAATGAACTGGGTAGGAAAGAAAGAATTATTTAGGTTTCCTTTCGGATATTATTTCAGAAGCGTAGGAGGGGAACCTTTGGATCGATCCGGTGGTTTAAATAAAGTTGATTCGATTGCAGCTATTTTTGATCGAAAAGAAATTTTTCGATTAGCAGTTGCTCCGGAGGGAACTCGTAAAAAAGTTTCAGAAATTAAAACCGGATTTTATTACATCGCTTTAAAAGCAAATGTGCCTATTGTTCCTGTAGCTTTTGATTGGGGTAAAAAAGAAGTTAATCTCGGTAAGCCATTTTACCCAACAGGAAATTTTGAATCGGACATGGAAATTTTAAAACAACATTATGTAGGTGTAGTCGGAAAAATTCAAAACAACGGATTCCAATTGTAATTTCTTAAAATTACTTAGGCGAAATTTTTTTTCAATTTTTCAAATACACCAAAATGAAATTTAAGGAGTATATACCTTAAAAGTCCCATTTTTATAAAAGAGCACAATTTTCTCTATTTCATCTGATGAGGTATTGGGAATTGTGTTTTTTATTTCAACAGGATTTTTTTCAATGATTTTTTTCTCATCCAATTTTTCTATCTCCAAAAATAAATCTTTTGGAATAAAACTTTCATTCGGAAAAATAGGGACAATGGGTTTTTCGATTTCTTCTGGAATTGGATATGGAATAACTTTGTCATTTTCGTTTTTAGGAAATGAACCTTTTCCATTCAAAACCCAATACAAATCTATATCAGGAAAAACCTCAATAATCTTTAATATAAAATCTAAGCTTGGTTTGTTTCTGCCCGAAAGGAGGTGGGACATACTAGAGCGTTGTACTCCAATTTTATCTGCAAATGAAGAAGCGCTTAAGCTGTAATAGTCCAATATAATTTCCAATCTTTTTATAAAATCCTCGATGTTTACCATTGTAAATTGTTTTTAAAATTAAGATGGTTTACAAATGTAATTAAAATATAAAGAAATAGCAATTATACAATTGTAAATAGCATAAATGAGTCAATTATGTTGATGTTGTAGCTTTAGTTGAAGCGACGTAACTAACTAATAATGTTGTGATTATAGTTTGCTTATTAAGAAGTTAACAAATGTCATTGAAATTAGGGTAAATCGAGTCTGTTAGGGGAAAATATGTGTTTATAAATGTAAATTACGAGCTATTTTAATTGTTTACAATTGTAATTATAAAGATGTTTACTTTTGTAAACCAAACAATATGACATGAATTTAGAAGAATTATTTAGCTTACATAAAGAACAAAGCATACAAGGAAGGTATCTTACATTGGATGCGATTATTCCTTTATTGGAGAAATTAAACACCAATAATCAGGTGAATATTATTGGAAAATCAGTTTTGGATAAACCTATATATAGTTACGAAATTGGTTCTGGTAAAACTCGAATTTACCTTTGGTCACAAATGCATGGGAATGAAAGTACAACTACAAAAGCGCTATTTGACTTTATTAATGTGCTGAATAGTGGTTCTGAGTTTGCACTTAAAATGCTGGAAACTTTTACTTTTTATAGTATTCCTATACTAAATCCTGATGGTGCTGAGTTATATACTCGTGAAAATGCCAATAAAGTCGACTTGAATCGTGATTCACAACAGTTAACTCAGCCAGAAAGCAAGGTGCTAAGAGCTGCTTTTGAAGAGTTTAAACCTCATTATTGTTATAATCTGCATGATCAGCGTACTATTTTTGGCGCTGGAGATACAGGAAAGCCTGCTACAGTATCATTTTTGGCACCGGCTTATAATGAAGAAAGAGAGATAAATGAGTCGCGTACAAAGGCGATAGACTTGATTGTAGCTATGAATGATGTTTTGCAGCAATATATTCCGGGACAGGTAGGTCGTTTTGATGATTCTTTTAATATTAATTGTATAGGAGATACATTTCAATACCTTGGTGTACCTACAATTTTGTTTGAAGCGGGGCATTTTCCTAATGATTATGAAAGAGAGGTTACTAGGAAATACATCTTTTTCGCGTTAATTACTGGGTTTAAGGTATTAAGCGAAAACGATATAGTTGTCAATGGAATTAATAAATATTTGAATATTTCACAAAATAAAGTCGTTTTTTATGATTTTATGTATAAAAACATCAAAATAAATTATGATGGTATCGAAATAATCACGAATTTTGCCGCACAATACAAAGAAGAATTGATTGAAAATAAAATTTGTTTTACTGCTTATATTACCGAAGTTGGTGAATTAGAAAATTATTATGGTCATTTTGAATACGATGCTAAAGGAGCAGAATATACTGATGATTTTAAAAATTTTCCGAAAACAAGTCAGAAAGCAGATTTTTATTTAAATAAAAACGTAAAATTTGTTAATGGACTGATAAAAAGTTAGTTTTTTTGTCAATTTGTTATTTTTTATATATATTTTTATACTTTGTAATAGTAATTAGTAATATTAATTAAAGAACTATGAGTAAATTTCGTTTGGATGAAGTAGATCACCAGATATTAGACATGTTGATAGACAACACAAGAGTACCGTTTACTGACATTGCAAAAAAACTATTGATATCTGCAGGAACAGTACATGTGAGAGTGAAAAAAATGGAAGATGCCGGAATTATAATGGGATCTTCATTAGCATTGGATTATGATAAATTAGGATATTCATTTATAGCTTATGTAGGTGTGTTTTTAAATAATACCTCACAAACTAAATTTGTATTAGAGCGTATTAATCAAATTCCATTCGTAACAGTTGCATCTGTAACTACAGGTAAATTCAATATTTTCTGTAAAATAAGAGCAAAAGATACTAAGCACGCTAAAGAAGTTATCTTTATGATTGATGATATCGAAGGAGTTTATAGAACAGAAACTATGATTTCCTTAGAAGAAAGTATTAATGATAAGAAGCGTTTGATGCATACTATTTTTAAAAATATGTAATTGATCTTGAATGCTATATTAAATATAACCTCAAGTTTTTCTTGGGGTTTTTTTATGAAAAATTAACTAACAACCAACCAACTATAACGCATTATGTATACGCTTCCCAAAATAGAACGTTTTAATCAAGATGTTCTTTCTAAATACCATATTTATAATAGTGTATTTATTACTTTACCTTTTGACTCTATTGATAATACAGGAGTTTTACTTCCATTATTTACTGAGGTTTGTGAGACAGGCTTCAAAAAACAGGAAACACCTAAAGAGATTGTAAATTTTTTCTCTGGAAAATACTTAAATGATGCTTCCGAAAAAGATAAGATTGATCTAATGTTTCGATTTATTCAATATATTGAACGTCAGATTGTATTGTTTGATGCTATTGAAGATGCTGCATTTCCTGCTGTAAACAATATGGAAGGAAGAGGTTCGCTTCGTGATATTAAAGAGAAATCGGATGCTAAAGAAATGGACGATGACTTAGTTGAATTTCTAGAAAGTTTCAATGTTCGTACTGTTTTAACGGCACATCCTACTCAATTTTATCCAGGTCCGGTATTGGGGATTATCAATGATTTAACCGATGCTATACGTACAAATGATTTGCTTACAATTAAAAAGCTACTTGCACAGTTAGGAAAAACACCATTTATACAAAATGAAAAACCAAATCCTTATGATGAAGCTGTAAGTTTGATTTGGTATCTTGAAAACGTATTCTATGAAACTTCTGGTGAAATAGTACATTATCTTCAAAGAAACATATTTCATGGTAATCCAATCCAAAATCCTTTAATTAAGCTAGGGTTTTGGCCAGGAGGAGACCGTGATGGGAATCCATTTGTAACAACGGCAATTACTTTAAAAGTAGCGGAACGTTTGAGAACTTCGATTTTAAAATGCTACTATATTGAAATGCGTAAACTAAAAAGAAAGTTAACCTTTGCAGGAGTAGACACTTTAGTTTCGGAACTTGAATATAAATTGTATCGCTCAGTTTTTTATTCTCAAGGCGAAATTTACATCACTTTGGATGAGTTTAAAGGGCAATTAAATAAGATTAAAAATATTATTATTGAGAATCATCAGTCTTTATATTTGGATGAATTAGAGGCGTTGCTTATCAAGATAAACCTGTTTGGTTTCTATTTTGCAACTCTGGATATTCGCCAGAATAGTAAAATACACGATGCTGTTTTTAAAGACGTTGTAACGTATTACTTAAAGGAAGATTCATCTGTTTTTCCTGCTAATTATTATGATTTATCAGAGAATGAAAAGATAGCAGTTCTTTCGAAAGTAAAAGGAAATCTTAATCCAAGTGTCTTTGAAAACGAAATAACAAGGTCTACAATTGAATCAATTCAAGCTATTAAAACCATTCAGGAGAATAATGGTGAATATGGAGCAAATAGATATATAATTAGTAATAATGAAAGCGCTCTGAATGTAATGGAGACTTTTGCTTTGATTAGACTGAACAATTGGGAAAGCCCAACTGTCGATATTATTCCGCTTTTTGAATCTGTGGATGATTTACAAAATGCTCATGAAATTATGGAGCAATTGTATACAAATCCAGAATATGCAAAGCACTTAATTGCAAGAGGAAACAAACAGACCATTATGTTAGGTTTCTCTGATGGTACAAAAGATGGTGGTTATTTAATGGCAAATTGGAGTATTTACAGAGCTAAAGAAGCACTTACCGAAATTTCCAGAAAATACGGAATTAAAGCTATTTTCTTTGATGGTCGTGGTGGGCCGCCTGCTCGTGGAGGAGGAAAAACACATAAGTTTTATGCTTCATTAGGACCAAAAATCGAAAACAACGAAATTCAGATTACAGTTCAGGGACAAACTATTAGTTCTAATTTTGGAACATTAGACTCTTGTCGTTATAATTTAGAGAATTTATTAAGTGCCGGAGTTACAAATCAGGTGTTTAGTAAAGGTAAAAATGAGTTAACGGTTGATGAAAAAGTTATTTTGGATCAATTGGCAGAACTAGGATATCAAGAATACTTAAGTTTTAAAAACCATCCTAAGTTTATTCCTTATTTGGAAAAGATGAGTACTTTAAAATATTACTCCAAAACAAATATTGGAAGCCGACCTTCAAAAAGAAGTAAATCAGATCATTTGGATTTTGCCGATTTACGTGCAATTCCATTTGTAGGTTCTTGGAGCCAGTTAAAGCAAAATGTACCTGGTTTCTTTGGAGTAGGTACAGCTTTAAGACATTTTGAGGAAACGAATCAATGGGAGAAAGTACAAGATTTATATGATAATTCATTATTTTTTAAAACACTGTTGGAAAATAGTATGATGTCATTGGCGAAATCATTTTTACCATTAACAGCTTATATGAGAAAAGATCCAGAGTTTGGGGAATTTTGGCAAATTATTTATGATGAGTTTTCAGAAACAAAACGATTGTTATTGAAAATTGCAGGTCATAAAGAGTTAATGGAGAACTATCCTGATGGTAAAGCATCTATTCAAATAAGAGAGCGTATTGTGTTACCATTGTTAACAATACAACAGTATGCTTTGTTAAGAATTAATGAATTAAACAAGGAAGAGAATGTCGATGATGACTTAATTAAGGTATACGAGAAAATAGTTACTCGTTCTCTTTTCGGAAATACAAACGCAAGTAGAAACTCAGCTTAAATTTAATTTTATGTTAGGATCACAATTATTAGAAAATGAATATTCCGGTGGATTTACGACTTATGTTAACGAAGCTGGAGATGTAAATCTTATTGAAGAGTTAGAGATTTCTCTACATGATTTTATCAAGTTTGTTCAAAATATTCCAATGGATAAATTCGATTATCGTTATGCCGAAGGAAAATGGACTATAAAAGATATCATTCAGCATGTAATCGATACAGAGCGTATTTTTGCATATAGAGCGTTGCGATTTTCCAGAAATGATAAAACACCATTGCCTGGTTTTGAAGAAAATGATTATGCTAATAATACAAATTCCAATGGTAGAAGTATTCAGGATTTATTGACAGAATTCTCGGCTATGAGACATTCAAATTTATTGTTTTATAAAAGTTTGTCAGAGGAGCAACTTAAAAGAATCGGTACTGCTTCTAATAATCAAATATCTGTTCGTGCTTTAGGTTTTGTTATTATTGGTCACCAAAAACATCATCAGAAAGTTTTTCAAGAAAGATATTTGTAGTTTTTTAAGAGCTACATTATAAATTAAGAATCCTGTGAAATGCTATTTCACAGGATTTTTTTTTGAAGCTATTCCTGCTATTCACTGTATCTTTTTATTTTTAAAGGAAAAATAAAAAGGATGCCGTTCCTATCAGGGCTAAGGATTATCTTAGTTTTTAAAAGATTTTGTGATTAAAATTTCGATTTTGTCCTGCTGAGGCGGAGCCGAAGGACAATTGCAATTTGGCTTTTTTATTGATACGTGAGCAGCTTGTATCCTTCGACTCCGCCTCAGGAAGACAGTCTCTTGAAAGAATACACATGATATGGACTTTACTAAATTATAATATTTTTTAATAATTCTTCTCAATAACAGCAAGTCCTAAGCGAATTTTGTCATAAGATATTTGTTCTTCAAAGTAATCATAGTAAGCTTTTAGTGTTTCTGGATTTTCAAGTTTCTTTTGAGCATCTTTTATCTTGAAAATTTCAGCATCAGAAACATAATCGGATAAATCAATGTCATGACCGTCGACATATAGCTTGGCTAAGTGTGATGCAATTGTCGAAATTCCTAGTTTTCTTTTTGCGGCAATAGCTTCTATTGTGATTCCTTCCTGGAATAATTCCAAGGTAACTTTGTAGGTGCTACTTTCTTTTTTTACTTTTACTTTAGGAGTGTTTTTGTTTTTATGAAATTCAATTATGGCATTGATAAAATCCGAACCGTATTTTTCCAGCTTGGCTTTTCCGACTCCATCAATTGCAATAAGCTCCTCATCACTCATCGGGCGTAATGTTTCCATTTGTTTTAAAACGGCATCACTAAAAATTACATAAGCAGGCACTTCCTCTTCTTTTGATATTTTGTATCGTAATTGGCGAAGGATTTCAAATAGAGAATTTGGTTTTGTCTTAGTGGCTTTTTCTTGTATTTCGGTTTTTTCAATTGTTTTCTTAACAACAGTTGTAAGCTTTACTTTTTCACCTTCGAACAAAACTTTTTTTGCAAAAGGAGTCAATAAAATTTTGTTATGCTGATGAAATGCAATTTCGCAATAGCCTAAATTTATTAACTGGATTAAATATTGATTCCAATCATACCAGGAAATATCGGCACCAATTCCGTAGGTTTTTAAATTCTGATATTCATGTTCGTATATGTGAGCATTTTTAGAACCTTTAAGAAAATCTACAATTACAGGTAGCGTTTCTTTTTCTTGCAATCGGGTAATAGCCGATAATGCTTTTTGTGCAATGACGGTTCCGTCAAAAAATCTTGGGGGATTTTTGCAAATATCACAATTTCCGCAATTTTCGGTTACTAATTCGCCAAAATAAGACAGTAATATTTTTCTGCGACAGCTCAGAGCATCCGCATATTGTTTCATTCGTTCTAATTTTGCAAGCTGTACTTCGGCGTTTAAACCTTCAGAAGCAAATTTTTGTAATTGAATAACATCGCTGTAACTTTCGAATAAAATTGTTTCTGATGGTAATCCATCGCGACCCGCTCTTCCAATTTCCTGATAATATCCTTCGATATTTTTAGGCAAATTGTAATGAATTACCCAACGAACATTCGATTTATCAATCCCCATTCCGAATGCAATTGTTGCGCAAACCACTTGACAATCATCATTTATAAAATCATCCTGAGTTCTAGAGCGCAGTTTACTATCAAGACCAGCGTGATATGCTTTGGCATTAATTCCTTTCTTTTGTAATTTTCCGGCTAGTTCTTCGGTTGTTTTTCTGCTTAAGCAATAAACAATTCCAGATTCATCGGGTTTGGTTTCGATAAAATCTATTATTTGCTTTACTCTGTCCAGAGCAGGGCGTACTTCCAGGCTTAAATTTTTTCTATCAAATGAGGCAACAACAGTTTTTGGGTTGCTTAAATTTAATTGTTTTGTTATATCTGTTCTTGTTGCTTTATCTGCAGTTGCTGTTAATGCTAAGATTGGAGTAGTGGGGAACCGTTTTTTTAAATATCCTAAGTTTGTGTAAGCCGGACGGAAATCATGACCCCAAGCCGAAATACAATGTGCTTCGTCTATCGCTATAAGGCTAACTGTAAGTTGATTAAAAAGAACATCAAGATAGGATAAACTTTCGGGCGCTATATAAACTAATTTTATGATATTGGTTTTTAAGCTATCCATATAAAATTGCTGTTCTTGCTCTGTTTGACTACTATTTATAAAACAGGCAGCAATTCCATTGGCTTTTAAGCTATCGACTTGATCTTTCATTAAAGCAATAAGAGGCGAAATCACAACCGTAATTCCGGGTAATAATAATGCAGGCAGTTGAAAACATATCGATTTTCCACCACCAGTTGGCATTATTGCTAATGTATCCTGTCCAGAAAGTATAGTATTAATGATATCTTCCTGATTGGGTCTGAATTTTTCGAATCCAAAATTCTCTTTTAGTCCGGCATGTAATATCTCTGACGTCATCGACTTTTATTTTTGTAGGTAATTTACTAAATAAAAAAGGAACTCATGTACGAGTTCCTTTTTTATTTTGATATGTTTCAGATTAATTAATCTTCATCATCTTCGTCATCATCCTCATCGGCGATGTCTTTATCACGGTCTTCATCTTCATCGTCTCCGTCAAGATCCGGCTTGTCTAAATTTTCATCTTCATCGTCTTCATCGTCTGCTTCATCGTCTAAATCAAGACCTTTTATTGGCTCGATTGTATCAACGTCAGCATCGATTTCGTCATCTTCATCGTAATTTTCAATTCTATCAGCAAGTTTGGTACTAATTTTCACTAAATATATAGTGTCTTCTGTACGTACTTCTACAGCTTCTATCAATTCGTTTTTAGCGTTTCTAAAACGGATAACATCCGAATCATCATAACCGTCAGGAAATTTCTCAACTAGTAAGTTTAAAATTTCATTAGTAAGTTTAGCGTAATCAACTATTACTCTTTTCATAAAGTTATTCTATAAATCTAATAAATATGCAAAAATTAACGGTGCTACAATGGTAGCGTCTGACTCTATAATAAATTTTGGAGTTTTAATATCTAATTTACCCCAAGTAATTTTTTCATTAGGTACAGCTCCAGAATATGAACCATAACTGGTTGTTGAATCTGAAATTTGGCAGAAATAGCTCCAAAACGGAATATCATGCATTTCCATATCCTGATACAACATTGGTACAACACAAATTGGGAAATCTCCAGCAATACCACCACCAATTTGGAAAAATCCAATTCCGTTAGTGCTATTTTTAGGGTACCAATCTGATAAGAAAACCATATATTCGATTCCAGATTTCATCGTAGATGCTTTTAAGTCACCTTTGATTACGTATGAAGCAAAAATATTCCCCATTGTACTATCTTCCCATCCTGGTACAATAATAGGTAAATTTTTCTCTGCTGCAGCATACATCCAGCTATCTTTTAAGTCAATTTCATAATATTCTTCCAATACACCAGAAAGTAACATTTTGTACATGAATTCATGTGGAAAATAACGCTCTCCTTTATCATCTGCATCTTTCCATATTTTGTAGATATGTTTTTGTAAACGACGGAATGCTTCATGCTCAGGAATACAAGTATCTGTAACTCTGTTTAATCCTCTTTCTAATAAAGCCCATTCATCTTCTGGAGTTAAATCACGATAGTTAGGCACTCTTTCGTAGTGAGAGTGTGCTACTAGATTCATGATATCTTCTTCAAGATTTGCTCCTGTACATGAAATGATCTGAACTTTATCCTGACGGATTATTTCAGCAAAAATCTTTCCAATTTCGGCAGTACTCATTGCTCCAGCCATACTTACCATCATTTTGGCTCCATTTGCCAATTGTTGTTCGTATGCTTTTGCAGCATCAACTAAAGATGCAGAGTTAAAGTGTAAATAATGTTTTTCAATAAACTGACTAATTGGTCCTTTCATTTTCTTTCTTTTTTTTTTTTGAATTTAAAGGATTTAAAACCTTTAAAGATTGTTATGCAAATTAATAAATTTTATAAATAATTAGTACAATTTGCGATTTTTTTTATTGTTTTTTATTGTACCCCAGGATCTTCAATACTTCATCTGATGTTTGTTCTTCCGAAAAGACTTCGGTTGCCAAAAATCCATTTTCGTCTCTATCGATCAAAATATGTTTTGGTTGTGGTATTAAACAGTGATGTAATCCTCCATAACCTCCTATTGTTTCCTGATAAGCTCCTGTATTGAAGAAACCAATATATAAAGGTTTTTCTTTACTATATTTTGGTAAATAAATGGCATTCATATTTTGTTCAGAATTGTAATAATCGTCACTATCACAAGTCAGACCGCCTAATAGAACCCGCTCATAAGTATCATTCCACCGGTTTACGGCAAGCATAATAAATCGTTTGTTGATTGCCCAAGTGTCAGGTAAAGTGGTTATGAAAGACGAATCGATCATGTTCCATTTTTCTCTGTCATTTTGTTGTTTTTGGTATAAGATCTGGTAAATAGCTCCACCACTTTCTCCTACAGTAAACGAACCAAATTCGGTAAAAATATTTGGTACATCTACTTCTGCTTCATCACAGGCAATTTTTATTTGATTGATAATTTCGTCAATCATATATTGGTAATCGTATTCAAAAGCCAATGAATTTTTAATAGGGAATCCACCTCCAATGTTCAAGCCATCAAGAGAAGGACATTCCTTTTTTAAAGCTACATATACTTTGATACATTTTACTAATTCATTCCAGTAATAGGCATTGTCATTGATACCGGTATTAATAAAAAAGTGCAACATTTTTAGTTCCAGATTTTTATTTTCCTTAATCTCTTTTTTGTAAAAAGGGACAATGTTTTTGTATCCAATTCCTAATCTCGAAGTATAGAACTCAAATTTTGGTTCTTCTTCGGCAGCAATACGGATTCCGATTTTGAATTTTCCTTTTATTTCTGCTTGAAGCAAATCAAGTTCTTCAAAATTATCAATGATCGGAATGGTGTTTTTATGACCATTATTTATAAGTCTCGCAATATTAGTAACATATTGGTCTCTCTTGAAACCGTTACATATAATGTGAGTGTTTTTGTTGATTTTACCATTTTCCAATAAATTCTCAGCGATATTGATATCAAAGGCCGAAGAAGTTTCTATATGGATATTGTTTTTGAAAGCTTCATTCATGATAAACTCAAAATGCGAACTTTTAGTACAATAGCAGTAATAGTATTTTGCTTCGTATTTATTTTTTTCCATCGATTTTCTAAACCAACTTTTTGCTTTGTTGATATTATTAGAAATTTGAGGCAAATAAGTAAATTTTAATGGCGTACCATATTTTTCTACCAATTTCATCAAATCGATGTTGTGGAATTGAAGGTTGTCTTTGTTTAAAGTAAATTCCTCTTGAGGAAAGTAATATGTTTGATTTATTAAATCAGAATATTTTGTATTCATTGTGGATATGAGTATTTTAAATTAAATTAGTGGTAAACAATAAAATAATCTAAAATTCAAACCCGAATATTTGCAAACACGATTTGTAGTTTCTCGTGCTCCGCTTTTGTACATTGGAAGATATCAAAACAAAAGTTTCCTTTTATATTGTAAAAACGGTTCAATATCCTCAAAAATGAAGTATTGACCAGCTTCTTGAACGAACTGAATTGTTTCTGTTTTTGATTTTTTTTCACGCTGCAAATGTAAAAAATATTATATACGTAAAGCAAAGCTTTTTTATTAAAAAAAACGTTAAGATTTGTAATCTTGAAAGGCCTCAAGAATTAATTCATTTTCAACCGATTGATTGATTTTTATTTTCCCGATTCCTTCTATTAGTGCGAACTGTATTAAACCATACTCATTTTTTTTATCATGAATAAGTAATTCTAATATTGGCTCGATATCATTCTCTTCTATAATTACGTCATCATAAATTGATTTTATAGCCGATTTTATCTGTGCATACTCCTCTTTTGTAAGCAGGTTTTTATGCAATGAAATGTAACTTTCAAGAATCATACCAATAGCAATTGCTTCACCGTGTAGTAATGTTTTCTTGTTTTCATTTTCCAAAAAGTAACTTTCGATAGCGTGACCTAATGTATGTCCGAAATTCAATGCTTTACGAATATGTTTTTCGGTAGGATCCTGCATTACAATTTCATTTTTTATTTCGACCGAGCGATAGATTAATTCGTCAAGATCGGCAAAGTCTATTGCTTTTAGATCCAAAAACTTCTCCCAATAGGCTGCATCATATATTAACCCGTGTTTCAACATTTCGGCTAGACCGGAACGCATTTCGCTTTGGGATAAAGTTTCAAGATATTGTGTATCTATTAATACCATTTTTGGCACATTAATAACACCGATTTGGTTTTTTAAATTACCTAAATCTACACCATTTTTTCCTCCTACAGATGCATCGACCATCGATAATAAAGTAGTTGGTATATGTATAAAATCAACTCCACGTTTAAATGTAGAAGCTACGAAACCACCTAAATCGGTAACAACACCACCACCAAGGTTGATAATCAATGTTTTTCTATCGGCACCAAGTTCTGTTAAAACCTTCCATATTTCGATACAAGTTTCAATGTTTTTATTGATTTCTCCCGATTCAAACTCGATAATTTCTATTGTAAGATCGGTTTCTAATAAAGGTAAAAATTTAGGTAAACAATATTCATTTGTATCAGTATCAACAACAATGAACAAATTTGAATACTTATTTTCCTTTAAATGATTATTTAAAGCTTCGTATGCATTTTGGTTAAAATGAATAGGATAATTATTGGCGTGAATTGATTGCATGTCTTCTATGGTTAATTGAAAGCGCAAAATAAGGCATTTTTAACTAAATAATATTCAAACTCTGTCTATATTTGCACAAAAAAATCCCTAATAATGGAAAAAATATTCAATAACACACAAGTTGCATTTTCGTTAAAAAGTGATACAGAACTTGAACGAGCTTATTTTCTTTTTAAAATGATTGCCAATCAGCCTTTAGTTCGTATTGGAACAGCGGTTACAAACTTTGCTTTGAAAGCAAATTTACCAGTTGAAAAATTAATTCGTGCCACTGTTTTCGACCATTTTTGTGGTGGTGTAAATGAGAACGATTGTATTTCTGTTGTTGACAAAATGTACACCAAAGGTGTTTGTTCAGTATTGGATTATTCGGTAGAAGGAAAAGAAGAAGAAGAGCAATTTGATGCTGCTTTAAAAATGACATTAAAAACAATTGAGTTTGCCAAAGAGCGTGAAGCAATTCCGTTTGCAGTTTTTAAACCAACGGGTTTAGGTCGTTTTGAATTATATGAAAAATTAGGAGAGAAACAAACTTTAACACCAGCAGAACAAGCAGAGTGGAATAGAGTAGTGGAGCGTTTTGATATTGTATGTAATGAGGCTCATAAAAACGATGTAGCTTTACTTATTGATGGTGAAGAAAGTTGGATGCAAGATGCAGCCGATGATTTGGTTACCGATATGATGCGCAAATACAACAAAGAAAAAACAATTATATTTAATACATTACAAATGTACCGTTGGGATCGTTTGGATTATTTAAAAAAATTGCATGAACAAGCAAAAACAGAAGGTTTTTTCATAGGTATGAAACTGGTTCGTGGTGCTTATATGGAGAAAGAAATTAAAAGAGCAGAAGAGAAAAACTATGTTTCTCCAATTTGTGTTTCTAAAGAAGCTACTGATATTAATTATGATGCAGCAGTTTTATATATGTTAGACCATTTAGATACGATGTCTATTTTTGCAGGAACACACAATGAGAATAGTTCTTATACTTTGATGGGAATGATGAAGGAGAGAGGTATAAAAAATAATGATCACAGAATCTATTTTGGTCAGTTATACGGAATGAGTGATAATATTAGTTATAACCTTGCGGAAAATGGATATAATGTTGCTAAATATTTACCATTTGGACCTGTAAAAGATGTTATGCCTTACCTTATCCGTCGAGCGGAAGAGAACACTTCGGTTGCAGGACAAACTAACAGAGAATTAGAGCTTTTAAAAACGGAGCGTAAGAGAAGAAAAGGATAATAGATAAATAGTAAGATATGTACTACTATATATCTCTATAGATATGAAAAACTCCAATGAAAAATTGGAGTTTTTTTATGTACAGAATTTTAATTTAACAGGAAAAGTTTCTTTTAAAAAGATTTTATTGTATATATTTGGCTTTTTGTTATATGAAAAATCTTATAAATTTATTGTGTTTAAGATAGTGTTTAAATTTGAATATGTATGGAAGATATTACCTTAAAAATCAACGAAATTGCTATTGAATATTATTCGGGTAACAATTCTAAATTTGCAAAAGCAATGAATACGAGTGAGGCAAATATTAGAAATTATCGAAATGGGACTATACCTAAAATTGATTTTATAATTAAATTATCTGAAAAATTAAAAATAAGTCTTGATTGGCTTTTACTGAATAAGGGCAATAAAAATAAACTAAATTATGAGAATGTCGATTTGTATGAAAGGCTCAATGATTTGGAGAAAAAAGTTGAATTTTTACAAATTAAATAATCTACAAAATAGGTTTTTCTAAAAGTAAGAGAAGTTAAAAAATGACGGATGATATTTAAAAAAGCGGAGATATTATATCTCTGCTTTTTTTTTTGATGAAAATCAAGTCGAAAATGGATCAATATCTTGTAGTACTAGTTCTAGATTAAGTAGTGCGTTGTTCTATAAAGTATTGATTTTATTGCTGGTATCTTTGTAATGAACATAAAAATATAATTGCAATTTTTAATGTTTCAAATACCTTTTAATTTATTCTTTAGATTCTGTCTTAAGTAAATAAAAGGTAGTTTTTTTTGAATATCTTTTTGATGTTCAGTCATTTAGTTTAGTGTTAATAGGTTTAATAAGGAAGAGTATGATGGTATTGGATTTTTATAAAAAGAATAGTTATAAAGCTGGAAGTAATTTTCACTCAAAATTTATTGAGGATAGGAGCACGGTTTTTTATGGTAAAATTTTGGATACAGCAGATTTAAAGACTCATGAATTGAAACTAAAAATTTTAGGAGAACGTTTTCAATTTGCTTTGGAAGCTTCAAATACAGGTGTTTGGGATTGGAATATGAAAACTAATGTTGTTTTTTATTCTTCTCAATCGTTAAAAATTCTTGAAATAAAATCCGACGATACTTTTGATAAGCCGGAACGTTGGGATGAAATTGTACATCCAGATGATTTAGGTGGGTATTATGATGCTATTAATGAGCATTTTGCCAATAAAACACCCTTTTACGAGAATTGCCATCGTGTGATAACTTCCAGTGGGAAATACAAATGGATTTTGGATAGAGGAAAAGTGATCGAACGTGATTTAAGAGGGAAACCATTAAGAGTAATAGGAACTCATACTGATATCACATCACATAAGGAAAAGGAGATGGAGTTGGTGAATACGATGAAATTGTATGGTGAAAAGAATAGCCAATTATTGAATTTCTCTCATATCGTGGCTCATAATTTAAATTCTCATGCAGGGAATTTAAAGTTGCTTTTGGATATGATAGATTCCGATACTAAAAGTAATATGGAGGACAGCGATGCTTTTAAGTATTTGCGTACTGTCTCTAACGATTTGAATAAAACAATTGCCGATTTATCGCAAATAGTCAACATACAGAACAATGTAAATATTATTGTTGCTCCTTTAAATTTAAAAAAATGTTTAAAGAAAGTACTGGATATAATTAGTGCTTATGATCATAGAAAGTTTGGTACAATTATAAATAATATTCCTAAGGACGCAACTATTAATTTTAATCCAGCTTATCTGGAGAGTGTCCTATTAAATTTTTGCACTAATGCCATTAAATATGCTGATCCTGAGCGAACTTTAATAATTGAGTTTAATTTTTTCTTAGAAAATGGCAAAAAAGTATTCACTATAACTGATAATGGTTTGGGGATTGATTTAAAAAAACATGGGCATTTATTATTTGGGATGTACAAAACGTTCCATAAACACGAAGAGGCGCATGGTATTGGGTTATATATTACAAAGAACCAAATAGAATCTATGAATGCAACCGTTGCTGTAGATAGTAAAGTAGGAGTGGGTACTACATTTAAAATTACATTTAACGACTAGATACGATTGATATAATACTATAAATAATTATTTTAAAAAATGGAAAAATTTGTAATTACAAAAAATACAAATGATGAATTTCAATTCAATTTTATTGATAAAAAAGGAAATATAATTCTCACCAGTAGTGGGTATACAAGGAAGTTTATGTGTGTAAAAGGGATTGAATCTGTAAAGAGTAACTCTCAGGATGACACAAAGTTTTTTCGTAAAACAGCTTCAAATAATACGGTTTACTTTAATTTGAAGGCTTTTAACGGAAAAATTATAGGAATAAGCAAAATGTTTGAAGATAGACCTTCACGTGATATTGGAATTCAATTCCTGAAAGATAAAGCGCCTGATGCTATTATTGAAGATCACTCTAAATTATCTGCCAAAAAGATATATTCTACTTCTCGGAATATTGCAATTCTAGAGATATAATTATAAAAACAAAGCCCTATAGAATTCTATAGGGCTTTATTATAAAGAATAAATTATTTTTTAGATTCTTCTACAGAAACTTTTCTAAATTCTTTTAATAATTTCTCTAACTCTAAAGTAGATTTACGAGCTCTTGGTCCAGCTGCTTTCACACCTTTTTCCATTAGTGATTCATATTCATTTTTGAATGTTTCGAATTCTGTTGCGATTTTGGCGAATAAGTCGTTCATGATAATGCTTTATTAAATTAAAGCGCAAAAGTAAAATTTTGTTCGTTAGTTCTAAATTATTTGCTGTTAAAATCATTATTTATTTTTAAGTGCAACTATTCGAATATGTTATGTACTTATAAAATTACTTTTTGATTCGGATTCCTAGTGAAAAGGGAGATTTTTTTTAACAAGTGGGATAACTTTTTGTCCTATAAATTCTATTGAGCTCATTAGTTGTGCATGTGTAAGACCTGCATTATCCATTTGGAAAGTAAATCTGGAAATACCTCCAAGGGACTCGCTATGACGCAAAATTTTCTCGGCAACCTGTTCTGGATTCCCTACTACCAAAACGCCTTTGGTGTCAATAAGGCTATCAAATTGTGTTTTTGTCACTGGTGGCCAACCACGTTCTTTTCCTAGTTTAGTCCAAAGCTCAGCATATCCCGGATAATATTCGGCAATTGCTTTTTCATTGGTCCCTGAAACATATCCTGGAGAATGTAAACCTACTTTTAGTTTTTCGGGTTGATGTCCTGCAGCCGCACCGGCTTCACGATACAGATCTATTAAGGGACGGAAACGATGTGTTTGTCCGCCAATAACAGCTACCATTAAAGGTAAACCAAGTGTTCCTGCTCGTATAAAAGACTCTGGAGTTCCGCCAACGCCAAGCCAGATTGGTAATTTTTCTTGTATGGATCGTGGATAAACAGGGAGATTATTAATTGCAGGACGAAATTTCCCTGACCAGGTTACAAACTCATTATCTCGAATTTGTAGTAATAACTCCAATTTCTCTTTAAATAATTGGTCGTAATCATTGAGATTAAACCCGAAGAGTGGATAAGCTTCGATAGAAGATCCACGTCCTACAACAATCTCGGCTCTTCCTTTGGATATTAAATCCAAAGTGGCAAAGCTTTGATACACGCGAACAGGATCGGCAGCACTTAAAACACTTACAGCACTTGTTAATCTTATAGTATTAGTCCTGGCAGCAGCGGCACTTAGTATTACAGCTGTGGCAGAGTCTAAAAACTCTTTTTTGTGGTGTTCGCCTATCCCAAATACATCAAGCCCAACCTGATCGGCGAGCTCAATTCTTTCCAGCAATTGTTGCATTGCATCTACACTACTTAACGTATTGTTGTCTCCGTACATTGCCGAAGCAAAACTATCTATACCTATTTCCATAATATAGTAAAGATATTAAAAAAATCTCTTTTTTTAATATCCATACGTCCCATTTCTAGAATAAAATATCTTCTTAATTGATTTAAATAGTTACGCTTATTTCTTATTATTCAAATTTTGATATCCTTAAATAATATTTTTTTGCAGAAATAAAAAAACTTGAATTTTTTAAGGATTGGTCAGGTCTGTAATCAGTTTTTTGTGTTCAGGATATTCTTTTATTAATGTATCGCGATCTCCTAGAAAATACTCTTTGGGGTTAAAAGGAGGAGCCATCGAAACTCCCATTAAACTCCATGAATCTTTACTTTTAACTCTGGAACCCAGCCATGTTCCTCCCGGGATTACTTTCATAGGTTTTCCCCCTTTGGCAAGGTCATTACTAAAAGTATAGACTTCGGAACTGGGATTATAACCTTTTGGATATAAAAGCAGCATTTCTACAGGATGGCCTTCATAAAAATGATAGAGCATATCACTGGTTACTTTGTGCATTATAGAACATCTGGTATCATCCAGGAAATAATAGATAGCGCTACAAGGCGGATTGTCTGTTGGAGGTAAAGGATAGGTATTGGCAAAATAGCCTCCTTCGACATCATTTAATTGTAGATTCAATAGTTTAATTACTTCTGTAGGTTTCATTGTAGCATGTATTTAAATGAGTTTGATATTATTTCTTAGCTATTTATTTAAGTCCCTGACTGCACTGGGGGGACAATTACAGGGACCTAAACTTATGTAGAATGTTATAGTCTAGTCCTGTTTATCGGACTAATATCTGTAAGTTCTTTTGTTGGGTTAAAAGGGGAACCTACACTTTGTTGGAAACTAAAGTAATTGTTAGGATCTACTTTTTTCTTGATATCCAGCAGGCGTTTGTAATTATCACCATAATATTTCTTTGCCCAGTTATGTTGCAAAGGATCGATGTAATTTACATAAGCACCAGTAGCATTTCCAGCATCGGATAATCTTTCGAAAAATTCGTAAGCCCATTCTACATTTTTAAGTGTATCTCCGGGTTTATCCAAATCCCATATTGCTTTGATCTCTGGAACAAAACGACAATCCCTGTGTACATAAGACGTAGCATCTGATGCGACATTTTCGATAGCACCTCCGGCATGAGTCCATACGGCAAAACTGTCTGGAGAGGGAGCATTAGTCATGGAATCAATAATAACTTTGGCTACTTTGTTGTTCATTCCTCCTTTAGGAAGAATTGTAGAACGGATGTAGGAACTTCTTCCGGCAACTCTTGTTGTGTAACCGTTAAAAAATTCCCAATCGGGTAGTGTCATATTATAAAGATCGGCATTGATCGGTTTCAACTTTAGTAATCCTTGTAATAAATCGATACCTTCTTCACAATCACCATTAAAAACAGGGGTTAAGCCCAATACTTTTACATTGGTGGTTTTATCGATAAGGTCTTTTTGATTTCCCATAAAGCCATAAACAGCCATTGCATCCGGAACGGTCTCGACCCATTCATTGTAGTAGCCAAGTACATCTTGTGCCATTTCCAGCGGATAACGAATTTGTCCTACGAGCATTTTTTTGCTGTGTGGTTTTCGTACTCTCATTTCCATTTCTACAACAATGCCAAAATTTCCACCGCCACCACCGCAGCATGCCCAAAAAAGATCGATATCTTCGGCAGATTTACTGTTTATACCTATGTGCCTAAGTTCTCCATCGGGTGTAACAATTTTTAAACTCTCGAGATTGTCAATGCTCATTCCGTAGGAGCGAGAAACAAAACTGTATCCTCCGCCAAGCATAAATCCAGGGGGAGCAACAGTAGGACAACCGCCGCCTACAGGGATTAAACCTGTATTGGTGGCTTGCATAAATTTATAAACATCGTACCAGATTACTCCCATTTCGGCTGTAACTGTTTCTTTTTTGTGGTTAAAGGTGATTCTGTTTAAGTTTTTCATTGCTATTACTACGCCACCTTCATTTAGGCAATATCCTGCAGCGCTATGACCACCTCCTTTTATAGAAAAAGGAAGGTTGTGGGCAATGGCAAATTTGAGTCCTAGTTTTACGTCTTCTACTACGGCCGGAAAAATAATCAGGCGAGGCCTGAATTGGATACGTCCGTTATCTATATGTATGGCTTCTTCGTAGTCGGAATCTCCCGGTTGTAATATATAACCGCTTAACTCACGAGTTAGTTCCTGAATTGCTTTTTCTATCATGATTATAGTTTTTTTGGTTGTACGACTTGTTTAAAATCTGGTAAGAGAATATACTTTGGACTCGTATTTAAGGTAAGAATCGAAAATATAGGTATTCTCGATCATCCCGGCAGTTGCTGGAAAAAACTCATCATGTTTTTTACTTTTTAAATAAGTATCATACGCTTTTTTACTTTCGTAAATGATAGAAACTGCTACATCAAAATTTCTTACAGAAACATCCCTATTTATATCCGTAAGACCACCCGTAGAAAATTGTTGTATACCAGGGTGTCCAGATAGATATTTTAAACAGATATCGGTGAAATTTTTTATATTTTTCTCAGATTTGTCTGTGAGAGAAAAGTATAAATCATGAAACAGGCTTTGCGGAAAGTTTCCATCAAAACCAATATGCTGTGCCTCAGAAAGATTGCCACCAATAATCAGGTTGGTGACATAAGCATCCATTACGCGTCTTGTAGCACCCGGCACCAATTTATTTACATATACTACAAAGTCACTGTGTGTTGTGTCATTTGTATTGTATAAATCAAAGGATGCTTTGTCTTTAAAGAGCTGATGCATGGCAATATCATACTTAAGATCATTTTCTGGTCTAACCATATCCTGAGCTCTGGTACCTATCCAAAAGGATATCATTCCTTCGGATTCAGAAAGGCATTCTCTGGCTTTAGCCATATAGAGCCCTATTATTTCTGGAGTATTACTTGTACCCAGGTTGAAGTAAGTACTATGCATCAGCTTAGGTGAATTTTTAATCTTTTCCATATAACTTTATTAGTAGGTTTTTTTTAATGATAATTGGTATCAATTGCAGCTATTTATTCAGTTTCCTGAAGGCGAAGTGTAGCTACGGATATGTGGGGCCATTTTATATCAACAGGGTTTCCATTGGCATCAAAAACAGGAAAATCAAGAATTACAGTTTGTGTATATTGCAATTGCAGGAAAGTAGTTCCGTCGGGATTTTGTACTGTTTCGATCCAAAAGATAGCCGAGAGACTATTGGCATTGGCATTAACATTTACAAAAGGAATATTTGTAATACCACCAACAGGAGCTGTAGCCCCGGGAGTTGCTACGCCATCAACAGGATTTGCATCCAGAAAAATTACTACTGTCTGGATTATATTTTGCCCTTTTATGGCATTTTCCAACATGATATTAGGGTTCATAATGACTTCCTTTGGGATTCCCGGAGGAGGAACAGCATTGGTTAACTGTGATAAATAGGTAGGGCTGTCATCATTTTGTCTTTTCCCATTAACAATAAAAAAGGGAGTAGGGTCTGCTACATCAAATTGTGGACCGCCCTTTACGGTAAAAAATGTGCCTTGAGCCAAAATAGAATCACCATGAGGTATCGAGCCAAGTCTTGCTATACTAGGTTGTACGGCGGGATCTGTGCCATCGGGAAGATTTAGGAATAGTCCCGTTTCCAAATGAATACCATTTTGCCCGCTAGGAAGATTAACATCGTCTACTTGCTGTAAATAATGCAATCCCATAAATGCGATATCCTGCTGTGCGTTACCACGGTTAATAATATCACCACCAATAGAGGAGAAGGTGAAGGTTTCTGCGGTTGAATTTAATATCAGTTTAAATTTATCCGGAGGTGGAGGACCTGGTTTTGCCTGATTCATATTGGGTACTTCGATCAGGTTAAATCCCGGACCTACCCATGTACCTGCGAGCGTTTCTAATACGCCCAGATTAACCGGAGCTTCGAAAGATGCTGCTTTAAATTTAGCATTAAACCCTTTATTGACTGTTTTTGTTTCTAGCTTGTCTAGACCTGAAAGATTTAAATTAGCTAACGGATTATTTGAATTATTTGCCATTGTGATTTTGTCTTAAAATTAATTATGATTTATATTTAAAAAAGAAATAGTTACGGAGCTTACATAGCTTTTCGACTAAATCCCTCAATTTGGGTTAATACTTCGGTTATCATAAAAACCTGTGGTGGAGTGCTAAAATCGCTTAAGAATAAGGCTCCATTTGTTTTTACAAAGTCTTGAAATATTGGTCCGTTTATGTGTGCCAAAAAGGCTTCGTGATTTTGATAAATTTCCCAGAATAAGACTTCTCCTGTAGGTGGAGTGGGTAGACTTTTTTCTTCGAAATTGGGAACATGTACCATATATAGTAATGTTCCGGGTTCTTTTTCATTTACATCTTGGGCAAGTTTTTTTAAAACTCCGGTAGCTTTTACTTCATTTCCGGGCAAGATGGTCCATTTTGCGATTAGGGGATAATACATAATGCGTTATATTTAGTTTATAGATGAATTAAAACGCTATTTTAACTTGTAAGGCATAATTATTTTAACACATAGAAACATAGAATTTGTACTTAAAAAAAAAGACGTTTCACTTATTTAGAATGCATATAGGGGTAGCTATGTGAAAGAAAAAATATTTCTTTTTTGCATTCTTTTTTACTTGGTGAAAACTATGTTTCTATGTGCTAAATAAATTTTATGATATACCCAACCCGTTATTTAAGAAAAACTATAGTTCTACATATTCAAATGTTGGACCTGCGCATTCTCCATTGCCTAATGGGATATTTAATAATTCGATAGCTTTGTATTTAAGATCATACATCACTGCAATACCTTTTATTAGCAAATCAGGATCACCGCTTACTGCATCATTTATATTATTGAGAAGCGTTACATATACTTTGTTGAATTCGATTGCTTTTTGCAATAGCTCGGGATTATTTTTATAATCTTTCATTTTAGGATTTGCTTTCATATTGTAAACCGATGACCAGCTTACTGTAAATGGACGACCTGTAGGTACACTTCTTACCGGCATCTGGAAATTAGTGTCATTAGCACTATACATACGACCATAACTTATTTCCTGAAATTTAAAATAATGAGCATACTCTATATTTTCTCCAAACATGACATGATCTGTAACAATTGTCCCGTCAATGCCTTCACCCTGACCAACGATTTCGCCAATTGCTTCTTCGGCTTCTTCATAATTAGTCACTTTTGTAATTTTACCACCACTTCCATAATAGTGCTCTGGGGTTATCTGGCGTTTTGGATCTCCTTTAAATATTCCTCCAGGAGTTTTTTTGTTTATGCGTAGTAAACCATATCGAATAGCTTCATAAAATTGTCCAATACTATCAAAAGTTTTAGTAATTGGAGCATTTGGATCTGATGGTCTTTCGATTGTAGAAAATTCCTCTAATGCTTCTTTTGAAAATTTCAGCAGGTGTACTTTAAAAGGTGGTGCTCCAGGGGGAACTTCTGGATGAATATCTCCCGGCAAAAAGGTTGGATAGTTAGGAATAATGTCTTTTACATTAAATAGTTTTTCACCTTTTTTTATACTTTTAGGATCTGTGATTGCATTAAGAATATTGGATACAAGTACCATGTGCAACATTTCCTCAACAACTACACTTCGTATTAGTGCTGCTGCCTCGACGTTACTACCGTCTTTAATAGTATACAGCCCGCATAAATAAGGCGGTATTGTAGAAAGTTCCAGTTGTAATGCAGTTCTCAGGCATGCTTGTAGATGTTTTAGATCCTTGATATAGTTTTTTACATCTTTCTGAGACATTTTAAACTGAAGAGGGAGGTCTTTAAGTTGTGGAATGTTACCTTCCAGAGCAATTGAATTTGCGATTTCCTGGGGTATGTCCGAATCAGTTAGAGAATCCAGAGCAATTGAATTTGCTATTTCCTGAGGGGTGTCCAAATCTGTAAGAGGCTTGATTAGTTTCTGACGGTTTGGATTATTTTTTTGAAAGAAATTATTTTCCATGATATAATTATTGTTCAAGTTGTTTAAGAATAGCTTCGGCAGCTTTAAAAGTCAGGGCAGACATTGTAAGGGTAGGATTCGAGGTTCCTAGTGTGGGCATATTGCCGCAGCCTACTAGGAAAAGGTTCTCATGATCCCAGGTGCGCATATCAGAATCTACTACTGAGTCTTGTTTATTAAATCCCATGCGGTGTGTTCCCACAATATGTCCTGCACCTGCAAAACTGTATCCTTTACCTTTATAAGTTACATAGTCAGGGTCTTGAGGATTATACTCTGTAAAATCTTCTATACCACATTGATCGAAAAATTGCTCGGAAACGACTCCGGATGCTTCAAAAGCTTTCAGCATATATTCGGTAGCATTGTAATGTATTACAGGTCTATAATTCCCAATATTATCTTTGTATTCCGGGTTGATAGTTACACGATTGTTGGGATCGGGAGTTTGTTCACATTCAAAGTGGGTGAAGAACTGTCGGGTAACGCGATTTTCTATTCTGTCACGTAGTTCTTTTCCGAATATTCCTTCACTAACAGCAGTAGTAACATCCGATCCGGGAGAAAATGTAGGCCATGCCCATCCCCAGTTATCAAGTGGTAATATCCATGCGGCATGGTCTTTACGGAATTCTCCATCACGGAAAGTGGGAATATTGGTAGTAGAGCCTGGACCTCGATACGGATAAAGAGGTTCTTTTGCAAGTCCCCATCTTAGTACTGTCATGTGATCCATTAGGTTACGACCTACCTGATCGCTACTATTGGCAGCTCCGGAGGCAAGAAGTAATTTGGCGTTTTCGATAGCACTGGCAGCCATTACATATATTGTAGCTTTGGCTGTATGTGTTTCGTACTCTGGTGAACTACCCTTTATATAGGTTTTATATTCAACGCCATTTATCCAGTTCGAAGTTTCATTTATTAACAATTTTGAAGCTACTGCTTGTGTTTTTACAGAGAGATTTCCCATATCACACTTTCTGAGTGTTTTTAATGCATTGTACTTGGCCTGTACAGGACATATAGGTACACAGCTTGCATTACCTTCGCAACGTTGCCCTGTATAAGGATCCCAGTTTGACCCCACAGGATTGTAACCTTCTTTGAACCTGTTTCGGGTTATATCAAGTTTTTTTGTACCCGGATTCCAAGCGACTCCATTAATATCATAATCATAATTTGGAATAGAGTTTCGACCTTGCGGTGTGCTAATGCAATACAGTTTATAGGCTTTATCATTAAGTATGATTTTGCTATTTTTGTCTATTATATCAGTCATTACCTTATCCAGATAACTTATTGGTATAACTTTCATTGGGTATACATAGTCTTTATTGAAAACGCTTTTCTGTTCGATAGGATAGTTTTGATCCTTAACATTTCCGGAAACGCCAATTTCATTTTCGGCCATTTCATAGTAACGATTCATATCTTCATACTTAATAGGCCAGTCTACTGCTACTCCATATTTAGATTTCATTTTAAAATCGTTCGGAAGCATTCGGAGCGTTGTACCTAACCAGTGCAAGGTTGTACCACCCGGTGCACGTGTACAATCACTGGCAAAAGCTATTGGTCCCATTTGCACTAGATATCCTTCTGTAGATGGAGTCTTTTTTATATCAAGAACATCTATAGATGGAGCATCTTTTATATTGGGATAAGGGGAGTTAGGAACTTTTGCAGAAGCATTATAAAAGGTACTAAGATAGTCCTGATAATTTTTGTAATTGGCTTCCTGATCCATAGCTATTCCGGCGGCAAGTCCTGCTTCTAGCATCAATACTTTTTTTCCTGCATTGGTAAGCAATTTTGCTACTATTGACCCGGCAATACCTGAGCCAACAATTACGACATCATAATTATTATTATTATTTTCCATTTGGAGAACTTTTTACTGTTGATTGTTTAACCGAAAGAGGGAGATCTGACCATGAACCATAACCGGGTTGTTTGGCTCCTGGAGGGTGAGCATGTATTGTATCCCACATCAATCCTTGTATATAGGAAGCCGATGAGATTACATCATTTCCCCAGTTCCCGGTATACCAAAGAATAATCATGTTTTGGGCAAGAGAACCGTAAGCAGAAATAGGCATAAACTGAGTAGTCAAAATATGTTTGATACTTTTGGCATCTTGTTTAGGATCAGTGAGTAACTGGTTCAGGTCGATAAAGAAGTAATCGATATCTTCTTTATTGGTATTCTTCAAGATGGTGTTGTGATAGCTTTGTAGCATCCCGGTGGCTTTGAGCTCTGTTTTACTAAAACCAGTGAATACTGCAGAAGCTTCTAAAAAGAGTTTAGAAGTGGAGATAGGTTCCATAAGATTGATTTGGGGGATTAAAGGGTTAAACGTTTTTTGTTAATTTTTCTTTAGCCTATAAGTTCTTAATGATAAATTATTTGTTGATTTACTTAGATTAGAATCGTTATAAATAACTGATAATCAGTACAAATAGCTGTGCTAAATTATAGAAAGATGCTATAGCGGCAATACGTATTTTTACCTGTTTTTAAATTTATTGGTTAATAAATACTGTAATCTATTTGATGAGGTAACAAATAGGTTTTACAAAAACATGAAGAATGAGGGATTCGATTGGCTGTGCGCAAAGTAAATAGATATATTACTTGGTTTATTTAGTGGTAAATTATAAAGTACAGCACTAATACAATTCAATAATTTGAAAAAAATAAAATTCTTTTATTAAGATACTACATACTATTGTTATCTTTAAAGAAGTAAAAAAGATTTATTTCCATGCCAGTAAAACACAATTCAAAGTATCGGAAAAGGAAGATTAGGAAATTTTTTAGTCTTTTGGGGCCTGGATTAACTACCGGGGCTGCAGATGATGATCCTTCGGGTATTGCAACATATTCTCAAACAGGAGCACAGTTTGGCTACGGGCAATTATGGACTGCATTATACATGCTTCCTTTCATGACAGCTGTTCAGGAGGCTTGTGCAAGAATAGGGTTGGTAACAGGTAAAGGGATAGCAGGAGTAATCAAGGAACATTATAGTAGCAAAGTGCTCTATGGTGTGGTAGGGCTTGTTGTCGTTGCAAATACTATTAATATTGGTGCCGATATTGGTGCTATGGCAGCCGCGGCACAACTGTTAATTCCGATTCATTTTGTTGTACTCACTTTAATTTTTACAACGGTTATCTTAGTACTGGAGATTTTTACTAATTACAGGGTTTATTCCAGGATATTAAAATGGCTTGCTCTTACATTGCTTGCCTATCCTATTACAGCATTTATTATAGATCAACCGTGGGCAACAGTATTAAAGGCGTCTGTAGTGCCACACTTTGAGTTTACTTTTGATTTTCTTTTTATTATTACGGGAGTATTTGGAACAACAATTACTCCTTATATGTTTTTCTGGCAGGCTTCTCAGGAAGTAGAAGAAGTAAATGCCAAAGGGATGATGAGAAACGGAAAACCAAGAATTGGCTGGCCACATATACACGCGATGCGTAAAGATAATAACATCGGAATGATTATTTCAGAATTTACGACCTGGTGTATTCTTTTAGTTGCCGGAACGGTTTTGCATAATAATGGCGTAACCGATATACAGACTGCGGCAGATGCTGCAAAAGCGCTAGAACCTCTCGTACATTCTTTTCCAGACTCTGGTTATCTGGCTAAATTAATTTTCTCGGTAGGTATTATTGGGCTTGGTATGCTGGCAGTTCCTGTACTATCGGGTTCTGCGGCCTATGCTGTTGCCGAAGCTTTTAACTGGAATGCCAGTCTAAATATCAATATAAGAAAAGCGCATGGCTTTTATGGTATAATTATCATCTCTACGCTCATAGGGTTAATTATAAATTTTGTAGGTATCGATCCGGTAAAAGCATTGGTTTATACTGCTGTTATAAATGGCATAGCTGCTGTTCCTTTATTATTTCTAATTGTTAAGATTGCGGCAAGTGACAAAATTATGGGTGAATTTAAAAGTGGTTGGTTATCCAAGACCTTATTATGGGCAACCTTTTTCATTATGGGTGCAGCAGCTGTTGCGTTGTTTTTTACGCTATAGATTTAAAATTAAATTTGATAAAGCGCTTACTATTGGCAGTTCATTTGTAAAAAAAGAATAAATGTGTAAATTTGAGATAGTATAAAATGTAAAAAATATGGATTTTGATTTAGAAATACTCATGCGGTTGGGATTAGCAATCCTTTGGGGCGGACTTGTAGGCGCAGAGCGAGAATATAGAGGTAAATCGGCAGGATTTAGAACTACTATATTAATCTCTTTTGGAGCTTGCTTTTTTACTCTTATGTCGGAGTTAATTGGTTCTCCGGGAAATCCGGATCGTATTGCCTCCAATATTGTAACCGGTATTGGATTCCTGGGAGCAGGTGTTATTTTTAGAGGTGATAACCGCGTTAACGGAATCACCACTGCAGCAAGTATTTGGGCTGTAGCAGCTGTGGGTATGGGAATAGGCGGAGGATATTACTTTCCTGCGGGTTGCGCCAGCTTAATGATTCTTTTTGTTCTGGTTGTACTCTCTTTTTTAGAAAGACGTATCGATTTATTTCACCAAACAAGGACATTTATTGCCAAAGGTACTATGTCGGATAATATGTTAAAGAAGTGTGAGGTGCTGATGAAGGAACATCACTTAAAAATAAGACTCGTAAAACAAATTCGGGATGGCAATCATGTTTTTGCAACATGGCAAATTCAGGGAAGGTCAGAAAATCTGGAAGCATTTATTGATGTAGCCATGATTGCTCCTTTTATTCAGCGTGCTGAGTATTAGAGATGCCTGTAGCGGTATTTATTTTCATGATTTTTCAGAAGCAAATAACTACAAATCACCTGATCTATTACTTGTATTTTTGTAACCAATCTTTATCATTAAGAAAAATAGTAATCCATGATTAGTTTCTATAGCTTGCAAACAGTTTTTCTATGTCGTCTAAATTTGCCTCTGCCCATTTAAAATACAATAATGCAGTACTTGGATTTAATTCATCAGACTTCAACATATCCAAAATATGTTCCTGAGTATTTTGTATAATCACTTGTGGGGTATAATCTATATGATTATGAAAATTAGAGTCAAAAAAAACATCTACCCATTCACTTGAGTTATCTGCTTTGTTGACAAAATCGGTAATGAAATCATTAAATTTTTCTTCCTGTACCACCAATTTTTTGGCCTTAAAAAAGGCAGGTTTTCTTTTGTCTTCCCTATGATAATAGTCAATGTCTTTTGATTGGATTGTTTTGGTGGTATGATGCCCAAAAATATCAACCAGCCCAAAAATTTCTACATCACTTGCTAACTCTAGTTCGGCATTTGTATTACTTGCAATTGCCAGTGTAGTACTTGCTGCTGTGGCGCTTTCTGTTACAACATATAATTCCCGAAAAGAGAATAGAGTTTGAGTGAGTTTAATGATTAATTGCTGTTGGATTTTATTCCAGTTATTAATTTTTAACGACTTAGGCTCTTTGGTACGAAAAATAAAGCTTCCTTTATTAGCAAAAGCCAGTATTTGTTTACTGAATTCGAATTGACCTTCAATTGCTCCGTGCCCTTGTCCTCTCCCTGAATAAGGTTTGGATATACCATCACTAATGTTCCAGTTTGAGGGATTTAAAGGCATTATGAGACTTAAATCTACTTCTTGCGGGCTTATTAAATTGTCACGGTATAAGTTTCCTAATAAGATTATTTCTCCATTTTTAATTTGGAAATAATCTCCAGGAAAGATATTTTGATTCAATGGTTTAGTAGGGATGAATCCTCCAGTTTTTAAGTAAAATTGCCTGTAGAAATTCTTATAAAGACTATTCATAAATTTATAATTAATTAGATTCTAAGATACTTTTCGTATACACATGAAACAAAAATGATAGATACAGTAAAATCATATAGGCTTGTTTTTTTGGAAGATTTTAAAATCGATTAATTTGCACCCAATAAATTTACAATATAACTATTGATAAAAGGATTAAAATGTCACAGAACAGGGTTTTACTGTCATAAGAAAATCTTTGGCTATATTAACTTTAGTTATCAATTAAGACCAGAATTGATTATTATAAAATATTGATATGTGTTAAGTGTTTGAAGATGTTGTTGAAAATTATCAGTTTAAATGAATTAAATTAAATTACTATTGAATTGCGTTTTTAAATTAATAAAAATGGTTTACTTCCTGTTTTAAGTTGGGATTATTTTGTTATAAAAAGTAAATTTGTGAAGTGCGAAAAGTCATTCCTTACATATTCATTTTCTTAATAGCGTCTAACATTGGCTTCTTTCAGCAATTTTATAAATTGCCTGTACTAATTGAGCACTTTAAGGAACATCAACAAATAAGAAATGTAAGTTTTATTGATTTTCTTGCCATGCATTATTGGGGCGATGATCAAAATGATAATGATGCTGATCGCGATATGCAACTTCCTTTTAAAAATATAAGTGGCTATTCGTTACAACTTGTATTTATCCCCACAGAAAAGCACACCATTTACATTCCTTTTAATATTGGGCTTAAAGAGTCTAATATCATTCCCTTTACATCTAACCTGTATTCTAATCCCGCCTTATTTTCGGTATTTAGACCTCCTGTAGCATAATTTAATTTTTTCAAAATTTTAATTGTAGTTAAGGCATTTTTTTGTCCTAGCTATAGCATTATTATATCTAAAAATTAAATCAAATTATGCTTAATAAGATAATACAATTCTCAGTTAAGAATAAACTGGTAATTGGCGTCTTTACATTGCTATGGATTATTTATGGCGTGTATGAAGTTAGTCGTTTACCTATAGATGCCGTACCAGACATCACAAACAATCAGGTACAAATTATTACAACCGCTCCATCCTTAGGAGCCGAGGATGTAGAACGTCTTATAACTTTCCCGATAGAACAGGCGATAAGTAATATTCCGCAGCTTAAAGAAAGCCGTAGTATTTCCCGTTTTGGACTTTCGTTGGTTACTATCGTTTTTGATGATGATACCGATGTATATTGGGCACGTCAGCAGGTTGCCGAACGCTTGCAAAAAGTAGAAATAGACAAAAATGCCAGTAAACCCGAAATGGCTCCTGCAACAACAGGATTGGGTGAAATATATCAATATGTTGTAAAACCACAACCAGGTTATGAGGCGAAATACTCTCTGGAAGATTTGCGAACTATTCAGGATTGGACTATTCGCAGACAGCTTTTGGGTACACCCGGAATTGCCGACGTGGCAACGTTTGGAGGGAAACTAAAACAATATGAAATTGCAGTAAATCCAGCACGATTAAAAGCACAAAATCTTACCATAAAAGAGGTTTTTACAGCCTTAAGTAGTAATAATGAGAATACTGGAGGTGCTTATATTGAGAAAGGCCCAACGGTACTTTATATTCGAAGTGTAGGACTTACTAAGAATATAAGTGATATCCAGAACATTATCGTTAAGAATACCCAAGCAGGAACACCAATTCTTATTAAGGATATTGCCGATGTAAAAATGTCTTCGGCAATACGTTACGGCGCTTTAACCACAGATGATTTAGGAGAATCTGTAGGTGGAATTGTAATGATGCTTAAAGGTGAAAATGCCAATAACGTAATTGTTAATGTAAAAAAACGTGTTGCCGAAATAGAGAAGATTTTACCAGAAGGCTTGAAAATAGAACCTTTTCTAGACCGTACAAAAATGGTCGATAATGCCATTGGTACTGTTCAAAAAAATCTTATCGAAGGCGCATTAATTGTAGTCTTAGTACTTGTATTGTTTTTAGGTAATCTACGAGCAGGATTTATTGTAGCATCGGTTATACCATTGGCAATGCTATTTGCGATTATCATGATGAACACCTTTGGCGTAAGCGGAAACTTAATGAGTCTTGGTGCGCTGGATTTTGGGTTAATAGTCGATGGAGCCGTAATCATAGTCGAAGCCATTTTGCATCATATGCACAGTACCAAAAAGTATAAAGGTGTAGATAGTATTTCGCAACCCGAAATGGATAAAGAAGTCGCTAGTTCGGCAGGACGTATGATGAATGCAGCAGTTTTTGGACAAATAATTATCCTTATCGTTTACCTTCCTATATTATCTCTAGAAGGTATAGAAGGAAAGATGTTTAAACCAATGGCGCAAACAGTTGCTTTTGCGATTTTAGGAGCGTTTATCTTATCCCTTACTTATGTCCCGATGGTGAGTTCTTTATTTATAAGCAAGAAAGTAAACCACAAACCTAATCTTTCTGACAGGATTATGGCAAGATTAGAATCCTATTATGAAAACTGGCTTTCTAAGGCTTTACGTATAAGAAAGTCTATTGTTATTTCGGCATTTGTTTTATTTGGAATTGCTGTATTTTTATTTACCAGAATGGGAGGTGAGTTTATACCACAACTAGAAGAAGGAGATTTTGCCGTAGAAACACGTTTGCTACTAGGAACGAATCTTTCTACAACTACCGAAACAATCCAGAAAATATCTGCTGAGCTAAAAAGTAAATATCCTGAGGTAGAAAAAGTAGTATCCAGAATTGGTAGTGCCGAGATTCCTACCGATCCTATGCCTATAGAAGGTGGGGATATGATTATTGTTTTAAAAGACAAATCGGAATGGACAAGCGCTTCATCTTTTCCAGAATTGGCAGATAAAATGACGAAGACCGTAAAACAAGTTGCTCCCGGAGTTACGACTGGTTTCCAATTTCCGGTTCAGATGCGTTTTAACGAACTTATGACAGGCGCAAAACAAGATGTGGTATGCAAGATTTATGGAGAAGACTTAAATAAACTTGCCGAATATGCAGAGAAACTTGGCGCTATTAGTAAAACAGTAAGTGGTGCAACCGATTTATATGTAGAGAAAGTTACAGGAATGCCACAAATCGTTATAGACTATGATTGGGCAGAAATGGCTAAATATGGTATTTATGTTTCGGACATTAACCAAACCGTAAATGCAGCTTTTGCTGGAGCAGTAGCGGGTAGTATTTATGAAGGAGAAAAACGATTTGATATGGTGGTTAGGGTAGAAGCTAGCGGACGAAAAGATATTAATGATGTACGTAATCTTTTAATCGCAACGCCATCAGGAATGCAAATTCCGCTTTACCAAGTAGCATCGGTAAAAGAAATCGAAGGTCCAAACCAGATACAACGTGAGGATGCTAAAAGAAGAATCATCGTAGGTTTTAACGTAAGAGGGCGTGATGTAGAATCGATTGTAGAAGAATTACAGAAAAAGGTAAATGCTCAAATAAAATTTGATCCGGGGTATTACATTACTTACGGAGGTACATTTGAAAATTTGCAAGAAGCAAAATCACGCCTTGGGGTTGCTGTACCAGCCGCATTATTTATGATTTTGGCATTGTTATACTTTGCCTTCAGATCTTTAAAAGAAGGAATAATCATTTTTACAGCAATTCCATTATCGGCTATTGGAGGGATATTTGGACTTGCATTGCGCGATATGCCTTTTAGTATTTCTGCAGGAGTTGGTTTTATTGCACTCTTTGGAGTGGCGGTACTTAATGGTATTGTTTTAATATCCGAATTTAATCGAATACAGAAGCAAGGCGAAATCACAGATCCATTTCAAATTATCATAACAGGAACAAAAAACAGGTTACGTCCCGTATTAATGACTGCAGCAGTAGCATCATTAGGTTTCTTACCAATGGCTTTAAGCAATGGAGCAGGAGCAGAGGTTCAACGTCCACTGGCAACGGTAGTTATTGGCGGACTTATAACGGCTACTTTACTTACGTTGTTTGTACTTCCATCTATTTATTTAATGACTTATCATACTAAAGTATTTACTAAAAAAATGAAAAAACATAAACTGGATAAATTGACATTACTTATTGTTGGTTTATTCTTTACAGCCTCAGTTCAGGCACAGCAGTTGCCTACATCTCTTGATGAGTCTCTGTCGATAGCGGTTCAGAATAATAAAAGAGTGAAATCGGCTCGACTAAATGAAAAATCAAAAGAACAACTCCAAAAATCGGCTTTTGATATTCCTAAACTAGCATTGGATGGTGATTATGGTCAATTTAACAGTGGTCTTAATGACACCCGTTTTGGTATCAGCCAGACTTTTGCTTTCCCAACCGTATATAGTAATCAGAAAAAAGCCTTAAAAGAAAACTATAATACTGCTAAGGCTGAATCGCAGTTAACAGCGCAACAGATTAAATCGAATGTGAGAAATCTATTCTATTACTATATCTGGTTAAACAGCAAGAAAGAACTATTGGCTTATGCAGATTCTATTTACAGGTTAATGGAGCAAAAATCTAATTTGCGTTATAAAACGGGAGAAACAAATGTACTTGAAAAAAGTGCCTCTCAATCTGCCCGACAGTTTTATACCAATCAGCTTACAATGGTAAATAAAGATATTGAGATAACACTTAAATCTTTTAACGCAGTTCTACAGGATAGTATAATTCATGTTCCCGTTACAGAGAATATTAAGAATGGTTTTGCTATTTCGTTAAACGAAAAATCTAAGATTGCTGAGTTGCCACAGATACAACTTTCGAATTATATTGCAGACGCAGCAAAATGGAGATGGAAAACCGAACAAGCCAAGATGTTACCAGATATTACATTAGGCTATAATAATTTAAGTATCACCGGAATGCAAACGAATAGTTCTGGGCAGGATGTTTATTATGATAGTAGTAACAGGTTTAGTTATGTTAATCTGGGATTATCCATACCATTGTTTTTTTCTAGTCAATCGGCACGTAATAAAGCGGCTAAGACAGAATATGAAAACTACAAGATGATAGCAGAAGCTACTAAAATTGAAATTAATACTGCCATTACAAATGCTTTAAGTGAGGTCGAAAAGTATAAAGAGAGTCTTCATTATTATGAAAGTGACGGACTTAAAAATGCGGCTGTTATTATCGAAGCGGCAAACAGTCAGCTAGAAAATGGAGATATCGATTACCTGCAATGGGTATTGGTAGTGAATCAGGCAATAACGATAAAAAATGAATATCTCGATATGGTTAATTATTATAATCAAGCTATAGTTAACCTACAAACTCTTAATAATTTATAATATAATGAAGACATATATAACCACAATTTTTGGTGTTTTATTTTTATTATCCTGCAATAGCAATAAAAAGGATGAGCAAAATAATGCAGGAATACAAAAAGATGAAAGTAGTATTCAATTAAGTAAAGAACAGATAAAAAATGCCGGATTAGTGATCGGTAATCCACAGGAAAAAAATGTAAAAGGAATTTTAAAGCTTCAGGGAACAGTAACGGTTCCTCCTAAAAGTGTTGTTACGGTAAGCATACCTCTTGGTGGATATATCACGAAGACAAATTTAATGGCAGGAATGCATGTTAAAAAAGGGCAATTACTAGCTGTAGTAGAGGATATGCAATACATACAACTCCAACAGGATTATCTTACGGCAAAAGAAAAATTTCAATTATCGCAAAGCGAATATAACAGACAAAAAGAGCTTAATGCCAAGAAAGCAAGCAGTGATAAGCTATACGAACAAACGGCTACAGAAATGCAGACGCAACGTATAAATATGGCTTCGCTGGCACAGAAACTAACTTTATTAGGGATTAATGTAAGAGCACTTACAGCATCTAATATTAGTAAAACGGTGTCTATTATTTCGCCTATAAATGGTTTGGTAACGAAGGTTAATGTAAACGTAGGTAAATATATATCGCCTACGGATATGCTATTTGAATTAATGGAAACGAGTGATATTGTTCTTGTCATGAATGTTTTTGAGAAAGATATACACTTGCTCTCGATAGGGCAAATAGTAACTGCTTATACTAATAGTAATCCATCAAAAAAATATACTGCAAGAACTACCTATATAAATCAAAGCCTTAATGGAGACCGAGCTGCAGAAGTTATTTGTAAAATCGACAGATATGATAAGTCATTACTGCCAGGTCTTTTTATTAATGCCGATGCCGAATTTGAAAATGAAAGAGCACTTACAGTTCCAGAAGATGCTGTTGTGAGATGGCAAGGGAAATTTTATGTTTTTTCTTATACCGGAGAAAATAAGTTTAAAATGGTACAGGTAGAAACGGGAACTACAACAGATGGTTATCGACAGATAAAATCTTCGGTACTAAATTTGTCGTCAAAAGTTGTGACAAAAAATGCTTACACGCTTTTAATGACATTTATGAATGGTGGAGATCAATAGTTATAAAGATTATTAATGAAAAAAGGCAGCCCAGGCTCTACGTCTGGGCACAAATATTATAAATAAATTTTGAACACGGATTTCTCCAATCGACACGAATTTTAATAGTTAATTTAGTTTGTGAAATTAATTCCACAAACTAATTCGTATCGATTCATGAGATTCGTGTTTACTTTTTGTACTTATGCCCAGACATTATGCTCAGACTACCACTATTTTTTTCATTTTATCCATAGTGTATTTCTCTTTGTTGCCTAATTAACTAAAATTATTTATATGATTCTTTAAAATTTTGCTTGCTTAAATACACTCTTTTATTAACGGTTTCCAAAGGTTTATTATTTAAAAACACCTCAAAACCGCTATTATCATCATTTATTTTTATTTGGATTTCATTATCTCCTGTATTTTCAATTTTAAACTGTTCGTTGGTTTTTTGCTAATCAAAAAAAACTCTGCCTTCAAATTTTTAATTAAATTTTTCTACAATAGTTCTATAAAATATAAGATAGTTAATTTTATAAAACTCTTTTTCCGGACTTCTATCTCTTGTGATTAAATATAACCCTTTGTCTTTATCGTTTAAATATTTATCTCCAATATAAATAAATGCCATTTCGCTATTAAGTCTATATAAACTAATTTCAAAATTATACCCAAAATTTGTAGACATTGTTTCTATTTTAAAATTTATGTCGTTTTCAATCATTATAAGTTTTAAATATGCAATTCCTTTCCAATACCAATCTATAGACGAACCATTTGGTGAACCAAAATTCCTTAAAGGGTTTAATGAACGCCACTGAAAATTTTGTTCATAGAAGTATTCAACAAAAAAAGTTGAATTCTGATTCCTCCAATCGTAAAAGTTTGTTATTTCATCTTTCAAAATAATTCCTGGACTTTTTTTTAATTCATATTCTCCTTTCTTTTGAATGATATTTCCATGAAAATCATAATTTAACCATTCAATATAGTCATATAATAAATGTCCATCTTTAGGATCTATACGTTCAAAAGTTTTTATCCAAAAATTTCTTTTTATTGTGTCAAAATAAATGTGACCATCTATTCTTTCTTTCGGGTTTTTATCTTTATAATACTCCCTTCTTTCAGCGTTCGTTGCAAACTCATCTCCAAAATTGTAAGATAATTTTTTATTTGTAATTTGAGTTATTTTGTAATTACCTAAATGCTCAAGTTCAGGCATCAATTTATATTCTTCATATTTTTTTTTATCACCATTTTGATTTATAAAAAAAATAAAATATAATACTAAAAGTATGATTGTAATACCAAGTACTATTATGACAATTTTAGCTTTTTTACTTACAATGCATTTCATACTAATCATCGTATAAAAATTACTTATACTATTCTTTAAATTCTCTATCA
>NZ_JAOZEW010000011.1 GCF_025847235.1 Flavobacterium shii
TCACACGTATAACTCTATGATTTGTTGCAGGAAAATTAACTGCAAAGAGCGCAAAGTTTTTCCTCAATATTGTCACCCTGAGGAACGAAGAGGCTCCAATAATAACTCGATAATGTGGGACAAGTTTGCGAGAACATTGAGTATATACGCTATATATCCGTTTTTCATCGTAAACGAGTTAAGAAAATTTAAGTTTAGCTTAATGAAACTTAATCTCTTAATGGTGAAAATTTTATTTTGAAGAAAACTATTATGGTTATTGACTTAGATAGGCGCTCAAGTCAACTCGATGGATTTGTTGTGGTACATTGATTAGTGGTTTTCTGACCAAAGATTCATTGGTTAAATAATAATGCAAGCCATCTTCGGTTGCAATACCTTCAATTTGATGGAATGGCAATGCAATATTGATTCTTCGTTTATTACCCGATAGAAAATCATTGTTTTTATAATCGTATAAAAGATATAAAAAGGGTTTTCCGATTTTAGAATATCCACAAAGGACGATCAGTTTTTTGGAAGGCAAATAAGTAGCTCCAGTTACCAATCCTTTTACATCAAGGGTTTCTTTTAGTTGTGCAACATGATTTCCGGGTGTATTGGGTAATGTATAAATACTGGTTTTGGTGTTTTTCCATTGTTTGGTAAACAAATAAATACTGTCGGTTGTAACGATAAAAGCCTCACAATCAAAGTTGGTTTTGTTTGGACTTTCCTTGGTAAAATTGGTTTGGTCGGAATAAGAAAATGAAATGGTATCGATGATAGGTTTTCCTGCCAGAAACGATTCTTTCTCGATTTTCAGAATATGCAAATTGCTTCTGTTTCCTGTATAATTATTTCCAAAATCGCCTATGTATATATGCGTGCTGTCTTGCGAAATCTCCTCCCAGTCGGTATTGATTACTTTCTCTAGTACAATTTTCTTTTTAATCTCTCCTTGATGATTAAGTCCATAAATGGTTTTGTCATGGTCGTCATTATGCGTCCACAATAACGAATCGAAAGCTATTAATCCCGAGGTTTCTTTGATAGAATCACTAAGTTTATTAGAATATTCAGGTTTTATTTTTACTGATTTGTAAGCACAACTTCCGTCGTTCTGAGTAGCTTTCGGATTGTAGTTTTTAGACAGCGGATCTGTACAACCTAAGATTTGTCCATAAGTTGAAGTAATGCATAAAAAGAAAAGCAAAAGGGCTTTTTTCATTGGGATGAATTGTAATTATCAAAAGTAGGGGAATATTTTTTGATTGTGGGTATTTTGAATTCTTGTAAAATAAAAAACTACAACTTTTAGGGTTGTAGTTTTATAAGTGTTCAGGTTATTTTTATAATTTTAATGGTACTTTGTTAGATTTTAAATTACCAATAAAAAACTACAACTTTTAGGGTTGTAGTTTTATGGGGTTCTAGTTGTTTTATAATTCTAAAGGTACTTTGTTGGATTTTAAACTACCAGTAAAAAAAACGTATCCTTTGTGCTGGACAGAATCTCTCCTTTTTTTTGAAAATTTATTATTTATAAATTCTTGTTTAATAAAATATTCAATTTCACATTTGTATTTTTCCTTATTATTTAATTTGTAATACATAATTGTTCCTTCATCTATCTTTTTTGCTAAGTCAAAGGGTAAACTAAATTTTACTTCGCTATTCTTCTTTATAAAAATTAAACTTAGTTTATCTTGAAGAGAATGTTTTTTTATTTCTAATTTTTCATATTGCTTTTCATTATAAAAAATCTCTTTAATCCATGGTGAATTTGTTTCATTTTTGCTGTCTGAAATAAGTAATTGAGGATTTATGAATGCATTTTGATAATAATAATAATCGCTACCTCTGTCAGGAAAAAGAGTATCTATTATAAAACAATAATTTATATTTGAATTATTGTTTATTTTAAAAGTAATCATCTCACCACTTTTTATTTTGGTGTTAACTATATGTAATTCTATATCTAAATTTTTATATTCAGAAAAATTCAGAAATAGAGGACATAAAAAAAGAAATATTTTTCGCATAAAATTTTATTTAAAAACAATTAAGCATTTTATTCCAAAGATTTGCCTGATTAGTGTAAGAACTAAATGCTTCCAAATTTACATGAGCTCCAGGCATATTAAATTGCCAACTATAAGCTTTCGCTTCTGACATTACACTTCTGTATGTTTGTCCTGCGGCTCCACCTCCAGCTTTATTATACCATCTAGCCATATTTCCATTAATATAATCAGAAGCATGATTCAATTCATGACCTATTATGCTTGTCAGTTTTAAATAACTTGAAAAAGCATTTTTAGAAATTTGTATTTTAGAAATACTTCCTTTTAATGTCTCAGGATTAAATTCTCCTCCAACTGTTAAAGCATCTGCTGAATTTCCATTACGATCTGTTAAATTTTCGCTAGTTTCTAATGTTGGACTATGAGCTTCAGCATATAATTCCGGTAAAACTTTTTGTGCGAATGTTGCCAATTGTGAGTCTGATAGATTTGCATATGCATTTGGGTCATTATATCCAGCTGCTTTTAAGCGTCCTATAATATCTTGTCTTTGAACTATTTTATGCACAAAATGATTTAACCCCGAAACTACTAATCCAGTAACAGCTCCTTGCCAAAAGTTTCCACCAGTAAGTGCTGCACCAGCTCCACCAGAAACCGTACCAAAGGCAATCATACCAACTCCGCTATCGGCAAATTTTCCACCAACACCTTGCCATTGTCCTGAGTTTCCACCACTCCAAGCACTTGCAGCAATACTACTCAATGCTCCAGCTGCAAAACCACTCCAGAATTTACCTCCGGAAATTGCTGTCATTCCACCTTGAAAAGTACCGTGTGCAGCTGCTTGAAAAGCAGCCTGCGAATAGAAATTAGCAAATAGGCTCCCAGAGGCACTACCTATACCATAAGTTACTGCTGCACTTGCTGCACCAATAAAAACAGATTTTGCTAAGCCTCCCACAGTAAAAGGTACATCGGAAAGTAAAGCTGTAACTGTGTAGCTTAATGCAGCTATTGCGACACCAATAGCTACAGCACCAAAAAAAGCGATTATTACTTCACCACTTGGGTCTGTATATTTTAGAGGATTATTCCAACAATAGCCATAACGGTTATAGTTTTGTGTATTTTCTACTTGTTGGATATAATTATCGGGTTGTAAAAAGCGATGTAATTTAGGGTCGTATAAACGACCATTCATGTTTATAAGCCCCATACTTTGTATGTGCTCATGTCCTGTATAACCGCGATCTAAGACTGTTAAGCCATCAAGAGTTACACCAGCTCCGTTTTGTACTTTTATTATCGCTCCCCAGGCATCATAAAGGCGTTTCTCGACAATTGTTGCGTTATTATCTGTAATAGCAATAATACTACCTTGATAATCACGATGTAAATATAAATAATTTGCAGGATTTATACCATCCGATTTTAATACAACTGGTGCGGTATAGCCATCACCACCTATATAAGTTACGAACTCTACTACTCCTGTTGTTTTATCTTCTTTAATCTCCATCGATCCATCAGCAGAGTAGTGCTTGCGATAACGGCGAAGTAATTTATCATCTTGCAATCCGCCATAAAACATGGCGCTACGGTCATTACCGTCATTATAAGCAAAATTTATATAATCGTTGTAAGTTCCATCACGACCTAGTTCTCTTATTCTTACTGGACTTTTAAAAGTATTATAAGTAACTTCCACTCCCATTTTGGGAGCAGTGTTTGCTCCGGATCCCCTGTTTTGGTAATAGCTTAAAGCTTCAGGAGTTAACGTTATCGAATTATTTTGGTATGTTTTACCAGTAACAGTATAGTTGTATGTTCCTACGCTATTTTGAGAAATTTTACCTTTGGCATCGTAACTCTGAATTTCTGGAACTCCCTGCGCGTTGTAATAACTTATTAAACGATCTAATTCATCATATTTAAAATTTTCATTCCAATTAAATAAGTTATTTGTTCGGTTGGTCAGGTTACCTCTTTTGGGTTCAAAAGTGGTTGTTAATGTCATGATGTTTACTGGGGTTGTTCCCGTTTTATCATGTTTGAATTTTTCGGCATAACCGTATTGGTCATACGTATTACTAATTGCAATGCCGTTTCCTAAAGTTGCACTAGTGAGCTGTCCTCTTTCATTTAAGGCATTGGTTTGCCATAATACTTGTTGCGTAGCATCATCGACTATTTGCCATGGAAAGCCATTTTGGTAGGTGTTTTTTACTGTTTTAGAACTTGTTTTTCCACTTGCAAATGCTATAGAAGTTTCTTTGTCGGCTCTTCCGTAAGTGTCATACGTTAGTTGCTTTGTAAAAGTTGCATAAGGAGTTGTTTCAACAGTTCTATACAATCTTTTATAATTATCATATTCATAGTTATTGGTAATAACGCTGCTTTCAAATGTATTTGTAAAAGTACTGCTTGTGATCTGGTTTAAACTATTATATGCATAAATGGTCTTACTATCGGTATTGGTACCTACAATTGTTTTTTCTATTGTTTTCCCAGCATCATCATATACATATGAAGTAGTTCCATTAGGCGTAGTTTCTGTTTTCATTTGGCCAAAGGCATCATAGGAATACGTATAGGTGCCAGCACTTGGATCGATCATGGCAGTTTTATTTCCCCAACCATCAATGGCAATCTCTACTTTATTTCCTTCATAATTGGATTCTTTAAGTTTCCCGTTGGCATAATAAACAAAATTGATAGTACCTCCAGAATCTGTGGTTTGTGTTTTGTTACCTAATGCATCGACTGTAGCTGTGGTTATTCTTCCATCATCAGTACTAGTTGTCTTTAATCCTTCGTATTTTATTGTTTGTATTTTATCTGTTGGAGCTATTATTTTTATAGGTCTTTGTAAATAATCATACTCATAATATGTCCATTTGTTAGGGGATGATAAGCTAGGTTCACTTTCTTTGGTTTTTCTTCCTAATGCATCATAAACAGTCTGTTTTGACACCTGAGAATTAGCAGCAAAGCCTTTAGTGAAATTAAGTTCGACTCTTCCTAATACATCAAATATGGTCATAGTTTCAGAACCAGTATTGTTTGTACTTGTTGTGGAGTATCGACCATCAGAAAATTTTTCATACACAATGTTGGTAACAAGAGGTGTTTGTGACGAATTAGTAATAGTGCTTGTTGTTAATTTTCCCCAATTATCATATATGAAATCACTAACTACACCCATATAATCAGTAGATTTGGTTACTTGCCCTAGTGCATTGTAACCATAACTAGTAACGAATCCCTGGTGATCTGTTTTCTTAATTACAAATCGTTTCGTAGTATCATATTCATCGGTAATAGTTCGTGCCGGAACAGTAATAGGTGCAGCGGGAGCACTAACTTTTTTGGTCAATAAATTTCCAACAGGATCATAGGTCATATCTTCTATAATAGCATAGGTATTATGTCCTTTTTTTTCTGTTTGGGTTAAATTTAATCCTGTATAGGTATATTTTTCCTCAGATGTTCTGGTATCTCCAGTATAAATAGAGGTAGAAGAGTTTACTTTCTTTGGTCTTCCTATATAATATCCATTACCAACTCCTGTAGGGTTACTGTCATATTGGGTATCGACTGTTGTTGTACCTTGCAGGGTTCCTCCGCTGTATTGTCTTGATATACTTTGAGTTTCCAAACCATAGTAGCTTGTACTCTCGACAGTACCATCATAAGTAAAACTAGTTTCGTTTTTTACACCCGTAAGATGGTCTTCGGTAGTTTGTTTTGTTAACAATACATTGTAAACACTACTATTTGTTGTTGGAGCATTTTCACTTCCCGAAAGAGGATAAGCACTAAACATGCTGTTACCGCTTGCTTTTGCACTAAATCCTGGTTTTAAAATTATTTGAGGTGCCTGATAATTAACATTCAAGTCATTGCTTATTGCAGATGAAGCTGTAATCGAATTACTTGCTTTGGTTGTTTGATTGGTAGTTACAGGATTTACAATATTTAAATCACTTGGTAGGGGAGTAGATGGAGTATTACCACCTTTGGAATAAGTAGCAAACACATTTGTCTTAGTACTTATTAAACCAGATGGTATTGCTGCAAAAACGGTTGTTGGATCTGTACTTGACCAAGTAATAGTATTGGCTCCTCTAAGATTGGGGTCATTATATTGAGTAGTCCATATCTTGGTATCTGATGATGATGAATACCAACTACTTCTAGCAGTTCGGATGAAACCTGCTGTCCCATAATTATAATTGGATACATAACCTCTATACCTAAAATCCTGGTACTTTGAAATACGATTTATTGTTGCCGTTAGTTTGGAAACTAAAAAGTTTTCAGAATTTCGAATAATTTCTATGTTAGGGTAAGAGACTGTATTACCGGAAGAATAGAAATCATTATCCCCACCAATGGATTCCATTGGTTTATATTCGATGGTTTGTTTGATGTTTCCGTTTGCTTCTGTTACAGATTTTAGCCTATTATCGATAGTTACATTTTTATTAAATTGATAGTATTCGATTCTGGCATTATGTGCTCGAACAAGAACGAGGTCTGTATTGGCACCATCATATCTGTAATTTGAAACTATAGGAATTGCAAGAACAGGAGAGCCAGCTCTAAATTCACCAGAGTTGTATGATTCTACAAAGCCAGAAGCAACAACTTTTCCTATGTTATTTGTAAAGCCTGATACTGCCCAAGAAGAATCATGATTATTGATTTTTCCCTCAACCTTAAAATGTTTTCTCCAAACACGTACCAAATCAGATTTGCCATCACCATCAATGTCCATAGCATAATAATTACTAAAATGTGCCTGAGTTGTGAAAGGTTTGCCAGGTTCTGTATCTGTATTTGGTCTGTATTCTACAATAGTATGGGTTTCTTTAGTGAAAAATTCTCCTCCAGAAGGATTGGGGTTACTATAGTAAATATGCCATTTTGCATGATTTATTCCTTCTCCACCTTCCGTGTCAGGTAACATAATATCTGTTTTTCCATCTCCATTAAAATCACCAAAAAGCATCTGTTTTGTGGTGGTATACATGTCTAATGTACCTGTGCCAATTAGTTCGAGTTCCACCCATGGTGAAATTGTTAGCTGTTTAAAACTGACAATTTTATATGTTTTGTCATAATTAATGATTAAAATATCAGATTTGCCATCTGAATTAAAATCTGCTATATACCTTGTATATGGTTTTTTTACATAATCTGCATAATTTGGATCACTAATGGTTGGCTGTCCATCTAATAAAGAAGAATTCTGTAAATTAATGAACCCTTTTTCACCAAGATTTGATGATGATGAAGGGTTTAAATCTATTAAACTATATTTATATCCTGAATCATTTTCCCTAAAAGTTATACATCTAATTTGCCTTTGATCTTGCCAAGTTTTCCTTCTTATCTCATTTATTGTTGATATAACTAAAACTTCAGAGATTCCATCACCATTAAAGTCACCTTCAAGATACTCGTTAGATTCTTTTAAGTAGCTTGCGGTTTGACATGGTCCTGTGGCTGTTCCAGTATTGTTAAATACGATTTCTTTATTATACTGTTCAGTAAATGAATTTAAATTAAAAATTTTAAATTTGATAGTACCTAGTGCTTCTTCTGTTTGAACAATAGATTGAAATTGATTTAGTTTATTATCAGTTAAGGTTGTAGCGGCAAATAGTCTTCTTTTGTCTGCCGTAAAGGGCAAACTAATAGGCGTATTTCCAGTATTTCCATTAAATAAATTAGTAAAAACCTGGTTGTTTGCTATAAAATCTAGCCTACCGTCCCCATCAAAATCTCCAGCTAAATCTGCTTTCTCAAAATCAAGATTATTGGTGTATTCTTTTTCTATTCTTGTTGTTGCTGTATTTGTTTTGTCATATTCAAAAATAATAGGATTTGATTCCTCATTTACTCCGTTAACTTCCTGTATACTGGTTAATCGTTCATAACCTGAATCTAAATCTGGTGTATGAGCAAATCTATAGGTTCTAAAATAGGTATTATTGGTAATTACTTGAATATTTTCTAATATTTTAGTAGCATAAACTGGTACTCCTTTTAAATAATCTCGTTCTACACGTCTAGCATCTCTATAAGTAAAAGTAATTCTATTTTGAGCAGGAATTCCTGCAGTAGTATTTCCGCTAAATGTAATATTGTCAATATACAATTGGTTACTACCGTTATAAGTTACTGTTTTGTAATTATAATCTATGAAATTGCTATTTGGATCTTCATAATGAACAATATACCAGGAATTCAATGAAACCGAGTTTTGTAAATTTCCAGAGCCCTGTGAGCCATACCAGGTTCTTGATCCATCGGGAGCTGTAACAATAAAATAAGTTGTAGTACCTTCAGTTTTTAACTCAATCTTTGTATTGCTTTTATATTCTGTTTCATAAGTAGATCCAGTTGCCCAATATGTTCCTGTTTTTAATAATAAGCGTTGTCCATCAAGCGCTAATTTATCGTCTGCATCAAAATCAACCCCATCGACGAAACCATCAATGTCTCTTCTGGTCGCCATACGACTAATAGTTGAAATGCTATTAATATGCCAGCCTTGTCCGGCAATACCACCTCTAACACCACTACTATAGGTGAGATTAATTATAGGTGCTACGTTTTTTATACTTGGAGGAATAGCAATAGGTAAATTATATGTAGCAGTACCAGAATTTGAAATCTGCAATTCTCCTTTGGTATCTGTAAAATTTTGGGAAAATGCTAAATGAGTAATAAAAAATAAAATGAGTAGGTAAAATTGTTTCATATATAATCTATTGTTTAATAATTTTTATTGTTTTTTGATCTCCACTAGCATAAATCAACGCAACTATGTATACTCCTGTAGGATAGCTTTGGAAAGAAATATTTTGGGTATTTAACTTTTCGGTTTTATTATAGGTATTTATTGTTTGTCCATTTAAACCGTAAATAATTATAGACGAAACGTAATTACCATCTTTTAATTCCCATTTAAGATATAATTCTTCTCTCACAGGGTTTGGATAGTAGGATATAACATCTTCTGGTGAGAATTTTTGCAAATCTTCCTCTGTAATGGCTTCAATTTCCTTCGGTATATCTTTAGATGGTTTAGCTGTACAACCTGAGAGACACAGTTGTCTCAAGGTTTGATTACCGGCAGAATCGTAGTTAAACGTAATATTTGTTTGGGAGTTACAAACGAAGCAAGTTATTAAAGAAATAAAAAGTAGTAATCTTTTCATAATTTGGTATTTTAAATGAATGGGGTTATTCCTAGGAAAAAAATAACAAAGATTGAATATTATAGCAGAATTAGCAATGTTTTTTTGTGATTTTTTTAACAAAAAAACATATGCATTGTTCTTTTAAAAAAGCATTAAAAAAATGTTTATTTATTATTGATATGGGTCAATTCACTTTCAATTTTTGTTACTCTCAATGCTAAGTCTTTTAAGGCTTCGATTTCTTGTGCTTGTGAATTTATTTTCTTTTCCTGTGCAATAGAGTAAAGCGTCAATTCCTCAATTTTTTTCAACAAACTCATATTCATTTCAGCAAGCATAAGCCCATTTTTTTCGATTTCCTTTGCCGATGGAATCTCTGGTAAATGACTGTTTTGTTTTATGAATTCTTCTACTTCTTGTAATGATTTTAGTTTATAATCATTGGCGAAGACATAATCGGGAACCTTTGTCATAGGATCTAATAAGTCTATTCTAACTTCTTTGGCATGAATTTTCCCGTTTACTGTTAGTTTTTCGTCTGGATTTGTTGTACCGATTCCTACATTTGCATTTGATCCTTTTATAGTAAGAGCATCAGTATAGAAACTTTCAATTTCAGATCTACTAGCAGTTGTTTTTACTTTAAAAGTTAGGTTTCCAAAATTAGTATCAGCATCACTCAAAACTATTTTGGCACTTTGAACATTTCCTGTACTTGAAACCCTTGTTAGTGCCATTCTTGCATCAAATGTAGTACCATCTCCAGTACCTCCATTAATATTTAGTTTTTCGATAGGAGTGTTAGTTCCGACACCTATATAGGCATTCGATCCTTTTATGGTTAAGGCATCAGAATAAAAACGGTCAATTTCAGATTTACTAGCAGTTGTTTTTACTTTAAAAGTTAGATTTCCAAAATCTGTATCTACATCACTTAAAACTATTTTTGCACTTTGAACATTTCCTGTGCTTGAAACTTTTGTTAATGCCATTCTCGCATCAAATGAGCTACCATCCCCAATACCACCATTAATGTTAAATTTTTCAATAGGATTGTTAGTTCCAATACCTACATAGGCGTTAATCCCTTTTATAGTTAAAGCATTAGTATAGAATTCTTCAAGTTCTGATTTACTAGCAGTTGTTTTTACTTTAAAATTTAGATTACCAAAACTAGTATCAGCATCGTTTAAAACTATTTTTGCGGTCAGAATATTTCCTGTACTTGAAATTTTTGTTAAAGCCATTCTTGCATCAAATGAGGCTCCATCTCCAGTACCACCATTAATGTTAAGTTTTTCAATAGGATTATTGGTTCCAATACCAATATTTCCATTAGGTAAAAAAGACATAAATTGATTGTCCCAATCGGTTCCAATAAAACCACTAGTAAAACTAGATATACCATTTACTGAATTTCCATTAGCCCCGATTGAAAATAAATGCTGTAAGCCAGTTTCGTTAGAAATAAAAAAACCTCTGTTCCAACTTCCGGTAAGCCCTGGGAAATTAGTTTTTATATTTACTCCCCAGTCTGGGACACTTAATCCAATAGCAACTTCATTGAATGTTGTGTTTTGTGCATTTGCTAGTAATAAATTGCTTAATATAAGCAGTCCTGTAAATATTCTTTTTTTCATGTTATAATTTTGTTGATTCTATTTTTTTAACTTTTTCTTCAAGAATTAAAATCTTGTTGTTTTGTTTTTGAATTTCTTTATTCTGCTCAATACTATAAAGCGTCAATTCCTCAATTTTCTTCAATAAACTCATATTCATTTCGGCAAGCATCAGCCCATTTTTCTCTATTTCCTTTGCCGATGGAACCTCTGGTAAATGACTGTTTTGTTTTATGAATTCTTCTACTTCTTGTAATGATTTTAGTTTATAATCATTGGCGAAAACATAATCTGGAACGGTCATAGGATATGCTAGATCAATTCTAACTTCCTGAGCGTGTATTTTTCCGTTTACGGTAAGTTTTTCGTCAGGTTTTGTTGTACCTATACCTATTTTACCTTGAAAAAAAGCCAATGAAGTATAATCTATTCCATTATAGCGTTGTATAAATTCTTGATTGATACCGCTATTGTTCCAGATAGTTTGTAATGTTAAACTATATCCAGGGTTTCCAGCAGACCATTTTTGAGAACTATATCTACCTTGAGTTGATATAGGTGAATTTATATCTAATATGGCAGATGGATTTGTGGTTCCAATCCCAATATTACCTTCAGTATTAATGCTTAAAGCTTGTTTATCAATGCCAGAAGATGATACAACATTAAATAACATTGAATTGTCTAGAAAACGAATGTATGAACCGCCCCTAGCTGAATTTAATAATGAAATACCCCCTAAGTTATTTTTATTATTTTGTACATTATTCCCAATACCAACGCCAGTCTACGTTAATTGGGGTTCAGAAGCCCATAACATAAGATCTGCTTGTCTTGCGTCATCACCTCCACCGATAGAATGAAGTAAAAAACGAGTATCTCCATGATTTCCTTCAATAGTTATTTTTTCGGAAGGAGAGCTTGTACCAATTCCTACATTACTATTTAATGAGGTTCCTAATACAGTTCCACTTGGAGTATAAAGTTGGGCTTGTACTGAAAATATTGATGCCATTATAATTATAGCACTTAGTGTAATTTTTTTCATGTTATATATAGGTTGATTTGATTTGCGAGTTTTGTTTTTTTTAATCGTTATTTTCTTAGTGTTTTTAAAATAATGCGGCAAAGATAACTTTTTGACCCAAACAAAAATACCCGTTTCTGCTGATATTTAACATAAATAAACAAGTTTGTCAGTCTTTATAAATACTCCTTTGATTTCTCCTTTAAAATTTTATATTTGTTAGTAATAATAATGTAACAGATATGAAAATAAAAGAAGATTTATTCAATAAAAGAATTATTTCCATAGATGCTTTTCGTGGAATTACCATTTTTATAATGATTTTTGTCAATGAGTTGGCAAGCATAAAGAATGTACCCCAATGGATGAAGCATATGCCAGCCGATGCCGATGCAATGACATTTGTCGATTTGGTATTTCCTGCATTTTTATTTATCGTTGGGATGTCTATTCCATTTGCATTTAATGCTCGATTAATTAAAGGTGATACTCCCAAAACTATTTGGACACATACTTTAAAAAGAGCATTGGCACTTATTATTATCGGAGTTTATATGGTAAATGCCGAATATGGGTATGATGCATCCAAGATGGTAATTTCTGCTTCATTTTGGGGATTTTTAGCATACGCAATGCCAATTCCTATTTGGAATAAATACGATAAATCATTTCCTAAAGTCACTAAAAACATCTTGCAATATGGCGGAATGTTGGTTTTGGTAGCATTATACTTTCTATATGTTCAGGAAAATGGTGACATAGGAATCACACCAAAATGGTGGGGGATTCTTGGACTTATCGGTTGGGCATATTTAATTACGGTGGTGTATTACTGGCTAGTTAACGGAAGATTGATTGCAATGATTGCATTTCTTTTCATTTGTCTTATAGCTACTGTTTTAAATCAGATTAAAGGATCTTTTGTCCATGAAATAAAATGGATTGGTTTTATAAGCGGACATATGACGCATGCAACGCTTGTTTCGGCGGGAGTGGTAATATCGCTTTTGTTTTTTGAGGGCAAGATATCCGATAAAATCAATTGGAACGTAATAGCTTTTGGTGTATTGTTTTTTGTGTTGGGGTATCTGTTACGACCGTATTATGAGATCTCAAAAATAAGAGGAACGCCTTCTTGGGTACTATATTCAGCGGGTATTTGTACTGTTATATTTTATTTCTTGTATTGGCTTATGGAAATTAAAAAACAAACCAAATGGAGTAACTTTTTTATGCCAGCAGCGGCAAATCCTTTATTGATTTATATTTTACCAGGCGTAATTTATTATTTCTGTAAAGCTTTTGCAATTCATATTATTCCAGGATACTTCCGCGAAGGAATTCCAGGAATTATCTGGTCTTTAGTGTTTTCAACGATTATGTTATTTGTCATGAAAATTTTTAACAAATATAAGATTCAGCTGCATTTATAAAGTTTCAATTGAATCAGTTTGTGTTGAAAGAAATTATTTATATTTTCGGGTATATTTTGAAAATTACATTATGACAGAAGAACAACGCCGACAGATTAAAATTGATAATGATACAATTATTAAGCAAAAAGAATATCGTGTAAATGATTGGTTGCCGATTCTGGATACACCAAAACTAAGATCTCTGGAAGAGATTAAAGGAAGAATGTCGGTTATGAATGCTTTGATAAACATAGCGTTTGAAGCTCCAACTTATATTATTAAAGAATGGATAGAGAATCATGATTTAGCCAAGTATCTATCAGATTCAGAAAAAGAAATACTAGATAAAGAAAATGATGATTTAACCGAATTTGAAGTTAATTCTTTACGATGGTATTTAGAGTCTTTATGGGCTTTTATGTGGGTAACAGAAATGATTCCTGGGCTAGAAGCAGAAGAATATATAGGAGATAATATGGCTTCACTTTTGCCAAATCTAGAAAATGAAGAAGACAATCAGAAAATGGAAAGCTTACAGAATTTAAAATCTGAAGTTGATATTTATACCATGCTTGATTATTACTATCGACTTCATTGGTATTGCGTAGATGAAAGACTAAATGGTCGACAAGCAAAACTAAATGAAGGATTAGTATATGAAAGACGAAAATCGTTGGAATGGATTTATAACCGAGCTGATGATTGGGATAATGTAGAAATGAGTACATAAAATAGTAATACAAAAGGGAGCTAATGACATCATTAACTCCCTTTTGTATTTTGCAAAATAGAATCACCTCACACGTTTAAAAGCAATTGGACCTTCTCTTTTTTTGTTGTCTTTATAAGTCCCCTCAAGTGTATTCCCATCTTCAGATAAAGTTAAGGTATGCGTTCCTTGAGTTGCCCAACCCTCAATAGGTAAAGTTACATCGACTTTATATTCTATCGTGTTTCCAGTTCTTTTCCCTACACCACTTTCTACAAATTTTTGGCCTTTCCATTCCAAGTAATGCGAAAAAATAACCTTACCATTTTGTTCAGAGATAATAACAACTGCATTTTCTACACCCGAATTAATATCAGCCCAAACACCATTAATATCTATCTTTTTGTTTTGACTATAAGAAAGATTAAAGAAGAATAGTGTTAGAAATAAGAATTTTAGAATTTTGATTTTCATAATGTTGAGGTTAGTTAGTTTTATGGTTTTAAGTTTTGAATCTGTACTTCCGTTATTTCTAATACAGCGCCAGAAACAGGATGATAATTCACAAAATTAAATTTGCAAAGATTATGAATGTTTACAGGTTTACCGTTTAGTTTAAAGTCCGACCAAGGGATTTTTATCGTAGAAAATTTATCAGGAGAAGCAGGTAAATCAGCCATTGCATGCGTTCCTCCATGTACACAACCAGTACCAGAATCATTTCCTTCACGAGCTTGGATTTTGATAGGTTGTGATGATTTATAAGTAATACTAACAAAATCAGAATTGCTAGGTAAGTTGGTTGGTTTTCCATCATTAGATTCAGATGGAGTAATCATCACGTTTAGTTCGATTTCCCCAACAGGCGAGTCGTTTGCCGTAACAAGAATATGATGATTCTTTTTTCTAGTTTCGTTTATTACGTCTTGATTTTCATTCGTTGGTCCAGCAATATACCAAGTGTTAGAAATAACCAAATCAGAATTGTTATTTATGTTCTGTAGAGAAGTTGTTTTACAGCTTAAAAATAAGAATGAAAGTATAATAAAACCAAGAGGTAAAAATCTATTAGTGATTGTTTTATATTCCATAAAGAGAAAGCTATTTTTTGCTAAAATAAATAATTAAAGTTTTAGTATTCGGTTTTAAGTCTCAGTTTTTAGTTTCAGTTTTCATCTCTCCTCTCACAACTCTCATTTCATATTCTATATTTTTTGTAAGAATCTTTATTGGTAAATTCAAGAGTAAGTGAAATTTTAGTTTTATTTTTGTTAGGAGAGTGTATCTTAAAACAATTAAAAATGAATAGCTTACAAATAAAAAGTGTTTTGTCTTTTCTTTTTTTTAGCTGTTTTTGCTATTCGCAAAATGACTCCATTATGCATAAAAAAGATTCACTTCGACACAATAGTAAAGACATTATTGATGTGTACAAAAGCATATTCTCTAAGAATGATACCGTAAGACATGATGCTAAAAGGAAGATAGCCTTTTCATTATCTCCTATTCCTGTAGAGGGCAACGGAAATGCCAGAGTAATCATTTCGTTTTTAAGTACTTTTTATCTAGGCGATGACCATGAGAAAACCACGATGTCGCAAGTAATTTTTTCGCCCTATTTTAGTTTCTCTAATCAATATGTCTTCCCAATTCAGTCCTATATATATACTAAGGATGACAAGTATAACTTTACAGGAGATTATCGGTTTATGATATATCCGCAACCTACATACGGTTTAGGAGATCACCATCTCGACGACGAAATGTCTGTTCTAAATTACAAACAATGGCGCTTTTATGAATATGTAACAAGAAAAGTGAAAGGCAATTTCGGACTCGGATTAGGAGTTCTATTCGATAGTTATCAAAACATTTCCGAAGATTCTAAGATTGATGGAGAAACAGATTATTTTAAATACATGAGCGGAGATTATTCCGATGATGTTTCATTTGGAGTTGCAATTCAAGCATTGTATGATTCAAGAATCAATAATATAAATCCAGAGCAAGGAACATATCTGGAAGCTAATTTCCGAATGAATACCAATGGAGGACTTAATAATAAAGGTTGGCAATCCTTATATATAGATGCTCGAAAATACCATTCGTTTAGCGATGTCAGGCATAAAGTTTTGGCATATAGAGCTTTTTATTGGTCAACAATAGGAGGTGGGGATCCACATTATCTCGATTTGCCAAGTATAGGCTGGGACCGACAACAAAAAACAGGACGAGGATTTACAAGAAACCGTTTCCGAAGCAATGCATTATTGTATTTTGAAACTGAATATAGAACAGATATTTCTGCCGATGGTTTTTGGGGAGCAGTATTTTTTACCAATATCTCATCAGTATCTAAATTTCAGACGTATCAGTTTACCAAATGGAATCCCGCAATTGGTACAGGATTACGCATAAAATGGAACAAACGTAACAATAGTAATCTCGTAATGGATTTTGGAGTTAGCAAAAATGATTGGTCATTACGGTTTGGTTTAGTAGAAAATTTTTAACTTTCGAACTTTCAAGACTATTTTACATGCAATTATCGGTTATTATCCTCAATTATAATGTACGTTATTTTTTAGAACAATGTGTTTTAAGTGTGCAAGAAGCGCTTAAAGATATTGATAGCGAGATTATTGTAATCGATAATAATTCTCCAGATGATAGTTGCGAGATGATTCGTAGTCGTTTCCCTAATATAAAACTGATTGAGAATACCGAGAATTTAGGTTTCCCCAAAGGAAATAATATAGGAGTTTCTCAGGCACAAGGAGATTATATCTGCATTTTAAATCCCGATACAGTCGTTGCTGAAGATACATTTACAAAAGTATTGGCTTTCGCCAAAGAGCAACAGGATTTAGGAATAATAGGCGTAAATCTTATAGATGGAGCAGGGAATTTCCTTCCCGAAAGCAAGCGCGGAGTCCCAACACCTTGGGTGGCTTTTACTAAAATTGCAGGATTGTACAAGTATTTTCCAAAATCCAACTACTTCAATAAATATTATGCCCAGCATTTAAGTGAGAACCAAACAGGCAAAGTCGAAATACTTGTAGGCGCTTTTATGATAATGAAACGAGATTTATATAATGAAGTCGGCGGTTTTGATGAAGATTGTTTTATGTACTCCGATGATATCGATTTATCGTATATGGTTTTGAAAAAAGGTAAAACCAATTATTATTACGCTGAAACTACGGTGATTCACTACAAAGGAGAAAGCACCGTAAAAGACGAAAAATATATGAAACGCTTTCAGAGTGCTATGAATTTTTTTTATAAAAAACATTTTAAAGTATCATTTTTGTTTTCTCTTTTTATGAAAACAGGAATAGTATTTTTCTCTATCGTTAAAATGATACAGGGAAAAACGACGATAAAAACAACTCCAAAAGAATATTTTTTTTACTCGATGAATGATAATTTACTCGAAAAATTGAGTTCGATTTTACAAAATAAAGTTACATTTTACGATTTAAAAAAAGAAAAAATGGTAAATTCGTCCCTGATTTACATAGGAAAAGGAGCAGAGGTAATTTTAGATAATCAATACATATCATTCAAGAAATGTATCGATATGATAAAATCTGAAAGACATAAGAAGATTACTTTTAAAATTTTACCCAAAAATACCACTTTCTTAATCGGAAGTGATTCAAGTAATGATAGAGGTAAAATCGTTAAAATCGCATAAAAATTATATTTAATGTAATTTATATTTAAAAATTTCAGTAATTTCGCAATCTGAAAATCAAAATCACCTTTTAGGTTAACAATATGGCAAGATTTGAATTAAAACTTCCTAAAATGGGAGAAAGTGTCGCTGAAGCAACAATCACAAACTGGTTGAAACAAGTTGGAGACAAAATTGAAATGGATGAAGCAGTACTGGAAATCGCTACAGATAAAGTCGATAGCGAAGTGCCAAGTGAAGTTTCGGGAATTTTGATTGAGCAATTGTTTGGCAAAGACGATTTGGTACAAGTAGGGCAAACTATTGCCATCATTGAAACAGAAGAAGGTTCATCATTTTTAGTTGATAAAGTAACGGAAGAGATAGTTGTTCCTGCTGAAGTTGTTGCTATCGAAAAAACAATCGAAGCGGCTAAGGAAGTTGCTGCTCCGGCAGATTATACAACTTCGGATAAATTCTTTTCGCCATTAGTAAAAAATATTGCTAAAGAAGAAAATGTTTCTATTGCAGAGTTAGAAAGTATAAAAGGTTCAGGAAAAGACGGTCGAGTGACTAAAGAAGATATATTAACTTACGTTGCTGGAAGAACAAACAAAGTAGAAGCTCCAAAAGTAGAAGTGAAAGTTGAGGTTGCTGTGCCAGTACCGGTTAAAGTACAAGAATCAGTGGTTTCAAAAGCGGCGCCAGTTTCTGTAAATGGAGGTGACGAAATCATAGAAATGGACAGAATGCGTAAGCTTATTTCTGGATACATGGTAGCTTCAGTTCAAACATCTGCACACGTACAATCATTTATTGAGGTAGATGTAACCAATATTGTAAAGTGGAGAGAAAAAGTTAAAACTGCTTTCGAGAAAAGAGAAGGAGAGAAATTAACTTTTACACCAATTATGATGGAAGCTGTAGCAAAAGCATTAAAAGACTTCCCAGGAATGAATATCTCAGTTGATGGTGATTATATCATCAAAAAGAAAAATATAAATTTAGGAATGGCGGCTGCCTTACCAAATGGAAATTTAATTGTTCCGGTAATTAAAAACGCAGACCAGCTAAACCTTGTCGGAATGGCAAAAGCGGTAAACGATTTAGGTAATCGTGCAAAAGCAGGAAAACTAAAACCAGACGACACACAAGGAGGAACTTATACGGTAACGAATGTAGGAACTTTTGGAAGTGTTTTTGGAACGCCAATTATTAATCAGCCGCAAGTAGGGATTTTAGCTCTTGGAGCAATTCGTAAAGTGCCAGCGGTTATCGAAACTCCAGAAGGAGATTTTATCGGAATCCGTCAAAAAATGTTTCTTTCGCATAGTTATGACCACCGTGTTGTAGATGGAGCATTAGGAGGAAGTTTTGTAAAAAGAGTTGCTGAGTATTTAGAAGCTTTTGATGTAGATAGAGATTTCTAGAAAAATCCCGTCTTATAAATAATTAACCCTTTTAACGTTTTAAATGTTGAAAGGGTTTTCTTTTTGCGGCATTATTGCATTACAGGTAGTAATCGGCAACTTTCTGAAAAAAACAGGTAAAATTCGTGTTTAAAAATTATATTTGTAAACTTATAAAATTAAAAAATGGAACTGAAACTCAACAAACCAATTTGCTTTTTCGATCTAGAAACTACCGGAATAGACATCGGAAAAGATCGAATAGTAGAAATTTCAATATTTAAAGTTTTTCCAAACGGAAATAAAGAAAGTAAAACTTGGTTAGTGAACCCTACAATTCCAATTCCGGCTCAAACTACCGCCGTTCATGGTATTACTGATGAAAAAGTGGCAAATGAACCTACATTTGCAGCCTTAGCACTGCAAGTTTACAATATGATAAAAGATAGCGATTTGGCAGGATTTAACTCCGATCGTTTCGATATTCCTTTGTTGGCAGAAGAATTGCTTCGAGCAGGAGTTGATTTTGATATGAAAAATAAGTGCTCAGTCGATGTGCAGACTATTTTTCATAAAATGGAAGAAAGAACATTAAGTGCAGCTTTAAAGTTTTATTGCGGAAAAAGCCTTGAAAATGCACACTCAGCCGAAGCTGATACAATGGCAACATACGAGATTCTTAAAGCGCAATTAGATCGTTATCCAGAATTGGAAAATGATATGAAAGCGTTGTCTGAATTTACAACCAGAAAAAAAATAGCCGATTTTGCAGGAATGATCGCTTTTGATAAAGATGACGAAGAGATTTTTACCTTCGGAAAGCATAAAGGAGCAAAGGTGGAGAAGATTCTTGAAACCGAGCCTGGATATTTTAGCTGGATACAAAATGCCGATTTTCCTTTATATACAAAAAAGGTTTTGACAGCAATTAAATTAAGAAAGTTAAATACTAAATAGGCTTTCAGTCGCAGTCTCAGTATTCAGTTTTATGCTGAGACTGATTTTGTATTAGTGAAAACTGCGACTGAAAACTGCGACTGAAAACTTAAAAAGAATGAAGATCATTTGTATCGGTAGAAATTATACCAATCATATAGAAGAGTTGCAAAACGAACGCCCTGCGGAGCCAGTTGTATTCATGAAGCCCGATTCAGCAGTTTTGTTAAAACAGCATCCGTTTGTAATCCCCGAATTTTCTGAGGATATTCATCACGAAATTGAGCTTATTGTTAAAATTAATAAAGTCGGAAAATATATAGAGCCAAAGTTTGCGCACAAGTATTACGACGAGATAAGTGTAGGTATTGACTTTACGGCTAGGGATTTACAAGAAAAATTAAAACAGAAAGGATTGCCGTGGGAAAAAGCAAAAGCTTTTGATGGTTCGGCAGTAATCGGTGATTTTTTGCCTAAGACACAATTTAGTTCATTGGAAAATATTACATTTGAATTAACAAATAATTCTAAGACAGTTCAAAAAGGAAATGCTAATATGATGTTGTGGAAAATTGATGAGCTTATCTCTTATGTTTCTCAATACTTCACATTAAAAATTGGGGATATTATATTTACAGGAACTCCGGAAGGTGTTGCAGCTGTAAAACCAGATGATGTTTTAGAAGGGTTTTTAGAAGGAAAAAAATTATTCAGAATACAAGTAAAATAATGGCTTTAAAATACAACCTTTCAAAAGTGTACGCACTTTCAGATAACGATCCGGAATTTGTAAACGAAATTCTTAATTTGTTTGTAACCGAAGTTCCCGAAGATTTAAAACAAATCAAAGAAGGGATTAAGAAGAAAGACCATAAACATGCGTATGCGTATGCACATAAAATAAAACCAACTCTTGACTTATTAGGTTTAAATGTTGCTTTTGAGGAAATTCTTCAAGTCGAAGCCTGGACAAAGGCCGAAGGTAAAAAGAAGGCTATAGAAGAAACTTTTAAGAGTATAAAAAATCAAGTAAAAGAAGCAATCAAAGAAATTAAGAAAGACTTTGATTTGTAAAACTTCATAGATTGCCAACCTGAAAATTCAGGTTGGGTGATCTTCTCCAAATACAATTCACATTGTAAATCAATTATAAGACAAGTGAATTGATTTTATCTTTCTTCCGTTTTACTTCGCGATAAAAAGGATTTTCATTGCTATTCCCCGCGCAATTCCTTGCGATAAATAATCTAAGTAGTAATTTGAATTTTAGATACATGAAAGCAACAATAATTACAATTGGTGATGAAATCCTAATAGGACAAATTGTAGATACAAATTCTGGTTTTATAGCTAAATCTCTAGATAAAATCGGAGTCGAAATCCATGAAATGATTTCGATAAGTGATAATAAACAGCATATTTTAGATACATTTTCTCAATTACAAAACAAAGTCGATTTGGTAATCGTTACAGGAGGTTTAGGGCCTACAAAAGACGATGTGACCAAAAAAACATTTTGTGATTATTTTGAAGACGAATTGGTTGTTAATCCCGAAGTTCTGGCACATGTTACAGAGTTAATAGAGGGCTTCTATAAACGACCGATTACCCAAATGAACAAAGATCAGGCATTGGTGCCTTCTAAATGTACTGTGCTTCATAATAAAATGGGAACTGCGCCAGGAATGTGGATGAAAAAGGAAAATACTGTTTTTATTTCACTTCCGGGAGTTCCTTATGAAATGAAATATTTGGTAGAAAGTGTGATAGTTCCAAAAGTTGTAAAAGAATACGAGCGACCATATATTATTCATAAGACGATACTTACATACGGTCAGGGCGAAAGTTTAGTAGCGGAGCGTATCGAAGACTGGGAGAATAATTTACCTGATTTTATAAAGCTAGCCTATTTGCCAAATCCGGGAAGAGTGCGTTTGCGACTTTCGGCTCGCGGTACAGATAAAGAAATGCTGGAAGCAGCAATCGAGGCCAATGTGCAATCGCTGGATGCAATTATTCATGATATTATAGTGGGCTTCGATGATAACGAAACGATTGAAGTTGTAGTAGGGCAATTACTGACAAAAAAAGGAAAGACAGTTGCGACTGCCGAAAGTTGTACGGGAGGAGGGATTGCATCACTTTTGTCAGTGGTTTCTGGTGCTTCGATTTACTTTAAAGGGAGTGTTGTGCCGTATGCAACCGAAGTAAAAACGGCTATTTTGGGTATTTCGGAGCAATTAATAGAAGAAAATTCTGTTGTAAGTTCTGCGGTTGCTTCGGCGATGGCTTTGAGTGTAAAACGCCTAATGAAAACTGATTACGCAATAGCGACAACTGGGAACGCCGGGCCGACAAAAGGAGACTCAAATGCCGAAATTGGTACTATTTTTATTGCAATTGCAACACCAAACGATGTAATTGTCGAAGAATTTAATTTCGGTCAACCACGTGAAAAAGTGATAGATAGGGCTATAAATAAAAGTTTAGAAATGTTACAGAAAGAAATTTTAAAAAATGTGTGCTAATTTTTTGTTTCAATCGTTTATTTTTCTTTTCTTTGCACCCTGATTTTGAATAACGATAAAACATAAGTATAATGTCAAGAGTTTGTGACCTTACAGGTAAAAGAGCGATGGTAGGAAATAACGTTTCTCACGCTATGAACAAAACTAAGAGAAAATTTTCTGTGAACTTAGTTAAAAAGCGTTTTTATCTTCCAGAAGAAGATAGATGGATTACTCTTAGAGTAGCAGCATCTACGATAAAAACAATTAATAAAAATGGAATTTCTGCTGTTTTGAAAAAAGCGCAGTCAGAAGGATTTATCAAATAATCTTTTCCAAAATAAATATATAGCAAGATGGCAAAGAAAGGTAATAGAATCCAAGTAATTTTAGAATGTACTGAGCACAAGACTTCTGGTGTAGCAGGAACTTCAAGATACATTACAACAAAGAACAAAAAGAATACTCCAGACAGATTAGAGATTAAGAAATTTAATCCAATCTTGAAACGTGTAACTGTTCACAAAGAAATTAAGTAATAATTAGAGATTTTATAAGCCTCAATGGTTTTCCATTAGAGTTTTATAAAAGCTTCAAATAACATTTGAATCATGGCAAAGAAAACCGTAGCATCGTTACAAACAGCTTCTAAGAGATTATCAAAAGCCATCAAAATGGTGAAATCTCCAAAAACTGGTGCATATACATTCGTAGAATCTATTATGACTCCTGAAGAAGTTGATACTTTCTTGAAAAAGAAATAATAACAATCACATTATATAGAAAAGCTACTTTCATTCGGAAGTAGCTTTTTTATTTTTTATATTTGTCTCAAAATTTAGAGGAGCCAAACATTAGTTCTTTTTTAATCAAGATTCCCGCTTTTGCTTCAATCTTTTATTCCATTCCGAGGCTTCGGGACCAGAAAAAAAGGATTTTGCTACAATCGGGGCTAATTAAAGACATTTAGCCTTCTTTAAACTCTAGGATTGTTGTAGATTGTGAGAAAAATCTAAATAATCCGAAAAACTAACAATCTATAAAAAATGAGTTTTTTTAAAAAAATATTTTCATCTGATAAAAAAGAGACTTTGGATAAAGGTCTTGAAAAATCCAAAACTACTTTCTTTTCTAAATTAAGTAAAGCTGTAGCCGGTAAGTCTAAAGTTGACGACGACGTTTTGGATAATTTGGAAGAAATCCTGGTTTCTTCGGATGTAGGAGTTGAGACGACTTTAAAAATTATTACCCGAATAGAAAAACGTGTAGCATCAGATAAATATTTAGGGATTGAAGAATTAAACCAAATTCTAAGAGAAGAGATTGCGGGTTTATTATCTGAAACCAATACAGGTGAAGCAACCGAGTTTCTGGTTCCTATTCAGGCAAGACCATATGTTTTAATGGTCGTTGGAGTAAATGGAGTAGGAAAGACTACAACTATAGGAAAATTGGCTTATCAGTTTAAGAAAGCAGGTTATAAAGTTGTTCTTGGAGCGGCAGATACTTTTCGTGCAGCAGCAATCGATCAATTACAAGTTTGGGCAGATCGTGTAGATGTGCCAATTGTAAGACAAAATATGGGTAGCGATCCTGCATCTGTAGCTTTTGATACCTTGCAATCTGCAGTAGCTCAAAATGCCGATGTTGTGATAATTGATACCGCTGGTCGTTTGCATAACAAAATCAACCTTATGAACGAGCTTACGAAGGTAAAACGCGTAATGCAAAAAGTGGTTGCCGATGCACCACACGATGTTCTTTTGGTTTTGGATGGTTCTACAGGACAAAATGCCTTTGAACAAGCCAAACAATTTACCGCTGCAACCGAAGTAACAGCACTTGCTGTAACCAAATTAGACGGGACTGCCAAAGGGGGTGTCGTAATTGGTATTTCGGATCAGTTTAAAATTCCTGTAAAATACATTGGTGTAGGAGAAGGAATTGAAGACTTGCAGGTTTTTAATAAATATGAGTTTGTAGATAGTTTCTTTAAATAGTTTTCAGATGAGTTTTAATAATATCCCGCCAATTTATTTTTATTTTGGCAGCATTCTTTCTTTTGTTTTATCTAATATTTTTAGAGAACAAAATCTAACATTATATTACGTTTTATTGGTAATAGGTGTTATTTTATTTCTTCTGGGACTTCTTAGAAGAATCCAGACAAAAAAATAAGCTAAGTAAACAGGGTTTTTCTAATAGAGGTTTATCATATAAAATTTTCTATCTTAGAATAATCCGTATTTATATACAAATGCCAAAGGATATTTATAGTATTCGTTGGTGTTTTTTGCTTTATAGATAAACGAAAATTAATGAAATAGTTTAACGGCTTTTGGCATTTTTTTCTTCTTTATCAATTTTATAAGGTTAACTTTGTTTCTCGCAAAACAATCTATTCATATTACTGCGGAGCTTTAGCCCTGACAAAGGTGGTGTCCTTTTTTTGTGGATTTTTATTCCATAAAAAGATATAGCGCCCCGATCCCGAAACTTCGAATTGAGATCAGGAAATTGCTTCGTAAAAAAAATAATTTATAATGAAAAACGTATTTAAAATTATCTTAGTGTCACTTGTGTTTGTTGGTTGTCAACAAAAAATAGAACCTGCTGATATTGCTAAATTAAATGGGTATTGGGAAATCGAAAAAGTGGTTTTTGATAAAGGAGAAGATAAAGATTACGGGATGAATGAAAGCTATGATTATTTTAAGATTGGAGCCGACAATAATGGAGTTCGTCTAAAAGTAATGCCGCAACTAGATGGGACTTTTTTGACAAATGATTTACATGAGAGTGTGAAAGTTAGATTTAAAGATGGTAAGGCTTTCTTAGATTACTCAACACCTTATATGAAATGGAGTGAAGAATTAATCACCTTAACAGACGAGAAATTAGTGCTGCTAAACGCCGAGAAAAAAGAATATCATTATAAAAAAGCAGGACCAATTAATATTATAGACAATGGCAAAAAGACTAAATAATCAGAGTACTGTTGGGGATATTTTGCAAAAAATTATTCAAGTAAACAAACTCCAGCCCGGAATGGATCAGATAGATGTAAAAGAGGCATGGAGACAACTGATGGGAAATGGTGTGAATAGTTATACCCGAAATGTAGTTTTAAAAGGGAGTACACTTTATGTAGAATTAACCTCATCTGTTTTAAGAGAAGAGCTAACTCACGGAAAATCAAAAATCATTACGATGATTAATGAAGAATTGCGTAGAGATGTGGTTCGTGATGTAGTTCTTCGTTAGACATCTTAGATTGCTAGACTGGCTTAGACTATACTTGGATTATTGGATATTTAGATTTTACAAAAGAATATTTACGACAACTAAATATAAAACAAAACCCGCTTCATTGAAGCGGGTTTTGTTTTATTAAGAATCTTAGAATCTAAATTATCTAAGTAGTCTATAAAATCTAAGCTAGTCTAAAATTAGAATTGCTCTCTTCCAGCAAAATGGAATGCACCTTCGATAGCAGCATTTTCGTCGCTATCAGAACCGTGAACTGCATTTTCTCCGATAGAAGTTGCGTATGCTTTACGAATTGTTCCTTCAGCAGCTTCAGCAGGGTTTGTAGCTCCGATTAAAGTTCTGAAATCTTCAACAGCGTTGTCTTTTTCTAAAATTGCAGCAACAATTGGTCCACGAGACATGAATTCTACTAATTCTCCGTAGAAAGGTCTTGCAGCGTGAACAGCATAAAATGCTTGAGCATCAGCTACAGTTAATTGAGTTAATTTTAATGAAACGATTTTAAATCCTCCATTAGTAATCATTGCTAAGATATTCCCGATGTGTCCGTTTTGAACTGCATCTGGCTTAATCATTGTAAACGTTCTATTTGTTGCCATTTTTGTTTTTATTAAATTTTGTGCAAAAATAGACTTTTTTTATGAATTGAATTTAATAAATTCATAATTAAAACTACTGAGACTACCTTTATGATAATTAATATTGAGTAGAGATGTGTCTTAGAGACGCACCACAATGCGTCTCAAGATATCATCAGAAAAAATTAAACCTTAAAAATAAGTTTGTTCTTGTAGAAAATCCATAAAATGAATGTCCAAATCCCAACATAAACTAAAGCTCCAGCTAAGGAAGCTGTCATGGGATTGCCGAAAAATGGTGCGATCCCAAAACTGTATAAATAATTTAGAAGATTGATTTGTTCTCCCGGAATATGTGGATTCTCGAATTGAACCATTACCAATCCTTGGGGGATTATTTGCGAAAAGAAAAACACGATCATTGGATTTACTCCCCAAATTAAGAATAATTTGATCCCTTTCTTGAAATTAAGAATGTCGATAAGATAATATAGCAATACCAGACAAGTCGTAGCTAATCCTGCTGTGTATAATACATAAGTACTTGTCCAAAGGGATTTGTTTATAGGGAAAACAAGACTCCAAATTTGAGCTACTATAATTAGAGTGATACCTGCAATTGCCATTTTTTTAGCGATTTCATTTTTTGGAATAGAGCGGTGTAATAATTGACCAATAAGCAAACCAATAATTCCAGTTGCGATTGATGGAATTGTGCTCAAAATCCCTTCCGGATCCCATGTTATGGTTTCGCGATACATATGCCCCTTAAGTAAAATGCTATCGATCCAAGAAGCTAAATTGGTTCCTTTATCAAAATTTGCTTCTCCAATTCCGGGAACTGGAATTAAAGCCATTACAGCCCAATATCCTAGTAATAAGATTGCAGCAACTATTATTTGTGTTCTTTGATTTGATTTTAAATATAAAAGTGAAACTACAAAATATACGATAGCGATACGTTGTAAAACCCCTGGTAATCTTACGCTTTGATACGCTTCAATACCGCTATAGGCCAAAAAGAGGTAAATAAATAAGATTGAAAATGCTAAAATGTTTTTTACTTTAGAACTAAAATTACCCATTAAAGCATATCCTACTGCAATAGTTATGATTAATCGACCATTAAGCAACGGAATTCCTTCGAGTCCAAAAAGTTGTATTTTGGCAAAAAAATTAAAGAAGATTCCCAAACAAAACATTCTTAACGAGCGTACTAATATTTTATTAAAAGTAGTACTATCGAATGTTTTAGTTGGCATTGCAAATGAAACAGCAACTCCCATAATGAATATAAAAAAAGGGAAGACCAAATCGGTAGGTGTGCAGCCATGCCAGTCTGAATGTAATAAAGGAGGGTAGACGCTTTTCCAGCTTCCTGGATTATTGACAATTGTCATTAATAAAATAGTTAATCCTCTGAAGACATCTAGTGAAATCAAGCGCTCTCTGGTCATAATGTTTTGGTAATAGGTTAGTTTTGTTTTTAAAAGTTAATAATTTGGTTTAGAGAGTAATAATTTCAGAAGTAAGTGGTTATTTGTTTCTTATGATTATTACTTTATTTTTTTGCCACAGATTTAGAAGATTCTTGCAGATTCCTGAATATTCAAAAAATCATTTTAATCCTTTTAAATCTGTGGCTTTTATTTTTTAATCAATTACAAGTATAGTCATTTATATAGTAATAACATTAAAATTAGATGCTAATGGCTTTAATTCTTTAATGAGAAGTGGGATTAATTCTTCTCCTTTTTCCAGATAAAATTCCGAAAAATTGGCTTGACGTTCCTGTAAGCTTTTATTAGGGAACAACTCATTTTGCAAATCGATAATACGTTGCAAAATTTCACTTAGTTTTCTTTTTTGTGCTTTTAAAAGTCGTTTTTCTAGGTTTTCAAGCCCTTTTATTTGTTTAACTTCTTGCGCTTTTACTGCTCCAGTGAATGATTTATCTGTTTGGTTTGCCAATTCATAAAGATGTTCAAATTGCTTGTGTAAAAGTTCTTTCTGAGGTGTTAAATCAATCGAAAATGGTGATAATTCTCTTGTGCTTTTATTGATTAAACGGTCTTGTTTTGAGAATAAATCACTCCAGAATAAGTTTAATTGATCGGCTTTTTTTACCTGTTTTTCGGTTGCTAAAAGAACCGAATTTCGAATTAAAAGCATCGGGAAAGTAATCTTTACTGTGTCAAAGAATGATTTTAATTCCAACCAATAAGCTATTTCTCCGCCCCCGCCGATATAGCATAAATTTGGTAAGATAATTTCTTGGTATAACGGACGCATAATCACGTTTGGGCTAAATTTTTCGGGATTACTTTCTAGTAAATCAAAGATTTCTTTTCCTGAAAATTCAATTCGGGTATTATTAACTTTATATTTTCCGTTTTCAAAAATGATGCGTTCGCGTAAATTATCTTCAATATAAAATAAATTGATTTCGCGTGGATTCACCTGAACCGTATAATCTTTCAGCTTTTCGATAGTTTCCTGAACAGCTTTGTATGAAGTTTGAGATTCTAATTCTTCTTTTATATAAGGGATAAAAGCACGTTTTAAATTGGCATTATCAGCATCTAGAATTACTAAACCTTGTGATGCAAACAAACTATTGGCAAGATAACGAGTTGCATCTGCCAGATTATCGTGTTTTAAATAAGCATCTTTAAATATTTTTTTCAAAACATTGGCATTGATGCTTGAACCTAATTCTAAAGCATATATCTCGAAAAAATCTTCAAGCCCTTTAGTAGATAATCTTCCAACAGGTCCAGAACTTTCGGCATTCCATCGGAACTTTTTACCTTTAAAATTAAAATAATTAATTTCTTCGAAGTCATGATCTTCAGTTGCCATCCAATAAATGGGAACAAAGTTATGCGAAGGATATTTTGATTTTAATTCGTTGGTAAGATTTATAGTTGAGATTATTTTATATAAAAAATATAATGGACCGCTAAATAAGTTTAGTTGATGTCCTGTAGTAACCGTAAATGTATTTGGGAGCGCTAAGGCTTTGATATTTTGTTTGGTAGAATCCGAAGTTTCAACTTTAGCATATTGTTCTTTTAAGACAGAAACTAATGGAATTCTATTGTTATTATCGAAATTTTGTTGTTTTTCGATAATTTGTTTTTCAAAATTTTCCAGAGTTGGAAAATTATTATATAATGGTTTTAAATCTGATTTTTGTTCTAAATAATCATGTATCAATGTTGAGAAATATCCTGAGTTTTGGTAGCTGATACAGTCGGTTGGCATAAGTGTTGATTTTTTTTGATAGCTGTAAATTTAATCAAAATTTATACTTAAAATTGGATTTAACTATTGCTTATGATTTGATTTTTTAAAATGGGTGTAATTCATTGCAAATCAATGTATTGTTTTGGTTGAAAGAAAATACTTGTTTTTTAATTTGTTTGAAAAATAATTCACAGATTTTGAATACTTTAATAGATTTTTTTGGCTGTTGAGGATTATGATTTTTTAAAACTAATTTCTTGAAAAAGCTGAATTTAATATTTGTTATTTTCAAAAAATAAAATCAATTTTATATTCTATTTTCAAAAAACTATATAAACCACATGAAAAATAATTCTACTAAGGAAAACTCCTTAAAACATGTCCTTTTTGGGAGCTTAATAGGTACGACAATTGAATTTTTTGATTTTTATATTTATGCCAATGCAGCCGTATTGGTGTTTCCTCAGTTATTTTTCCCGGGAGCTAGTAGTACAAATTCTACCCTTGAATCTTTGGCAACTTTTTCGATAGCTTTTTTATCCAGACCAATAGGCTCGGCTGTTTTTGGTCATTATGGAGATAAAATAGGCCGTAAAGTTACCTTGGTAGTGGCTTTGCTAACCATGGGATTATCGACAATTGCCATTGGTTTTTTACCAAGTTATGCAAGTATCGGAATCGCTGCACCAATTTTATTGATGTTATGTCGATTTGGTCAGGGAGTTGGTTTAGGAGGCGAATGGGGTGGAGCAGTTTTACTAGCGATAGAAAATGCGCCTCCGCATAAACGTGCTTGGTATGGAATGTTTCCGCAATTGGGAGCGCCCATCGGATTGTTGCTTTCTGGTGGAACTTTTTTGATTTTAACGGATACTATGACCAGTGAAGATTTTATGGATTATGGATGGAGAATTCCGTTTATAGCGAGTTCACTTTTGGTAATTGTTGGATTTTATATTCGTTTAAAAATTAGTGAAACTCCTGCTTTTGAAAATTCTAAATTAGAACAGAAAGAAGTTAAAATTCCATTTTTCACCTTATTGAAATCATATAAAAACCAACTTATTTTTGGAACTTTATCTGCAATTACAACCTTTTTGGTGTTTTATTTAATGACTGTTTTTACATTGAGTTGGGCTACCTCAGATTTAGGTTTTACTAAAAGAGACGCTTTATTGATACAATTGTTTTCGGTATTGTTTTTTGCAGCATTTATTCCTATTTCGGCTTTGGTTGCCGATAAAATTGGTCGTCGAAAAATTCTAATTATTACTACGATCGCTATTGCAGCATTCGGTTTTTTCTTTTCATATTTCCTCAATTCAGGAAATTCTATTTTGGTAACAGCTTTTGTGTGTATCGGAATGTCATTGATGGGGTTTACGTATGGTCCGTTGGGAACTTTTTTATCAGAGTTGTTTCCTACCACAGTTCGTTATTCCGGTGCTTCATTAACTTTTAATATGGCAGGTATTTTGGGTGCTGCTTTTGCGCCAATGATTGCAATTTGGCTGGCAACTACCTACGGTTTGAGTTATGTTGGGTTTTATCTGACTGCCGCTGCCTTGATTTCTTTAGTTTCGTTTTTAGTAATTTCTAAGAAAGTGCACCAGTTTTAAGAACATTTCTGTTTACATAAATAACTAGAATATTAGAAATTTTGATATTTATAAATATGAATTTTAGGACTTACGACTAATTTTTACTCATGATTTTGAATTTATATTGATGTTTATTTTGTTGAAAATCAGTAATTTGATTTTGTAATAAGAAAATACTTGTTTTTAAATTTGTTTATTTCAAAAAAAAATCACAAAATTTGCATCAGAAAATAAATCATTAACCAAATTAATAACGAAGACAATGTTTGTACCAAACTTTACCTCTCAAAACATCACATCAGGATTAGATTCTGTTGTTATGTGTCTTCGTGGCTTTTCGCAATCATAGCAAATCAATTTTAGATATATGAACAAGCCCGAAGGAAATTAACTTTCGGGCTTTTTTTATTCTAGACACTTCAAAAAATTCCCGATACCCCGAACTCAATTTATCTATTGGAGATAAAATGCTTTTGCCTTGTATTTTCTAATACTTGGCAGGAAAACTATAATTTAAATTTTTTAAATGGACAATTATCTTTTAGATGATTACATCTTGTGTAGTCGTTTAAAAAAGGAAAAGCAAAAAAAGAGCGCAGTTAAAAAAGATTTTGAAAAACAATTAATTCAGTTAGATAAGCTTGAAGATGAACTATTACGTAAGCGTAGCGCTTTACCATTAGTTCCTTTGGCAACACCTTATCAAAAAGGGTGGGAACGCAATTTTGTACTTAGGGAAGATATTGCGAGATCTAAAGAAGCATTGTTTTATAAAACGGTATTGGAAAAGATAAATACGGTGCAATATTCTTCTGATAAAGCTTTTAAGAAAAAGAAAAGGAGAAAAAAGAAAGCATGTTTATGTAGAAAAACTTCAAACTGTAAAAGAGTTTTCAGAATCAGAATGGAGAAGTTCAAAACTAGCATTGACAGATAAAGAAAAAATGCATTTTTATAAAAGGGAACGATGGTATCCTAATTGTAAACGCTATAAAGTTCATTACATATTTAATGAGCCTTGGCGCTATGTATTGCGTGTTAGACCAAATATGATAACACATACTAAAATGGTTGATGGAGTTTTGGAAAGTGAAATTGCTAGGATAAGTAATTATATCACGAATCATTTTCTTCGAAATTCAATGATGAAAATTGCACACGGTAGCGCAAAATATTGGAGATGGATTGGTAATAAAGAATTGAAATACCAAAATCCATTAGACAATAAACAAATTCATACCATAATGGATGAATATTATAAAGAAATAGAATATCTAAATAAGGAGGCATTGCACTCTAAAGATAAAAAATACAATGGGAAATAAATTATCTGGAAAGGACCTGATTAAAATAGGCTTTCCAAAAAATAATAGTATCAACATTGCCTTGGGGCAAATAAACAGATACAGAAAACGAGAAAAAAAAGAAAGTATATTAAACGAAGCGAAAGAAGTTTTGCTATCGCCAGAAAAGTTTACAGGACATGGTACTTGGGGCAAAGTTGCCGAAGGATTGGTAAATCCGGTACAAGTAAGAATGCATCAGCTTAATAATACAAGAGCTCCTTTTTCCATATTTGGAGAAAATGAAATCGATGAGCAAGCCAAGTATCAGTTATATGATGCTTTAAAACTTCCTGTTTCGGTTGCTGGTGCTTTAATGCCTGATGCACATTCTGGTTACGGATTACCAATAGGTGGTGTACTTGCAACAGACAATGCTGTAATTCCGTATGGAGTAGGAGTAGATATTGGTTGCCGAATGAGCTTGTCAATTTTTGATATTCCAGCCTCTTTTTTTAAAGGAAAAGAGCATCAGTTGCAAGCGATTTTAAAAGACAATACCAAGTTTGGAATGTATGAAACCCATACCATACGAGCAGATCATGAAGTGTTTAGCCGAAGTGAGTTTCAGGATATTCCGATTATAAAAAACTTGTTAGGTAAAGCGTACAAGCAACTTGGAACATCAGGTGGTGGAAATCATTTTGTAGAGTTTGGAATTGCTAAAATTACCAACCCGCTTAATGAATGGAAAATTGGTGTAGGTGAATATTTTGCAGTATTGTCACATAGCGGATCAAGAGGTTTGGGAGCAAATATTGCTAAACATTATACGTATTTGGCAACAAAACAATGTCCGTTACCCAAAAATGTACAGCATTTGGCTTGGTTAGATTTAAATACGCACGACGGACAAGAATATTGGCTGGCTATGAATTTAGCAGGAGATTATGCCAAGGCTTGTCATGATGATATTCATCGCCGTATTGCCAAAGCTATTGGTAAACGTGTGGTTGTAACAATCGAAAACCATCACAATTTTGCTTGGAAAGAAATGGTAAATGGTAAAGAAGCCATTGTACACCGTAAAGGGGCAACTCCAGCTAATGCAGGTGAACTGGGTATTATTCCGGGTTCGATGACTGCACCTGGATTTATTGTTCAGGGCAAAGGAAATACGGAGAGTTTAAACTCTGCTTCTCATGGTGCTGGACGACTTTTTTCTCGTAGAAAATGCAAAGAATCGTTTACACAAAGTGAGATTAATAAAGTCTTAAAAGCAAACGACGTAACCTTGATTGGAGGTAATATAGATGAAGCTCCAATGGCGTATAAAGACATTAATAAAGTAATGGCCAATCAAGTGGAGTTGGTGGATGTGTTAGGCACGTTTACACCAAAAATCGTGAGAATGGACAGATAAACAAATTCAAGATTATGGAAAGGTTTAAAGATGAAAATAAACGGTTAGGAAGTTTTGGAAATAGCATAAATGTAAAATGTCCAAGATGCGCTTCGCAAGCAGTTGTTAGGAGGACTTTTGAGTCTGAAGTTTATTATTGGGATAAAAAAATCTTAGAATGTAAAAAATGTTATTATTCTTTAAAAGGAGGAATGGTAAAATACATTGCTTATGTAGATACTTATTGCTGTAATAATGAAGACAAGATAAAGTTTGAGTCGCAATTTCTGAATGAAAAACCAGAAACAATCAAGCTAAAATGTTCTGTATGTAATGAGATAAAAGAGTTCAAGCCGATGATTAAGGAAGTTCCTTTTGTGTTCGATTCTGATAAATCATTACAAAGAGAAAGTGCTTTTAATGCTGAAATATGGTATCAGAAAGAATTTGACCAATCAATTTTTTGGGCTTATAATTTAGAACATATTGATTATTTAGAGAGATACATTAAAGCTGATTTAAGAGAAAGAAACAATAATGGAAGTGGTAACGGGACAATGGTTTCCAGACTTCCAAAATTTGTAAAAGAAGCAAAGAACAGAGAGAAACTGTTGAAAATTATAGAAAAATGGAAAAAATAATTCAAATAACATCAGGTCGTGGCCCAGCAGAATGTAGCTGGGTTGTGGCTCAGGTGCTAAAAACATTCCTGGAAGAAGCAAATGATAATAAAATAAAAACAACGTTGCTTCAGCGAGAAACTGGAATCGAAAACGGAACTGTAGAAACAGCAACAATTTTATTAGAAAGTACTAATCTTAATGAGTTTGTAAATTCTTGGATTGGAACAATCCAATGGATAGGACAGAGCCAATTCAGGAAATTTCATAAACGTAAAAATTGGTTTATCGGAATTTTTGAAATTGATAAAGCAACCACAACACAAATTTCAGAGAATGATATTCAATATCAGGCAATGCGTAGTTCTGGCGCAGGAGGACAACATGTAAATAAGGTGAGTTCGGCAGTAAGAGCAACTCATGTTCCTACGGGAATAAGTGTTGTGTCTATGGATTCGCGTTCGCAGCATCAGAATAAAAAACTGGCTACCGAGAGATTATTACAGAAATTTAAGGATGAAACTGTAAAACAGTTTAAAGCTGAATTTCAGGCACAATGGATGAATCAGTTACAAATTCAGCGAGGGAATCCGATTCGGGTTTTTCAAGGTTCGGATTTTAAAAAACAAAAACAAACAAAAAATTACAAACAGGAAAGGCAAAGACTAAAAAGAGAAGATTATTTAGATAATGATTGATCTCAGGAAATTTGAATTTCTTAATAGAATAAATTATGAATTAAGAAGAATTAAATTAAATAGAAAAGGATGCTGTGAGGCATCCTTTTTAGCTTGTATAGTTTTATCGCTTTAAAGTAAAGTGACCTCTATATTCTTTTCCATTTAAGCGGGTTGCAGTAAACCAGTAATCTGAAGTAGGTTCTTTGCGACCAACACTTGTTCCATCCCAAGTATCATTATTATGTAGTTCTTTGATAAAATTTCCATATCGGTCAAATATTTTTATACTAGAATTGGGCTTTAAAGAAACAAAGTCAATAGTCCAATAATCATTATGGCCATCATTATTTGGAGTAAAGAATTTAGGAAATGGAAGTTCCTCCATATAATTAATACATTCTCCTTTAGTCGATTCAAGAATTTGTATTGTTATCGGAGTTCTATTGCTTTCACAATTATTAATAGTCTGTGAAGCATAATAGATAATTCCATTTTCAAGTAGAGTTGATTCAGATAAATTGGTTCCTAGTGTAATAGCATCGTACCATTTTACATCGTCTCCATCAATTTTGATAGTATTTATTGTGGCATTTTTTTGTATACAAAAACTTTGAAACTGTTCTCCAGTTGGAATTTCTGTATCTTGAATTTTTATATTGATTGGGAGTCTCTCGCTTTCGCAATTGTTTATAGTTTGTGAGGCATAATAAGTGTTGTTTTGTAGTAAAGTTGTGTCAGATAAGATATTTCCAGCTGTTGGGGCATCATACCATATAATTGAAGTTCCGTTTATATTTATATCTGATATTGTTGTATTTTCGTTAGCACAAAAAGTTTGAGTTTTGCTCAGTGTTGTTGGTAATGCTTGACCAACAACAATAATAGTTTGCTTCTGACTGGATGAGTTCCCATTACCGTCATTATAATTCCATACAATTGTATATGTGCCAGGTAGGGTGTAAGATAGAGGATTTGTTGTTATAGCTGTGATAACGCCAGCACACGTATCAGTAGCAGTAGGGATTGAACTTACAATAGTGTGGCAGTTTCCAGTTATGGTTGGAAGATTAGTCGTGTCAGGAATTGGAGCTTGAGTATCTGCAATAATAACAGTGGTTTTTTTAGTTCCGTTACAAGTGCTTGTTCCTGTTGTGGTACAACTATATTCCCCACGATTCGCTAAGGTTGCGTTAGTTATTATGGGATTTTGATCTGTAGAAGTAAATCCATTAGGTCCTGTCCAGGAGTAATTTGTTCCACCTTCTGCAAAAAGTTTTAATTCACTGTTGATGCAAACAGGTGAGTTACTCGTTGTAGATGTTTGATCACAAACTGCAACTTTAACAGCCCATATATCCTGATCTCCATTATTATTCTCGGTTTTATCTCCCGACATGTTAGAATCGGACCAACCTATTGCAACATAGTTTCCATCTCTTGATTGTACAACAGCTTGAGGAGTATCTACATCATTACCGCCAATTGTTTTATCCCATTCTATATTATAATTTGAGTCGAGTTTTACGAGCCAATAATCGCATTCTCCACGAGAAGCTTCTGTTTTATTGCCAGAAATTTCAGAGTAGGACAATATTCCCAATATTAAACCATTATCAGCAGTAAGTTTTAAGTTGTTTAAATTTTCAGTATCGCCTCCTCCAATGTCTTTTTGCCAAATAAGCTGACCATTATTATTTAATTTTACTAACCAAACATCAACTGAATTTCCAACAGTATTTTGAGTTTTATCTCCGGATATCTTGGAAGAAGAATTTCCGCCAACAATATAGTTGCCATTGTTTGTTTCAACTATTGATACTGCAGAATCTCCATTATTACCTCCAATAGTATTTTGCCAAATAATAGCACCATTTTGATCAATTTTTAAAATCCAATAATCAGAAATACCTTTTGAGTTTTGAGTTTTATCACCAGATATACTTGAAGTTGAGGATGCTGCTATAGCATAGTTATGATCTGTAGTTTTTATAATTGATGAGATTGAACTGCTTTTATCTCCACCAATAGTTTTTTGCCACATGATTGCGCCAAAAGCATCAATTTTAATTAACCAAATGTCAATAGTTCCTTTTCTGTTTTCAGTCTTATCCCCGGAAATATTAGAGGTAGATTCTCCTCCCATTAAATAACCACCATCATCAGTTTGAATTATAGTTCTTAACCTGTCGACACCAGAACCTCCATAGGTTTTATCCCAAACAATATTTCTATTTACATCTAATTTGACTACCCAATAATCATCATTTCCTCTTGAACTTTGAGTTTTTTCTCCAGATATTCCCGAAGCAGTATAACCTCCTAATATATAGCCTCCATCTTGTGTTTCTTTTGCCGATGTTAAATTATCCGTTTTGTTTCCGCCAATAGTTTTTTGCCATAATAAATTACCCGTTGCGTCATCAATTTTAAAAAACCAATAATCGCTTAAACCTCTTGAGATTTCATTTTTATCACCCGAAATATTAGAGTATGAATAGCCTCCGGAGATGTAATTTCCATCGTTTGTCAATTCTATAAAATTACACCATTCAACATTGTCACCTCCAATAGTATTTTGCCATTGAATAGTTTGAGCGATTGATTTAGTTGTAATTATAAAAATAAATAAAAGTAATTTATGTTTCATTCGGTTTATTTGAGTTGGCGCAAATGTAATTAAATATCTATTAAAAAAAAGCAAAAAAAATACTCAAAAGCTGTGTTTTTGAGAAAAACACTAAACAAATCTTTTTATAAAAAAGTCCCTAAATATGCCCTATTTTTGCACAAAACATTTCCCTTTGAAAACCAAGCTTTTTATAATCACTCCTCCTTTTACACAACTGAATACACCGTATCCGGCAACCGCCTATATTAAAGGGTTTCTGAATACTAAAAATATAGAATCGGTTCAGGCAGATTTAGGTATTGAAGTAATTTTAGAATTGTTTTCGAAGAAAGGATTGCAAGATTTGTTTGATTTTTCAAGTTCAAAATTTGAAGTTTCAGGGAATACAATTTCAGATAATTCCAAACGTATTTTTGCTTTGCAAGACGAGTATTTTAAAACTATAGATGCTGTAATTGCTTTTTTGCAAGGGAAAAATCCAACATTGGCATTACAAATCTGTCAGGAAGATTTCTTGCCAGAGGCTTCTCGATTTGTACAATTGGAAGAGCTTGATTGGGCTTTTGGAACAATGGGAACTCAGGATAAAGCAAAACATTTGGCTACGTTATATCTTGAAGATATCTCAGATTTTATTGTGGAATGTGTTGATGAGAATTTCGGTTTTAGCCGTTATGCTGAACGTTTAGGTCGAAGTGCTAATTCTTTTGATGAATTATATCAAGCCTTACAATTAGAACCAACATATATTGATGAAGTTTTAATTTCGATTTTAAAAGAAAGAATAGAATCGGTTAAGCCAACTCTATTTTTAATTTCAGTTCCTTTTCCTGGGAATTTATATAGTGCATTTAGATGTGCACAATGGGTAAAACAGAATCATCCTGAAATTAAAATTTCGATGGGTGGTGGTTTTCCAAATACCGAATTACGTTCACTATCTGATGCTCGTGTTTTTGAGTTTTTTGATTTTATTACTTTGGATGACGGGGAAGTGCCTATCGAAGAAATAATATCCTCCCCCAACCCCTCCGAAGGAGGGGAGACAAAAAAGTATAAGCGTACTTTTTTACTTGAAGAAGGGAAAGTAGTTTATAAAAATAATTCATTAAAACAAGATTATAAACAATCTCAAGTTGGAACTCCAGATTATTCTGATTTGCTTTTGGATAAATACATTTCGGTTATAGAAATTGTGAATCCAATGCATCGTATGTGGAGCGACGGACGCTGGAATAAACTCACCATGGCTCACGGTTGTTATTGGGGAAAATGTACGTTTTGTGATATTTCATTAGATTATATAAAGGTTTACGAACCTGTTGCTGCTAGTTTGTTGTGTGACCGAATGGAAGACATGATGAAGCAAACGGGGCAAAACGGTTTTCATTATGTAGATGAAGCTGCTCCGCCAGCATTAATGCGTGCGTTGGCACTCGAAATTCTTCGACGAAAGTTAGCAGTAACTTGGTGGACAAACATTCGTTTTGAGAAAAGTTTCTCTGCCGATTTATGTTTGTTGCTAAAAGCCTCGGGTTGTATTGCTGTTTCGGGTGGTTTAGAAGTTGCTTCGGATAGATTATTAAAACTTATAGATAAAGGTGTTACTGTAGAACAAGTTGCAAAAGTAACACGCAATTTTACTGAAGCTGGTATTATGGTTCATGCATATTTAATGTACGGATATCCAACGCAAACTGTTCAGGAAACGGTTGATAGTCTCGAGATGGTACGTCAGTTATTTGAAGCTGGAATTTTGCAATCAGGATTTTGGCATCAGTTTGCCATGACAGCACATAGCCCAGTAGGAATGTATCCGGAAAAATTTGGCGTGGTTAAAGAAACTGAAGCGATTGGGACTTTTGCTAATAATGATATTAACTATACTGATAAAACAGGAATAGATCACGATAAATTCAGCTTTGGATTAAAGAAATCCCTCTTTAATTTTATGCACGGAATCTGTTTTGATTACGAACTCCAAGATTGGTTTGATTTTAAAATTCCAAAAACTAAAATAGGGTCTGATTTTATTTATGATGCTTTACAAGAATCTGAAGGTTTTAATATAAAGCCAACTGCAAAAATCGTTTGGTTGGGAGGAAAACCTTTTACAGAATCCTTTACCAAATCTAAAAAAGGAAATTCATGGGAAATGCTAACACTTACTTTTCATGATAAAAAAGAAAGCTTCAGTATTCAAACCAATAAAATTGAAGGGGAATGGTTAGTTGAAATGTTACAGAAAATTTCAGTTTCAAAAACTAAAACTTATACATTTCAGGAAGTAAAAACCGATTTTGAAGCCAATTTTGAGGATTTCGAGTTGTTTTGGTATTCGAAACCTGTGAATACTTTAAGAGAATTTGGGTTATTGGTGTTGTAAATTATTACGTAAAGTTTCGCAAAGAGAATCGCAGAGATGCACAGAGTTTTATTGTTGGATTACATAAAAAGCCCTTCGACTTCGCTCAGGATGACAAGATTGTGATTAGTTTTTGTTAACTTAATCACGACTGTTTTAAATCTTAGAACCTCAGTACCTCTCTTTGCTCCTTTAATCAATCTTAAACCTAAACCCAATTCCGTGTAAGTTCTCGATAACAATTCCTTTTTCGTTTACAAGTATTTTGCGAAGACGTGAAATAAAAACATCCAGACTTCTTCCCATAAAATAATCATCATCGCCCCAAAGAGAAGTTAGGATTTGTTCTCTTTTTAAGACAGTATTTTTATTATCTATAAATAGCTTCAGCAGTTCAGACTCGCGTTGTGTAAGACTTGTTTTTTCGTTTTCATTATATAAAATGAAATTCTGAATGTCAAAATGGTATTTTCCGATTTTATAAACGGATTTATCTATGGAGTCATTCTTTTGCGAACGCTTTAAGAATATTTCAATTTTAAGGAGTAGTTCTTCAATACTAAAAGGTTTCACGAGATAATCATCGGCACCCAATCGCAATCCTTTTATTCGGTCTTCTTTTAATGTTTTTGCCGAAAGGAAAATAATAGGAATATCGGAGTTGTTTTTTCGTATTTCGGTAGCCAGTTCAAATCCATCTATTTTAGGCATCATAATATCCAAAATACAAACATCAAAATTACTTTTATTAAAAGCTTCCAAACCTAATTCTCCGTTGCAGCAATGTGTTACCTCATAATTATTTTGTTCCAAATTATCTTTGGTAAGAAACGCTAAGGTTTCATCATCTTCGGTGTAAAGAATTTTGAAAATACTCATTTTTTGTACGGAATTAATATGGTTATGGTTATCCCTTTTTCGGGATTGTTAGTAGCATTGATTTTCCATTGATGCAAGTTGCAAATCTTTTTTACATAATACAAGCCTAATCCAAAACCATTTGACTGCGTACTTTTTTCATTTGGAATTCTATAAAATTTATCGAAGATAAAAGAAATATTTTTGTTAGCAATACCAATTCCGTTATCTATAAAAGCAACTTTTAATAGTTGATTTTCTTTGGATAAACGAATGATTATTTCGGGCTTAGTGTCACAATATTTTATCGCATTATCCAGAAGGTTATAAACGATGTTTATAAAATGAAAAACATCGGTAACAATAGAATAATTTGCAGCATCAGATTCAATTTTTATATCGGTATCTGGGTATTTTAGTTTGATGTTTTCTATTGTTTCTTCAATAGCGGAAATAATTGAAATCTCTTTCAGTTCGAGTTCTAAAGGCGTATAATCGGATTTTGCAATACTCAGAATCTTCTCAATATGATTGTTTAATTTACCACTTTGATTGATAATGATTTCGGTATATTTCTCAAGTTTTTTATCTTCCTTAATTGGGTCTTGTTTAATTAAATAATTGGAAGCGATTAAGATAGAGGCCAATGGAGTTTTGAATTCATGTGTCATGTTATTAATAAAATCACGTTGCAATTCGGAGTATTTCTTTTGCTGCAAAAGCGTAAAAATCGAATAGATATAAATGAGTAAAATAATAATAAGCATTATCGAAAGCACAAACCAAAATCGCATTGAGCTGAAGATATAACTGGTTTCATTAGGAAAACGGACAGCAAAATAATAAACCAGATCTTTATGTTTCGGGAAATGAACCAATTGTTTCTCTTTGGTATTTTTGGATAAAGAAATATAATTTCCATAAACCATTTCATTGCTCTGGCAATTATACATGGCAAATTCAAAATCGGTTGTAATATTCATTTTCTTGAATTCCGATTTTAAATAAAATTCTAAGATATCGGGTTCAAAAGCATTCTCGATGTTTACAACATAATAGTCATTAGATATTTTTTGGATAGGACTTTGGGCAGGCAACTCGTTACTGGTACTTTCATGCAGTTTTCTGGCTACTTCAAGTAATGCAATGTGTGTTTTCTGATTCAGTTTTTTTTGCTCAAGCGTAAAAGCTTCTTTGGTCCATAGTAATTGTGCGACCAGTATGCCGATGATTGCTATAAAACCCAGAAGGATAATGCTGTTGAGCCTGTTTATTTTCACTTAAATGTAATTTACAAGGTGTAATATTAATCAAAAATATCTTTATAAATAGCGATTAACAAGTCGTTAACAAACATTTGAGATCGCTTAACAGCAACTCGTTTTTATGGGGTTTATATTTGTAATGTTCAAAAATGACAAACCAAATAATCATTTAAAATTTTAGACTATGAAAATTATCAAACCTTTATTATTAGTATTGACATTAGGATTAATGTCTTTCTCTGCAATTGCTCCAGTGCAGTCATTAGTATCAAAAAGTGCTTCGGCAGATGGTAGTATTACATGGAAAACAGAAACTATTGATGTGGGACAAATTCCTCTGAATGTACCTAAAGCAATTGATTTTGAATTTAAAAACACAGGAAAAACAGCTGTAGTTATTACAAGTGTTCAAGGTTCTTGTGGTTGCACGGCAACAAATTATACAAAGGAACCAATACTTCCTGGAAAATCAACAAAAATCACAGCAACTTATAACGCTGCGAGCAAAGGGGCATTTTCTAAAACAGTTACAGTTACCACGAGTGCCGAAGCGACTCCAAAAATACTTACTTTAAAGGGGTCAGTTATTTAAAAATATGCCAATAATATTTTTAAACTCTAAGCAATTATGTTGCTTGGAGTTTTTTTTTGTTTATGAAGTAATATGGAGGATTGTAAAGCGACGATTAATTTTTTTACAAATGGTTTATTTTTACTAAAACTTTTCTATTTTTATTAAAAATATTATTATGAAAACTCTATATCCACTTATTGCTGTTATCATTCTTTTTGCTACTGTTTCTTGCAATAAAAAGTCGGAAAAGAGAGAGGAAGAGTCAAAAAATGTTTCTGAAAAAGGAGTTGATGAACTTAAAATTACAATTGATAGTTCTGGCATTGCTGCTTTTTATCAAGCATATCCTAAATTGCTTAAATTTCAGAATGATGTCTTAGCATTATACAAGAAAAATAAATCTACTCAATTATGGTTGGATAATAAAGGTATAGTAGAGTTCGCAAATACATTATTTAATAAATACAAAGGATTAGACCAGGAAGGATTAGAAGCTAATTTTCCTTACAATGAAAAGATCAGTCCTATTTTTGAACATACTTCTGAAAATAAACTATCTCAAGTTGATACAGATTTGATGATTACTAATTTATACTTTTATTATGTTCAGAAAGTATCTGGTATAGATGAAAAAACCACCAAATCATTAGAATGGCTTTTACCTCGAAAAAAAGTAAATTATCAGATTTTTTCAGATTCTATCTATAATAAGTCTACTATAAGTGATGATAAAAAAAGCAAAATGTTCAGCCAATACTATAAGCTTCGTGATGCACTTCATCAATATAGAGAAATTGAAAAAAAAGGAGGTTGGAAAACAATTGAAGTAGGAGATGATTTTAAAAGTCTAAAAAAAGGAGATTCGGCTCTTGCTGTTGGACAAATCCGAGAGCGATTATTTATAACCGGCGAACTGAAAGAGGATAATAAAAGTTTAGTCTATGATGATGTTTTGGCCGAAGGGGTTAAAAATTATCAATCGCATAATGGGAATACCGTAAATGGCAAAATCTCATCGGAGCATATTGTCGAAATGAATATTCCGGTTTCTGACAGAATTAAAACGATAATTGCCAATATGGAACGTTGTAGATGGATTGACCCTGCACTCGAAAAAGGCAAAGAATATATAGAAATTAATATTCCAGAGTTTAAATTGTATTTAATTCGTGATAACGAAATTGCTTTTGTATCAGCAGTTGTTGTAGGGAAAGTGATGACGCAAACTGTTATTTTTAGTGGAATGATGAGTAATATTGTTTTTAGCCCATATTGGAATGTTCCTACAAGTATCATCAATAAAGAGATTAAACCAGGAATAGCTAAAGACAAGAATTATTTAGCAAAGAAAAATCTGGAATGGAATAATGGCTCAGTTCGTCAGTTACCGGGGAAAAATAATTCGCTTGGTTTGGTGAAGTTTTTATTTCCAAATTCAAATAATATTTATTTGCATGACACGCCTGCAAAAAGTTTATTCGAGAGGGAAAACAGAGCCTTTAGTCATGGCTGTGTACGTGTAGCAAAACCGAGAGAATTGGCAATTGAACTTTTAAAACAAGATCCTACATGGACTCCAGAAAGAATTGATAAAGCAATGCATGCAGGCAAAGAAAGTTGGTATACGCTAAAAAAGAAAGTTCCTGTTTATATTGGTTATTTTACCGCTTGGGTAGATCGAGATGGGAATTTGAATTTTTATAAAGATATTTATCAAAAAGACGAAAGTTTGATCAAATTATTGACTGAAGAATAAAGGTAATAAAAAATATAAAATGCGGATGATGTAGATTTCTTAAAGGAAAGACGCTGATTCAGAAGTTTCGGGACTGATTTTTTTAAAATTATAGAATGGAAAAATCCGTGTCATCCGTGTTCCTTTTTAGGCAATCAGATTAACACAATTTAATTAGTGAAAATTGGTGTAATTCGTGGCAAAAAAAAATCTATTTAGGCATTACGCTAATACACTTATAAAAACGTTTCGTGTAATGTTCTGAGTCCAATGCACTAATAGTTACGCTCCCCGCTTTTCCTGAGGAAGCATGTATGAATTTTGACTTCATGCCATTGGCTTCACAGATGATCCCAACATGTCCCACAATGTTTTTGTTTTTATAACCGTAAAAAACTAAAACATCTCCAATTTTAAAGTCTTCAGCTTTCTTTGTAATTCCCAAATTTTTATAACCGCTTGAACTTCTGGGTACGCTAACATTAAAATGTTTAAAAACATAATTGACAAAGCCGGAACAATCAAATCCCTTTTTAGGATTATTCCCGGCATATGAATAAGGCGTTCCCAAATATTGTTTAGAATATGTAATAATAGAATCTCTATCTGTTGTAGTTTGTATTTCTTGAATTTGATTTCTTATGATATTATCTTCTTTTTTTATGGTAAAAGAAGATACTAAAATAGCTGTGGCAAATAATATATAAATGGGAAATTTCATCTTTAAAGGAAGTGGTATTTAATTTATAAAGGTATGTGGTTGCTTTTTAATATCAAAGGAATGGTTTATAATGAATCTTGAGAATGCGTAATAGGATTGGTGTTTTTTTATTACTATTTGACATTTTAGTATCTTCCTGAAGTATGTAAATGATTTATATTTGTTAATCTCGTATATATTTTAAGAAATAAATTATGTTTATCAAAAAAATACCGCTTTTAATTCTGTTTTTAACGATTTCGATAGTTTCGATTTCGCAAAGCAAAAACAGTACATTTCTATACAATGGTCGTGTCGAAAAACTGGACAATAATAAGGTAATGCTTATTGGTTCTGCATCTTCGGTTTCATTTAATTTCACAGGAAATGAATGTGTGATTTCACTACAAAGCGTTGATTCCTGGGAGCATCATAATTATGTTTCTTTGGTTCTGGACGGGGAATATATAGGTAAATTAAGAATTGAAAAAGGCGCAGTACAATCTTTTCCTGTTAAAGTTACCTCAACTAAAAAAGTCCATAACCTAACAATTTATAAAACTACCGAAGCACATACGGGAGGTGTTTTATTTGTGGGGACAACGGCAAAATTAACTTCAATAACTTCCATAAAGAAAAAGAAAATTGAGTTTATAGGTGATTCTATTACTTGTGGAGCTGCAAGTGATCCATCGGATATTCCTTGTGATAAAGGGGAATATTTTGACCATCATAATGCTTATTATGCTTACGGACCTGTACTTTCCAGAGCAATTGGCGTAGATTATTTAATGAGTTCTGTATCTGGAATAGGAATGTATCGCAACTGGAATGATGAGAATAAAGATGAAGCAATTATGCCCGATGTGTATGAGAATTTATACTTAACGAAAGACGCTTCGAAACCCAAATATGATTTTGCTTTTCAGCCTGATATTATAAGTATTGCTTTAGGAACGAATGATTTTTCTGGTGGAGATGGCAAGAAAGAACGTTTGCCTTTTAATGCCGAAAAATATATTTCGAATTACATCAATTTTATAAAGATGTTGTATAAACACAATCCAAAAACACAAATCGTTATTACAAATAGTCCAATGGTAAATGGCGAAAAAGCAGTCATTTTTGAGAATTGCCTGAAGAAAATAAAAGAAGCTTTTGCGACTGATAAAACACATAAGACAATCATTATTTTTAAGTTTAAACCAATGATTCCGAAAGGTTGTTTAGGGCATCCCGATATTGCCGACCATAAAGTATTGGCGGATGAATATGCTCCATTTTTAAAAAAGTTACTAAATGAAAAATAATATATTTAAGTTTGTTTTCTTTCTGATGATTTCCAGTACTATGATGGCAAACGCTTCTCTTCCGAATATTTTTGGTGATAATATGGTTTTGCAACGCAATGCCGAAGTTAAAATATGGGGTTGGGGGAATCCTAAAGAAGAAATCAAATTAGTGTCTAGTTGGAACAATCAGGAATATAAAGTTGTAGCTAATAATCAGGCACAATGGGAACTCAAGATTAAAACGCCCGAAGCTGGAGGACCTTATACTATTACTATAAAAGGATATAACGAAGTAGTACTTAAAAATATTCTTATAGGAGAAGTTTGGGTTTGTTCCGGACAATCGAATATGGAAATGTCTGCAAGTTGGGGAATCGATAATGGCGATGAAGAAGTAAAAAATGCGACTAACCCAAATATTCGGTTTTTTACTGTTCCAAAATTAACCGCTACAACCCCTCAGAATAATTTATTAGGAAACTGGGTCGAATCGAATCCAGAAACTATGAAATATTTTAGTGCCGTTGGATATTTTTTTGGCAAACGTTTACAAGAAGATCTAAAGAATGTTCCAATAGGTTTAATCTCTTCAAATTGGGGTGGAACTCCTGCCGAAATCTGGATGCCCGAAGAAGTGGTTGCAAATGATCCTCTTCTGGCAGAAAACGCTAAAAAACTCAATGAGCAGGAATATGGACCAAGACAACCCGGACGCGCTTATAATGCGATGATTTATCCTTTGGCAGGTTTTAAAATTGCTGGAACAATCTGGTATCAGGGCGAGTCGAATGTAGGTTCTACTATTTATGACAAAACATTATCGGCTTTGATTACCTCTTGGAGAAAAGTTTGGCAAGACGATTTTCCGTTTTATTTTGTACAGATTGCACCTTATAAAACTGGAAGTAATAATTTTTCGAATGTAGAGGTGAGAGATGCACAACGCAAAGTCCTTAAAGAAGTTCCTAATACTGGAATGGTTGTAATAAGCGACGTTAGTGATGTGAAAGAAATTCATCCAAAGGATAAGAAAACGGTTGGAATTCGTTTGGCAAATCTAGCTTTGGAAAATACCTATAAAACCAATACCCATTTGGTAAATAGTCCGCTTTATAAAGGAATTAAGATAGAGAAAAACAAAGCAGTCATTTCTTTTGATTATGCCGATGGATTGTATTTTAAAGACAAAAAAGAACAACAGTTTGAAATAGCAGGAACCGATGACGTTTTTTATCCAGCCGAAGCCGAAATCAAAAATAATGAAGTGGTATTAGTAAGCAAAAAGGTTAATGCTCCTGCAAAAGTTCGTTTTGCATGGGGAAATACAATCCAGTCGAATTTATTTAATAAGGCAAATTTGCCTGCTTCTTGTTTTATTACGGAATAAAGAAAATTTGGATTTTAGATTCTTTGCCACCCGAGCGATAGCGAACAGACGAAGTAAATTGTCTATAGAGGAACGCGGATTAAACGGATTCGCTAAGGCGAAAACACGGATTAAACGGATTTTTCATCTATTATTTTTTTAAATCCGTTTTAAACCCGCGTTCCTTTCGTAAAGAGTTAGATAGAATTTTATTGATGTAACGGATTGATGCGTTTTTTTGTTATGTCTCATTTTTTGTCAGACTGAGCGAAGTCGAAGTTCCGTAATAGGAGTAACAAGATTGTAGAAATTTAATTTTTTTTTGAAAATAAAATGAGCTCGTTAACCCGTTCGCGTGAGGGGATAGCAGTGGAAAGCCCACAGCCTGACGAAGGAAGTGCGAGGACTTGAAGCGAATAGCCCGACCCGCTTTTTTCGGCGGGACACGCCCAAAATATTAAACTATTTAACCATTATGAAAAATAAAAAAATAATAACTATTGGGGTTTTTACCCTTTTTACAATTGGAATTATGGATGCACAAAAAAAGTCATATTTAGATAAAAATAAACCTGTCGAAGAACGCATTGATTTGTTAATGAAACAAATGACGCTGGAAGAAAAAGTGGGACAAATGAACCAATATAATGGGTTTTGGGATGTAACAGGACCGGCACCCAAAGGAGGAAATGCCGAATTAAAATACGAGCATTTACGTAAAGGTTGGGTTGGCTCGATGCTTACGGTTCGTGGAGTAAAAGAAGTTCGTGCAGTACAGAAAATTGCTGTTGAAGAAACACGTTTAGGAATCCCGTTAATTATAGGTTTTGATGTTATCCACGGTTATAAAACATTGAGTCCGATTCCGCTGGCAGAAGCTGCAAGTTGGGATATGCAAGCGATTAAAAAATCGGCTAGTATTGCTGCCGATGAAGCTTCGGCATCTGGAATTAACTGGACATTTGGTCCGAATGTCGATATTTCGAACGATGCACGTTGGGGACGAGTGATGGAAGGCGCTGGTGAAGATCCTTATTTAGGGAGTAAAGTCGCAATTGCGAGAGTTACAGGTTTTCAAGGCGATACTAAAGAGGATTTGAGTAAGGTAAATACGATTGCTGCTTGTGCGAAACATTTTGCAGCTTATGGTTTTGCCGAGTCAGGTCGTGATTATAACACGGTAGATATGAGTATTTCTAAATTGTATAATACCGTTTTACCACCCTTTAAAGCAGCTACAGAGGCAGGAGTTCGTACGTTTATGAATTCGTTTAATATTCTTAATGGAGTTCCGGCAACTGGAAATAGTTTTTTGCAAAGAGATATTCTGAAGGGGAAATGGAAATTTGATGGTTTTATAGTTTCCGATTGGGCTTCGGTTCGTGAAATGATTGCGCACGGTTATGCCAAAGATGGTGCTGATGCTACGCAAAAAGCGGTAACAGCAGGATCGGATATGGATATGGAATCATATTTATATGTTACCGAATTGGCAAAGTTGGTTAAAGACGGCAAAGTAAAAGAAGCTTTGGTAGATGATGCAGTACGCAGAATTTTAAGAGTGAAATTTGAATTAGGATTATTTGATGATCCATATAAATATTGTGATGAAAAACGCGAGAAAGCTACTATAGGTAATAAAGCCAATAACGACGGCGTTTTGGACATGGCAAAAAAGTCAATTGTATTGCTTAAAAATGATAATAATTTGCTTCCGCTAAAGAAATCCGGGCAGAAGATTGCTTTGATTGGAGCTTTGGCAAATGATAAAAATAGTCCGTTGGGAAGTTGGAGAATTGCTTCGGATGATAATACAGCAGTTTCGGTTCTGGAAGGAATGCAGCAATACAAAGACAATCAGCTCACATTTGAAAAGGGAGCGGATTTAACGGTTGGGAAAACTACTTTCCTCGATGAGGTCGTTTTTAATACAACCGATAAAAGCGGATTTGAAGCGGCTAAAAAAGCAGCCAAAAATGCCGATGTTGTGGTAATGGTTTTGGGAGAACATGGTTTCCAGAGTGGGGAAGGACGTAGCCGGACAAACCTTGATTTACCAGGTTTACAGCAAGAATTACTAGAAGAAATATACAAAGTAAATTCTAATATTGTATTGGTATTAAATAATGGCCGTCCGTTAAGTATTCCTTGGGCTGCCGAGCATATCCCGACAATTGTAGAGGCTTGGCATTTAGGAACACAAACAGGAAATGCTGTTGCACAAGTATTATATGGTGATTACAATCCAAGTGGTAAATTGCCAATTTCTTTTCCAAGAAATATAGGTCAGGTTCCTATTTATTATAACAATTACAGTACAGGACGTCCTGTAAATAGTGATAAAAACGTATTCTGGTCCCATTATACCGATGTAGAGAAAACACCTTTATATCCGTTTGGTTTTGGATTAAGTTATACCACATTTGAATATAAAAATCTGAAAGTAAACAAAGCTGTTTTTATAAAAAATGAGCCTGTAAATGTTATGGTTGAGGTTACAAACACAGGTAATTACGACGGAAAAGAAGTGGCTCAATTATATATTCACGATGATTTTGCAAGCATTGCAAGACCTGTAAAAGAACTTAAAGGGTTTGAATTATTAGATCTCAAAAAAGGAGAAACCAAAATAGTCACTTTTACTTTAAGCCAAAAAGAATTAGGCTTTTATGATAACGAAGGAAACTATCTGGTTGAAGCAGGAACTTTTAAAATAATGGTAGGGGGAAGCTCTGATAAAGGATTAGAAAGTGGTTTTGAATTGAAATAGCAGGCTGGTTTAAATGAAAAAACATGAGTAATTTTTTACAAATACGATTTTAAATTCGTTATCTTTGAGAAACTTCGAAATAAAATGCTCCAAATAAAGCTACTGAATGAACACAATATTATAAATAAATTTTGGACACGAATTTCACAAATTAGTTAGTGTAATTCGTGTTTGTTTTTTGTACTTATATCCAGACGGTAGCCAAATAAAAGGTTGTTTCATGACGAGGTTAATAATTAAAGGTAAGCTGAAAACTTTATAGAGTAAGCACGATTTTAAAATATACTTATGGAAAATTCTTTATTTAAAAAAGTGAAAATTGCTATTGATTACTGGTACATTCCATTACTAGTGGGAATACTTTTTGTTGGAATCGGAATTTGGTCTTTTATAACACCATTGGCGGCTTATTTAACCCTTGCATTTCTTTTTAGTATTTCATTTCTGGCGACTGGAGTTTTTGAGGTTATTTTTGCACTTTCAAATAGAAAAAAACTTGACAATTGGGGATGGACGTTAGCATCGGGGATTTTAGGATTGGTAGTAGGGATATTGCTTATTTCTAATCCGTTAATTTCTATTACAATACTTCCGTTATACGTAGGATTTGTAATTTTATTCCGTTCTATCATGGCGATAGTTATTGCTTTTGATTTAAAGAGTTATGGCGTTAAGGATTGGGGGAATCTTTTGTTTTTAGGAATACTAGGAATTATATTTTCATTCATATTATTATGGAATCCTATTTTTGCTGGGCTTTCATTAGTGTATTGGACTGCTTTTGCTTTTATTGCAATAGGTATTTTTTATATTTATTTCTCTTTCAAACTGAAAAAAATACATGATATCCCCGAAAAACTACATGAATTAAAAGATAAGCTCAATTCATAAAGAATACTGTTTTAGAGTATTAAAATAAATGACAGGAAAGCGGTTTTGAATTGGAGTATTTAATAAATCTTTAAAATCATTAGTTCATCATTCGAAATAAATGATTTTATGATTTCTTTTTTTTAAATCAGAATTTCAGCAATTTGTTTTGTGCTCTTATTGAATGTTTTTAAAATTATTACTTTTGGAGGAACTCCCTTTAAAAGTAATAATTTTTCAAAATCATCATCATGGGTGAGTATGGTGAAGTTATTTTGCCTTGCAAATTCCCAAATTTCTATATCTTTTGCAGGTTGATTTACGCTAGTAATATTCTGTGAATGAAAAGTGCCTGAAAAATCATTTTCAACAAGTTTGAGAATTCTCCATGAAATATTTGTATCAAGAAGTAATTTTATTAAGCTGCAATTATTTTTGTGATGTTTTCTCTATTTGCCGCAAAAGCTAGAGCGGCAAGAATATGCTCTTTTTTTAACTCGGGAAAATCTTCGATAATTTCATCATATGACATTCCGTTAGCAAGCCACGAAAGGATATCAGAAACACAAATTCGAGTTCCTGTAATAATAGGTTTGCCGAATCGGATGTCTGAATTTATAGAAATTAAATTTTGCCAGTTAGTATTTATAATTATTAAATTTATACAAATTTATAAAAATAAAGCGCTAATTTGCTTTAAAATAATTTTGATTGGTTACAAGGAATTATATCAATAAATAGATTAAAATGAAATACAACAGATGCGGAAAAAGCGGTTTATTATTACCGCAAATTTCTTTGGGATTATGGCATAATTTCGGTTCGGTAGATAATTTTGAAAATGGAGAAAGTATTATCAAAGAAGCTTTTGATAAAGGGATCACACACTTTGATTTAGCCAATAATTATGGACCGGTTCCAGGTTCTGCCGAAGAAAATTTCGGAAAAATATTGTGGCATAATTTTCAAGGAAATAGGCGCGATCAAATCGTAATTTCTACCAAGGCTGGTTACACCATGTGGGACGGACCTTATGGTGATTGGGGTTCTCGAAAATACTTATTATCGAGCTTAGACCAGAGTTTAAAACGAATGAAACTTGATTATGTAGATATTTTTTATTCACATCGTTTTGATCCCGAAACACCACTTGAAGAAACCATGATGGCCTTGGATTACGCTGTAAGAAGTGGAAAAGCATTGTACGCAGGAATATCCAATTATAATGCAGAACAAACCCGAGAAGCAACGGCAATTTTAAAACAATTGGGAACGCCTTGTTTAATTCATCAGGTTAAATATTCGATGTTTGTTCGCGAAGCCGAAGCAGGTTTACTAGATGTTCTGGAAGAAAAAGGAGTAGGATGTATTGCATTTTCGCCTTTGGCACAAGGACTTTTAACCGATAAATACTTGAAAGGGATTCCTGAAAATTCCAGAGCTTCAAATCCAAACGGACATTTACAACTCGAGGAAGTATCGGAGCAAAAAGTATTAAAGATTATTGCCTTGAACGAAATTGCTAAAAACAGAAACCAATCTTTGGCACAAATGGCACTGGCTTGGTTATTAAAAGACAACCGAATTACATCGGTTTTAATTGGAGCAAGTTCTGTAGGACAGCTAAATAATAATATAGATAGTTTGCAAAATCTTGATTTTTCTCAAGAAGAATTAAAAGCGATTGAAACTATTTTAGGATAGATTGTATTGTAGAGACGCGTTGTTGAGACTCACAGCAGTGCGTCTATTTTTGCGCGTCTCTACAATATTATTTTAATTTTGAATTATATTTTTTTACCATTTCCAGTGTTGATTTATCGCTCGAAAAAACGGTATTTAAACCTTGTGGTTCTTGAGGTGGATCGGCAGTAAAAGTATCGCCTGGATTCCATTTTCCGGTTTCGTTAACCGCTTTTCCTTCCCCGCCAAAACCCCAGAAATTTACCCCTTGTAAGGCTTCTTTGTTTTTATGACTTTCGACCAAACGGTCAAAGAAAGATTTGTAAAAAACATTTCGGTTATCGGGAGAACTCGTCGTTAACAAACTTTCATTTTCTCTAGGCAAGCCAAATTCTTCAATTACAATAGGCCTGTTCGATGCTTTTGCAATAGCAATATGTTCATTAATATAAATATTGGCTTTTTCTATAGCAATTGGCAAAGTATTTTGTGCATCTTCGGCTTTATACCAACCCCAATTTTTTGGCCAGATATGCATTGTTAGATAATCAATTTTAGGATTGGCATGTGTACGTTCAAATGTTGCTAAGTCATCATTCGAACCCGCTTTTCCTTCCGAACCCGTTGAAATCAAATGGTTAGAATCCAAGCTGTCAATTAAGTCCACAACATTATTTAACCAAAGCGTAAATGCCTTTTCATTTTCAACCGTTAAAACGCGAGGTTCATTGGCAATTTGCCATGCCATAATCGCAGGATCCTCGGTGTATTTTTTATTATTGTAGGCATTTGTTCTGCCTAAAATAAATTTAATATGATTTCTAAAACCTTCAATACAAGGCTCGCAACTATGATATTGGGCAACAAAACTCATAAATTGCGGCCAAGTATTCGGTTTTATATTCGGATTCGGAATTTTCCCGTAGCCGTTCCATTCCAAATATTGCGACATTCCGCCCGACCATTCCCAGTTATTATTCAGGTATAAAACAGCATACATTTGGCGTTTTCCCATCTCGGCAATCAGGTAATCCAAGCCGTCCAGCAAGTCCTCGTTATATTTTCCTTGTTCGTATTGTAAAGCAGGAGTTACAGTATAATCGTAGGTTCCACCTTCGGCACCGACCAAAATCCTCAAATTATCGATTCCGTTTTTCTTCATTAAATCAAGCTCACGAAGCAATCTTTTTCTGTCGCCAATTTTCTTAGAACCCAATAAACTTCCGTACCAATAATTGGTGCCAACATAAGAATAAGGTTTATCATCTTTAAAAAACTGAGTTCCTTTTACAGTGATTTTTGGTTGAGCCATACAAATTGAGGTTGCAAAAAATAGAGCGAAAGTAATTTTTGAAAGCATATTTTTCATGGTGTTTTTTATTAGGAGCTAATCCTGCTATTCGTTACAATCTTTCTTGTTTTAAAGAAAAACAAGAAAGGATTTCCACAGCTATCAGGGCTAGGAGATTTATCGTTAATAATGATTTCTTACTTTGGTAACTCATACATTTTTGGTAAAGTATTCATCAAAGCCGATTTTGATTTTGTTGTAAAACTTTTAAAATCACTTGCATTTGTAGCCGTTGCGTTTGGTACATAATAGGCATCTTTATTATTTGTCCAGAACATTACATAACTTACCTCGATATTATTCGAAGTTAAGGCGCTGTATAAAAATGTCGAAAACCAATTTGTTATAGGTGTATTAGAACTTGTAATTTGGTAACCAGTTTCGGTCATTGCAGCAATTTTAACTTTGGTTTTAGCCAAATCGGCTATAATTTTTAGTTTAGCATTTGCTTTATCGGCACCGGCTTGTCCTTGGTTATTAAAGTCTCCGTAATTATCAATTCCTAAAATATCTACATACGCATCGCCGGGATAACGACTTAAATAATTGGCTTCGGTAGTATAGGAGTTGTCTAGAGAAAAGGCATATAAAATATTATGAACGCCTTTGGTATTTTTTAAATAATCAACGGTAAACTGATAGGCAGTTTTATATTCTTCGGCAGTACAAAAATTAGCACCCCACCAAAACCAGCTTCCATCAAATTCATGAAATGGTCTGAAGATTATCGGAATTAATTCACCATTGACACCTTTTAAATTAGCAACTACACTGGCTACTTTGTCGAGTTTTTTCTTGTACCATTCGTGGTTTGCTCCATTAGGTAAAATACTTTTAAAAGCAGTATTTTTCTGTTCCATTGTCATATCGGCTGCATAAAAAGAATCCTCGTTATTCGGTTCTCTTAAATGCCAGCAAAAAGTGTTTATTATCCCTTTTGCGTAAGCGGATTTTACATCATCGGTAATCTTTTTCTCTTGCTGATAAAACCAATTATCACTTTGTTCATTATTGTTTTTATCTGTAATAAACATAAAATCCGAACCTAAAATTGCTGGGTCATTTCCTGTATTTTTTTTAATATCCGAGTCTCCACCTGCATCTTTATAAAACCCATTAAAGGCATCTTGTTGACCAATTGCAAATTTGGTTTTGGCTAGTTTTTTTAAGTTGTAAAACAAAGCAATCGTTTCTTTTGTTGCATTTTTATCTACCATATATGTGGCAACATTTGTAGTTGTAAGCGGGTCGGTATCTACAAGAACTGGCGGTACAACTACCGGATTTGTGTCGGTGTTATTATCCGAAGAACAACTTAATAATGCGAGAAATACGGTGCTTAAAAATGCTGTTTTAAGAAATGATTGTTTCATTATGTTTAGGATTTTATGCGATTAATTAATTCTATACAAGCACGACCGTTGTGATACGGACATTTCCAAAAACCAGCTTTGTCTTTTTCGATTAAACTATAATCTTTGTGAATTCCCCAATGCCATTCGCCATTTTTAGAATCAAGAATGTATTTCTTGATAAACCCCCAGTTTTTATAAACTACGTTCAGGTACTTTTCCTCTTCGGTAATTTCATACGTATTAAAGAAACCAATAAGTAATTCGGCTTGTGGCCACCAATGTTTTTCGGCAATTAATTCGTTGGTTTCAGGATCATATTCATACCATAAACCACCATCGGAATCAATACCTTCAAAGGTGGCATCTGTAAGTAGAACAGCATATTTCTTATAACGCGCAATAAGATTTTCATTTTCGGCTATTTTGGCACATTGCAATAAAAGCCAAGCTGCTTCGATATCATGTCCGTATGAAATAACATCTGGTTTTTCTTTCCAGTTTTCGTCAAAAAACAAACGTAAATGCCCTGTTTCGGTATTTATAAAATGGGTTTCTATAGTTTCCAATAATTCAATGATATCACTTTGTAAGGTTTTGTCTTTCCAAACTTTAAATAGGTTGGCATAAGCTTCTACGATATGCAAATGCGTATTCATTGTCTTTTTTTCGTTGGCATCTTTATCGCTCAAACGCAAGTCGGCGATAGATTTCCAATCTCTCGTAAAAGCTTCGTAATATCCTTTGTTTATTGGGTCGTAACTGTGTTTTTGAATTTCCAGATATAGATTTATAGCTATCTCCAAAGCTTTGTCGTCTTTGGAAATAGCATAATATTCGGATAATCCATAGATAGCAAAAGCCAAAGCATAAATCTGATTCTTAGTATCTTTTGGAGTAGTATCATAGTTGATGCTCCAAAACAAACCACCATATTCGGAGTCATAAAAGTATTCTGAAAGGTATTCAAAAGCTCTTTTTGCGATTTTTTTATGTGCTTCTTTTTGGGTAATCTGGTAACTGGATGAGAATGTCCATAAAATTCTTGCGTTTAATACAGAACCTTTATCTGCATTATCAATTATAATATCTTGATTGTTTATCTCACCGATGAATCCGCCATTTTTAGTATCAATCGTTTTTTTAGACCAGTACTTTAAAATGTTATCAAGTTCAGTCGATAATTCGGATTTAAGTTGCTTTAGTTTTACTGACACGGAATATTAAATTGCGTTGTTTTTATCTACTTGATTAATAATTGTATTTACAGATCCAGCCGAGATAAAGGTGTCTTCTGGAGTATTTAATACATAATCTACCAATTTATCTACAGTCGAAACGGCTACATGCATTCTAGTATCTGATGATGCATAATAAATAAAAATGGTTCCATCTTCTTTCTCAATCCAACCGTTTGAGAATAATACATTCGATACATCACCAACTCTTTCAATACCTTCTGGCCCCATAAAATGTCCTCCAGGAACATGAGTAACTTTGGCAATATCATGCAAATCGGTCATAAATATATATAGTGTATAGCGTAAGCCTGCTGCTGTATTTCGTACACCATGCGCGAGATGTAACCATCCTTTTTTGGTTTTTATAGGAGCTGGACCCAAACCATTTTTAAGTTCGTAAATAGTGTGGTATTTTTTACCAAAGATGATTTTTTCATCCTTTACAACAGGATTGTTCATGTCATCGATGTATCCAAGTCCGATTCCGCCACCGCTTCCTACATCTATAAATCCATCTTGCGGACGTGTATACAGAGCATATTTTCCATTTACAAATTCGGGATGTAATACCACATTACGCTGTTGTCCTGTATTCGAGATTAAATCTGGGAGTCTTTCCCAAATAATTAAGTCTTTGGTGCGCACAATTCCGGCATTTGCTATAGCAGAACTTGTATCATTTTTTGGCGCTTTTGGGTCTTTTCTTTCGGTACAAAAAATGCCGTAAATCCATCCATCTTCATGCCTTGTTAAACGCATATCATAGACATTGGTGTCTGGTTCTTCGGTTTGAGGTATCACGCATGGTTTATCCCAAAACTGAAAATTATCAACTCCATTTGGACTTTCTGCAATAGCAAAAAAAGATTTTCTGTCGATACCTTCTACACGAACGGCAAGAATGTATTTTCCGTTAAACTTCATCGCACCGGCATTAAAAGCGGCATTGATTCCGATTCTTTCCTGAAGAAAAGGATTTGTTTTTTCGTCTAAATCAAAACGCCAGTTAATAGGGGCATGAGCAGCAGTAACTACAGGATTAATGTAACGGGTGTAAATGCCATTTCCAACAATGGGTTGTGGCTCGTTTTTTAATTCCAAAAGTGTTTTTAATTCTTTTTCTAATTCCACTTTTCGTTCTTGAAACGTGGTTACGGATTTTATTGTAGTCATAAATATAATGTGCTATATCAAGTTTTAATTATTTATATAAGATTTCTTTTTTCGTTAAGATCTTGTTCAATTATTTGTAATTTCTCTTCGGTTAAAGGGTAAAACAGTATAAAAATGAAGGAGATTATTGCCGCTATGGCAGGAAGAATACTTAACATTAGCTGGATTCCGTTTTGTGTAACTGCCGTTTGTTCTACATTGGCCTGAAAGCCGTAATATCCCAATAGCCATCCTGTTGCAGCGCCACCAATTGTCCATCCAAATTTTTGAGACATCGAAGAAGCAGAGAATACTAGACCTGTTGCTCTACGACCTTGTTTCCACTCCGAGTAATCGGCGCTATCGGCATACATAGACCATATTAATGGGAAAATACAACCAGCGCAAATACTAATTAATACTTGAAATGTCATGATAAGGAATACGTCTTCTTTCCCGAAGAAATAGAAAACCAGGCTAAGAATTGCAGCCATAGCCATTGCGCCAAAGAAGGTTTTTTTCTTCCCGATTTTGTTTGCAATAGGGGTTGCAATAATAACTCCGATGATATTTGCGGCTTGTCCTAAAACCAAATAAATAGAAGTGGGTGTCATATGAAAAGGAGTTCCGAATAACGTGAAATCAAAGTTTACGGCACTGCTTACATAATATTTAAAATAGAAAACAGCTGCTCCATCACGGATTGAATTGAAGATTAAAGCACCAATTCCAGCACCAAGAAGTATCCACCAAGGTTTGTTTTTTAATAAATCTTTTAAGTCTAGTTTTAAATCGGTTTTTTCGTCGGAGATTGGTTTTACTCTTTCTTTTGTAAAGAAAAAACACCCCCAGAAAAAGGCAGTTGTAATAACTCCAAAAACAATGATGGTAGATAACCAACCGATTTTGGAATTTAAATTTCCTCCAAAATAATTTACTAAAGGCTCAATAAGCCAAAGTGCCAAAAGGCTTCCGCCAAATGCAAATACCATTCGATAAGAGGAAAGTGTATTGCGCTCTTTTCTGTCTGATGAGATTACTCCCAAAAGGGATGCATATGGTACGTTTATCAATGAGTATACCATCATCATTAAGGAATAGGTAACGTATGCATATATTATTTTGCCTTTTTCGTCAAAGTCTGGTGTATAAAAAGTAAGTATTCCGATTACGGCAAAAGGGATTGCCACCCAAAATAAATAAGGTCGAAATTTTCCCCATTTAGTTTTGGTTCTATCAGCAATGATTCCTACGATTGGGTCAAAACAAGAATCCCAAATTCGGGTAATTAAAAACATGGTTCCCACAACAGCAGGTGCCAATCCGAAAACATCGGTGTAGAAAAATAAGAGATACATACTGAAGATTTTCCAGAACATTGATGAAGCGGCATCTCCAAGACCGTAGCCTATTTTTTCTTTTAAACTAACTTTATTGTGCATTTGGTTATTGGTTTAGGTAATATGATTGTGGTATTTATTTTTTTGCTTTTTTGAGGTCTTTTTCGAATATGATCCTGTCAAGATTATAGAAATCAACAAAATCCGGTGCGCTTACTTGCCCTGGATATGGCGCGTAATAATGCATTTTTTGTTCTTTTTCCTGCCATCCGTGGTTACGCCAAACCAGTACGTATGATATTTTGTAATTGCCTATAGCTTGCATTAAAGTTTCTGTCCACCATTTGGCATAAGGGATTGCTTCGTAACCTGTTTCGGCAAAAGCCATTAATTTATGTTGTTCACGTGCTACTTCGTCCATAATCCTGAACTGATTTTGGCAATTTTCTACAAACGAATTATCTTTTAAAGGATCGTTATATTGGTATTTGTCAAAGCTTAAAATATCGACATAATCATATCCGGGATAATATTCCAAGAATTCTTCTTTAGTTTTAAAATCGGCTGTATTGTATACGTAAATTAGGTTATGAACTCCTTTTTTTTGAAAATAATTGATGGTAAATTTCCATAACGTTTTAAATTCTTCGGGACTTGCATTATTTTTACACCACCAAAACCAGTTGCCTGTAAGTTCGTGATAAGGTCGGTAAAGAATAGGAATACTTTTTCCTTTTTTATCTTTTAAAGACAATAAGAAAGTGGCAGCATTATCAAGCCATTTGGTGAATTTTTCATGATTGGCGCCATTTGGTAAAACCGATTCAAGTGATTTTGGAGTGATGTCCCAAGCATTTTTTCCAGTTAAAGGATTGTCAAAATGCCAGCTTATGGTAGTGATTCCGCCTCTTTGATTAGATTCTTCGATGTATTGTTTCATTTTGTTAAAAGGAATACCATCAATATTATTGGCTGCATTATTTTCTAGCCCTCCAAGATCCCAACCATAAACAGCGGGATAGTCTCCTGTAACATCTTTTACGTCACTTCGACCAGGCTCATATTTCCAATTTACACCATAAGCCAAGTCATCTTGATGTCCAAAAAGAATTCCTTTGGAAGAAAGTAAATGAAGCTTTTTGTAAAGTGCTACGGTTTCGAGTGTCGATTTTTTATCGGAAATTGATAAATTAGTATCACTTATTTTGGGTTGAGATGAACAATATGTTCCTATGAAAACGACTGAAATTAGAGTTAAAATGGTGTTTTTCATGTTTGTAAAATGATGTTTTGAGAATTTAAATAAAGAAAACTCAATTTTTAAATTGAATTTTATGTAGTAAATTTTCAATCTAGAATTAGGTATTATTTTCTGTTATTAATTATCAAAACTATAAAAAGATATTATATTAAAAATGATTACTATTTATTATTAATATTTTTTTTGAATAAATGGTAATTGTATTTTTCAAAGATAAACCGATGTTTGTCGTGTAATTAATATTATTTTATCAATTATATATCATATTATTGCAAACAAAAAAAATCTAACATTATATTTTAATAACCTATATAGATGAGTAATTCTAAAAATTTTTATAGAGAGATAGCGCCGCTTTCTTCAGGAGATAGTTTTTTGGTTTTTGATAGAGTTAAAGATAGTTTTGATTTTCCGGTGCATTATCATCCTGAGTTTGAGATCAATTTTATATTGAATGGGAAAGGGGTGAAGCGTGTTGTGGGAGATAATATTGAAGAAATTGATAATGTCGAATTGGTTTTAATTGGACCAAATTTATACCACGGTTGGGAACTGAATAAGTGTGCGAGTAAAAAAATACATGAGATTACGATACAGTTTCACAATGATTTATTTCACGAATCATTGCTTTCAAGACGTATTATGAATCCTATTCGGGATATGTTCAATCGCTCGATTCATGGGATTTTATTTTCTAAAAAAGTAGCCGAAGAACTTACACCAAGACTTGTTAAGCTGTCTAAACTGGATGGTATGGACTACTTTTTGGAAATTACTTCTTTATTATACGATTTGGCTAATTCTAGAAATCAACGATTATTATCTACTTATACGGTTGATTATGATACGTTTGACGATTATGATAAAATGAAGTTGGTTTATGAATATGTACAAAAACATTTTGCTGATAAAATTACATTGGAGGATGCTTCGAATGTTGCTAGTATGTCGAGTATTTCGTTTAACAGATTTATAAAAAAACGTACCGGAAAAACTTTTGTTAACTATATAAATGATATCCGTATTGGGTATGCTGCACGCTGGCTTGTAGAAAAAGATATGAGTGTTTCGGAAGTTGCTTTTAAATCGGGATTCAATAATATCGCCAATTTTAACCGCAGTTTCAAGGCGATTAAAAAATGTACACCAAGTCAATATAGAGAAGATTTCTCTGGCTTGAAGCGCATTTTGTAATAATACTTTTTTTGCACAATCAAATATTATTTATAGCGAAATCGTTTTATTTTTATGCGATTTACTATTTTATATTTATACTTTATGCGTCTTTTGCGTGGTTATATTGAGTATAATGTAAAATTTTATTGTTTTTATTTTCATATATGTTTTTTAAAGTTAAAAAAGTAAAAATATTATCATCAAATGATATAATACTATTAACATGATGATAACTTCTGTTATAGATTTGTTAAATAATTCAGAAAATAAATACCACACTCTTTATAATCCTGAATTACTAGCATTATAAATATCAAACTTTAACTAACTAAACATTTATTATGAAAAAACTATTGTCTAATTTTATTCATTGGAATGCCAACCATATAGCGGTTCCACTGATTTTAATCTTATTGCTGACCAGTAATTTTATTTCGGCTCAAACGAAAATAAAAGGTAAAGTATCAGATGAAAATGGTTTGACTATACCGGGAGCCAATATTTCTATTGTAGGTTCATCGAAGTCTGTTTCTACTGATTTTGATGGAAAATACGAAATTGAAGTACCTACTAATGCAACATTATTATTCTCTTTTATTGGATTTAATCCTCAAAAAATTGCAGTTTCTGGAAAAACGACAATTAATGTCACTTTAAAATCTACTTCTGAAGATTTAAAAGAAGTTGTTGTAATTGGGTACGGAACTCAAAAAAGGAGAGATGTAAATGGAGCGATATCTTCTGTTAAAGCTAAAGATCTGGAGAACTTAAAGCAAATTTCTGTAGATCAGATGCTTCAGGGTAAGGTTGCCGGGGTTTCTGTTACAAATAATTCTGGTGCGCCTGGAAGTGCAGCATCTGTAAGGGTTCGTGGAACTACTTCTATATCAGGGACTAATGAGCCTTTGTATATAATTGATGGTGTGCCGGTTTCGGGTGATGCAACGGGAAAATCGACTAGCGGGCAAACTTTGGTCGGTAAAGATGGATTTTCTTCTTCGGGAGGAAGTGGTAATAATGCAGTAAGCCCTTTATCTATGATTAATCCAAGTGATATTGAATCAATGGATATTTTAAAAGATGCATCTGCAACTGCTATTTATGGTTCTAGAGGAGCAAATGGTGTAATTATCATTACAACAAAATCTGGAAAAAAGGGGGCAGGGAAAATTTCATATGAAAACTCTACGTCTTTTAGTACCGTTACCAATAAATTAAATGTCTTAAACTTACAACAATATGCAACGTTAAAAACTAATTTGGCCAATTTATGGGGGAATCAAACGCGTCAGGAATTTTCTCATCCGGAATTGTTGGGACCAGGTACAAACTGGCAGGATGAAGTATATAGAACAGCAATTACAACGAATCACCAACTGTCTTTTTCCGGTGCCAAGGAGGGAACAAGTTATTACTTGTCTGGAAGTTACCTAAATAATGAAGGGACAATTATTGCTTCTGGATTAAAAAGATATACAGTAAGATTAAATTTAGATTCTAAAATAAAGTCATGGTTAAGAATTGGTGGGAATCTTACTGGTGGTATTACCAATGAAAAAGTTACGGTTAACCAAAGTTATTCCGGTTTAATTGCAAATACATTATTACAATCTCCAGATATACCCGTTAGAAATACCGATGGAAGTTTTGCAGGGCCTCCTACAACAGATCAAAGTGTAACGTACTACAATCCGGTTGGAGAAGCTTTGACTAGAGATAACCAATTGATTAGAAAGAATTTCTTAGGAAATATTTATGCAGAAGCTGAGTTGTTTACAGGTTTAAAATACCGTGTTGAGGTAGCTGCCAATACTGAATATTCTGAAAACAATGATTTTAGACCATCTTATGCTTGGGGATCACAAGTTAATCTTACAGCAGATTTAGATGTTAGAAATCAAAATTGGTATTCTACCAATATTAAAAATTTGCTAACTTATGATAAAACAATAGGGAAACATAAGTTTACGATATTATTAGGTCAGGAAGCAAATGATTCACATTGGGAAGGTCTTATTGCTTCGGCATCTGGATTTAAAACAAATTCCATTCATACTATAAACCTTGCCGATGTAGATAATAATAGGGTTACAGGTTATCAGGGAAGTGCTTCTATATCATCACTTTTTGCCCGTGTGATTTACGATTTCAATGATAAATACAGTATATCTGCTTCATCAAGAAAAGATACTTCGTCTAAATTTGATCCTACTACAGATAATCAATCTGGTGTTTTCAATGCAATTTCTGGTTCTTGGAGATTATCTAGTGAGTCTTTTATGGAGGGAACTCGCAAATATGTCGATAATATTAAATTCAGAATTGGATATGGAGAAACTGGGAATCAACAAATTCCTAATAATAGTTACTCGGCAATGTTAGCGGTTCAAAATTCCGGATTAGGAAGTGGTTTTTTACCCTCTAATTATCCAAATCCAAATTTAACTTGGGAATCTTTAAACCAGACTAACTTTGGTATTGATTTTACTATGTTGGATTCTAAATTATCTGCGAGCGTTGATTTTTATGATAAAAAATCAAAAGGATTTTTGTTTCAAGTGCCATTACCATTGTACTTAACTGGTGGAGGAGGACAATATGGAGGGATTTCTGCTCCTTATTCTAATCTTGGAACGATGAGTAATAAAGGATACGATATTACGGTAGGTTATGATACAAGAAGTAGTGGTAGTTTTAACTGGAATAGTTCATTGGTTGTTTCACATTACAAAAATAATTTGGATGAAATTGCAAATGGAATTGTATTAACACAGGAAGTTAACACTAACGGATATCAACCAGTAGTTGTTACTAATACCGTTATTGGAAATCCTATTGGTATGTTTTATGGTTATATCGCCGAAGGAATCTTTAAAGACCAAGCAACACTTAATGCGGCTCCAATCCAGTTTGGGCAAGCAGTAGGAACAGGTGCTGGACAGACTTCTTTGGGAGATGTTAAGTATAAAGATGTAAATGGCGACGGAATTATTGATGCAAAAGATAAAACCTTCATAGGGAATCCACATCCTAAATTCACTTTTGGATTTACTAATAACTTTAAATATAAAAACTTCGATTGTTCTGTGTTTTTGCAAGGTTCTTATGGTAATGATGTAATGAATTTAACCAAAAGAGCGGGTACAACAAATGCTTCATTGTATGATAATCAATTGGTTGATGCATTGGATTACTATTCAGATTCTAATACAGCAAGTAATAATCCAAGACCTATAGCAAATACCTCAAATAATAATTTATTAATATCTAGTCGTTACGTTGAGGATGGATCCTATTTGAGAATTCAAAATTTAACTTTAGGATATTCTTTGCCTCAGGATATAATATCCAAATATAAAATAACAAGAGTTAGATTATATGGTACGGCACAAAATCTATACACATTCACAAAATATTCTGGTTATGATCCTGAAATTGGTTCTTTTAATCAAAATGTGCTTTTGTCAGGTATTGATAATGGTAGATATCCAACTCCAAGAACTTTTTCTCTTGGGATTAATCTAGAATTTTAATTATAAAAAAACAGAAAATGAAAAGATTTTTTAAAACATATAAATGGTCTGGCTTATCGCTCATATTTTTATTTATGGGAATATCTTGTCAGGAAGATTTTACAAACAGACCCGCAGAAGATGGTATTAGTTTGGATTCTTATTATAGTACAAATGAACAGGTAGCATCGGCTACAAACGGGATGTACAGCAGAACCTGGTTTCAGATGTACAATAAATTTTGGTGGGCTCTAGAAGTAGGAGCAGGAAATATGTATTCCGGTTCACCAGATGTTGCTGGATTGAGAACCTTTTCGCTAAACGGTAGTGACGCAGAGTTAGTGAATGGTTGGTCTTCTTTATGGGCCAATGTGCAACAATCGAATATGATTATCAATTTCCTTGCTAGTAGAGTTGGACCTGGGGTAGACCAAGCTGTTTTGAGTAATACTATTGGAGAGGCTTATTTTTTAAGAGCGACAGCTTATTTTGATTTAGTAAGATTATGGGGACCAGTGCCTATTATCGAAAATCCATTAGATTATGCAAGTAATCCGTATATAAATACCAATACTGTCGATGATGTGTATAAACTAATAATAATGGATTACTTAAAAGCGATTGATTTATTAGCTGATAAAAATAGAGGTGCTAATTATGCGAATAATGGACATGTTTCTAAAGGTTCGGCAAAAGCATTTTTGGCCAAAGTATATCTGTATAGAAAAGATTATATCAATGCAAGAGCAATGGCAGAAAGTGTAATAAACAGTGGAGAATTTAAACTTTTAGGAGGTGATGAATTACCTTCAAAAAGCTTCGGGGATTTATTTACTTATTCTAATAATAATAACGAGGAATCTATTTTTGCGATACAATGGAAAGGTGATGGTAATTACGGCTCGGCAAACAACTGTAATACACAATTTGGATTTGCAGACGGAGGTTTGTCAACTTCTAATGCTTCTTATGCCGGAGTGTTTGGACCAAGTCAGGATATATTTAATTTATACACTGCTGGAGATAAAAGAGAACATGAAACGATTATGGTAGGTGGTGATACTTATCCAAATATAAAAACAACTGAAGGGATTGGTCTTACTGTGCCAACAAATAAGGATTTGGCTCAGGGTTCAGGCGGTGCTATTAAAAAATACTGTATTGGAGTTGTTAATGGAACTGTAACTGGTCCAACGGATTCTTGGGCAATGATGGACAATAATAGCTATGTAATGCGTTACGCTGAGTTATTATTAATTCATGCCGAGGCTATCTTAGCAGGTGGCGGTAGTACAAGCGATGCTGCAGCTTTAAGATCGATAAATGCGGTTAGAAAAAGAGCAGGTTTAACGACTGTTTCTTCATTTACATTTGATGATCTCTTTCTTGAAAGAAGAAAAGAATTATGTTTTGAAGGTGATTATTGGTTTGATTTAGGACGTATTGATAAAACAAAAGCTATCGATATTATGTTTGCTCAAAATCGAGGAGATAGAAATGCAGCTCAACATTTTAAACCTATTTATAGTGAAGATCATGCTGCAAATGATTTTTATATGGATTATCCGGATAATGAAGTGGCGAAAAACCCAAAATTATTGGATCCACCAGTTCCTTATACTTTTAAATAATTATTAAAATTTTAAATATTATGAAAAATTTAAAAATAAAGTATCTATTGAGTTCTCTTGCGATTGCTCTGTTATTTGTAGGTATGTTTTCTTCTTGCGATAGCGATAGCTCCGATGGTTCAGATAATTTAGCAATCAAGAGCGTAAGTAAATCCGTAGCAGGAGATTTAATTCCAGTTACCCAAGGCGATCCTAATAATTATTATATAATTAGGGGGTCTGGTTTTTTATCTGTTCAAAAAATATATTTTAATGATTTTGACACTTATTTTAATCCTGTTCTGGTTACCGATACAGAGATTTTTGTATTGATAAATGAGAAAACCCCATACGCAAATGCTAGTAATAAATTAAAGATCGTTACCAAAAGCGGAACGGTTTCATACGATTTTGTAGTAGCTCCACCATCTCCAAGAGTAGATAGTTATAATTCTATTAATGCAGCTGCAGGTGATGTTGTAACTGTTTATGGAGATTATTTCTTAGATCCTATAGTTAAAGTAGGAACAGAAAATGTATCGATAATTTCTTCTTCATTAACCGAAATTAAATTCAAGATGCCGGCTAATGCAACCGATAAGTATGTAACGGTTACTAATATCTCGGGTTCTGCTGTAGCTCTGGAGGCAATAGGTTCTGCGCTTTATGATGACATATTGCAGGGAGATGCCGGACATTCGTTGTGGAGTGCTGCCGATACTTTTGACACCGCTTTTGCCGATGATAAAGTGCAAGGATTGGTGTCTGTTAAATTTATATTTGGAGGATGGAATGGTGCAGATATGAAATTTACGCCTAGAGATGTTACAAAATATAAAGCATTTAGAGTAAAAGTTAAAAGTATTTCTACAAATGCAAATGCAAGTATAACATTTGTTTTTGGCGGATGGGCATATCAGGTAAAAAAAGCGCTAACGAACAAGTGGACAACCATTGAAATCCCATTTTCGGATATTGGAAATCCTACCACTTTTGATCAATTAACACTTCAGGAGTCGGGCAATTTTGGTGGAAACACAATTCTTATGGATGACATGGGGTTTGTATTGAAATAATAGCAACATAAGCTATTTGTATTGAGTTTTTGTTTGTAAGTATTCCCTAATCCCTAAATTAGGGAATACTTTTTTATAATTATAAATTTAAAAAATGAAAAAAATAGTCTTCACATTATTAGCCTTGAGTTTGTTTACTTTGGGATTTAGTCAGGGGAATACACATACGCAAGGTGCCGGTAAGTTTGAAGGTCTGGCTATGACACCACCGATGGGATGGAATTCATGGAATACTTTCGAAACAAATATCGATGAGAAATTAGTAAAAGAAACTGTCGATATTATGGTTTCATCGGGAATGGCTGCTGCAGGATATAATTATATAGTTCTCGATGACGGCTGGATGACCAAAGAACGCGATAGCAATGGAGATTTAGTGCCAGATCCAATTAAATTTCCTGGCGGAATGAAAGTATTAATAGATTATGTGCATAGTAAAGGCCTGAAATTTGGTTTGTATAATTGTGCCGGAACACAAACTTGCGCGGGTTATCCAGGAACTCGTGGTTATGAATACCAAGATGCACGTTTTTATGCAAAACTAGGAATAGATTTTCTTAAATACGATTGGTGCAATACACAGGGAATTACTGCCAAAGAAGCATATACAACTATGAGTAATGCATTGAAAACGGCTGGTAAACCAATTGTTTTTAGCATTTGTGAGTGGGGAGATAATCAACCATGGGAATGGGGTAAACCAGTTGGAAATCTTTGGAGAATCTCGGGAGATATTTACCCATGTTTTGATTGTGAATATAAACATCCGGGTAATTGGTCGTCTTGGGGATTTATGAAAATAATCGAAATGCGAAAAGACATTCGTAAATATTCAGGTCCGGATCATTGGAATGATTTTGATATGATGGAAGTAGGTGACGGAATGACAAATACCGAAGACAAAGCCCATTTTGCAATGTGGTGTATGATGGCATCTCCATTAGTTGCTGGAAATGATTTTAGAAAAATGGCGAAAGAGACATTGGCAATTTTAACCAATAAAGAGCTTATTGCTGTAAATCAGGATAAACTAGGGATTCAGGGTTTTAAATATTCGGCAGAAGATGGACTTGAAGTTTGGGTAAAACCATTATCTGATGGGAATTGGGCAGTTACTTTCTTGAATAGAAGTGATGTTGCTAAGAAGATAAATTTCGATTGGAAAAAAAATACAATAAAAGATACCGATTTTAATTTGGAAGCCGATTTTAATAAAACAATATTCAAGATAAAAGATCTTTGGAAAAATAAAGAAGTTGGAAATACTAAAAAAGTATTCACTGCTGATATTGCTTCACATGATGTAATTACATTAAAATTAATCCCTTAATTGAATAAGATATGGATTTAAAATCTAAATTTTTTGCAATCATATTACTGCTTTTTTATTGTGTCTCGAATGCGCAATTTGTGAAAAAACATGGGCAGCTTAGTGTTCAGGGAACTCAATTGGTTGATAAAGATAAAAACCCAATTGTACTACGCGGAATGAGTTTTGGCTGGCATAGTATGTGGCCAAGATTTTATAATGAAAAAGCTGTTGAATGGCTTAAAAAAGATTTTAAATGCACCATCGTTCGTGCTGCGCTGGGTATTGAGGAAGGAGCCAAATCTTATAATAAAGAACCTCAATTCTCCAAAGAAAAGATTAAAGCAGTGGTTGACGGAGCTATAAAATCGGATATTTATGTAATTATTGATTGGCATAGCCATAATATTAATCTTAAAGAAGCTACAGTGTTTTTTGATGAGATGTCTAAAACCTATGGTAAATACCCAAATATTATTTATGAGATTTTTAATGAACCCGATTATGAAACCTGGCCAGAAGTAAAAGCATATTCAGAAGAAGTGATAAAAGTAATTAGGGCCAATGATCCTGATAATATCATTCTTGTTGGTTCACCACGTTGGGATCAGGATGTTCAGCTTCCAGCAGCCGATCCTATAAAAGGATATGATAACTTAATGTATACAATGCATTTTTATGCTGCAACTCATGAGAAATGGCTGCGTGATAGAACCGATGAAGCTATAAAAAGGGGATTACCGATTTTTGTTTCTGAATCTGCAGGAATGGAAGCAACAGGCGATGGACCTTTAAATTATGTTGCTTGGCAGGAATATATAGACTGGATGGAATCTAGAAAAATAAGTTGGATTACATGGTCAGTTTCCGATAAGGATGAAACATGTTCTATTCTTCAAAAATCAGCTAATTCAGACGGAAATTGGAAAGAAAAAGATTTAAAAGAGTCAGGAATTAAGGTTCGTGAATTTTTACGAAAGTATAATACCGAAAAATAGACTTTTAGTTTAAAATAAGAATCCCAATCTGAATTTTCAGATTGGGATTCTTTATTGTTTTTTGGCTTAAGCCAAATAAAATTATTTCTTTCTGGTAGGTTTTACTTCTACATCAAAAATACCTGGAATTGCAGTTAACTCAACAATTTTTACAATAACATCTGTTGCTTTTTGCATACTCTCTACAGGAACATATTCATATTTACCGTGAAAGTTATGTCCGCCTGCAAAGATATTTGGACAAGGTAATCCTTTGTATGATAATTGAGAACCATCTGTTCCACCTCTAATTGGTTTGATTAATGGTTTTATATTTAATTCTTTCATTGCTTTTTCGGCAATGTCAACAATATGTTTTACAGGTAAAACCTTTTCTTTCATATTGTAGTATTGATCATGTATCTCTACAATTACGATTGGTTCTCCGAATTGCTTGGCAAATTTGCGATTGATTTTCTTTGCAATTCTCTCAATCAATTTTTTACGTCTTTCGAATCTTTTAGAGCTATGATCTCTAATGATAAGTTCTAAAACTGTTTCTTCGATGCTTCCTGTTAAATGATGTACGTGAAAAAAACCTTCGTAGCCTTTAGTTTCTTGTGGAGTTTCTCCTTTTGGTAATTCATTGATAAACTCATTTGCAATAAGCATAGAGTTAATCATTTTACCTTTGGCATAACCAGGATGCACGCTTTTTCCTTTAAAAGTGATTTTTGCACCAGCAGCATTAAAATTTTCATACTCAAGTTCACCAATCTGGCTTCCATCCATGGTGTAAGCCCATTCGGCACCAAATTTATCTACATCAAAATGATGTGCTCCACGACCAATTTCTTCATCGGGTGTAAAACCAATTCTAATTTTTCCGTGTTTAATGTCTGGGTTTTTAATCAAGAATTCCATTGCGGAAACAATTTCTGTAATTCCGGCTTTATCATCAGCACCTAATAGAGTAGTTCCGTCGGTGGTAATTAAGGTTTGTCCTTTATATTGTAATAAATCTTTAAAATAGCCAGGGGATAAGATGATGTTTTGCTCCGCATTTAATACAATGTCTTTACCATCATAATTAGGGATAATTTGAGGTTTTATATTGGCTCCCGAAAAATCTGGAGAGGTATCAAAATGAGAAATAAAACCAATAGTTGGAACAGTATGTTCTACATTACTTGGTAAAGTAGCCATGATATAAGCCTTGTCATCTATAGTAACATCCTGCATGCCGATACTCTTTAGTTCTTCGACAAGTTTATTGGCAAGATCCCATTGTTTTGCAGTACTTGGTGTGGTTTGTGAATTTGGATCAGACTCTGTATCAATTGTTACATAACTAATAAATCGATCTATGATATGTTGCATTTTTATTTTTTTAAGCAACAAATATAGACAAATTTTTTAGCTGTATTATTTTAGAGTATCACAACCTGATTTAAACAAAAAAAAGGATTCTGTTTAAGTAGAATCCTTTTCGTGTTAATTTTATTTTAGATGCTCTTCACACATCTAAAACCTAGATGGTTTGCTGCTGATCGTACTTCTCCTTTTCCTCTGGTTCCTACCATATATCGGGTACAATATTGATCGGTACATAGAAAAGAACCGCCACGATGTACTTTTTTTAGTTGTCCCGGTTCAGATGGGTCATTACTTGCGTCTGGTCCTTGTGGGTTTTTAGCAACATTCCCATTTTCGGCTAATGATTTATAGTAATCTACGCTGTACCAATCATTAACCCATTCCCAAACATTTCCTGCCATGTCATATAATCCATAATGATTTGGTGCAAATTGTGCAGTTGGAGCAATTCCTTTAAAGCCGTCTTCTCCAGTATCGCCATCTTTAATAGGGAAATGCCCTTGATATATATTTGCCTGAAATTTCCCTTTTGGTTTTAATGTGTTTCCCCAAGCATATAGTTCTCCGGTTTTTCCTCCTCTTGCTGCAAATTCCCACTCGGCTTCACTAGGAAGTCTTTTGCCAGCCCATTTTGCGTAAGCGGCAGCATCTTCGTAAGCGATTTGTACCACAGGGTATTTTTCTTTTCCTTTTATAGTACTTTCTGGACCTTCTGGGTGTTTCCAATCTGTTCCGCCAACATATGACCACCATTGCAGGAAGTTATTTAAGTTTACAGATGTTGGTGTAGGAGTAAATACGACCGATCCGGTTACTAAATCTTCTTCGTTGGCAGTAGGGAATTCTTCTTTAGTAGGTTTTTGTTCGGCAACGGTTACATAACCAGTTGCTTTTACAAATTTCTCGAATTGTTCATTGGTAACTTCAGTTTGATCCATCCAATAACCATCTACGTATACGCGATGTATTGGAGCAGCATCCTTGGTAACACCTTTTATGCTGCATAAACTTTCGTCGGCAACGTTGCTTCCCATAGAGAATTCTCCACCCGGAATCCAAACCATCCCTTCTGGAGCTTTGGATGGTGCCGATTTTTTATTAACTATAGTAGGTTCAAATTTAGATTCGGATGATACCATTTGAACTTCGTTGCAATCTTGAGTTGTTTTTTCTCCAAGTGGTTTTATAAATTTTGTATAACCAAAGCTAATAAATAGAATACCAGTGGCTATTATTCCAAATAACCAATATTTGTTTATTTTTTTCATTAGTTCGACTATTTTTGTATAGTTTTTATTTTAAGGAATAAAATTACAATAAAAAACTTAAAAGCGATTAAATTATTTAAACTGTTTTATATAAAACTAATGCATTTTGGCATATTATAATTAAATTTGCAGCCACAAAAACAACAACACACTTATGTATAAATTGCTTATTCGTCCGATACTTTTTTGGTTTGATCCTGAAGAAGTCCATTATTTTACTTTTTCATTTGTTAGATTTATTTCAAAAATACCAGGAGTTTCATCGATTATAAAAATGATTTATAAAGTAAATGACCCTCGTTTAGAGCGTGAAGTTTTTGGGATAAAATTTAGTAATCCGGTTGGTCTTGCTGCAGGATTTGATAAAGATGCCAAATTATACAAAGAACTTTCAGATTTTGGTTTTGGATTTATAGAAATTGGTACCGTTACGCCAGTTGGTCAGGAAGGGAATCCTAAAAAGAGATTATTTCGTTTAAAAGAAGATCAGGCAATTATTAATCGAATGGGATTTAATAACGGTGGAGTTATTGAAGCTGTAGAGCGCTTGAAGCAAAATAAAGGCGTTTTAATAGGAGGAAACATTGGTAAAAATAAAATTACTCCAAACGAAAATGCAGTTGATGATTATGTTATCTGTTTCGATGCTTTATTCAGTCACGTTGATTATTTTGTTGTGAATGTAAGTTCTCCAAACACACCAAATTTAAGAGCTTTACAAGATAAAGAGCCATTAACACAATTGTTGCAAACGTTACAGAATAAAAATCTAACACATGCAAAACCAAAACCTATTTTATTAAAAATCGCCCCGGACTTAACCAATGAGCAATTATTGGATATTATAGACATTATTAAAACGACACAAATTGCAGGTGTAATTGCAACTAATACGACTATTTCCAGAGATGGATTACAATCGGTAAATAAAGAAGAAATGGGAGGCTTATCGGGGAAACCTTTGGCCCAAAGATCTACCGAAGTAATTCGTTTTCTTTCTGAAAAAAGCAACAAAGCATTCCCGATTATTGGAGTAGGAGGAATACATTCGGCTCAAGATGCTATCGAAAAACTAAATGCTGGAGCAAGTTTGGTACAGTTATATACCGGCTTTATTTACGAAGGCCCAGCTTTGATAAAAGCCATAAATAAAGAAATCTTAAAGAGTTTGTAAAAGCATTATTTGGGCAATTAAGCCTGTAAGTAATGCGATCCCAAAGCTTAATAATGTTCCGATAAGAACATATTCTGTAAGTTTACGGTCTTTGGCCTCCTTTAAATCTCCAAATCTAAAAATAGATTTTGCTGCCAATAAAAAACCAATGGCTTCAAAATGTCCGGTTACAATAAAACAAAATACAAATAGACGTTCTAGTATGCCAATGTAATTTCCTGCATTGGCAAGAGAATCGTTGGTTCCATCTTTATTTTCGGGAGTCCAAATCGAGATGAGGTTTTTGATGCAAATAGAAGTTGGTTTGGTTAAAAATAAAATACCCGTTAGTATAATCCAGAATTGACTATTAAGCCAAAGTAAATCTATTTTTTGTTGATTGTATAAGAGTGCAATTGTAACTAAAACGATGAGATGTGCTATTTGATCACCAATAAACCATGCTCTTTTATTGCTGTTTTTCTGAAAATGAAGTTTTGTAAAGTCGATAAATCCATGAGTAATTGCCAGTAAAAGTGCATACCATCCAAAGGATAATTCCCCAACTAGAATCCAGGTTAAAATACCATGTAAAGCTGCATGTATATATAGGTAAATACTTTTTTGTTTTTTAACTTCTTTATCTGCAACCCATTTGTTAGGTTGGAATATAAAATCACCGAGTAAATGAGCCAAGAATAATTTTACAAATAGTATCATAGAGTAATTTCTTTTATTTGGGATCTAAAATAACGATCTAAATCCATCATTAAATCATATTGTGCACGTTTTTGTCTTCGGCTTACAGCAGCTTGATTAATGCCTAATTTTATACCGATTCCTTCCTGTGATAATGTTGGATTCTGAACTGCAATTACTATAAATTTTGCTGAAGGAACCAACCAATTATCCATAAAAGTCAGACTTAAACGTAGCATTAAATTAAGCTTTGTATCAAAATCAAGATTTCCGGATTTTAATGCCAAAGTTGTTTTTTGCTTTTTTAAAGTTTCAAAAAGTTCTCCGGAATTTATGAAAGCAGTTCCGTTACTTTCGGATATTTTTTTTGCTGTATAGGTCTTATCTCCAAAACCAATACTCATTCTGGCATCCAGTTTTATAGATCTCAAATAGGCTTTTATCAATAAAGTTGTTAATAGAGCTTCTTCAGGATTTTTGATTTCTATCTGGAATTCATCACCACGATAAATTTCCCATTCGCTCGGATTCTTGCCAAATTGGGAGAATAGTTTTTTTAAACTCTCAATCCAATCTTTGGATTTTAGTTGTCTGGAACCTATAATATCTCCTGTGATTACACTTATCATATTCAAATATAATTAAAAATTAAATAACAATTTTGTTTCAATTTGCTCCCTTAGCTTTAGTTCATCTATCAAATAACTTTGTATTTGACTTCGCTCAGGAAGGCATATCTTGATTGTTTTTGTTATACTTTATGTTGTATCAGGCTGAGCGTTTCGAAACTTCGGGAGAAGTCTGTACTTAGTATAGATTGTAAACGTCATGATTCTTCATTTCGCTCAGGATAATAATATTACAAATATAAGGAATATTTTTAATTATTACGTTTTTATGTAATATTTGTATTTATTACAATTTTGTGTAATAAAATAAACGGAGAAGATATTTTTTATTTATATAAAAAAGACAGTAACTTAGCGTTTAGAAACTGAGTAGCTTTGAGTAAAGAAATTAAGATTATCGAATGTCCACGAGATGCCATGCAAGGCATTAAAACATTTATTCCTACTAAGAATAAGGTTTCTTATATACAGTCTTTATTGCGAGTAGGTTTTGATACTATTGACTTTGGAAGTTTTGTTTCTCCAAAAGCAATTCCACAGATGCAAGATACTGCTGCGGTTCTGGCGCAATTAGATTTGTCACAAACAACCAGTAAGTTATTGGCGATTATAGCAAATACACAAGGAGCCGAAATGGCTTCCGAACATAAAGAGATTCAATATTTAGGATTTCCATTTTCTATATCCGAGAATTTTCAAATGCGGAATACGCATAAAACAATTGCCGAATCGATAATTACACTCCGCGAAATATTAGAAATAGCCGATAAAAAGAATAAAGAAGTAATCACATATCTCTCGATGGGATTTGGAAATCCGTATGGAGATCCTTGGAGCGTTGAGATTGTTGCAGAGTGGACAGAGAAACTTTCCAAGATGGGAGTTAAGACACTTTCACTTTCGGATACAGTGGGAAGTTCAACTCCGGATATTATTACCTATTTATTTTCGAATTTAATCACACAATACCCCGAAATCGAGTTTGGTGCACATTTGCATACCACACCCAATACTTGGTTCGAAAAAATTGATGCTGCTTTTCATGCAGGTTGCCGGCGTTTCGATGGTGCAATTCAAGGCTTTGGAGGTTGTCCTATGGCCACCGATAAGTTAACCGGAAATATGCCCACAGAAAAAATGGTGTCTTATTTTACAGCACAAAAGCAAGATACCAATATAAGAGCTATGAGCTTTGAAAGCGCTTATAATGAAGCTTCGAAATTATTCGGAGCTTATCATTAATCAATCATTAATTCCTTTTTTAAAGTAATAAGTTGCAATTGTAAAACGTTGTAAGTATTACATCAAACTAAAATAATTCTGTAATGAAATTATATTACAATAATATGTTTTTTAGGCTCATAATTGTTGCGCTATTATTCTGTTCATGCGCGAGCGATTTAGATTTTAATCTAACCAAAGACCTAAAGTTAGAACCTGTATTTGTTGCCAATTTAACTTATTTCGATATTAAGGCAAATACATTTATCGATAATGGAAGAGAGCATGATGTCGTTTTTGATGTACAGGATTTTGATGTTTTTAGAGATAGTTTTTTCAGAGACAATTTAAAGAAAGTTCAATTTGATTTCGAAATTAATAATACAATATCCAGAGGTTATATTGTTAGTTTAGTTTTTTTGGATGCGAATAATCAGGTAACATATAGCACAGAAATTGATGTTCCCGCATATTCAAATACCCCAAATATTGTGAAACACACCGATGTTTTTGAAAATCAAACACTCGATTCACTAAAAAAATCTGTAAAACTAGAAATAAGTATTACCATGTCATCAGGAGCGCCATTAACCAAAGATAGTCCGGGAAGTTTAAAATTACGTTCGGGAGCAACTGTTTACTTCGAAATAAAATGAGAAAAATCTATTTAGTTTTGTTGTTAGCGGTAAGTGTTTCAGGGATGGCACAGAATAAACAAGTGTTGTATAATTTTGCCTCAGTTCCACAGTCTTTGCTTGTAAATCCAGGAACAGATGTTTCGTATAAATATTATTTTGGAGTGCCTTTGCTATCTGGTATTTCGGCTAATATTGGTTCGAGTAGTTTTTCTGCCTACGATTTGTTTGCAAATAACGGAGTCGATTTTAATACCAAGTTAAGAAATGCAGTAAATAAAGCTACCAGAAATGATAAGGTTTCTGTCAATGAGCAAATCGAATTATTCTCGGGAGGATTCAAGGTTGGAGGACGTGAAAGCAAAGCCTATATTTCTTTTGGAGTATACCAGGAAGCAGATTTTTTCATGTACGTTCCCAAAGATTTAGCATTACTGGCATTAGATGGAAATCAAAATTATATCGGAAAATCATTCGATTTAAGCGAGTTAAGTGTAAAGGCCGAAGTGCTTTCGGTTTTTCATATAGGTTATCATAAAAAAGTAAGCGATAAATTGGTTTTAGGAGGTCGAGCCAAGTTATATTCCAGTGGATTAAATGCAACTTCTACCAAGAATTCAGGATACATCTATACAGGGAACTCAAGTACAACAATGTATAATCAAATTATATCTTCGAATCTAGAGCTAAAATCTTCGGGAATTGCCGAATATCTCGAAGACGATTATAATGGAAGTATAGCTTCGGATATTGCACATAAAACCTTTTTCGGAGGAAATTATGGACTTGGTTTTGATGTGGGAGTAACCTATTATCCTAAAAAAAATATTCAAATTACGGCAAGTATAATTGATGTTGGTTTCATTCGTCATACGAAAGAAGTCGAAAATCTTACCTACAAAGGATATTATCAATATCAAGGTGTGAATCCTAATTTCACGAATCCCGATAAGCCAAAAAATGTATTCGACGAATTCGAGGCTGCGATTCCGCGAGACACACTTTATGGTAAATACACAACTTGGAGACCAGCTAAATTCAACTCGTCAATTCAGTATTCTTTTGGCGAAGCCAGATCAGATGAAAGCTGTAATTGTAAACCACATGGGGAAACCGAATATCTCAATGGTGTTGGATTACAATTGTTTGCCATGACTACGCCCAGAACACCATTGGCAGCTTTAACAGCTTTTTATAGACGTAGTCTTTTAGATAATTTGCAGGTAAAAGCGACTTATACAATCGATTCCTACTCGTCCAAGAATATAGGTTTTGGACTTTCGACAACACTTGGAAAGTTTAATTTATATGCCATGGTCGATAATATTCTCGAATATAAGGATATTACAAAAGCCAATAGTGCCACGTTCCAATTTGGGTTAAATTTTATTTTCAAAGAAAATTCTGAATACAATTAAGTTATTTTTTATTAGGAGCTAATCCGGCTATTCGCTATAATCTTTATTGTTTTAAAGAAAAACAATAAAGGATTTTCGCTGCTATCCGGGCTAGGATAGTAGTAGATTTTAGGGGCTTTTTTAATAGAAAATAACTATAGGAATTTATAAATACTTAAATTTCTGAATAGTATAATGTAAAAGTTTTTAATTTATTTACTATATTTGCACGCAATTCAACTAGAAATTGCACCATGATAGCACACAACTCCAAGATTATCGGCGAAGGTTTAACTTACGACGATGTATTATTAGTACCTAACTACTCGAATGTGCTTCCTCGCGAAGTGAGCATAAAATCAAAATTTTCTCGAAACATAACACTAAACGTTCCAATAGTATCTGCTGCTATGGATACCGTTACCGAAAGCGCAATGGCAATCGCTATGGCGCAAGAAGGCGGAATCGGTGTTTTGCATAAAAACATGACCATCGAACAACAAGCTGCCAAAGTACGTAAAGTAAAACGTGCCGAGTCAGGAATGATTATCGATCCAGTTACATTACCATTAAGTTCTACAATAGCCGATGCAAAAATGGCAATGAAAGAATTCGGAATTGGTGGAATTCCAATCGTTGACGAAAACAGAATCCTAAAAGGGATTGTTACTAATCGTGATTTACGTTTTGAAAAAAACGGAACAAGACCAATTGTTGAAGTTATGACAAGCCAAAATTTGGTAACTGTAGCCGAAGGAACTTCACTAGAACAAGCCGAAGTAGTTTTACAAGGTCATAAAATAGAAAAATTACCAGTTGTTAATGCAAACTATGAATTAGTTGGATTAATTACTTTTAGAGATATTACTAAACTTACTCAAAAGCCAATTGCTAATAAAGATGTTTTTGGACGTTTACGTGTTGCAGCTGCAATTGGAGTAACCGGTGATGCAGTTCAAAGAGCAGAAGCATTAGTTGCTGCAGGAGTAGATGCTATTATTATCGATACAGCTCACGGACATACCGAAGGAGTTGTAAATACATTAAAAGAAGTAAAAAGTAAATTCCCAGGAATCGATGTTATCGTAGGTAATATTGCAACTCCAGAGGCTGCTAAATATTTAGTTGCTAATGGTGCCGATGGTGTAAAAGTAGGTATTGGCCCAGGTTCAATCTGTACAACTCGTATTGTTGCAGGTGTTGGTTTTCCACAATTCTCTGCAGTGCTAGAAGTTGCTGCAGCAATAAAAGGAAGTGGAGTACCGGTAATTGCCGATGGAGGGATACGTTATACAGGAGATATTCCTAAGGCAATTGCTGCCGGAGCCGATTGTGTGATGTTAGGATCGTTACTTGCAGGAACCAAAGAATCTCCAGGAGAAACTATTATTTTTGAAGGAAGAAAATTCAAATCTTACCGCGGAATGGGTTCTGTTGAAGCCATGCAAACGGGATCAAAAGATCGTTATTTCCAAGATGTTGAAGACGATGTTAAAAAATTGGTTCCAGAAGGAATTGTAGGTCGTGTTCCTTACAAAGGAGAATTAAACGAAAGTATGCTTCAGTTTATTGGAGGACTTCGTGCAGGAATGGGATATTGTGGTTCAAAAGATATTCCAACTTTACAAGAAACAGGACGTTTTGTTAGAATCACTTCTAGCGGAATCACAGAGAGTCATCCTCATAACGTAACAATTACCAAAGAAGCTCCAAATTATTCAAGATAATCAAGAGATTTTTACATAAGACAAAGGCATAAGATTTAGTTTCTTATGCCTTTTTTATTTTATTCATATATGATTGCTCCCTTGAATATATCAGCAAAAATTTCCCAGTTAGGTTTGTCGGCATCTTTATGGATTTTCATGTTATCATAATATCCTTGAATGTCTTCGGTGTAAGATGATAATGCTTCAAGAAAATCAGGTAAAGTTTTATTTTTCCAACCCTCTGGGTTTTCACGTAGATCTTTATGTAATGCAGTAATAAAGTCTGCAAAAGATTGTCGATCGTTTACGTTAAAGTCAAATGCTTTTTCTTTCATGCCTATTTAGGAATTTAATCTTTTAAGTTTAATGGATCAATATTTTAAACCAGTCCTTTTATCTTAGCATGTTGCAATAATAAAATAGTCTTGGCATCTGTTATTTCTCCAGTTTCAATCATATTATAAGCCTCATCAAAAGTCATTTCTAGTACTTCGATATTTTCATTTTCGGCTTCAAGTCCGCCACCTTCGCTCACTTTCATGCTTTCGTCATATTGTCCTGTAAATAAATATAAAATTTCGGTTACAGATCCTGGAGACATATAAGTTTCGATTACTTTATCCACATTTTTCAATCGATATCCTGTTTCTTCCTCAGTTTCTCTAATGATGCATTCTTTAGGATTGTCTTTGTCTAATAATCCAGCGCAAATTTCAATCATCATTCCGGTCGCATTTCCGTTAAGATAAGTAGGCATGCGAAACTGTCTTGTTAGGACTACCGTTTTTTTTGTTGAATTATAAAGTAAGATTCCTGCGCCATTTCCTCTATCGTATACTTCACGAACGTGAGTTTCTTGCTCTCCATTATTCTTTTGATAATCAAAGGTTACTTTGTTTAATACATACCAATTATTAGATAATAATTTAGTTTCTGTTATTTTTATTTTTGGATTGCTCATGTGTGAAATGTTTTTGGCATAAAAAACGCTCTGGATTTCAGAGCGTTTAGTGTTTTTATTTAAGTATCGTTTGCTTTCTGTCTGGACCTACAGAAACAATCTTGATAGGTACTTCGACTTCTTTCTCGATAAACTCGATATATTCTTTTAATTCAATAGGTAACTGATCGTAAGTTGTCATTCCGGTTAAGTCAGCTTGCCATCCTTTGAACTCTTTGTAAACAGGAGTCACATTTTCTGGTTCGATGTTATAAGGGAAATGAGAAATGTTTTTTCCTTTGTAGTTGTATTCAGTACACACTTTTAAAGTTTCGAATCCAGAAAGTACATCCCCTTTCATCATCATTAACTGTGTAACACCGTTTACTTGAACAGCATATTTTAAAGCTACTAAGTCTAACCATCCACAACGTCTTTGTCTTCCTGTTACAGATCCAAATTCGTTTCCGATTTTTGCCATTGTAGCTCCGACTTCGTCAAAAAGTTCAGTAGGGAAAGGACCGCTACCTACACGAGTTACGTATGCTTTGAAAATACCGTAAACTTCTTTGATTTTGTTTGGCGCAATTCCTAAACCGGTACATGCTCCGGCAGCTGTAGTATTAGATGAAGTTACAAATGGATATGTTCCAAAATCAACATCTAGTAAAGATCCCTGAGCACCTTCACATAAAATAGATTTACCGGCTTTTTGAGCTTGGTAGATGTATTCTTCACTGTCAATAAAATCTAATTTTTTTAATTCTTCAATAGCTTCAAAGAATTCTTTTTCAAGTTCTGCTAAGTTATATTGAATAGCAACATCATAAAAAGCAATCATTGCTTCGTGTTTATCTGCTAAAGCTCTGTAACGTTCTTTGAAATCTTCTAATTCGATATCACCAACACGTAAACCGTTTCTACCAGTTTTGTCCATATAAGTTGGGCCAATACCTTTTAATGTAGAACCAATTTTTGCTTTTCCTTTAGATGCTTCCGAAGCTGCATCAAGTAAACGGTGCGTTGGTAAAATTAAATGTGCTTTTCTAGATATGATTAATTTCTTTTTGATATCTAAATTAAATTTCTCTAAACCTTCAATTTCTTTTTGGAAAACTACAGGATCGATTACAACTCCATTACCAATAATATTAATTGACTTTTCGTGAAAAATTCCCGATGGAATAGTTCTAAGAACATGTTTTATTCCGTCGAATTCTAAAGTGTGTCCTGCATTTGGTCCACCTTGAAAACGAGCAATAATGTCATAATTCGAGGTAAGAACGTCTACAATTTTCCCTTTACCTTCATCTCCCCATTGTAATCCTAGTAATAAATCTACGGTCATTCTGTTTTTAATTTTGTTGTCGAGGCAGTTTTTACCGCCTGCTCAGATTATCTATTTATTTAAATATTTTCGAGAGCAATCTTTTTATTGATCGCCTATTTTTGTTTTTTATTTCCGTAAAAATATAAGGAGTGATTCGTAATTTCGATATCAAATATTTCTTCGATTGTTTTCTTTATAGTCTGGATTCTAGGATCGCAAAATTCGATTACCTCGCCAGAATCAGTCATAATGATATGATCGTGTTGTTTATCAAAATACGATTTTTCGTAATAAGCCTGATTTTGTCCAAATTGATGCTTACGAACTAAAGCACAATCCAATAATAATTCGATTGTGTTATATAAAGTGGCTCTACTTACACGATAATTTTTGTTTTTCATTTTGATATATAAGTTTTCAATATCAAAATGTTCTTCACTATCATAAATTTCCTGAAGTATAGCGTAGCGCTCAGGTGTTTTACGATGGCCTTTTTGTTCAAGATATAATGTAAAAACATTTTTTACAATTTCTTGATTTTTGTTGTTGTCAGTTGAAATGAGTGTCATATCCTGCAAAGATAATTTATTATTTTTAAATGAATAAAAGTTTCCTGTTTAAAGTTTCACGTTCAAATGTTTAATCGTGAAATTTCAGACACTTATGTTCGATATTCTCTGGTTACTTTATCTACGCCATCAATTTTTTTAATATTGTTAATCATTTTCTTGAGAATAGAATTGTTTCGTACGATTACTGCAATCTGGCCATGAAAAATTCCTGCATCGGTACTCAAAGAAATACTCTGAATATTTACGTTCATATTGTTGGAGATTACTTTGGTTAATTGATTCGTAAGTCCTAAAACATCCATTCCTGTTATATTGATAATTGCCTTGAATTCTTCTTGCGAAGAGTCAATCCATTTGGCAGTCATTATGCGATAAGCGTAGTTGGATTGCATGCCAATAGCATTTGGACAGTCTTTTTTGTGAACTTTTATTCCTTCGTTTATTGTTACAAATCCAAAAACATCATCGCCTGGAATTGGGTTACAACAAGGGGATAATTTATAATCCAGTTTATCGTGTTCTGTTCCAAAAACCAACATATCATAATTGCTGCTAATTACAGGTTTATGAATATCGGTATCGGCAGTTGTAGTGTTGTTGCGTTTTATTTTGTTTTTGAAGAAATTGATAAACGAGTTGCTTTTTTGAGCAGCGTAATCTTTTAATTGCTGGTTTTCAATTGCACCAACACCAACTCTGTAAAATAAATCTAAACTTGTTTTAAGTTTAAAGAAATTAACCAACTCGTTTATAACTTGTTCGTTAATCGTTATTTTTAAGTGTTTTAGTTTACGGGTAAGTAATTCTTTTCCTTCCTCGGCAATCTTTTTGGTATTTTCGTTTAAAACGTTTTTAATTTTATTTTTTGCTCGGGACGTAGTAACATAATCCAACCAGTTCACGGTTGGTTTCTGGTTTTGAGAAGTGATAACCTCTACCTGATCACCGCTTTTTAATTCGTAGTTAAGAGGAACTAATCGTCCGTTAACACGTGTTCCGCGAGTTTTTATTCCTATTTCGGAGTGAATGCTAAAAGCAAAATCCAGTGATGTTGCTCCTTTGGGTAATGATTTGATTTCTCCTTTGGGAGTAAACACGAAGATTTCTTTTGAATATAAATTCATTTTAAAATCTTCAACAAAATCTACAGCATTGGTTTCAGAATTTTCTAAAGCCTCACGGAGGAGATTTAGCCAAACATCGAGACCACTTTCTTCTGTAGCTCCGTTTTTATATTTGTAATGTGCAGCATATCCTTTTTCGGCGATTTCATCCATTCGCTCGCTTCGAACCTGTACTTCGACCCAGCGACCTTTTGGTCCCATAACAGTTATGTGTAAGGCTTCGTATCCGGTAGATTTTGGTGATGAAATCCAGTCACGTAATCGGCTTGGGCTTGGTCTGTAATGGTCGGTTACGATAGAATATATTTTCCAGGCGAGAAATTTCTCGTCATGTGGATTGGATTTATATACAATTCGGAGTGCAAACTTGTCATAAACTTCGTCGAAGCTTACATTTTGCGCACGCATTTTTCTTCGAATAGAATAAATAGATTTCGGACGACCTTTTATAATATAGTCGATTCCTTCTTCATCCAAAGATTTTTTCAGTACATCCGAAATATCTTTAATGTAGGCATCTTGTTCTTCTTTGGTTTCGCGAATCTTACTTACGATATCATTATAAACATCGGGTTCGGTATATTTTAACCCTAGATCTTCAAGTTTAGTTTTAATGTTATATAAACCCAAACGATGGGCTAGAGGAGCATAAATGTATAAAGTTTCGGATGCGATTTTGGTTTGTTTGTATTCGGCCATCGAATCCATAGTTTGCATATTATGCAAACGGTCGGCTAGCTTTATCAAAATTACACGAACATCATCATTTAGAGTAAGGATCATTTTACGGAAATTTTCCGCTTGCATAGATGCATTTAAATCCTTTTGAACCATCGAAATTTTAGTTAATCCCTCTACAAGTTGTGCTACTTTGGGATTAAATAAACGTTCAATATCCTGAACTGTCATAGGAGTATCTTCGACAACATCATGCAATAAGGCAGCAGCAATCGAGGTGGCTCCCAAACCAATTTCGGAAGCTACAATTTTTGCAACAGCAATAGGGTGGAAGATATAAGCTTCGCCCGATTTTCGTCGTTGTTCTTTATGAGCATCAACAGCAACATCAAAAGCTTTTCGGATTAGTTTTTTATCTGTAGGACTTAAAGTCTGATAACTAATTCGAAGTAATTCTTTGTATTCCTGTGCAATAGCTTTATTCTCTTTTTCAATATCTATCTCTATCATAAGTACGCCTGGTTCAATCCCCTAAAAATAAGAATAAGTTTCAATATACACAAGGGAATGAAGTTGTTTTAAATATTGAAAATGGGATAAAATGTTTAAAAAAAGATAGTGCTTTTTAAGCATAAAAAAAACACTATCTAAAATAGTGTTTTGGTTTTTAGTTTGTTATGTTTTTGTTTATCTGTCACCCTGAGTGGAGTCGAAGAGTCTTTGTTAATAGGAGTGAGCTTCGACTCCGCTCAGCTTGACAATATCTACTGTACTCTAAAAAAATCCAAGTCTTGAAAATCGTAACTAAAATCGGTTAATTCAGAGATTGCCTGCATTTTTAAATTAGTATCTTTTCCATTAGAATCGTATTTAAAGAACAAATGCGCATCGGCATGAAAATAGGCATTATCCCATTTTACAACATAATTTCCATCTTTATAAAAGAATACTTCTCCAACTAATTGTGGAGAACGTTTTGAGGCAAAATATATTTTTCCTTTTTTCTCTGTAATAGTCACTTCTCCAAACCAATTGTCTTTGTAAGTTCCTATAATTTTGGTGAAATCAGTTTTTATTTTGTCTTTTTTATTTTTTGCGACTACTGCCCAAACTTCATCTGTTACTTTGTCTGCCGTTTCTTCGTTGGCTTTCATGCGACTGCTATATAACGCAACATAATCTTCGGATTTAATCCCTAAATAGCTGTCTTTTATCGTGTTCGTAATAGCGCTAAATGCTGCGCCAGATTGCTGATTTGTTAAAACAATAATTCCCAATTGTAATTCTGGAATCAAAGTAACCTGAGTAACAATTCCTTCTAAGCCACCTGTATGAGTAACTTGTTTGTATCCTTTTACATCGCTCAGGAACCAACCCAAACCATATCCGCTAAAATGAGTATTGTATGGAGCTTTGGTTCTTGCAGGAATAATAGTTTGTAACTGCCACATTTCGTCATGTTCTTTTTCGGAGAATAATTGTTTATTGTCTGAACCATATTTTCCATTATTCATTTGCATAATTGTCCATTTGCTCAAATCATTTACGCTTGAATAAATTCCGGCAGCAGCATCAAAAAGATGGTTTTGATATCTCTTAATCACTTTCAGTTTTCCGTCAATTGGCACGTGAGGGGCAATGATATTCGTAGAGTCTTTTAAACGTAAAAATGAAGCAGCGCTATGATTCATTTCCAATGGTTTCATGATGCGTTCTTCGACAAAATCACACCAGCTTTTTCCGCTTACTACATGAACGATTTCGCCAGCTACGATATATAATAAATTATCGTAATCATATTTTGTCCTAAAACCCGAAACAGGTTTTAGATATTGTAAATTTTGAATAATATCCTGTGCTGTAAAGTCACTTCCGTCAGGCCAAATCATTAAATCTCCTGCGCCAAGTCCAAGTCCGCTACGGTGCGTTAATAAATCACGAATTGTAAATTCCTGCGTTACATATTCATTATACATTTTAAAATTCGGAAGGTATTTTACAACTTTATCATCCCATTTTATTTTGCCTTCATCGACTAACATTGCCAGAGCAGCACTAGTAAAAGCTTTACTGTTGGATGCAATTCCGAACAGTGTATTAGCATCTACTTTTTCTTTAGTAATAATCGATTTTACACCATAACCCTGTGCTTGAACAATTTTTCCATCTTTGATAATTGCAACTGCAATTCCAGGAACATTGAACGTTTTTAAAGTGTTTTCTACCAGTTCATCAACTTGTTTATTGGTGATTTGTGCAGAAACTGAAAAACTAAATAATAATGCTAAAAGGGATAATTTATAGTTCATTAGATTTAAAATTTATAATTGATTAAAACCTCGTTGTCTTTTTGCTTCAAAAATTAATATGGCTGCTGCAACCGAAACATTCATACTGTCGATTTCGCCTTCCATAGGGATAATTATATTCTGTGTTGCTGCGTCTCTCCATTCCTGAGTTAATCCTGTGGCTTCGGTACCAACAACCAGAGCAGTTGGGGTAGTGAAATCCTGTGTGTGGTACGAAGTTGAATTTTGCAATGTAGCACAGTAAAAATCGATTTTATTTTCTTTTAAAAAGGTAATAATTTCGGTGGTTGTTCCTGTTGCAATTTGGTTGGTAAATAAACAACCTACGCTTGAACGAACAATATTAGGATTGTATAAATCACTCTTTGGATTAGCAATAATAACTGCATTCAGGTTGGCAGCATCGGCAGTACGCAATAATGCACCGATATTTCCTGGTTTTTCTGGAGCTTCGGCAACAAGAATTAATGGATTATCGGATAATTTTAAATCGGATAATTGTAACGATTTGGTTTTGGCTATAGCCAAGATACCTTCGGTTGTATCGCGATAAGCTAATTTTTGATAGACTTCTTTGTTGATTTCGATTAAATTAACTTGTTTACCGGTTAATTTATTGATTTCGTTTTCAGAAATTAATTCGGGTAAAAATAGGATCGTTTCTATTTCATAACCGCCTTTTATAGCCAATGAAATCTCCCGTTTTCCTTCAATTAAAAACGTTCCGGTTTGTTTGCGTGCTTTTGCTTTTTCCTGCAATAACACTAATGATTTTATAAATGGGTTTTGTATCGAAGTAATTTGTTTCAAGGGAAATAGTGCTGAGTTTGTAAGTGGCTAAGGTAATAAGATTTTTTAAATTTTAAATTCTATACTAATTTTTCAAAATGATTAAGATTTATTAATTGTAGTTAGCGTCCGTTTATAAAGAGTATTTCTTTATTTTTGTCAGAATACTAGATTTTAATTTCATTTTAAAAACATATAAATGTTTCACTTATTAGACATTATTGGAACAATGGCATTTGCTATGTCTGGCGCATTAACAGCAATGAATAAAAGACTGGATCCGTTTGGGGTTTTTATAATTGCATTTGTTACTGCAGTAGGAGGAGGAACGTTGCGTGATGTTTTAATTGGTAGAACCCCAGTGGGTTGGATGCTTGATTTAAAGTACGTTTATGTTATTATTTTAGGATTTATTCTGGCAGTTATATTTAGAAAAAAGTTTGACAAATTAAGAACATCCTTGTTTTTATTTGATACCATAGGTTTAGGAGTTTTTACATTAATTGGGTTAGAAAGAGGAATAATTACTGGTTTGCATCCTATAATTTGCGTTGCTTTGGGCACAATGACAGCTTGTTTTGGCGGTGTTCTCCGTGATATTTTATGCAATGATATTCCAGTTATATTTAGAAGAGAAATTTATGCTACGATTTGTATCCTTGGCGGAACTGTTTTCTTCATATTAAAAAAGTTAAACCTCAATGATGATGTTTTGTATCTTGTAACCTCAATTGTTATTATTTCGGTTCGATTAATGGCAGTAAAATACAAATGGTATTTACCAGCTCTGGAACACAAACGATAAATGATTTCTAATAATAAATTGTGAAAAACTATACTGTAAAATTATATCAGGAAACAGATTATGAAAAATGGAATGACTTCATCGGTCAAGCCAAAAATGCGACTTTCTTGTTTCATCGTGATTTTATGGAATATCATAAAGACCGATTCGAAGATTTCTCCTTATTAGTTTATGAAAATGAAAAATTAGTTTCAGTTTTACCTGCAAATAAAGTTAATGATGTCGTTTATTCTCATCAAGGATTGACTTACGGAGGTTTGGTTTATGGTGAAAAAACTAAGCTTGTTTCGGTTATTGAGATTTTTAAAAGTATTTTGATTTTTATGAATGAGAATGCTATTGCAAAATTACATCTGAAAACGCTACCATCTATTTATCATTTAAAACCTGCCGAAGAAATTCAGTATGCTTTATTTTTAGCTGAAGCAAAATTGATCCGTCGGGATTCACTTTCGGTTTTAGATTTATCTCAGGAAAACAAAATCGCTAAAATTAGGAAAAGAGGGATTCAAAAGGCTATTTTTAATAACTTAATAATTAAAGAAGAAGATAATTTTGAAAGTTTTTGGAATGAAATTCTAATTCCGAATTTAGATAAAAAACACAAAGCAAAACCAGTTCATACTTTAGAGGAAATAAACTATTTAAAAAATATTTTCCCAAAGAATTTCCGTCAATTTAATGTGTATTACAATGATAAAATAGTAGCAGGAACGACAGTTTTCGAAAGTAAGAATGTTGCGCATTGCCAGTATATTTCTAAAAACGAAAAGCAGGATAACCTGGGAAGTTTAGACTTTTTATTCGAGTTTCTGATAAAAGAAGTATTTGCTGAAAAACGTTTTTTTGATTTTGGAATATCCAATGAAAATCAAGGAAAAAAACTGAATGAAGGATTATCGTATTGGAAAGAAAGTTTTGGCGCGGGTACAATTGTCCACGATTTTTATGAAGTAGAAACTATAAATTACGATTTATTAAACAACGTTTTATTATGATTTCCTTTTTAGATCTAAAGAAAATAAACGAGCCGTACAAAAAAGCATTTCAGGAAAAAATGGAAGCTGTTTTGGATAATGGCTGGTATATTTTAGGAAAAGAAGTCAAAGCATTCGAAGCATCTTTTGCTGAATATTGTGGTGCAAAACATTGTATTGGAGTAGGGAATGGGCTGGATGCTTTATCGCTTATTTTTAAAGCATATATCCAACTAGGTAAATTACAAAAAAGAGATGAAGTTATAGTTCCCGCAAATACTTATGTCGCGAGTATTCTAGCTATTTTACAAGCAGATTTGGTTCCGGTTTTGGTCGAGCCAAAATTAGAAACATATAATATTGATCCAGATTTAATTCAAGAAAAAATCACACCAAAAACCAAAGCGATTTTGGTGGTTCATTTATACGGACAATTAGCCGAAATGGATGACATAAATGATATTGCAATTCGAAATAATCTTTTAGTAGTAGAAGATGCAGCACAATCACACGGCGCAATCGGCAATCAGCAATCGGCAATCGGCAATGAGCAATCAGCTGTAGCGTATAGTTTTTACCCAGGGAAGAATTTAGGAGCCTTAGGTGATGGCGGTGCAATTACAACAGATGATTCTGAGTTGGCTAAAGTTTTATTTTCGCTTCGTAATTATGGCTCAGAAACAAAATATTATAATGATTTTGTTGGTGTAAATTCGAGATTAGACGAATTGCAAGCCGCATTCCTGAATGTAAAATTACCAAACTTGAATGCCGAAAATGAACAACGAAGAAATATTGCAAAAAGATATTTGAGCGAGATAAAAAATGAGAAAATAATACTACCGATTGTGTCATTGCGAGGAACGAAGCAATCTAATCATGTATTTCATTTATTTGTTATTAGAACTCAAAAAAGAGATAATTTACAAGCTTATTTATTAGAGAATGGCATTCAAACAATGATCCATTATCCAGTTCCTCCACATAAACAAAAGGCATTTTCTCCCGAAACTTCGGGATGGAATAATCTATCTTTCCCAATTACCGAAAAAATACATAAGGAGGTTTTGAGTTTGCCAATAAGCCCCGTTTTGACTGATGAAGAGGTGAGTTTTATTATTGAAATTATTAATAGATACTAGCTTGAGTTTCATTAAAAAATATACCCAGACCAATCTGTTTAAAATAACCTCTTTAAATAGTTTGAGTGTAGTATTAAAAATTGGTATTGGATTAATTACGTCAAAATTATTAGCTGTTTTTGTTGGTCCTAGCGGAATGGCATTAGTTGGAAATCTTCGTAATTTTTTGACTTCATTGGAAAGTATTTCAACATTGGGATTCCAAAGCGGAATTGTAAAATATGTTGCTGAAAATGAAAAGAATGAAACAGAAATTCAAAAAATAATTGCCACAGTTTTTATCACATTATTACTAGTTGTACTTATTTTAAGCGGACTTTTATTTTTTCTAGCCTCGTTCTGGAATAGTAGAATTTTCGGGAGTAATTTTAAATTTTCATTAGTATTCAAAATCTTGGCTTTGGCTTTACCTTGGTATGCAATTTCGATTTTTTTTGCCTAAATTATCAATTGCAAAAAGCAATCAAGAGACAAAATTGATATTCTGGAGCTATTATAAAACGATTTTGCCTGTTTTTATTATTGGTGTTACTGTAATTTATTTTTTACGGTTTTTTATAATAAAGCTACTTTTTACATCCGATTTCCTTCCTGTGGAGAGTTTGTTTTTCTGGCAATTATTAGGAGATGTTTTTAAGGTTTGTTCTCTTATTTTGGGTTTTCAGTTTTTTGCTAAAAAAATGACCGTTGCCTTTATAATCTCAGAGTTGCTTTCTCTCGCCGTTTTATATTTTTCAAGTCTATATTTTATACAGTTTTTTAAAATAGGGGGAGTTGTTATGGCTCAGGCTTTGGATAATTTTCTTTATTTGGTTGTGCTTTGTGTGTATTTTAGGAAGAGTTTAGTTTAGTTAATTTTTTCTTAAATTCCCTTCAGTTTATTTGATTTTATTCAATACTTTTGCGCGAATTAATCTATAAGAAAACGCAAGAAATGAAACCATCTTTTACTCTTTTATTTTCAGGAATATTTATATTAAGCAGCATAACTATAAAAGCACAGATAAGTACCTCGACAGGCGGTTCCGGAAGTGTTTTGCCAAACTCACCAACTTCTAATAGTAACGTAGGAATAGGAACAACTAATCCTTCATTTTATCAACACGGCGGAAACAACAAAATATTAGAAATTAGCAATCCTAATGTTATTATAAATTCACAGTCTCACATTGTAATTTCCTCAGGATCTGTCCAGCCAAGTACCTCCATAGGTAGTCTCACTTGGGCATTGCCAAATACAACTTCTCTTAATAAAGGAGTTGCATATTTAGGAGTTGTAACGGCACCTAATTCTACAAGTTCAAATCCTTCTTCCTCTATTTTATTTGCAACACGAAACGCAACTTCTGATAATTGGAAAGAACAAATGATAATAGCTAATACTGGTAATGTTGGCATTGGTACTTTAGCCCCAACTGCTATATTAGATGTCAATTTGCCTCTACCTACTACGGGAAGATATAGTTCTCAAAAATGGTCTACCATTAATCCGGAATATAATCTAACATTACAAACTATTTGGAATACTGGCGGTATCAATCAGGAATTTATCCAACGTTTTAACGGAGTAGATTACACTTCATTGGCCTTTTTTCAAGGCAATGTAGGCATAGGAACTACAAACCCAACTGCAAAACTAACCGTTGCTGGAGATATTAATGCGCGTGAAGTACGAGTAACGGTAAATGCGGGAGCTGATTTTGTTTTCGAAAACGAGTATAATTTACCTTCATTAACTACTGTGGAAACTTACATTAAAGAAAACAAGCATTTACCTGAGATAGCATCTGCCAAAGAAATGCAGGAAAGCGGTATTAATCTATCTGAAATGAATATCAAATTATTGCAGAAAGTAGAGGAATTAACACTTTATACAATCGAGCAGCATAAAGAGAATACTGTTCAGTCGAAAAAAACAGAAGAATTAGCACTTTATTTAATTCAGCAAAATAAGGATATGGAAGAGTTAAAAGCTCAAATGAAAAAAGTATTAGAGAATAAATAAAAACAGTAAAACGATTATATCATGAAATATTATTTAATACTAATCCTGCTAGGATTTGCAATAACTACAAGGGCTCAGAAAAAAATCACATTCGAATATGATAATGCAGGCAATCAAACAAAAAGAGAATTATGTTTAACCTGTACCAGTAAAAATGCGGATGAAGTACCCAAAGAAATTGAAGCATTGGTCGAAGAAGACCTGCTGAAATTCTCACCGGAAGACGTCGTTTCTTATTATCCTAATCCAGTTAGGGAAGAATTATACTTAAAGTGGCAGCTTGTTAATGATAATTATGTTTCTTCATTGATGGTTTACAATTTTAATGGGCAAGTTTTACAAACATTCTCTCAATCGGAAAGAAATAATACACAAACAATTCCATTTCAATCGTATCCTTCTGGAACTTATCTGGTTGTTCTCCTGTATAATAATGGAGAGCAAAAGACAATAAAAATTATCAAGCAAAAATAATATGAAGCATTTTTACTTTACTCTTATATTTTTAAGTTTATCTTTTTTTGTTAATGCACAAGGGACTACACCTACTGGAAATTCCACAGAAGTTGGCGTAACCGAAGGTGAATTATCAGTCTCATTATCTGGGAGTGCTACTTATTCTATTCCTATTGCAGTGCCGTCTGGAATCAATGGAGTAGTTCCTCAAATCAGTTTGGTTTATAATAGTCAGGCTGGTAGTGGTATTGCAGGTGAAGGTTGGGGTATTTCCGGGGTATCTAGTATTACTAGAATTCCTTCTACCAAATTCCATGACGGTATAATTGATGCCGTAGATTTTGATTCATTAGACCGTTTTGCTTTTGATGGGCAACGATTAGTTGTAAAAAGTGGCACTTCTGGAGTTTATGGAGCAAACGGAACAGTATATGAAACCGAAAGATTTTCAAATGTAAAAATCACTTCTTATGGAGTGAATCCTTTAGGAGCTAATTATGGCCCGGCATATTTTCAGATAGAATATCCCGATGGTTCAATAGCACAATATGGGAATACATCAGAGTCACGTTCATTATTAGAATGGTCTATAACTTACTGGCAAAACCCTCAGGGAGTAAGAATAAACTACTCATACGTAACTACAAATAATACGCTTCGATTAACTGAAATATCTTATGGAGGTATGGGGGCTCCTGGAAGTAACATATTAAATTCCATTCAATTTAATTATATTTCGAGGTTTAACCCTATTGAAATTTATGTAGGAGGACAAAGTATAATTAACAATTATAAATTAGATGTAATTAGTATAAAAAACTTTGCAGCTGGTTTTAGAAATTATAAATTGGAATATATCAATAATAGTGATTTATTATCTAAAATAACCGAAAAATCAGGAGACAATATTTTAGCTTATAATCCAACAGTTTTTACTTATAATAGTACTAAGCACGACTTAGTACATAGTAATTTAACGGCAAAACTGAGTGTAGGAGATATTACTGCTCTTGATTTCGAAACGGTTAGTGGTGATTTTGATGGAGATGGTAATATGGACTTTCTACTATATCCCAAAATTGGACCAGATGCAAAAAAAATGTATTATTTGTTTTCAAATATTAAATCTATTGCGAATATTCCTGTAAATATGGGCTATAAGCATATGGTAGGTTCTTTTGAAACAATATTTCCTGTTTCATGGTTAAGTTCTCAAAATAAATTAATACCAATGCAAGGTTGGTGTACAGTAGTTATAAATCCAACAACATTTACTACTTCATTTAATAATTATTCTATTGGAACCCCTATTTATGGACAAGGAGGGAAATCATACGATTTTCCAAAGCTGATATATTTTTCAGAAGACCCAAGTGCTCGTTGCAATAATCCGAGGCCGCCAACGGAATACCAAGAAAACATTCCAAAAGAATATGTTAGTGGAGATTTTAATGGAGATGGAATTACTGATGTCTTGGTCATTGAGAAAAATATGGATTATAGTTACTATGCTCCATGTGATATTAATGGAAACTATGTTTATTATAATACTACCCGTAAAAGCAATGCTTTTTTTGTAGATTTAGATAGTCGAAAAACTATAGATTTTGTTTCTATTACAAACAATCTAAACATCGATGCAGCAGAACAGTTGCAAGTAGCAGATTTTAATGGGGACGGAAAGGCTGATTTGTTAGTATTCAAATCTGGATCTGTTAGGGTGTTTTCTTTAAACGATGCTAATAAATTAGAGTTATTGTTTACAACAACAGATACAGCTATACAAATTGACAAACCAATTTTAGTAGGGGATTATAATGGTGATGGGAAATCTGATTTTTTAATTCCATCGGCTTCAGGATCTGATGTTTGGAATAAATTTACTTCTACAGGAACTGGTTTTGTAAAACTATCAAGATCGTTGCAAGGAATAACTTTCAGTACTAATACTTCATTAAAAACAAATAGATATATAGCTTCTGATTATGATAAGGATGGAAAAACTGATTTAACAAATATAGTTGTGAATAGAAATCAAACCGATACAAGCGGATCAATTTCCATGACTTGTTTTAGAAATGTTAATGGATATATATCTGTAACTGATTCAAGGACAGTATATACTACTTCAGATGTTGCTATTGGAATTAATACTTTGCCTATTTATCTTCCTTCTAATAATAAAAATACTCATAATGGAGTACTTACATCGATATTTGATGTTGCTTTTATAATTAATGATAAAATTCAATATTTCTATAATACGAAGAATAGTATTACGGATAAGGAATTGAATTCAGTTACTATTGGAAATGGAGTTAAGAAAATAATAACTTATCAACCACTAGATGCTAATTACAATGGAGGTTATGATGCAGTATACCGATCTAGTGACAACATAGAAAGTTATCCTGGTATTGATATTGTAATTGCGCCCAATTTTAAAGTAGTTTCTCAACTGGAAAAGCAAAGTAGTGCAGGATCCTCTAAACAATCATTTAAATATTATGGAGGCGTTTCGAATGTAGAAGGACTTGGGTTTTTAGGTTTTCGTTCCACGATGAGAACTAATTGGTATAATGATCCTTCTAAAATTATCTCTAGTATTTCTAGGTTTGATGTGGGGCAAAGAGGAGCCAATACTGAAAATTATACAGTATTGGGATTACATGATCCTTTAAAGACTACAAGAACTGATCAAACTCCTAGGGTACTCGTAAAAGAAGGAGATTATACAGTAACCAGTACAGATAATTTAATTGCGACACAAAGAATAATTTTAAAACCGAATACCTGGATAAAATCTGGAAGTACTTTTACTGCAAAAATCAATGCAGATGCAAATTCAGCTGGTGACTCACCTACTGAATTCATCGTAAAATCAATACTTACCTACGAAAGTGATGTATTGCCTAATAAAGTTTTTAAAATTCAAAATACTAATAATAAACAATATAATGGTTTAGAGAATACGAATAGTGAAACTAATATTGTTTATGACGATAATAATAATCCAACTCAATCTACTACCGTACTAAGAGAGAGAGGAACAACTATACAAACCACTGTAGCTAATGTAGTTTATGAAAATCAAACGACTACTAGTCCATATTATATAGGAAGAACAAAAAGCAAATCCCAAACTGTGATAAGTTCTGGTGATAGTATGAATTCAAGTGAGATTTATGAATACGGCTCGGGATCTGAAAGTAATTTGCTAAAGACAATCCAAAAATATGGCAACAACACGAGTGCCATTATCGAAACAAATGGGTATGACACTTTTGGAAACATCACAACAAAAACGATATCGGCATCAGGTGTCACAGATAGAAAAACGAGTTTCATATACGATCCCACAGGTCGTTTCTTAAAAGAAAGTACAGATATTGAGGGATTCAAAACCGCATTTGATTACAATCCCAACAGTACACTAAAGTCTGAAACTAAGCAAACGGAACTTGGTATTTGGAACAATGCACTTGTAACAGGCTACGAGTATGATTCTTGGTTTAAGAAAACCACAATTACCGATTATTTAGGTAAAACACATACTTATGCCTATATACGACAAAGCGAAAAAGCCAAAATCACACTCACAGGAAATACGGACGATAGTTATAGTGAAGAACTATTTGATGATCTGGGCAGAAAGATACGTAGTGGTATAAAAGACATTCAAGGCAATATGTCTTATAAAGATTATAAATACGATATTTATGATCGAAATTTTAGTGTAAGTGAACCTAATACCGGTAGTCCATTATGGAATACCACTTTATATGATGTGTATGGTCGTCCCGAAACTATCACAGACTTTAAGGGGAAGGTATTGACAATAAAATATGATAAACGAACAACTACTGTAACTGATGGCAGTACAGGTCAAATCAAAATATCAACCAAAAATGCCATGGGTAATGTTATTACCATGCTTGAAGCCCCAATAGGTGGTACCGTAAATTATAGTTATTTTGCCAATGGAAACCTTAAGGAAACCAATTACAATGGGAATAAAATAACTATGACACAAGATGGTTGGGGACATAAAACCAGTTTAACAGATCCTTCGGCAGGTATGTATACATACGAATATAATGCTCTTGGCGAGAACACACAAGAAACTACTCCAAATGGCACAACTACGTATAAACTGAACGATTGGGGTAAACTTGAAACAAAAACCATAGTAGGCAATAATACCAACAGCACTACTCAATATCTTTATACACCAGACAGCAAATTGCTCCAAAAAACGATTTACACAGATACTGGAGATGCAGGTAAAACAATTATTACTGATTATACCTACGACGCAAAAAAACGTTTGGAAACAACTAGCGAAACCACAGGGTACGGTGCAGTTTTCACAAAAAAAATAGAATACGATGCTTGGGGCAGGGTTGATAAAGAAATTAATACGGCAACTCTAAACGGAAAAAGCAGTACTACTAGTATACAAAAGGAGTACAAAAATGGCTTTGCATATAAAATAAACGAAATAAAAAATGGACAAATTACCAAAACTCTTTGGGAGACAACCGAGATAAATGCCAGAGGACAGTTAACCAAAGCGGCATTAGGTAACGGAATTGTTATAAATAATGCATACGATAGTTATGGATACGTAACCAATATGAAGCATACTTTGGGTACCGTAACCACCATGGAATTAGGTACTAATTTTGATAGCCAACGTGGGAACCTCAAGTGGCGTAAAAACAGTCTTTTTGGTAATGTAACTGAAAATTTTAATTACGATACCCAAGATCGACTTACAGAATTCCCTAATGGATTAGGTGTACAAGAAAGTCAGGCTTATGAAGATGATGGACGTATCAAGTCTAATACGTTAGGAGTATATAATTATACCAATACGGGTAAAAAATACCAAAATACCTCTATAACATTAACGCCTGAGGCTTTACCTTATTATGAGACTAAGCCTTTGCAAACTGTTAGCTACAATACTTTTAAGAGCCCTGTAGAAATAGTAGAAGAGGGTATAGATAAAATAAGTTTTGTGTATAATGACAACAACAACCGTAGTGTTATGTTTTACGGAGGATTAGGACTTAAACAAACCCGAATCTATCGTAAACATTACAGTGCCGATGGTACTATGGAGATTAAGGAAAATACCCAAACAGGAGCTGTCGAGTTTGTAACTTATTTAGGTGGAGATGGGTACTCTGCACCAGTAGTTTATAAAAAAACATATAATAGCGCAGGAGCAGCTCAAGAACAAACATTATATTTGCACAGAGATTACCAAGGCAGTATCTTGGCAATAACCAATGAAACAGGAGTTATTCTTGAAAAAAGGCAATTTGATGCTTGGGGTGCTATTATAAAAGTACAAGATAGTGCCGGTAATATATTAAACGGTCTTACTATTCTTGACAGAGGTTACACGGGGCATGAACACTTGCAAAGTGTAGGTCTTATACATATGAATGGACGTTTGTATGACCCAAAATTGCATCGATTCCTACAGCCTGATAATTTTGTGCAAGACCCTGCTAATACCCAAAACTTTAATCGTTACGGATATGTGTTAAACAACCCCCTGAAGTATACTGATCCTAGTGGGGAGCTCAAAATTAATTGGAATGATATAGTTGCCGCTGTAGCAATAGCTGTTGGAACGGTTTTATCTGCAACTGGAGTAGCAACGGCAGTAGGAGCTGTATTAATTGGGGCAGGAGTCGCACATTTTGGTGCTACTTATGCAGAATATACTAGAACTGGAGATTGGAACGCTGCATCAAATAATGCTGGCATTAGTTTTAGCGCAACCATAACAACAGATTTTGGTTATAATAATTCTAAAGATGCGGCGAATGGTGTTGCTCAAAATGGATCTATTGTAAAACCTAAGACTGTAAATAATGATGGAGAAGATCAAGGTAATGGAAGAGATAATTTTAGCACTATTTCTAATTACACAGGGTTTATTGGCGATATAGGGGCTACGGCTAATTTTAATGGTAGATATTATTTTTCAGACATGGATAATACTTATTTTGATTTGAAAAACTTTTCTAAATGGGGAGGCTATTTAGGTACTGCTGCAAATACCTATGGTATAAGTACAGGAATATATGATGTTTATAATGCTAAAAATCAACAAGAAATGGATTTGGCAACAGCATCTTTAACATTTGATGCATCGGTAATTGCAGTATCTAGATACTATCCAGTTGTTGGTATTGGAGTAGGTACATTACGTATAATAGGTGATTCTGAAGTATATCATAATGCTCAATATGAAGGAAAACGAGAGGCTTACTTCAAAAAATATGGAAGCTACCCAAATGGAGTTAATCAAACAGCCATTATAAGTCAAAGCTCAGGAATGTATAGAGAATGTCCAACATGTCCTTTAAAATTTCGTTAATTATGAATATTTATAATTATGTTTTTTATAAAATGTTTAAATCTATTCATAATACAAATAAGATTTATCCTGAAATATTCACTTGTATGTATTTCTCAATATTGTTAAGTATTAACATATATACTTTTTTAATATTTTTAGATTTTAATATTACAAAATTAACAGTTATCTCGGTATTCATTCTTACTTTACTTATATTATACTTTAATTACCTGCATTTTTTAAAAAGAGATAAATACAAAGTAATTGTTGATGAATTTGAAGAAATTGATGAAATATGGATTGTTGAAAAATTAGTTTTTTTATACCCTCAAATAACTTTTTGTTTGTTATTTGTCTCTTTAAATATCAATTTTTGGCGTATAATTTTATTATTATTGGCAGTATCAATTACTGAAATTATATCTTTTTTAAAAAAATATAAGAGTTGATGTTTTGAAACCGCTGTAGCAATAGTAGCTGGAACTATTGTATCCTTTATACCAGGAGGTGCTGCTATTGGAGTTCCATTAATTGTGGCAGGAGTTGCACATTTTGGAGCTGCATATGCTGAGTATACTAGAACCGGAGGTTGGAACGCTGTATCAAATAATGCTGGCATTAGTTTTAGCGCAACCATAACAACAGATTTTGGTTATAATAATTCTAAAGATGCGGCGAATGGTGTTGCTCAAAATGGATCTATTGTAAAACCTAAGACTGTGGATGTTAAAGAAGATGATTTTAATCAGTATGGGGCTATTAATGCCTCTATGGGGATTTTAGGGGGAATTATAGAAATTGGTGTTGGTGGTGTGGGAGAAGGTGTTACTGCTGGATTCAGTACTGCACTAGTTGTTGATGGCTGGTATAGAGTTGGTTCCAACGGCGCTAGATTAGGAATGTATTTGGCAAATGAAAATTTGGCTGGAGATATTATTCCAAGTAATTCCGGAGCCTTAGCTGGAAAAATTATCGATGGGATGAATGGAACAAAAGCTACCGATGTTGGAAGAATGCAGTCATCAATGGGCTTTGCAAATGATTTAGGATTATTTGTTATTACAGGAGGAAATGGTAGTGCTTATTTGGATGCAAATGCATATCGGGATTTATATCATATTGGAATAATAGGGGGAAACTGGTATACAATTTATGATTATAAAAATACAGCAAAGGAATATAAACATAATAAATCAAAAAAGAAATAAAAATTATGAAGTATATAGCAAATAAGAACCTTGATCTCTGGTTCATAAATTGCCAAAGGAGGGAATCAAAAAATAGTATTTTCACAATTCTACTAATCCTCTTTATTGGGTTTGCTATATTGGCAGACCAAAGAGGTGATAAAATATTTGGTCTTTCGGGATGGACATTAATATCGTTATTCTTTTTTTACATTTTTATTCGAGCTAGTTTTATATTTAACAGAACTATAAAAGAGATTGAAATAAATGAGTTAGGGGTCGTTTTTAAAACTTACGGATTTAAGCTATTTGGGCTAATTCCTCTTACTGGAAAACGTGTGGCAACAGGGTATAGAGACTTGAAGTTTTCTCTTAAAGAATTTCCGTTAAAAGAAAATAAAAAAGCATTGATTATAGAATGTTATCTGATAGTAATAAAGGATGTCGAATATTACTTATTGCATAAAGACTTTGAGGATTCATTAATCCAAACTTTAGCAGATAAAATCCAAACTAAATAATATTCAGAAATGAAATATATTGCTAATTATAAACTTTTTGGATTGGTTAATAAGTTACAAAATTCAATCCTTTTTAATGGTGTTTCTACACTAATTTTTATTGTTTTTCCATGCACTTATGTTTTTTTTATATCAAATAGTAGCATAGCATTAGATAAATTTTGGATTTATGAAGTTGGATTAATTGTTATAAACATTATCACTTTTTTAAATTTTTACAAAAGAGGGAAATTACTAAACAGTACAATTCAAACAATTGATATTGATGAAGAAAATCTTATAGTAGAAACATATCCGTTTTATATCTTAAAATTTTGGTGTATGAAGAAAAAAATAAGAAGTGTAAAATTGGTAGAACTCACTTTTTTACCTGATACATATCCCTTAAAGGATAGGGATTACATTAGTGATCAATCTTGTTTTTTGGTTAAAATAAATGATAACTCTTTTTATTTTTTAAGCCACTTTTTTGAAGAGGAGATATTAAAATTATTGGTTCAGTCAAAACTAGATGAATCTGAGAGTGCTTTAAACGAATAACGACTAATAAGTGTTATTACTATTCTTCTAAGAGTTCTTTTTGAATAATTATTTTATAGAATGTGTTATGTAAAGCCCAAATTGCTCAGATATGCGCAACGATAGCGCTGATTTGTAATCAGTGCCAACAAAGGAAATCGCTATAAACAAGAAAACTTCGCAAATCTGCGAGGTTTTCTTGTTTATACTCCGATCTTGTATGAGTTCTCTTTAAATAATGAATTTATCAAATTTTAAGTATATGGAAATAAAAAATAATATGTACATTATACTCGTATTTTTAATGTGTAATTCATTTTTTTCTCAATTAACACATTTTACTAAAGAGGAAAAGAAACCTTTTTGTTAGGAATGTTTAATCATTACAATGCGAATACATTTATCCCAGCACATCCAATTTTAAAAAATAGGCTAACTTTCTTTTTAAATAATAAAGAAAGAATTCTTAAAGTTTTTAAGGATACACTTTTACAATATTCGTTAGATACTAATTTTAAATATGAAATAAGAGAAGGTCAATTTTTAGAATTGTATAAATTAGAGAATGAAAACCCTTTCGAAAAATATTTTGTAAAAAAAAGACATTCTAATGATTTTTATTCTGATGAGAAGGATGATAAAGAATACGTGCTTTATTTTCTTTAATTTAAATAAAAAAGCATTTAAAGAGAAAAATTTAAAAATATCATTTTTATTAGGTGCATTTATCAATAATGGTATTGTAATCTCTGATGATGAGTGTGTGTTTGAAAGTGGCAATACTGAATACATAGATTTCATCATTTATTTGTTAAAAATAATAAATGTTAAAATATTAAAAATTGAAAAGCCAAATAAAAGTACCTTGGGAGGTATGAAGTCTGTATTTTTTAAACCCTCTGGTAAATTGAAGAGTATGTTAGAAAATAACAGAAGTTTATGGGGAAATTAAGAAGTTTACTCGCTGTTCCCCCAGTTCTTCAAAATGATCTTATTAAAGAATAAATTTGTTGTGTGTGCTGTGCATAGTCTCCCGACTTTGCACCCGTAACGATAAGACGTAAACCAAATCATTTAAAACAATAAAACCTCACAGATTTGCGAGATTTTATTGTTTATATACTACTTTTCTAAGAGTTCTTTTTTAATAATAAATTTATCGAATGTGTTATGTAGAGACTCTCGATTTTGCAGCCGCAATGATGAATGATAAATACAATAATCGATTAAAATAAGCGAGCCACTCAGTAATGAGTGGTTTTTTTGTTTTCCTATTCTACTATATGTTTCTATATAATAATGGTAGCACACTATGAAGAGTCGTTCTGTTTTACTGTGTAAATTATTTCTTGGTACTGCCATGTTTTTGCAGGTATTTATGTTTTAAAACCATCCAGTATCCTGTTAATAAAAAGTAAAATATTTAGTATTTTTCTTAATTAATACATTTTTTTATTCTTCTTTTTTAATACTTTTAAGAGAATTAATTTATTAAAAAAAATATTAAAAATGAAAAAAATTACCCAATTATTATCTTTCGGAATATTTATTTTCGGAGCAATTACTACAAATGCACAAATAAGCACTTCGACAGGTGGTGCAGGAAATGTTTTGCCAAACTCACCAACTTCCAATACTAATGTAGGAATTGGAACAACTAATCCAACAGCTACATTAGAAGTGAATGGAGAGGTCAAAGCAAAAAGAGGAGTGTTCACTAATAGTTTACCTGATGGACAAACTTTTATTGATTCAAATGATAGAAATGTGAAGTGTAATACTTTTACGGCTGGTAGTTTTGTTAGTGCTACAAGTAGAATGATGAATTTTCTTGATTTTCCAGTCTCTAATATTAATAATAAATCGATGTTTTGGTTTTCTATTGATGACAGATCTGATAATCAAAGATTCAGAGTTTATGGCCAAACAGGGGGCTACGGAGGTTTTGAGATAAATGATGCTAAGCAGAGAAACGCATTTAAAGTTGCAGAAGAGAATACTTCTGATGGATGCAATTTTAGTCATGTTTCGCTTCCGCAAGCAAATACTAAATTAATTATTGGTTCAAGTTATGAAAGTTTGACATCAGATGAAAATATAAAATATAAGTTGATAGTAAAAAGTGGTAAATGTGGAGCAACATTTTTAGATGGTTCTGGTAGTGCTTTTATAGAAGGTAATATAATATCTATGGCTAATGTTGGAATCGGAACTACAAACTTTACCGATGGAGCTGATACTTACAAGCTGTCTGTAAAAGGAAAAATAAGAGCGGAAGAAATAAAAGTTTATAGTACTTGGGCAGATTATGTTTTTAACAAAGAATATAAGTTGCTAAACTTAAAAGAGGTTGAAAATTATATTGCTATAAATGGTCATTTGCCGAATGTACCTTCGGCAAAAGAGGTTACAGAAAAAGGTTTAGAGCTAGGGGAAATGGTAAAAATACAGCAAGAAAAAATCGAAGAGCTAACTTTGTATTTAATTAAACAAAATCAGGACATTGAAGAATTAAAAGTTCAAGTAAAAGCTCTATTAGAAAAAAAACTATAGTCATAGTTTAATCATTTAAATAATTAAATTATGAAAAAAGTATATTTTTATGTTATGCTATCTTTTTTAGCAATAAATACTATTGTTGCACAAGAGATTAATAATCATTGGCAATTAGGCACATCAGATTTGAATTTCGGAACTAATCCTCCCGCTGTAACGACAGTCGCAAATTCGGGACAATACGGTAATGCGTCGATTAGTGATGATTCTGGAAATTTATTGTTTTATACAGATGGACTTAAAATTTGGAATAAAAACCATCAGGTAATGATTATGCCATTAAGCTTTGATAATAGTATAGGTGTGCTGCAAGGATTTATTCAACCACAGCCGGTAGTTATAGTTCCTCATCCGGGTAATAAAAACCAGTTTTTTGTTTTTACAACTTGTAATGAAGTAATGATAGGAGCATCTACTTATCCGGGGTATTCTTATCGTTATTATATTGTTGATTTTGGTGATGTCCAATACCCATTGGGGAAAATTATTAATCCATCAAGCGCTCCAACAGGATATCAAAATATTTTAACTGATGGGGGAAATTATATACAATTCGATTATATATTCAGACCTATAATTTGTGTAAAAAACAGTACTAATGATGGCTATTTTCTTATTGGCCAACGTGCTTTTAGCGGAGGACAAACGGAGTTTTTTAGTTATAAAATAACAGCTAATGGTTTCAATCCAGTTCCAGTAAAGAGCATAATAACAAATGATATTTCGTACACTAATTCGCAAACAGAAGGAACATTTCAAAAATATTCATCAGCAGTGATTAAATTTTCTCCTGATAATTTAAAAATGGGAGAATTGGTTATTAATAAAACTTCTATTTCAGGATCAAATACAACCTATTCAAGTAGTAAGTTCTTTACTCTTAATTTTAATAATACAACAGGAGTTTTTAGTAATTTCATATTAGTAGAAGATAATTCAACAGCTATTGGGGCTAGTGTTGATTTTGATTTTTCTTCGGATTCCCAAAAAGTATATTTTGTGCATGGAAATATTTATGTTAAGGATTTAATGAATAGTGCAATACCAGCAAGAAATCTTTCCGATATTACGAATTCGGCTTCAATTCCTAATAATTTTGATCATATCCAAAGAGATAAAAATAATAATATCCTTGTAAGTTCATCCTCATCTTATTTGAATAGAAATAGTTATATCCATAAAATAGATAATCAGGATTCATTTTCAGGATCTTCTTTGATTTTAAACCACATTTCATTGAATGGCTATGCCATTCCGTCTGGGAATTATACGTTACCACAATTAATTCCTGCTTTGACACCACCTTGTTTAAATAATTCAGTCATTACATCCAATGTCGTATCAGGTACGGATAGAAAACAAGCTTCGAATAACATTACGGCTTTGAATAAAATAAGTAATGGAGCGAACGCATTTTATCATGCAGGAAATTCTATTGTTTTAACTAGTGGGTTTAATGCTGTTTCAGGCTCTAATGTTAAAGTTTATATTGAAGGATGTTCTAATAATTTTGGTAAAATGGTTTCTAACTCTGAAAAAGAAGAAATTACTCTAGAAAAGAGTGAAATTGACGGTGCAAGGCTATATCCAAACCCAAATAACGGAAATTTCGTAATTAATTTAGGGAAGGAAAATAAAAAAGAAATCAACATTGCTATTTATAATATTTTAGGAAAACTTGTTTATACTAGAGTTAGTAAAGATTCTGTTGTTGAGGTTAATTTACCAGATCTGTCCTCAGGTTTATATATTATAAAATTAGTTGGCGATAACTATAATGAAACAATAAAGTTTTTAAAACAATAAAAAATTAATAAAAAAGCAAGTCTTCCTAGCTTTAAAAAAAGAGTTCTTGAGAGGGCAATATCTGAGATGTAGTTTCTGATATGAATTCAAAAAAAACAGAAAAGAGGCTGTTTTACAAGTTGTGAGATAGTCTCTTTTTTTATTTATCTATAGAGATATTTAAAGGTTTAACTATATTAATAGGCCTTATTTTTTCGGATAAATAGATTTCATTGTTTAAGGTTGACACTAATATTTTGGAAATTTTTAAATAAATGAAAACCAATATCGTTTGGATTTTAATGTAGTTAAGTTTTTCTTAAATTCATTTCGGTTTCTTTAATTTTATTTAATACTTTTGAGAGTAATAATCTATTAAAAACCACAATAAATGAAGCTATCCTTTACTCTTTTATTTTCAGGAATATTTATATTAAACAGTAATATTACTAATGCACAAATAAGTACCTCGACAGGTGGTGCCGGAAGTATTTTTCCGAACTCTCCAACTTCTAATACTAATGTAGGGATTGGAACAACTAATCCAACGGCTAAGTTGGAAGTTGTGGGAAGTTTAAAAGCAGAAATAGGAGATTTCTCTAAAGTTTTGCCGGATGGAGCAAACTATACTGATTGGATGGATAGAAATAAATCTAGTAGGGTTTTAAATCTAGGGACTTTAAGAGATCCATTAGACAATGGTAGATTATTATGTTTTTACGATTTTCCACAATCAAATGTATTAAATTTAACTAAATCTGCTTTTTCTTTTCAGATTGATGATAGAAGTAATCATACTAGATTTAGAATGACAGCTGAAACTGGAGGATATACTCAAATGGTAGTGTTAAATAAAAGACAAGAGGAATTAATGAAAATTTACGAAGATGGTAATGATAATGTTTTTGCACATTTTCCTAAACCTAACTCAAGAGTTGTAATTGGTGGATTTGGAGATTATCTACCTGAACATAAGCTTGTAGTTAGAGAGAGTTCTAAAATCGAAGGAAATATCTTAACTGATTCTAATATTGGTATTGGAACTTCTAACTTTACCGATGGAGCAGATATCTATAGACTTTCGGTAAAAGGAAAAATAAGAGCAGAGGAAGTAAAGGTTTATAGTACTTGGGCAGATTATGTTTTTAATGAAGATTATAAATTACCTAATTTAAAAGAAGTTGAAAAATATATTGCAGTAAATGGTCATTTGCCAAATGTACCTTCAGCTAAAGATATTACAGAAAAAGGTTTAGAACTTGGAGAAATGGTAAAAATACAGCAGGAAAAGATAGAAGAATTAACGCTGTATTTAATTCAGCAAAATAAAGAGAATGAACAACTGAATAAAGATATTCAGGAACTAAAAGCACAGATGAAAATTTTATTTGATAAAAAATGTCAAAATTAAAATTAATTATTAAGAGATATATACCTGAAAAGATATGGATTTCACTTATAAAGATTTATAATTTTACTAATTTAAGGGCTCTCTATAATTTGTATTTAATTAAAGAAGCACCTAAAAAACATCAAAAAGCACTTGAAATTGTTAGAAAAAAAGAAAAAATAAGAGTCGCTTTCTTTTTGACGCATGAATCAGTATGGAAATATGATATGATTTTTAATTTAATGTTGGAGCATCCAAGATTCGAACCAGAAATATTTGTTTGTCCAATTGTTAATTATGGTGTGGAAAATATGCTTTTTGAAATGGATAAATCGTTTAAATCATTTAAAAATAAAGGATATGATGTTGTTAAGACTTATGATAATGAAACAGGAGAATATTTAGATATAAAAAAGAGCTTTTCACCTGATATAGTATTTTACACTAGTCCTTATAAAGGGGTACAAGATTACAGATACTATATAAATCAATTTTCAAACACCTTAACATGCTATGTACCTTATAGTATCCCAACTGTTAATTATGAGTTCACCTATAATTTAGATTTTCACAATCTAGTTTGGAAAATTTTTTCGGAAACAGAGATCCATCAAAAAATGGCATCCAAAGAGCAAAGAAATAAAGGGATTAATAGAATTGTAACAGGTTATCCAGTATTTGATCCACTTTTAATTAATAAAAAGCCAAAGGAGGTTTGGAAAAATAAAAATCCAATTTTAAAAAAAGTTATATGGACGCCCCATCATTTAATGAACGAATTAAGCAAAGTGTCTAATTTTTTAGAGTATTATGATTTCTTTTTAGAATTAGCCATTAATTATAAGGATAAATTGCAAATTGCATTCAATCCGCATCCTTTACTAAGGGTTAAATTAGAAAACGACCCAAATTGGGGCAAAGAAAAAACCGATTGTTACTTCAATAAATGGATAAATCTTGAAAATGGTCAGTTTGGAGATGGTTATTACATCGATTTATTTTTAACCTCAGATGCACTTATTCATGACAGTGGTTCTTTTATGGCAGAATACCTTATTACAGGTAAACCATCGCTTTTCATGATTAGAGATGAATCGGTTATGGACTATTGGAATGCTTTTGGAGAAAAAGCAATCGGAGCACATTATCAATCTAGAAACAAAGAGCAAGTTATAGATTTCATTGAAAATGTTGTGCTGGATGAAAATGATTGTATGAAAGAGCAGCGTAATAATTTTGTGCAAAATAATCTGATTACAGAAAACAAACAGACTGCCTCCCAAAATATTTTGGAGTATTTAGAGAATCAAATCTTTAAATGATTTTGATTATTTTTTAAGTTTAAGATTTTATTTATAATTAGTAAAGAGTATAATGATTTTGATTGAACAAATTAAATACAAATAAATTAAACATTTAATAAATGGACAAGATCTCTTTAAAAGCAATAGCTACTAAAGGAATTATTTGGTCTGCCGTAGATAAATTTGCCGTTCAAATAGGGCAATTCCTAGTAAGTATAGTGCTTGCACGGATTCTGTTACCAGAGGATTTTGGATTAATTGGTATGTTGGCCATTTTTATCGCCCTGTCGCAGACTTTTATAGAAAGTGGTTTAGGAGTAGGCTTAATTCAACGACAAGACAGAACTAATATTGATTTTTCGACTGTATTTGTATTTAATTTACTAGTATGTAGCTTTTTTTATATACTATTATTTTTCTCTGCACCGTATATATCAACTTTTTTTAATCAGCCACAATTAATAGATTTGGTGCGGATTTTAGGTTTAAGCTTATTTTTAAATGCCTTCGCAATAGTTCAACGAACTAAATTAACAATTGCGATTGATTTTAAATCCATAGCAAAAAGTAATGTAGTGGGCATGATCACCGGTGGGTTAGGTGGTGTAATAGCTGCTATAAATGGATATGGAGTATGGTCGTTAGTTGTCCAAATGCTTATTGGGTCTTTTTTTTCGTCTATGTCTTTATGGTTTTTAAGTAATTGGACTCCTTCGATTGCTTTTTCCAAAAAATCTTTTAAATCATTATTTGGTTATAGTTCAAAAATTTTAATAGCTGGTTTATATGCTCAGCTATTAAATAACGTATATAATATTTGTTTAGGTAAGTTTTATCCAACAGCTTCATTGGGTTATTATACAAGAGCTAAGAGTTTTGCAGACCTATCAGCTGGAACAATTGTTAGTATTATACAGCAAGCCACATTTCCTGTGCTTGCTGCAGTACAAAACGATAAAGAAAAATTAGTTTCTATATACAGTCGTATGATTCGTATGTCGGCTTTTTTGATTATTCCACTTATGACTCTAATTGCTTTATTGGCAAAACCAATTGTTATATTGCTACTTACTGAAAAATGGATTTCTCTGATTCCGCTTTTGCAATGGATGGTTTTTGCACGGATTTTTCTTCCAATGAGTGCAATAAATATGAATTTGTTAAATGCAGTTGGTCGTTCAGATTTATTTTTAAAAGTTGATTTATCCAAATTACCTCTAACTATCTTGGCAATCATAATAACAATTCCGCTAGGAGTAAAAGCGATTATAATTGGTCATGTTGTTACATCAGCAATATCATTTATCATAAATGCATATCTGCCAGGGAAGTTTTATGGCTATGGAGCTTTGAATCAATTGAAGGATATGTTGTCATTCTTTTTAGCAGCATTAGGAATGGCAATTTCAGTATTTGTTATATTTTGTTTTATTGATAATTTAATACTTCAGTTATTTTTAGGGTTTGTAACAGGGCTGATAACATATTTGGTTATTTGTTGGATGCTAAAATTAGAGGAACTAAAAGAAGTTTGGGAGTTGTTTTTGAAGTTAAAAAAAGATATTATTGTAAAGAATTGAGGTCATAGAAATAAATAATATTTTTTTGTCTCTAAGAAGTATTATTTATAAAATAGAATTAATTATTTTTCCAAGTTTTCAAATACTCATCTGCAATTTTGATGAAATTATGCTCCTTTTCTATAAATGTCCTTGCTCTTTTTCCAATCGCAATGATTTCTTGAGGATTTTCAATTAAAAAAGATAATTCATTAACTAAATAATCTACATCGGGGATGGCATTTACACAAACCCTCTGGGTTAAGTTATAATATTCCATAAATTCGGTTTCGGCTCCTGTGAAAACCACTTTTCCTTTTGCCATGGCTTCTAGAGCATTATATCCTTGGTCGTAAGTGAATGCTTGATCCAATAAAATATGTGATTTATTATATAAATTTATATATTCCGCATAAGGAATATTTTGGGTTCTAATTATCTCTACCTTATCTTGATATTTAGTTGCAATTTGTGTTAGGGCTTTTTCAAAATAATCAATCCCTTTTTGATAATAAGAGTATTGGTTTATTCCTAAAAAAATTATTATTTTATTTTTAAAAATTTGTTCTTGGAAAGTTAATTTCTCACAATTTATTGGATAGGGAATTAGTTTTTTAAATTTAGGGCTAGATTTGTTAGCATCTATATAATCCAAATCGGTGACAATTAACCCAGTACAATTTTTGAAAACAAAATCATGTATCTTTTTGTAATTTGGACTTAAATATTCGTGGATGTATTCATAATATTTATGGAGTTTTGGATTCTGTAAATAAGGTTGTAATAAAGATTTTTTATCTTTATTTGATAAATCATAGTTTAAGGTTAGGTAATCTACTCCACAAGATAAAATAAATACCTTTTTATTGTTATCGAAAATCTTTTTTATCAAGTAAAGTTCAAAATTGTTGGTTGTTTTTATTGGTTGTTCATTGATAAACTGAACAACATCATAATCTTTAAATTTACTTAATAAGAAATAAAATCTCAATCCATGTTCTAAATTAGCTATATCAAATTTTGATAATTTATAAATAGCTTGTCTAATGTAATTAACAAATTTTAATCGGCAAATTGTATAATCAATCGAATAATCTGTTGGATAATTTCTGAAGCCATTACTGTAAGAAACAATTTTCGGATTATGTCCAAGCTCAATCAATCCTTCTTTTAATGAATTATGTAAACGACTGTATTCGCCAACGAGTAAAATTTTCATATTTTTAAAAGAGTTGTAAGTTTAGTGTGATTGGATTCTTTAAAAGAAGTTTTTGTTTAGGATTTATATTGTAATTTCGTTGTAAATTTAGGGATTCAATAATAATATGCAAGCTAGAAAACACAAAATTGCTTTAGTAGGCTATCGCTTAAATAAAGGTGGGTTAGAAAAAGTAATGTCTTCTTTATCCGTTTATTTTGGTCAAAAGGGTATTGATATTCATAATATTGTTTTTGTTGACGATATTGGCTATCCTTATTCAGGAACTTTGGTAAACATCGGAAGGATGAAGCTTGGTAAAAATAAAGTTTTCGAGAAGCTAAAACTGTTTTTGTTTTTTAAAAAATATATAAAAGAGAATCAATTTGATTACATTATAGATTTCAGGTATCGTATAAAACCTTTTCAGGAATATATTTTGTCTAAGTTTGTTTATAACTCAAAAACAATTTATACGGTTCATAATTCATGGTTACAAACCTATTTGCCTAATTCTAAGTTTTTAACGAGACAAATTTGCAAGGGGAAGCATAGTGTCGTTTGTGTTTCAAATGGAATTAAGATGTTGGTGGAGGAAAAATTTCAACTTCAGAATAGTGTTTTGATTTATAATCCCATTGATTTGGATAAAATGAAAACCATTGCTAATGATCAAATCGATATTAAGATGCCCTATATAATAGCTGCAGGAAGGTTTGATTCTAATAATGTAAAACAATTTGACAGGCTAATTATAGCTTATTCTAACTCTATTTTACCTCAAAATGACATTTCGCTTGTGTTACTGGGAGATGGGGAACTCAGTGATGCCTATAAAGAGGTTGCGATTGAAAGTGGGGTTTCCGATAAAATTCATATTTTGGGATTTAAAAGTAACCCTTATAAATATTTTAAAAATGCTTTATTCTTGGTGTTGTGTAGCAAATACGAAGGATTTGGAATGACTTTAATAGAGGCACTTGCGTGTGAAACTCCAGTTATTTCATTTAATTGTGTTTCAGGTCCTAATGAAATTATTATAAATAATGAAAACGGTCTTTTGGTTGAAAATCAAAATTTTGATAAGCTTATCGATGCAATGAATTTATTTGTTGAAGACACTGTTTTGTATAATCAATGTAAAAATAATTCATTAAGGAGTATTGAACGTTTTTCAATCGAAAAAATAGGAAAGCAATGGCAGGATTTAATGGGAATTAATATATATTAGTAAAATGAATGTACAAATTATAGCTATTCCAAAAATTGAGGAGCGAAGAGGTAATATATCTGTAATAGAGAATGATACTATTCCTTTTGAGATTAAAAGAGTTTATTACCTATATGATGTTCCTAGCGGTGCAGAAAGAGGAGGGCATGCACATAAAAACTTGCAGCAATTTTTAGTAGCGCTAAGCGGAAGTTTTGATGTAACATTAAATGATGGAGTCGAAGAACAAGTAATTACATTAAACAAGCCTTATGAAGGTTTATTAATTAATTCCGGGATTTGGAGAGAACTTCAAAATTTTTCTTCTGGGTCTGTTTGCTTGGTAGTTGCTTCAGAAGTTTATATTGAAGATGATTATATTAGAGATTTTGACGAATTTATAAGTTATTCTATTGATAAATAGAAAAATTAATACCAATCCTTTTCAAAGAGTTTTTTAGTTTAAGAAAGAAGCGCAAAGAAAAGGCAGGTAGGTTTAATAAAAAACGGATTTTTAAACTTATATTTTGTTTGTCAACATCTTTTAAGTAAAAGTTCATTTTAGGCGTATAACCAAATATATAATAACGTAAACCATATTCGATTCGGTATAAATCCAAAAAAAATTTAAGAGAAGAGTTTTGTTGTTCTGATATCTTAAACTGTTCAAAATTCATTAAGTTCATAGAGCCTACGCTATTTTTAGCAAGACTATTTGGGATGTCATAATTATAAATAGCTGTAATTGTATTTGTAATTGCTATGCTATGTTTAATTCCGATTTTCGTCCACAGTTCTAAATCCTGACCGTTTGTTATGCTAGGTGTAAATCCTCCAAATTTTTCGATAATTTCTTTTGGAATAGCTAAGCTAGAAGTCCATGTAACTCTAAAAGGAATGTTTGATGAAAAGTAATCTTTTATAATTCCCTTAAAAGAGCTATCTATTTGATTATGATTAGGAATTTGAAAATGTTTTTTGGTTGTTTTAATTTTATAGCGGGAGCAATACATTCCGCAATCTGGAAAATTATGATATAAATTGTTTAATTCTTCCAAATGATTTGGATACCAATAATCATCTGCATCTAAGAAAGCAATTAGTTCGCCTTTGGATTTTTCAATTCCTAAATTTCTGGCAACTGAGACACCTTGATTTTTTTGATTGTATAGAGTTATTCGGGAGTTTTTTAAGCTAAGAACCTTGATTTCGCTATCATCTATTGACCCATCATTGACTACAATAATTTCATAATCAGTAAAGGTCTGTTCGAAAACACTTTTTAAAGTTTTTTCAATGTAATTTGATTTATTGTACAAAGGGATAACAACAGAAATAAATGGCATTTTTATTTTTTTAATGAACAAATATAACTGATTCTGTACAGGTTAAATAAAAATAAAGAAGGGTTTTGAGAACATAATTGTTTAAAGAGTAGTTTATTGAAAATTTTAAAAAATAAACCTCCGGGAATAACTAATTTATACTTTTTTAAAGAATAATAAAACCCTAATATTTTTACAAAGTTGGGATTTATTTTATTTTGTTGATCTAATAAAATAAGATTGTTTATGCTATTTTTTACTTTCGAAATAAAAATTTTACTTTCGTCAATGTCTCCATGCTCGATGGCGTTATCAATATGTTTTACATTGAAATTAGACTTACTAACTTCATAGGCAAATAAGGTATCTTCATGCCCATATTTTGTTAGGCTTGAATCAAATTTTATTTGATTAAAATGTTCTTTTTTAATCAAAGTATTATTGAATAATAATGTCTTATAAATCGCTAAATTTCTCTGAGAAACTGTTTTGTCTTCGATAATTTTCCCGTATTTCCAACGTAATTTTTGTTTGTTAGAACTTACTATTATAGGGTGAATACGACCTCCATGAATTATATCTGAGTTCTTAATATTATCTAAATAATTTTGGATATAACTTTTATTAATTACTATTGAATCACCATCTATATAGAGTAAATTGGAATATTTGGCTTTAGAGGCTAGAAGATTTCTATTGGAACTTAATCCAATATTTTCTGATAATGAGATAAAAAAACAATTTTCTAGTAAGTTTATTTTATTATTAGCTTTATTTAATTTAGAATTTGATCCATCATCCTGGCAAATAATCTCGAATTCAATTTTACATTCCAGGCATTGTTTATGTAGTGCTTCAACCAAAGGAGAAACATTATAATTGTAAACCGGGATAAGAATAGAAAGCATTACACCGTTCTTTGAACAACTTCAAAAATCCTAGCGTCCTCACATTTTAATGTTTTCGAAGGGAATTTCATTAATAATGCATAATCATGCGTTGCCATGATAACAGTTTTTCCAAGTGCGTTGATATTTCTTAAAACCTCAAGAACTTCCGAGCTGGTTTGTGGATCAAGGTTTCCTGTAGGCTCGTCAGCAAGAATAAACTCAGGGTCATTTAGTAAAGCTCTTGCAATTGCAACACGTTGTTGTTCTCCACCAGAAAGCTGGTGAGGCATTTTTTGAGTAAACTCTTTCATGCCAACTTTATCAAGTACTTCATCAATTTTACGCTCCATTCCTTCTTTATCAACCCATCCTGTTGCTTTTAGTACAAACAGCATATTGTCTTTTACAGAACGGTCCGGAAGCAATTTGAAATCTTGAAATACAATTCCGATTTTGCGTCTCAAATATGGAATTTCACTCTCTTTTAAAGTTGCCAAATCAAAGTCAACAATATGACCTTCACCTTCAGTCAATGGTAAATCACCATATAAAGTTTTCATGAAACTACTTTTTCCTGAACCTGTTTTTCCGATGATATAAAGAAACTCACCATGTTTTACTTCTAAATTTACGTGAGATAAAATATTTTTTCCTTCTTGATATATAGCTACATCTTTAAGAGACAGTACGGTTTGTGACATGATAAAATTGATTTGAATGGTAAAAGTAATAAGTTAACGCTTGGATTCAAAATAAAATTGAATCATTTACTGAGAAAACCTTTAAAAGGATAACGGAAAGAGAAATGATCATGGTCATTTAAGTAAATATTAGCAAAAGTCAATTAATGCTTTCTCTTGATTAACTACAATATTTAAATTTGATGTTATTTGAATGTTAAGTAAATAATTGTTTAAGAAAGTTTGAGAACCAATATTTTGAGGTTTAATAAGCTGTTAAATATCAGTTGATAATTTTTTTGTTTATAATAAATACCAAAACGGTTTCGTTATACCCAGTAGAAAATGATACATTTGAATATTAAATTAAAATCACAATGCGTAAACTTTCACGGTTATTTTTTATACTAGTTCTTCTTTTATCGATTAAAGTTTCGGCACAAAAGTCGGCTATTTATACCTACGATTTAAAGGATTTCGACAAAGCACTTTCCTTATATAATGACAAACAATATACATCGGCTCAGATAATTTTTGAAAAAGTAAAAGAAAAAGAGACGAGAGAAGAAGTAAAGGCCGATTGTGCTTATTACATCGCCAATTGTGCCATAAGAACAAATCAGCCAAATGCCGATGAGTTAATGGAACGTTTTGTGCAAGATTATCCAATTAGCACAAAGCAGAATCAGGCTTATATAGAAGTTGCTCATTATTTTTTCGATCAAGCCAATTACCCAAAAGCATTGCAATGGTTTGACCGTGTAGATGAGAACTATATGAGTAAAAGTGATTTGGATAAATTCAACTTCCAAAAAGGATACAGCTACTTTAATTCTAAAAAGAAAAAAGAAGCAACAACTTACTTTAATAAAGTGGTAAATTCTCCTGAATATGGTTCTCAAGCCAAGTATTATTTAGGATTTATGGCTTATGAAGGCGATGATTATAAAGAGGCTACTAAATATTTTGATGAGGTTTCGGGCGAAGAAAAATACAAAGAGAAGCTTTCGTATTATCAAGCTGATATGAACTTTAAATTAGGGAATTTTCAAAAAGCAATCGATTTGGGACAAAAAGCAATGCCTAAATCGAATGAAATCGAAAAATCGGAATTGAATAAGATTATTGGTGAAAGTTACTTTAATTTAAAAGCGTATGATAAAGCAATTCCATTTTTAGTACAATATAAAGGTAAAAAAGGAAAGTGGAATAATACTGATTTCTACCAATTGGGATATGCTTATTATCAGCAAAAGGATTATGAAAACGCCATTTCGCAATTCAATAAAATCATTGAAGGAAAAGATTTTGTAGCTCAAAATGCCTATTATCATTTAGGTCAGAGTTATTTAAATACCGATAAAAAACAACAAGCTTTAAATGCATTCAAAAATGCAGCCGAAATGGATTTTGATAAAGCAATCCAGGAAGATGCAAGTTTAAATTATGCTAAGTTGAGTTACGAAATCGGGAATTCATATCAAAATGTACCAGCAGTTTTGCTTGATTTTTTGAAAAAATATCCGAATAATTCAAGTAAATCTGAAGTAGAAAAACTATTGATAGACTCTTATATTTCTTCTAAAAACTACAGTGAAGCACTAAGTTTATTGGAAAAAAATAAATCTCCAGAAAATAGATTAGCTTACCAAAAAGTACTTTTTTACAGAGGTTTAGAATTGTATAATGATAATAATTATCAGGAAGCTTCGAAGATGTTTGTGAAATCACTTAACGAACAAAAAAGTCCCGAATTTACTGCTCGTGCCACTTTCTGGAAAGGAGAAACGGAATATCTTAATGAAGATTTTAAAAATGCATTAATCAGTTACAAGCAATTTGCAGGTATGGCTGCTGCCAAAACAACTCCTGAGTATAAAAACGTGAATTATAATATTGCATACACGCATTTTAAATTAAAAGAATATGATAATGCAGCAAGCTCATTTCAGGCGCAAATCGATAATTCGAAAGATGATGCTTCAAGATTACACGATTCTTATTTAAGATTAGCCGATTGTCGATTTGTAACATCTAAGTATACTTCGGCAATGGAAGCATATACTAAAGTTATGGCTTTTAAAGGTGTTGATGCTGATTATGCTTATTTTCAAAAAGCTATTTGTTATGGTTTTATGAATAAAAATGATAAAAAAATAGAAGAGCTTAATGGATTTCTTCAGATGTATAAAAAATCAGAATATCGTGACGATGCTTTGTTTGAGTTAGCAAATACTTATGCTACAGAGAGAAAAATAGAACAGGCAATTAAAACCTATGATCAATTGGTTACGGAATTCAAAAATGGAGCTTTCACAGCAAAATCTATTTTGCGTGAGGGATTAATTTATTATAACTCTGATAGAGATCAATTGGCTTTGGTGAAATTTAAAAAAGTAGCTGCCGATTTCCCTAGAACTCCAGAAGCTCTTGAGGCGGTTTCTACAGCGAGATTAATTTATGTAGATAATGGTAAAGTAGATGAATATGCTACTTGGGTACGTACGCTAGATTTTATTGCTGTTACAGATGCCGATTTAGATAATGATACTTTCGAAGGCGCAATAAAACAATATGAGCAAAATAATAACAAACAAGCTATTGTAGGCCTTAGTAATTATGTGAGCAAATTTCCAAAAGGAATACATGCGCTAGAAGCTAATTTTAAATTGGCGCAAGCCTATACGACTGAAGGTTCAGAGAGTAAATCGGTTCCTAATTATCAATATGTAATCGATCAGCCTAGAAGCGAGTATACCGAACAGTCTTTGATGCGTTTGGCTCAGATTTTCTTAAAAGCTAAAGATTGCGATAAAGCAATTCCGGTTTTATCTCGTATAGAAAATGAAGGTGACTCTTCTCAAAATAAAACATTTGCACAAGCTAATTTGATGAAATGTTATTATGATAAAAACGATTATAGTAACTCGGTTATATATGCAGAGAAAGTATTGCAAAATCCTAAAACAGATGAAAATGTAAAAAGTGATGCGCAAATTATTGTAGCAAGAGCAGCAATTAAATCTGGTGATGAGGATAAAGCTAAAACTGCTTATGCAAAATTAGCAACAACATCCAAAGGGGAATTAGCAGCAGAATCATTGTATTATGATGCTTACTTTAAAAATAAAGAGAATAAGTATGATGCTTCAAATGCAGCGGTTCAAAAACTAGCTAAAAATTACTCGTCATTTAAATATTTTGGAGCCAAAGGATTGGTGTTAATGGCTAAGAATTTCTATGGTTTAAAAGACAGCTATCAGGCAACTTATATTCTGGAGAATGTGATTCAGAATTTCACAGCGTATCCTGATGTAGTTTCTGAAGCTGAAAAAGAATTAAGTGCTATTAAAACAGAAGAGTCAAAAACCAATTCATCAATTACAAAGTAGAATATAGAACAAAGAATATAGAACAAAGAATATAGAATAAAGAATATAGAATAAAGAATATAGAATAAAGAGAATAGATATTGAAATCTATTTTCTATCCTCTTTTCTCTATTTTCTCAAAAATGATAAATATGAAAATCAATTTCCAAAATAAACATATCGCTTTTCTTTTGTTACTAACTTCTCAATTGATGTTGGCACAAAAGAAGGAAGAAACGAAAAAGAAAGAAGAAACAATTGGCACCGAAGAGGTAAATGTGGTAAAAGCATACTTGCCTACAATCTCGGATGCTTTTAAAGTAAAAGAAATTCCATCGTTAAATGATGAGGGGAATGCAGCTAAAGAAACCATTAAATACACGATTTTTTCTTTTCCTGTAGCATCTACTTTTACACCTTCAAAAGGAAATGCACAACTTGTAGATAAAGCCAAAAAAGAACATTTGTTTACTAATTATGCTACCGCAGGAGTTGGAAATTACGGAAGTTTAAATGCCGAATTGTTTGTAGTGCAGGAATTAGGAAATAATGATTATGTAGCAGGGATGTTCAAGCACCAGTCTTCGCAAGGAGGAATTAAAGATATAGAGCTTAATGATCAATTTTATGATACTTCATTGGATTTAATCTATGGGGTAAAAAATAGGGATATGTCCTGGAATATTGATTTAGGGTATCAAAACCAGATTTATAATTGGTATGGTTTGCCAGTAGATTTTGGTTCTACATTAACTCCACAAGACCGCGGAATATTGATTAATAGCATCAGTCCAAAACATTCGTATAACGGAATTAATCTTGGCGGAAATATCGATTTTAGCGATGGTATTTTTACTAAAGCGAGTATGAAATACAGTCATTTTTCGGATGGTTTAAAATCTTCTGAAAATAGATTTTACATAAAACCATCTTTCAAAGTCGAAATAATGGATCAGTCTATAAATACAGATGTAATTGTAGATTATGTTGGCGGAAGCTTTGAGAATAATTATGAGAAAACAAATTTACAGCCTATAAAATATGGTTTTACCAATTTTGGATTGTCGCCAAGTTTTGTAATGCAACAAGACGATTGGACGTTAAATTTAGGGGCTAAGTTGTTCTATAGTTTAGATAATGAAAACAGTAATAGTAAAATTTTAGTGTATCCAAATGTAACAGCTTCATATAAAGTGGTTGGAGACTTAATGATTTTTTATGCTGGAGCCGAAGGGAATTTAGAGCAAAATACCTATATGGATTTTGTAGATCAGAATCCGTTTTTATCTCCAACATTAAATATTAACCCAACCGATATGCAATTTAATATTTTTGCAGGTTTAAAAGGAAAATTGGCTAATAATGTGAGTTATAAAGTTCAAGGGTCGTATGTGAACGAAAGAAATAAAGCATTGTTTAAAAGTAATAACTATACAGAAGATATAAGTAATAAAAATTATGCTTTTGGGAACTCTTTTCAGGTTGTATATGATGATATGACAACATTGCGTTTTTATGGAGAATTAAAAGCTGATTTTTCTGAGAATGTTTCTTTTGGAATCAACGGAACTTTTAATAGTTATAGTAACGATCATCAAAGTGAAGCTTGGAATTTACCAACAATGAAATTAAGTACTAATCTTGATTTTAATATTACTAAACAATGGTATGCAGGATTCAACTTGTTTTATGTAGGAGAAAGAAAAGACGAACAAGTAAACACTAGCTTAGGAATTGATGCAAGTCCGATTACTTTAAAAAGTTATTTCGATTTAAATGCACATGTAGGATACAAGTACAGCGAGAGATTGACTTTTTATCTAAAAGCAAATAATATTACCAATCAGGCATATCAAAGATGGTTGAATTATCCGGTTCAGGGTTTTCAGATTGTGGCTGGGGCTAATTATAAATTTGATTTTTAAGGATATTTAACTGCAAAGTGCGGAAAGATCTACGCAAAGAACGCAAGGTTTTAAATTCATGATAAATTCTTTTTAGTTAATGAATGGAATTAGTGCTAATTGGTGTAATTCGTGGCCAACTTTTAATCCTTTAAATTTGTGGCGGATAAATTAACCGAAAAGTTTGTACAAAGTTCGCTAAGTCTTTTTTGAAGATTTAGCGAGCTTTTTTTTAAAAAATAATTGGCAAATCTCATATTGAGTAAATAAAATCTTTTTTGCGACCTTTGCCTAAAACCTAGCGCACTTTGCGGTTAAATTATATTATGACTTTCAAGCAAAAAATACATACCTATTATTTACAAATGGTTCAGGATCGAATAGATGTTTTTAAAGATATGATTTCGGCATTGACCGAAGATTCTAAAAACGATGCCAAAGGTTCGGCAGGTGATAAACATGAAACGGCTTTATCAATGATGCATATCGAACAGGAAAAGCTAACCAATAAATTAAAAGAAGCGATTACTCAAAAAGCTATTTTAGATCGAATAGATTCCGAGGCTGTTGCTTCGGCTATTATTGTTGGAAGTTTGGTTCAGGCAAATGGTATTTATTTATATCTGAGTGTTGCTTTACCAAAAATAACTATCGACGGGATTAATGTTATTGCATTATCACCTCAATCTCCGCTTGGGAGTAAATTGATGGGAAATGCCGTAGGTTTTGAATTTGATATTAATACAACTCATTATATAATTGAGAGTATTTGTTAATTAAACCTCTTGATTATTGTTGTTTTACTCCATTTTATTTGAATTTATATCTTCAAATTAAAAATTATAACCAGTATTCTGCTTTTAGTTCTTTTTAAATTACATTTTTATTGTAAATATCTATTTTCGGTTATAAATTATAATCATATTTGGCATTTGTGTTTTGTATTTGTAACTGTTAATGCATCTTTGCCTTATCAAAATAAACAAAACATCAAAATTATATAGTTATGTGCGGAATATTAGCCATTATTGGAAAAGGAAAAGATGAACAATTAGTTAGACAATTGTCAAAAAGAATGACTCACCGTGGTCCGGATGAAAGTGATATACATGTTACTGAAAATGGACACATATTAAGTCATGAGCGTTTGTCTATCATCGATTTGCATTCAGGAAGACAGCCTATTCAGGGAACTTCTACTGCCTGGATGGTTCATAATGGCGAAGTTTATAACCACCAAGTTTTAAGAGATGGTGTTTTAAAAGGGCATACTTTTAGAACAAAATCAGATTCGGAAGTGATTGTTCATTTATACGAAGAGTTTGGTTACGATTTTTGTAACATGCTTGATGGAGATTGGGCTTTCGTAGTAATCGATGGAGATGATTTTATTGCAGGTAGAGATCCAATGGGAGTGAAACCTTTATATTATGGTTTGGATGAAAGAGGAAGAATTTACTTTTCATCAGAAATGAAGCCTATTGCAGACCAATGTAAAACATTTTCAACGTTTCCTCCGGGACATTATTATACACCAAAAACTGGTTTCGTAAAATATTACCAACCAGAATATGAAGATTATTTAAAAGCAGATCAGGATTTGGATTTAGATCTAATCAGAGAAACTTTGACAGAGGCAACCCGTAAACGTTTAATGAGTGATGTGCCAATCGGAGTGTTGCTTTCGGGAGGATTAGATTCTTCTTTAACATCTGCAATAGCTTCAAGATTATTAGCAGAAAGCGGAAAAAAATTACATTCATTTTCTATCGGATTGGATGAAAATGCACCAGATGCAAAAGCAGCTAAAAAAGTTGCAGAGTTTTTAGGAACGGAGCACCATGAAATTCATTTCACGATTGAGCAAGGAATTGAGATTCTTGATAAATTGGTTTGGCATTTGGAAACCTATGATGTAACTTCTATTCGTGCAAGTACTCCGATGTATTTCTTATCAAAAGCAATTACTGATATGGGAATAAAAGTAGTGCTTTCGGGAGAAGGAGCAGATGAGATTTTTGGAGGGTATTTATATTTTAGAAATGCGCCATCAGCAGAAGAATTTCAAAAAGAAACAATCGAAAGAGTTCAGAAATTGTTTACTGCCGATTTATTAAGAGCAGATAAGTCTACAATGGCTCACGGATTAGAGGCTAGAGTTCCGTTTTTAGACAAAGCTTTCTTAGATATGGCAGTTCGTATCAAGCCAGAAGAAAAACAGCCTAAAACGTACGAAGGAAGAGAAAAATATATATTAAGAAAAGCTTTCGATACCCCGGAAGATCCATATTTGCCTGCAGAAGTATTGTGGAGACAAAAAGAGCAGTTCTCAGATGGAGTAGGATATAACTGGATTGATCAGTTGATCGAGTATTGTTCTTCTAAAGTTACAGATGAGCAATTGGCTGGAGCAACTGCTGAGTTTCCTTATAACTCACCAACTACAAAAGAAGCTTATTTTTACAGATCAATATTTCATAAATACTACCCACAGGTTAGTGCAGCGCAAACTGTTAGAAAATGGATTCCAAAATGGCAAGAAAACCAAGATCCAAGTGGTAGAGCGAATGCAGCACACGTAAAAGCAGATACAGAAATTGCTAAATCGGGAGTTGCAGTTTAATAAAACGAGTTTCATTTTGAGTTAAAAAAGAATACATAAGTCAATTGTCAAAATTTCAAAACAGCATTTTTAATGTTCGTTTTGAAATTTTGTCGTTTATAATACTTATAGTTTTTGTTTTTTATGCGTTTTAAAATACGATTTTTTAATAATATGTTAATAACTTAAGTGCTTTAAATGTTATTTTAACGGATATATAATTTGCGTTTTTATATATTTGCGTGTTAGACAAATATTACATTTTTTAGAATAAATTATATGAGCGAAGAAATCAAGAAGAACAGTTATTCAGCGGATAGTATTCAGGCATTAGAGGGGATGGAGCATGTAAGAATGCGTCCGTCGATGTATATTGGAGATGTGGGTGTTCGAGGACTACATCATTTAGTTTATGAAGTTGTAGATAACTCTATTGATGAGGCTATGGGAGGGTATTGTGATACTATTGGTGTTGCGATAAACGAAGATGGGTCTGTAACTGTAGAAGATAATGGGCGTGGTATCCCAGTAGATATTCATAAAAAAGAAGGAGTTTCGGCGTTAGAAGTTGTAATGACTAAAATTGGTGCCGGAGGTAAATTTGATAAAGATTCGTATAAAGTTTCTGGAGGTTTACACGGTGTAGGTGTTTCGGTAGTAAATGCTTTGTCAAATCACTTGCGTGCAACTGTTCACAGTAGTGACGGAAAGGTATATGAGCAAGAATATGAAAAAGGAAAAGCGCTTTATCCAGTTAAACAAATTGGAGAAACTACAAAAAGAGGAACTATTGTAACCTTTTATCCTGACGAAACAATTTTTACACAAACTACAGAGTTCTCTTATGATACTTTGTCTGCGCGTATGCGTGAGTTGTCTTTCTTGAATAAAGGGATAACAATCACATTTATAGATAAAAGAGAAGTAGATAAAGATGGTAATTTTGTTCAGGAAATATTTCATTCTGACGAAGGACTAAAAGAATATATTCGTTATCTGGATGGAAACCGTGAGCCTATTATTGCACACGTAATTTCTATGGATCATGAAAAAGGAGAAATCCCTGTAGAAGTAGCTTTGATTTACAATACAAGTTATACAGAGAATATTTTTTCTTATGTAAATAATATTAATACACACGAAGGAGGAACGCACCTGCAAGGTTTTAGAACTGGTTTAACCAGATCGTTAAAGAAATATGCAGATGCTTCGGGAATGTTAGACAAATTAAAGTTTGATATTTCGGGAGATGACTTCCGTGAAGGACTTACGGCAATTATTTCGGTAAAAGTAGCTGAACCACAATTTGAAGGTCAAACCAAAACTAAATTAGGGAATAGAGAAGTTGTTTCGCCGGTAAGTCAAGCTGTGAGTGAAATGATCGAGAATTATTTGGAAGAAAATCCAAATGATGCCAGAATCATTGTTCAAAAAGTAATTCTTGCTGCTCAAGCACGTCATGCTGCTAAGAAAGCACGTGAAATGGTACAGCGTAAAACCGTTATGGGTGGAGGCGGATTACCAGGAAAACTTTCAGATTGTTCTGAGCAGGATCCAGCACGTTGCGAAGTATATCTTGTCGAGGGAGATTCGGCAGGTGGAACTGCAAAACAAGGACGTGACCGTGCATTTCAAGCGATTTTACCATTACGTGGTAAGATTTTGAATGTTGAGAAAGCAATGCATCATAAAGTGTTTGAAAACGAAGAGATTCGTAATATCTTTACCGCTTTAGGAGTTACAGTAGGTACTGCCGAAGATAGTAAAGCATTGAATTTAGAAAAATTACGTTACCATAAAGTAATTATTATGTGTGATGCCGATGTCGATGGTAGTCATATTTCTACTTTGATATTAACATTTTTCTTCCGTTTTATGAAAGAATTAATAGAGGAAGGGCATGTATATATTGCTGCTCCACCTTTATACTTAGTTAAAAAGGGGAATAAAAAAGAGTACGCATGGAATGATGTTCAACGTGATCAGGCTAACGAAAGAATGGGCGGAAGCGCAGGGATTCAGCGTTATAAAGGTCTTGGGGAGATGAACGCGGAGCAGTTGTGGGAAACTACAATGGATCCAAGTTTTAGAACTTTACGTCAGGTAAATATTGATAGTTTAGCTGAGGCCGATAGAGTTTTCTCTATGTTAATGGGGGATGAAGTTCCACCTCGTAGAGAATTTATCGAGAAGAATGCAGTTTATGCTAAAATTGATGCTTAAAATAAGTGGTTGCAAATTAGATATTTGTTTTTAAATGCCTAATTTGCGATTATTATAATAATGATTGACCAAATTAACTAATAACCGAATAAATTTTAAAATATGAAAGTTACCATTGTAGGAGCAGGAAACGTTGGTGCCACTTGTGCAGACGTTATTTCTTATAGAGGAATTGCAAGCGAAGTAGTATTATTGGATATCAAAGAAGGTTTTGCTGAAGGTAAAGCTTTAGATATTATGCAGTGTGCTACAAATACGGGTTTTAATACTAAAGTATCTGGGGTAACAAATGATTATTCTAAGACCGCTGGTAGTGATGTAGTAGTAATTACATCTGGAATTCCAAGAAAACCAGGAATGACACGCGAGGAATTAATCGGAATCAATGCAGGAATTGTAAAAACAGTTGCCGAAAATGTATTGAAACATTCTCCAAATACAATTATTGTTGTGGTTTCAAATCCTATGGATACAATGATTTATTTGGCATTGAAATCAACAGGGTTGCCAAAAAACAGGATAATTGGTATGGGAGGAGCGCTTGATAGTTCTCGTTTTAGAACCTATTTGTCTTTGGCTCTTGATAAACCAGCGAATGATATTTCGGCTATGGTAATTGGTGGTCATGGTGATACAACTATGATTCCATTAACACGTTTGGCTTCTTATAATGGTATTCCGGTAACAGAATTCCTTTCGGAAGAAGTTTTACAAAAAGTAGCTGCTGATACTATGGTAGGAGGAGCTACACTTACTGGACTTTTAGGTACATCGGCTTGGTATGCGCCAGGTGCTTCGGTTGCTTATTTAGTAGACAGTATTTTAAATGATCAAAAGAAAATGATTGCATGTTCTGTTTTTGTTGAAGGCGAATACGGGCAAAATGATATTTGTATTGGTGTGCCATGTATCATTGGTAAAAATGGTGTTGAAGAAATTTTAGACATCAAATTAAATGACCAGGAAAAAGCATTATTTGCTAAAAGTGCTGACGCTGTAAGAGGAATGAATGACGCTTTAAAATCGATTTTAGTATAAAATTTACGAGTAAATAGGAAAAGACTGCACTTTTGCAGTCTTTTTTTTGAGATTAATTAATAAATAAATTGGTTAATCTTTTCGTTAATTATATATTTGCTCGGTTTAAAAAAATAATGTAATTCGTGATTTCGTTATTTAGATATAAGAAATAGCCTAAAGGCTTGATTTTGTATAATTTAAAACAAAACAAACTATAAAACATAATTAATTTTTAGTAATAATGCAGAATAAAGGACTTATTAAATTTTTCGCAATTCTATTTGCATTGGTAAGTATTTACCAACTTTCCTTCACTTTTGTCGCTGATAAAGTAAAAAGTGATGCGAAATCTTTCGCAGGAGGTAATCCTGATAAAGAAATAAAATATTTGGATTCTATTGGTAAAGAAAAAGTTTTCAATCTAGGATTTACTAGTTTTACTTTTAATGAAGTAAAAGACAAGCAAATCAATAAAGGTCTTGACTTAGAAGGAGGAATCAATGTTATTCTTCAAATCTCTGTTAAAGATGTTTTAAAAGGATTAGCTAATAATTCTAAAAATCCAGTTTTTAATAAGTCATTAGCTGATGCAACTGCTAATATAAAAGGGAATCAAACGTATTTAGATGCGTTTTTTGAAGCTTTTGAAGCAAATTCAAATGGAACTGTAAAATTAGCTTCTCCAGAAATTTTCGCAAACAGAAGTTTGCAAGGTGAAGGTGGAATTGATTTCCAAATGACCGATGCGCAAGTAAAAAAAGTAATCAAAAGAAAAGTTGATGAATCTGTAGAAAGTGCTTTTGGAGTACTTAGAAAACGTATCGATAAATTTGGTGTTACACAACCAAATATTCAAAAACTTGGTGAAACAGGAAGAATCCTTGTTGAGCTTCCAGGTGCGAAAGATGTTGATAGAATCAAAAAATTATTGCAAAGTACTGCTCAATTACAATTTTGGGAAACATACAAAATTGATGAGATGGGTAATTTCTTAATGGCTGCTAACGAAGCCTTGAAGAAAACTGAAATCAATAAAGTTGAAACTAAAGCTGTAGTAAAAGATTCATTGAATGATTTACTTACAGGTGGAAAAGATTCATTGGCTTCTAAAAAAGGAAATAATCCTTTATTTGACAAAATGATCGGTCAAGGTGGTGGACCAGTTTTAGGTCTTTTCTCTCCAAAAGATACAGCTGTTGTAAACAGTTATTTTAAAAGACCAGACATAAGAGTTTTATTAGGTGCTGATCAACATTATGCAAAATTTGTTTGGGGTAAACCAACAGATATTAAAGATGCAAAAGGAAAAGAAATTGAAGCTGTTGAATTATATGCTTTAAAAGGAAATAGAGATAATGTTGCTGCAATGAGCGGTGGTGTTGTAACTGATGCTAAAGATACTTTTGACCAAATGGGTAAACCAGCTGTTTCTATGCAAATGAACAGTCAAGGTGCAAGAGCTTGGGAAGAATTAACTGGAAGGGCTTATACTCAAAAAAGTAATATTGCTATTGTTCTTGATGATATCGTATATTCTGCTCCAGGAGTTTCTAGTGGTCCAATTTCAGGAGGAAGATCAGAGATTTCAGGTGTATTTGATGTAACAGAAACTAAAGATTTAGCTAACGTATTAAGAGCTGGTAAATTACCTGCTGCTGCCGATATCGTTCAGTCAGAAGTTGTAGGGCCATCCCTGGGACAAGAAGCAATTGATAATGGTACAACTTCAGCTATTGTTGGTTTGTTATTAGTATCTCTTTGGATGATGATTTATTATGGTAAAGCTGGTTGGTATGCAAACCTTGCATTAGCTGTTAACTTACTTTTCTTATTCGGTATTTTGGCAAGTTTAGGTGCGGTTCTTACTTTACCTGGTATTGCTGGTATCGTTTTAACAATGGGTACGGCAGTAGATGCGAATATCATTATATATGAAAGAGCAAAAGAAGAATTGCGTTCAGGGAAAACACTTGACGAAGCAATTAAAACATCTTACAGCTGGAGAGGTGCGATGTCATCTATTACAGATGCAAACGTTACGCACATTTTAACTGGAGCTGTATTATTTATATTTGGTTCAGGACCAATTAAAGGTTTTGCTACTACTTTGTTAATTGGTATTGTTACCTCTTTATTTACTTCTATTTTTATCGCTAGAATATTTATTGATAGAAATATTAGCAGAAAGAATGATTTAACATTCGTAACTAATTTCTCTAAAAATATGTTTAATAACTTCCATTTTGATTTCTTAGGAGCTAAAAAATGGACGTATTTATTCTCAAGTATTGTTGTTGTAGTGAGTATTACTTCATTATGTATCAATGGACTTGATCAAGGTGTAGATTTCGTTGGAGGAAGAACATTTCAAATTCGTTTTGAAAAACCAGTAGAAGCAGAAGTTGTTAAAGATGAATTAGCTGTAGTTTTTGGTAGTGCCGAAGCAAAAGTTTTTGGTAGCGATAACCAATTAAAAATTACAACTAAATATAAAGTTGAAGAGCACGGTATTAAAGCTGATGAAGAAGTAAATAAATTGTTGTTTGAGAATTTGAAAAAACATTATTCTCCTGGTTTAACTTATGATAAGTTTGTCAATGCTTACGAAGGTAAAAAACTAGGTATCTTACAAGCTTCAAAAGTAGGACCTACAGTTGCTGAGGATATTAAAACAAATGCATATTGGGCTGTACTTGGAGCAATGGCAATTGTATTCTTATACTTAATGATTAGTTTTAGAAAATGGCAATTTAGTTTAGGTGCTATTGCAGCTATTGCTCATGATGTTATCTTTGTATTAGGTATTTATTCATTATGTTACAAATTCATGCCATTTGGTATGGAAGTAGATCAGCACTTTATTGCTGCGATTCTTACTGTAATTGGATACTCAATGAATGATACTGTTATTGTATTTGATAGGGTTCGTGAATTCTTAGCGGGAAAAACAAAAGGTTCTTTTGCTCAAATTGTAAATGACTCTATTAATTCAACTATGTCTAGAACAATCAATACATCATTAACAATGATCGTGGTATTATTAATCATGTTTATTTTTGGTGGTGAATCAATTAGAGGATTTATCTTTGCTATGTTGGTTGGTATTATCGTAGGAACATATTCTTCATTATTTATTGCAACTCCAGTGTTAGTAGATTCTATTTCTGCAGCTGATAAGATTGCTATTGAAGAGAGACATAAAGAAGCATAATAGTCTTTATTATATATTAAAAAAAGGATCCAATGAAAATTGGATCCTTTTTTTGTGATTAAAAAGGAGGAAGGAACAAAGGTTTAAAGGGATAGAGTAACAAAGAGGCAAAGATTCTAAGTGAGGAAGGTTTAAGTTGTAAGTAGCCGGATAAGAGCGGTATATATCGAAGGAGGTAAGGGGAATTAGGGAGTAAAGTTTGTGATGAAATATTAATTCATCCACGATATAGCCATAATCTTGTCTTTCTTAGTGACAAAGTATCTTTATGAGCACTCGATAATTGTAGGGAAGGATTGGGTTTGTGTTAACTTTAGGGTAATTAATTTTTGTGTTCTAAAATAAAACTATTCGTATGGATTGTGAGGCTAAGATTTAGAATGGTAAAAACAACACTAAGGTTTTGAGCTAATATAGGTTTAGGTATTTTTAAGCATAAAAAGACCCGATACTTTTGTAAAGGGTATCGGGTCTTTTTATTGTATGTGCTTTATTTAGTTTTTAGCGACCTTTTTATTGGCTCTAATCATAAAGAAAGCTCCAACTATTATAAAAGGAATACTTAGCCACTGTCCTGTTGAAAATACGCCTAATTCGTTTTCAAAACCGCCCTGACTTTCTTTTACAAATTCGACTATAAAACGAACTGCGAATAGAAGAACTAGGAATAAACCGAATAGGAATCCTGGTTTTTGGCTTGCATTTGTTTTCCAGTATAAATAATAAAGGATGGCGAATACAAAAATATAGCAAAAACCTTCGTATAATTGCGCTGGATGTCTTACGGGAACCTGTGCTAATAAATCGGCAAATTTTGGGTCTGTAGCGATTGCTGTGTAGGCATCTTTAGGATTTGCGATTTGAGTCTTGTTTACTGCATCACTTTTACTGAAATATTCATGTAGAAATCGAATTCCAAATACTGAGTCTGTTACGTTTCCTGTGATTTCTGAATTAAAGAAGTTACCTAAACGTACAAATATTGCTCCGCTGGCAACTGGAATAACAACTCTGTCTAATATCCATAATAATGGGCGTTTTAATATCTTTTTGCTGTAATAGTACATTGCGATTATAATTGCAATAGCTGCACCATGACTAGCTAATCCTTGGTATCCTGTAAACTCAAAATTGGGGCTAAAACGAAACGGTAGGAAAATTTCTGAAATGTGATTTCTGTAATATTCCCAATCATAAAATAATACATGTCCTAAACGTGCTCCAATCAAAGTAGCCAAAACGGTCCAGATAAATAAAGAATCCAGTTTGTCGATTGGTTCATTTTCGCGTTCGAAGATTTGCTTCATGATATACCATCCTAAACCAAACGCAATTACAAACATTAGGCTGTAATAGCGAATCATAAAAAAACCTAGATCTATTCCTTCAGAGGGATTCCAAACAATGTTTAAAGAGTGTATCATGTAATAATATATTTTTAGGTTGTAAAAATAAAAATTTAAAGTAAAGTTATACTTTATAAAAAGTTAATGTTTGTGTTTGCATTTCTTTGCAGGCACAGGATCGTAGCCACTTCTTCCCCAGGGATGGCAACTTAATATTCGCTTAATGCCTAAATAACCTCCATAGAATAAACCGTGAGTTTGCAGCGCTTCAATCATATAACTCGAGCATGTCGGTTCAAATCGACAAGCAGCAGGTGTAAAGGGTGAAATTGCACTTTGATAAAATCGCACAATTAAGATAAATGGATATATGAGAATTTTTGACAGCATATTTTTATTGATACTAATCAGCTTTGTTTTATTTAATCGTTATCAATTGTAACAGACTTATTTGATTAATTTCAATAGCTGAGTATAAAAAACTATTTGCTAAATACTAAAAGAGGTTCCTTCTTTACCATCTTTCAGATTAATTCCAAGAGCAATCAATTGATCTCTAATTTGATCAGAAAGAGCAAAGTTTTTATCAGCTCTTGCTTGATTTCTCATTTCGATTAGCATAGTCACCGCACCTTCTAATTTATCATTATTTGTGTCGGCTTTCTCATCTTTTAGTCCTAAAACATCAAATAAAAATGCATGTAAAGTAGTTGATAAGGTTTTTAAGTCATCCGCAGTTATGGTTTCTTTTTTCTCTTTTAATAAATTGATATAACGAACTGCCTCGAATAATTGTGCGATTAAAATAGGAGTATTAAAATCATCATTCATTGCATCGTAGCACAATTGTTTCCAGCTTGCAATGTCAATCGAAGAAGTAGAGCCAGGTGTTATGGTTTCGAATGTATCTAGAGCTTCCATTAATCGCTTATATCCTTTTTCGGCGGCAACAATAGCGTCATCCGAAAAGTCCAAAATACTTCGGTAATGTGCCTGAAGCATAAAAAAGCGTGCTACAGAAGCCGAAAATGGTTTGCTAAGAATAGTGTTTTCGCCACTTAAAATTTCACCAGGTAAAATGTTGTTCCCGGTGGATTTTGCCATTTTCTTTCCATTTAAGGTAAGCATATTGGCATGCATCCAGTAGTTAACTGGACTCTGACCTGTACAAGCTTCATTTTGTGCAATTTCACATTCGTGATGAGGGAATTTTAAATCCATTCCGCCACCATGAATATCAAAGTGATTGCCCAGATATTTGGTGCTCATTGCTGTGCATTCAAGATGCCAGCCTGGGAAACCATCACTCCAAGGAGATGGCCATCTCATTATATGTTGTGGTTCTGCTTTTTTCCAAAGAGCAAAATCCTGTGGATTTCTTTTGTCTGATTGTCCGTCAAGATCACGTGTATTGGATAGCATATCTTCGATATTTCGCCCGCTTAATACACCATAATTATTGGTTTCGTTGTATTTTACAACATCAAAATAAACAGATCCATTGGCTTCATAACCAATTCCGGTATCAATTATTTTTTTGACAATCTCAATTTGTTCAATAATATGACCAGTAGCTGTAGGCTCAATACTAGGTGGTAAAAAATTAAAAGACTTAAGGATATCATGAAAATCTACAGTATATCGCTGTACGATTTCCATAGGTTCTAATTGTTCTAAACGTGCTTTTTTGGCAATTTTATCTTCACCTTCATCTACATCATCTACTATATGCCCGACATCTGTAATATTACGAACGTAACGAACTTTATAATCTAAATGTAAAAAATACCTAAAGATTATGTCAAATGACATGAAAGTTCTAACATTTCCCAGATGCACATTACTATAAACCGTAGGTCCGCAAACATACATTCCAACATTTCCTTCATGAATGGGGTTGAAATTTTCTTTTTCACCCGAAAGTGAATTGTATATTTTTAGATGTTGACTTGTATATAATGGCATATTATTTTTAATGTTTAATCGTTTAACTGTTGATTTGTTTAATCAGGTAAACGTTTGTCGTTAATTAGATTTTATTCTTTTGTAAGATAGTATTTTTTTAAACTATTTATTTGATTGCGGATCTTTTCAAGTTTCTTTCTACAATTTAAGTATTCTTCTTCTGATACATAATTTAAGTCTTTGGCAATTATTATGTGATTTAAAGTTTCCATTGCAGATGAATACGAAATAGTTAAAAAATGTGCTTTGTCTTTATTTGTATTTCTAGAAGTACCTTCAGCAATATTCTTAGCTATTGAGGATTAACTTCTTTTTATTTGAGAAATTATTCCGAATAATTCATTTGATGGAAATTTACTAGTTAATTTATAAATATCCAAAACAAACATTCTCGAGTTTTGCCAAACATTTAACTTTTCAAAGGAAAAAATGTTTATTTGGTTAATCGTTTATTTATTTAACTGTTTTCGATTAAACGATTAACCAATCTAACTAAAACTGTGTTTCTAATTTGATGTAATCTAAAAATTCTCTTCGTGTTTGAGGATCTTTAAATTTACCACCAAACTCAGATGTTACGGTACTGCTTTCGATATCTTTAATCCCTCTTGAATTTACGCAAAGATGTTTGGCATCTATAACGCAAGCTACATCTTCGGTACCAAGAGCTCTTTGTAATTCCTGAACGATTTGCATGGTAAGACGTTCTTGAACCTGTGGTCTTTTGGAATAATATTCAACAATTCGGTTCATTTTTGATAATCCAATTACTCTTCCGTTAGAAATATAAGCAACATGGGCTCTTCCTATAATTGGTAATAAGTGGTGTTCGCAGGTAGAATAAAGTGTAATGTTTTTTTCAACCAACATTTCGCCATATTTATAATTATTATCAAAAGTAGACGCTTTTGGTTTTCTTATTGGGTTAAGTCCACCAAAAATTTCTTTAACAAACATCTTTGCTACTCTGTTAGGAGTGCCTTTCAAGCTGTCATCTGTTAAATCCATTCCAAGAGTAATTAGAATATTTTCAACATCTTTCTTTATTTTTTCTATTTTTTCATCGTCAGTAATTGCAAAAGCATCTTCTCTTATTGGGTTTTGCGCACTTGATCCGATATGATTGTCACCTATTTCGTCTAAAAAATCTTCGTTATTTATCATTAAAAACTACTATTATAATGGGTATATCTTTTTGAGTGCGTAAAGATAATTAATAAAAGGGAAACAGTTTCTATCGTTTCTACTATTTAATGTGCAGTTTTTGGATATAAATTAAATCACAGACTCGTATGTACCTAAAACAGAAATGACAACAACTTTTGATCGTTGTTGCCATTTGCATTTTATTAACTAATTGTTTCTTCTGTTGTCTTTTATTTTTTAGCATTATAAGCTAAAAGGGCTTCCTTTAAAACAGTAACTGCGCGAATTAAATCTTCTTTATTCAAGACATATGCGATTCGAACCTGGTTCAATCCCATTCCCGGAGTTGAATAAAATCCTGCAGCAGGAGCAATCATTACAGTTTCGCCATTATAGTCATAACTTTCCAAAAGCCATTGTGCAAAATCATCTGCATTATCAATTGGCAATTGCGCAATACAATAAAAGGCACCTTTTGGTTTGGTAACTATAACGCCTTCTATTTTATTAAGTTCGGTGATTAATGTATCTCTTCGTCCTCTATATTCCGAAATTACTTCATCAAAATAACTTTGAGGTGTGTCTATTGCAGCTTCGCAAGCAATTTGTTCTACTGTAGGCGGACTTAAACGCGCCTGAGCAAATTTCATTACTGTTGCAATAACATCTTTATTTTTTGAAATCAAACAACCAATTCTGGCGCCACACATGCTATAACGTTTCGAAACAGAATCGACCATAATAACGTTTTGTTCAATCCCTTTTAAGTTCATAACCGAATAATGAATATCGCCATCATAAGTGAATTCCCGATATACTTCATCAGCTATTAAATACAAATCATGTTTTTTAACTAAATCCGCCAATTGCAAAATTTCAGATTCAGAATATAAATATCCAGTTGGATTCCCAGGATTACATATTAATATAGCTTTAGTTTTTGGTGTAATTAGTTTTTCGAAAGAGGCGATACTTGGTAAAGCAAATCCTGTTTCGATACTGGAAATTACTGGAACTACAGTTGCACCGGTTGATGCCGAAAAAGCATTATAATTGGCATAAAAAGGTTCGGGAATAATTATTTCATCTCCCGGATCGGTAATTGTAGCCAATGCAAAAAGCAAAGCTTCAGAACCTCCAGTCGTAATAATTATATCTTCTTTGTTTACATTTACGTTTTGGCGTTGGTAAAATTGCGCTAGTTTTTTTCTATAACTTTCATACCCTGCAGACGGACTGTATTCAATAATGTTTAAATCAATATTTTTTATGGCCGCGATGGCGACTTCTGGTGTTTTTATATCAGGTTGACCAATGTTTAAGTGATACACTTTATGTCCTTTTTTCTTAGCTATATCTGCATAAGGAGCAAGTTTACGTATCGGTGATTCGGGCATGTTTTTGCCTTTGCTTGAAATTTCTGGCATGATCTAAATTATTGAAGTGCAAATTTGCATTTTTTTTTCGAATTTAACGTGAACAATATAAGTACTTGTTGATTTGTATCAATTAACTAAAATTTTAGTATTTTTATAAGAAATACTCTTAATGAAAAGAAAAATTACTTTGTTTTTTTTGCAAATAATCACCTTTACTACATTTGCACAGAATGGATTTGTTATTGATAATCATGCCGATAAAATCACTATTCCTTTTAAATTAATAAATAATCTAATATTTGTACCGATAAAGGTAAATGGAGTCGAGTTGAATTTTTTATTGGATTCGGGAGTCGATGATACTGTACTTTTTAGTTTAGAAGATAAAAAAGAAGTAAATTTTTTTAATATCGAGAAAATCAGACTTCGGGGTTTAGGAGCCGAAGATGCTATCGAAGGTTTAAAGTCTACAAATAATACATTGGAGGTGAATGGATTGAAATCCACCAATCATTTATTGTATGTTATATTAGATCAGGAATTTAATTTATCTTCCCATATAGGTATTCCGGTTAATGGTATTATTGGTTACCAGTTTTTTAGAAATAATTTGGTCGAGATAAATTATCTAAAGAAAAGAATTATAGTTCTTAAATCGAATGAAGTAAATCGAAAAAAATTCGAGAGAAAATTTAAAGCTATTCCAATTACTATTGAGAAATCAAAACCTTATATTCATTCAAATACTGTTATAGATAGCGTCGAAGTCTCTGCAAAACTTCTAATTGATATAGGTAATAGTGATGCTTTTTGGATCTTTCAAAACCCCAAGATTAAAGTACCTAAGAAAAATTTTGAAGATTATTTAGGAAAAGGATTTAGTGGAGACATTGAGGGAAGACGCGCTAAGGTTGCTAGATTTTCTATTGGAGATTTTACTTTTAAAAACCCTATAATTGCTTTTCCGGATTCAAGTTCTATTCGAAATGTAAAAATGGTTCCAGATAGAATAGGTTCTGTAGGAGGAGAAATATTAAAGCGATTTACACTTGTTTTTGACTACGCAGGTAAAAAAATATATCTCAAGAAAAATAGAGATTTTTCACATCCGTTTACATATAATAAAAGTGGAATTACATTGCAACATAACGGATTACAATGGGTTCAGGAAACGGTTCGTCTGGAAACAGTTCCATTAATGGGAGAATCATTAGATGCCAAAGGGGAAAAAATTAGTAATGATTTCAAATATAAATTCCAGTTAAAGCCTATTTTTGAAATAGCTAATATTCGTAAAAATTCGACCGCAGAACGTTCCGGTTTAAAGACTGGTGATATTATTGTAAGTATCAATAAAAATAAAGCTTATAAATATTCATTGCAACAGATAAATACATTATTAAAATCAGAAGAAGATATTTGGATTACATTAGAGATTGAAAGAGACAGTCAGGTCTTAAAATTTAATTTTCAGTTAACCGATGAGTTGTAACTGTTTTATCTTTTTTGGTGCTTAATAGTAATCAAGTTATTGATAGTTAATTTGTTAAATTATTTTATTTTAATAAGGAATTGGCGAAATAAATGTGTTTTTTTGGTGTTAAGGAATTGTTTTGTTATTTTTATCAGAAATTTAATAATAATACATGGCCAAAAACTACTTTGTTGCATTAAAATTACTTTTATTTTCTCTAGCTTTATTCTTATTACCAACCAAAAGTATTGCACAATGTGCCGGTATAGATACCGAAGTGAAAATATGTGATATTGAGAATCCGGTAAATGAATCGATTAATCTACTCGGATTATTAGACGGAAGTCCAACTGCGGGAGGAAAATGGTCAGATGATAGTAATACACAAGCGCTGGATGTTAAAACGGGGATTTTATATGCACAAAATATTACTAGTGGTGGTATCTATGAGTTCACGTATACTGTTCCAGCTGTTCCAGGCTGTGTAAAGAATACCGCAAAATTAAGAATTACTATAGGTGCCTATGCGGGTGTGGCAGCTCCTTTTGCGACTCCATGTAGTGATAGAGAGGCTTATAATCTTTTTGAAGCATTTAATGGTACAGTTATGGGACCACATAAAAACGGAACCTGGACTAATAGTGATGGTCAAGTTGTATCTTCTTCATTTCCAATTAAAGGATTGCAAGGAATTTTTAAATTTACATATACAGTACCTCCAGTACCTGGCTGTGTACTACTAATTCCATCAGTCACAGTATGGATAACGGTTGTTAGAGCACCAGAATCGGGAACAGCAAATGATTTATTGTTGTGTGGAAGTACTGATTTAGCTGCTTATACCAATTTTGATTTACACGATTTACTCTCCGGACATGACGCTGGAGGCGAATGGAAAGGTCCTGGGCTAACTTCGCCAGCAGACCATAATGTCAATCTTCAGCAATTATTTGATACGTCTGGAGCGGGAGATTATACGTATGTTTATACTGTTTTGGCGCCTACTCTTAATGGTCATAGGCCATGTTCTAATAAATCCGTATCTGCGATAATCACACTCGAAAAAAGCGTTGATTTTACAGGAGCTACTCTTGTTGTAAATTCGGATATATGTGAGACAGAAATTCCTAATGCGATTTATTTTGCAACACTTAGAAGAGGTCCAGAAGTTATTCCAGACGGTAAATATAATGTTACTTATAGCATATCGGGTCCAGCTGGGACAACAGTTAATACGGAGTTGCTAACTTTAAATAATGGTATGGTGACTTTTCCATTATCTGCTACCTATTTTCAGCAAGTAGGTGCTTTTAAGGTTGAAATTACAAGTATAGTTGCCGATTGGAATAAAGGAGCTTGTGTTAATATAGTTAATGATTTATCGGATATTTTAAATGTTTTTCCAACTCCGAATATAGATTCTGCAAAACTGAAAATTGACCCAATTTGTCAAAAAGAAAATGCGTTGGTACAGATTACAGAAGCCTCAAGTCTTACGGATGGGACTTATCGTATTGTGTATAAATTAGGTGGAGCCAATGTAATAAATGGAGTAGTAGTTTCTATATCTGTTATTAACGGAGTTTCTAGTTTTGTAATTCCATCGGCCTTAATTAGTAATGAGGGGAATACTTCGGTTGTAATTACAAACATTACAAATACAATTACCAATTGTACCAATACTGCTAATGTTGCGGGGAGTATTGTAGTGAAATCTTTGCCTAATCCAATTAATTACAAAATACATATAGATGATTTTTGTTTAAACGAGCCAGTTTTAGTTTCACTTTCGGGATTAGGAACTTTAACAGATATTATTATTTCATATACAATTTCGGGAAGTAATTTGGCACCAACACAAATGATTACTTTAGTAGTATCTGGTGGGAAAACAAGTTTTGTAATTCCGCAAAATTTATTTCTCAATACAGGTTCAACAACAGTCTCAATTACAAGTCTTAGAAATAACGAAACGGGTTGTGGTATTGTGATCACGAGTTTATCAGATGATTTTTTAGTAAACCCTATTCCAATAGCGCCAACTGCTGGTCCTATGAGTTTTTGTAAATCAGATGGAGCTACAGTTGCTAATTTATTGCCAAACGGGACACAATATAAATGGTATGATTCTGTAACGGCTACAACGCCTCTTACGGCTTCATCTATATTAGTTTCGAAAAATTATTACGTTAAAGAAACGGCACTTTCCAGCGGATGTGTATCCCCTGCAACTTCTATTATTGTTACTATAAATGATGTGGCGTCACCAGTATTAAACCAGAAAGGACAAAATTTTTGTGGAATAGACAATCCTACAATTGCAAATTTGTCTAATAATACCAATGCTTCGGCTTCGGTAGTTTGGTATGATGCTCCAGATAATGGAAATCCGTTAACCAATGCAGTTTTACTTCAGGATAATGCAACCTATTACGGATTTGATTTCTCAAACACTATCAATTGTTTCTCTAATGATGCTCTGATAGTAAAAGTTTCGCTTACAAATTGTACTGATACACAATATGGTGATTTCTTTATTCCCGATGGATTTTCTCCAAATGGTGATGGAATAAATGATACCTATACAATTCCCGGAATTGATTTTTTATATCCGAATTATACGCTTGAAATCTATAATAGATATGGGAACTTAATGTTTAGAGGTAATAAAAGTAAACCGGATTGGGATGGGAAAAATTCCGATTCAAAAATAATTGATGGAGTTGCTCCAAATGGCGTTTATTTTTATGTTGTCAATTTCAATAAAGACAATAGACCACCTATACAAGGTCGACTTTATTTAAATCGATAATTCCTTTTCTCTTAATATAATTTTCAAATGAAAAAAATAATACTAATCATAAGTTTTCTTTTTTATATCATGCATGCATCCGCGCAGCAGGATCCCGAATACACACATTATATGTATAATATGAGTATTGTAAATCCAGCTTACGCAACAGGAACTCCTGCAATGTTAAACTTAGGAACTTTATACAGAACACAATGGGTAGGTGCAGTTGGAGCACCAAAAACGTTTAACTTTTTTGCGCATACTTCCCTGAGTAATAAAATAGAAGTAGGAGCATCATTAATATCTGATGATATAGGTGATGGAGCCAAAAAAGAGAATAATTTCTATGCCGATTTCGCTTATATACTAGAATTAGGAGGTAAAAATAAACTTTCGTTAGGATTAAAAGCAGGATTTACATCCTTGCAAACTAATTTTAATGGATTCAAGCTTCAGAGCGGTGATGTTACAACCGATTTAGCTTTTGCGGAGAATATCAACGTTACCAAACCTAATATTGGTCTGGGAGCCTATTATTTTACAGATAAGTTTTATGTTGGATTATCGGCACCAAATTTACTTCGTTCCAAGCATATCGAAGAAAAATCGGGAATAAACGCCTATGGTTCCGAAGATATTCATACGTTTTTGACTGCTGGATACGTTTTTAAACTTAGTGATGCATTTAAATTAAAACCTGCATTTATGTCAAAATTTGTGGTTGGAGCTCCGGTTTCTGTAGATCTTTCGGCAAATGTTTTGTACAATGAAAAGTTTGAATTGGGTGCGGCATACAGGATTAATGACGCCATAAGCGTTTTGATGAATGTAAATGTTTCTAAAGCAATTAGAGTAGGTTATGCCTATGATTATACAACATCCAATTTGGGTCAGTTTAACTCTGGGACTCATGAAATTATGCTCCTTTTTGATCTGGATTTACTAGGAAAAGGATTTGATAAATCACCTAGATTCTTTTAAAATGAAAAATATGAAAAAACTACTTGTTATACTATTCGTATTTTTAATACAATTTATAAACGCTCAGGATCAGGATGTAGCAAGAGCAAAGCGCTTTTTTGATAAAACATATTATAGTGAAGCCATTCCGTTATACGAGAAAATAGTTTCAGAAAAACCTTCGATGGAAGCTATCAGGAATTTAGCCGACTCTTATTATAATACCAATGATTTAAAGAAAGCCCAGCAATATTATAGGCTTCTGATTAAAAGTTATGATAAAGATTTAGATAGAAATTACTATTTTAAATATGCGCATACGCTTAAAGCAACTAATAGTTATGAAGAAGCAAATGAAGTTTTAAAACAATATTATTCTAAGAATAGTCAGGATTATTTAGATTTGGAAAATGCTACAAAAGAGCTTGAAAATGTTTCGGCAATTGGAGACAGATATATTATAAAGAATCTGGCTATAAACACTAAAAATTCAGAATTTGGAGCTGTAAAATATGGGGACAGTTTAGTTTTTGCTGCAGTAAAAAAGAAACCTGGATTATTTGATAAAATGTACAAATGGGATAATGAAACGTATCTAAACCTAGTTTCGGCATCAATAAAAAGGATAAATGCAGGAGATTCGATTGCTTATTATTTTGCAAAAGAATTAAAAACAGGAATGCATGAATCCAATGCAGTTTTTACTAAAGATGGTAAAATCATGTATTTTACAAGAAATAATTATAAAAATGGACATCGAGGTAAAAACAAAGAAAAAGTTTCAAATCTCCAAATTTTCAGGGCTGAACTTGTAAAAGGAAAATGGACAAATGTGGTATCACTTCCGTTTAATAGCGAAGATTATTCGGTGGAACATCCAGCATTGAGTCCAGATGAAAAAACACTGTATTTTGCTTCGGATATGCCGGGAACATTGGGCTCATTTGATATATTCTCGGTAGAAATATATGAAAAAGCATACGGGAATCCTCAAAATCTAGGAGCATTAATTAATACCGATAAAAGAGAGCAGTTTCCATTTGTTTCAAAAGATAATAAGCTTTATTTCTCCTCCGATGGGCATTTGGGCTATGGATCACTAGATGTTTTTGTATCCGAGATTAAAAGCGGAACATACAGTAAGGCTTCAAATGTTGGTTTGCCATTAAATTCTAATCTAGATGATTTCTCATTTAATATAGATTCAGATACTAAAGAAGGATATTTTGCTTCGAATAGAGCAGGAGGAAAGGGAAGTGACGATATCTATCAATTAAATGAAACCAAAGCTTTAATAATCGAGGATTGTAAACAGCTTATTACGGGAATAATTACCGATATAGATACCAAACTACCACTGGAAAACGCTGTTGTAATTCTTCGACAAGAGGAAAGTAAAGAGTTGCGTACGGTTATAACTTCTGCCGATGGAAAATTCAATTTTATTGTGGCTTGCGAGTTATCGTATACTGTTTTGGCATCCAAGGATAATTATACAAATGATTCCAGAAAATTAGTTTTGGATAAAACTAGAGGTAAAAGTAATGATGCTTCGATGGCACTTAAATCTCTGGAAGTCATAAAACAAGAGGAAAAAGAACTCGAAGAACAGAAAAAACAAAGAGAAGCATTAGAGTTAGTAGCTTTAAAAGCAAAAGAAGCAAAAGCAAAAGCAACTGAAATAGCACAGGCGGAAATCAGGAAAAAAGAAAAAGCGGAGAAAGCAGTTGCAGATCAGAAAGAAAAAGTAGAGAAGATCATTGCACAGGAAAAAGATGTGGTAAAAGATAAAGACCGATTAATTATCAAGACCGATCCTATCTATTTTGACTATGATTTATGGTACATAAGAAAAGATTCAAAAATTATACTCAACAGGGTTTTCGAATTAATGAAGAAATATCCTGATATGGTTGTCGAAATTGGTTCTCATACCGACTCAAGAGGTAATGATAAGTATAATGCAAATTTATCTGAAAAAAGAGCACAATCGACCAAAGATTATTTGGTAGATTCCGGGATTGACAAAAAGAGAATTATAGCCAAAGGTTATGGTGAATCGGTGCCTATTATAAAATGTAAAACAGATGATGCTTGTTCCGAAGAGCAACATGAGCTTAACCGCCGAAGTGAATTTGTGATTAAAAATCTATAAGAATCATTTATGTGGGGGAATTAACCGCAAAGGTCACAAAGGTTTACGCAAAGCTCACAATCCCGAAGCGTCGGGATTAAATAGTTTAATCTTTTAATCTGTGGCAAAAAAAAACGTGCTTATTCGTGGCAAACTCTATAAAAAAAATCGCTTCCTAAATTTTAGGAAGCGATTTCTATTTATAGGGAAGTATGCTTTAATATTAATTTGCTACGTCTCCTTTGATTTTTAAAGCAATACGGCCTTCGTCGTAATTTACTGCATTGGTTTCTACGGTAATTGTTTTTCTGATTGGCCCAGAAGCCATATTAAATTTTACTTCAATTTTTCCTGATTTGCCAGGCATAATTGCTGCAGATGGTTTAGATACGATACTAATACCTGCCGTAGATTGTACTGATGTGATCATTAATGGAGCGTCACCAGTATTTGTAAACTCGAAGGCTTTAACTCCGTTATCTCCTTTACTTACTGTACCATAATCAATAGTATTGTCCTTGGCAGCAAAATCAATTTTTGGGCCGTTTTGAGCAAAGCTGATGGTTGTTACCATTAGGGTTGCTATAAATGAGGCTACTTTCTTCATTTGAAATTGTTTTAAGTTATTAAGGTAAATATACTTTCTTTTAATTAATACACAAATTATTAATTCGCTTTTTATAGTGTACTTAATTATTTACTTTTGTTCTCTATTACAAATACAAAAATCAAACCAAAGTATAAAAGGGTTATTTGTTAAGCTGCTTGATCGTTTATTTTACTGAGGTAAAAACGATTAGACAATTTAGTGATTAAACAATTTAATGATAAAAACATATCCAAGATAAAATGACAATTCCAGCACAATTTGACGCTAAAACAATCGAGAACAAATGGTACGACTATTGGATGAAAAATAATTATTTTCATTCAGAGCCAGATCATAGAACACCTTATACTATTGTAATCCCTCCGCCTAACGTTACTGGGGTCTTACACATGGGGCACATGCTTAACAATACCATTCAGGATGTATTGATAAGAAGAGCGCGTCTTAAAGGATTCAATGCTTGTTGGGTACCAGGAACAGACCATGCATCGATTGCTACAGAAGCTAAAGTTGTTGCTAAATTAAAAGCCGAAGGAATCAATAAAAATGATTTAACCCGTGAAGAATTCTTGGCTCATGCTTGGGAATGGACAGATAAATATGGTGGTGTAATCTTAGATCAGTTAAAAAAACTAGGAGCTTCTTGCGACTGGGAAAGAACTAAGTTTACAATGGATCCAGATATGTCGGCTTCAGTAATTAAATCGTTTGTTGATTTGTATAACAAAGGATTAATCTATAGAGGTTACCGAATGGTAAACTGGGATCCTGAGGCAAAAACAACTTTATCTGACGAAGAAGTTATTTATGAAGAACAACAAGGAAAATTATTTTTCCTTAAATATAAAATAGAAGGAACTGAGGAATTTTTGACCGTTGCTACAACACGTCCGGAAACTATTTTTGGAGATACTGCAATTTGTATTAATCCCAATGATGAGCGTTTTACTCACTTAAAAGGTAAAAAAGCTATTATTCCTATCTCTGGAAGAGTTATTCCTATTATCGAAGATGAGTATGTAGATGTAGAGTTCGGAACAGGATGTCTTAAAGTGACGCCTGCACACGATATGAATGATAAAACGCTAGGAGAGAAGCATAATCTGGAAATTGTAGATATCTTTAATGAAGATGCTACCCTTAATAGTTTTGGATTGCATTATCAAGGAAAAGATCGTTTTGTAGTTCGTACTGAGATTGCAAAAGAACTAGAAGAAATCGGTGCTTTGGCGAAGACCGAAACTCACCTTAATAAAGTAGGAACTTCTGAAAGAACCAAAGCAGTTATCGAACCAAGATTATCAGATCAATGGTTTCTTAAAATGGAAGATTTAGTAAAACCAGCAATTAAATCTGTTTTAGTTGATGGTGATATTAAATTACACCCAAAACGTTTTGAAAATACGTATGCACACTGGTTAAATAATATTCGCGATTGGAATATCTCTCGCCAGTTATGGTGGGGACAACAAATTCCAGCTTATTTTTATGGAGATGGAAAAGAAGATTTTGTAGTTGCAGAAAATATAGAAGACGCTTTAAAATTAGCACAGGAAAAAACTTCTAACAATTCACTAAAAACATCTGACTTAAGACAAGATGTTGACGCACTAGATACTTGGTTCTCATCTTGGTTATGGCCAATGTCGGTTTTTGGTGGAATAATGGATCCAGAAAGTGAAGATTTTAAATATTACTATCCAACAAATGATTTGGTTACAGGTCCGGATATTTTATTTTTCTGGGTTGCCAGAATGATTATTGCAGGGTATGAATATGCAGGCGAAAAACCATTTACAAATGTATATTTAACAGGTTTAGTACGTGATAAGCAACGTCGTAAAATGTCTAAATCATTAGGTAACTCACCAGATCCTTTAGATTTAATTGATACATTCGGTGCAGATGGTGTTCGTGTAGGATTGCTTTTAAGTGCTTCTGCAGGAAACGACATCATGTTTGACGAAGAATTATGTAATCAAGGAAAAGGATTCTCTAATAAAATATGGAATGCCTTTAAATTGATAAAAGGATGGGAAGTTTCGGATACTATTCCGCAACCAGAATCATCAAAAGTAGCAATCGAATGGTACGAAGCTAAATTGCAACAAACATTAGTAGACATCGAAGATAATTTTGAGAAATACAGAATTTCAGATGCTTTAATGGGAATTTATAAATTGGTTTGGGATGATTTCTGTTCTTGGTTCCTTGAAATGATTAAGCCAGCTTACCAACAACCTATTGACAGTGCTACTTTTGCGAAAGCAATAGAAATGTTAGAAAGTAACTTGAAATTATTACATCCGTTTATGCCTTTCTTAACAGAGGAAATTTGGCATTTAATTGCTGATAGAACTCCAGAAGAAGCTTTAATTGTTTCGACTTGGCCAGAATTAAAATCATTTGATGCTAAATTAATTGCTGATTTTGAAAACACAAGCGAGGTAATTTCTGGAATAAGAACAATTCGTAAAGACAAGAATATTCCGTTTAAAGATGTTATCGAATTAAAGATTGTAAACAACGATAAAGCTTCAACTTATTTTGATTCGATTGTAACTAAATTAGGAAACATTACTTCATTAGAATATGTTTCGGATAAAGTAGATGGAGCGTTATCTTTTAGAGTAAAATCGAATGAATATTTTATTCCGATAACAGGAAATATTAATGTTGAAGAAGAAATTGCAAAACTTACTGCAGAGTTGGTTTATACGCAAGGATTCTTGAAATCGGTTCAGTCTAAACTGGCAAATGAGAAATTTGTGGCTGGTGCGCCAGAGAAAGTTTTGGCTAACGAAAAACAAAAAGAAGCTGATGCTTTAGCAAAAATTGCTACAATCGAACAAAGTTTAGCTGGTTTGAAATAAGAACTAGAATTGCTTTTAAAAATAAAAAATCCCAATACTAAATTTTAGTATTGGGATTTTTATTTTCGTAAAAAACATCATTGATATAGAAAACGGTATCAATAAATTGTAGAATCCCATTTTCTGTTAATACGTTTTCATCATGAAGATCTTCAAGGATAATTCCTAGTTCTGGATTATAGTAATCATTGTTTTTCGTATTTAAAAATCCATTTGCAAGCATGAACTTCTTAACTAAATCTAGATTGGTTTTTTCAGTTGCTTTTACAAAGGGTTGCTCAACAACGGCATACAATGTATCTGTTTCTTTATGAAATCCTAATAATTTATAAGCTGTGTCGGGGAAAAAATAATTATTTAAAAGTAAGTTGTTTAGATAATCTAACCAAGAATTGTAATAAATGGAATCATTTAGTTTTATTACATTTTTTCCATCTTTTAAATAAACTTTCTGTTCAGCTCCTTCAGAAACATAATTATCTATATTAATATCTAAAACCCAAAGGTTATTTTCTGTAATAAATTTTTCTAAGGCTTCTGTTTCTTGTTCTTTGAAGTGCTTGAACCCTTTAGCCATTTCACTTGAGCTCTGGCTTCGGCTAAGGTAACTGGTTGTTGCTTGGATAGTTGTTCCATGCTTAACTTTGCCCTTTCCTGAAATGATAGATTGTAATTCATATTTCATAGTATAAAATGTAAAAGTATTACATTTTATCACATTATCAAAAGCTATTTAGTTTTTGTAGCTTTTATATTATTTTTTTTCGGTTTACTTCTTTCTGGTTAAAACCAAAAACAAAGGATAAGAAACCACAGTAATACCCAGTATAATTACAAAGCTTTTTGGGTCGCTATATATGAATCCGATTAATAATGCCAATGAAACGATAATAGCCAAAATGGTAGTCCAAGGATACCAAAAAGAGCGATATGGTCTTGGTAGATCAGGTTCTGAAATTCTTAGCTTTAGCAAAGAAAAATATGCCAATCCCCAAACGATGATTGATGTAAATGCTGCAAACGAAAACAATACTTCGAAGGAACCAATACAAATTAAGAATAAACTAAATACTGAAGAAACTAAAAGTGCAACAATAGGGGTTCCGCCTTTGTTAACGATTGTTCCTTTTTCGATAAAAAAGCCATCTCTACTCAATCCGTATAAGATTCTTGGTGGAATCATCATAAAGGCATTTAGAATACTAATTAAGGAGAAAATAGAAATAACGGTTACTATTATGGCTCCGTTTTTTCCGAAAATAATGTTTGCTACATCTGCAGCAGCCAAATTAGATTTTGCCAACGTTTCGATTGGTAGAACATGAAAGAAAGCAATGTTCAGTAAAACATAAATGGCAATTACAAGAAGTACTCCGCTATATAATGATCTTGGAATATTCTTGCTTGGATTATCATTTTCTTCTGCAAAAAAGCAAACACCATTCCAACCATTATAGGTTCCGATAATGAGTTGAAGTGATTTGAAAAATCCAAATATAAGTCCGATTTGAAAAAAAGAATTGTCTTTTTGGATAGGAGGTAACTTTACGCCAGCATACATAAAACAAGCAATAACCAGTGCAACAAAACAAATAACTTTAATGAAACTGGTAATTTGCTGAATGGCGCTACCATTTTTTACACCACTTAAATGCAGTAATACAAATGCAATTAATAACGAGATGGCAATTGTTGTTGAATAGCTTTCGAGACTTGGAAATAAAATAATGATATATTCACTAATAACGATACAGTAAAACGCAGGCGGAATTACATTGGTAATATAATCGAACCAACCTGAGAGGAAACCGGCATATTCACCAAAAGCTCTTTTTATGTAATTATAAGATCCTCCAGCTTTGGGAAGCATTGTGGCAAGTTCTGCATAAGAATTGGCTCCAATTAAGACAAATAATCCACCAAAAAGCCAAGAAGCAATAATGAGCCAATAATTATCTAATAAGCCAGCAATTGTTCCCGGAGTTCGTAAAATTCCGACTCCAATTGTGCCTCCAATTAATACGGCAATATTAAAGCTTAATCCTAAACTTTTTTTTAGTTGGTTTTTTTTAGAATCTGACATATTTAGAATTTTGTTTTTTTGAAATTTGAATTGTTGGGGCAGCAAAAGTAATACAATTAAAGTACTTTATTTTGAAAACAAAAAACCTCGTTTATTGCTAAACGAGGTTTTGTATTTTGTTAGTATAAAATTGTATTAAGCTAGTAAAAACAAGAATATAAGTGGGAATAAAATTCCAGCCACAGCTAGTTTCCAACCTCTGTTTTTAAAGCTAAATTTACTTGCCGATTTTATCATTATAATTCCAGTTACAGCAATTACAATTAAACTTAAAGCAAAGATATCCGAGTAATAAATCCACCAGTTTGAAGTGCTTTTATGCAATTTCATCGTCTGGCTAATAAAAGGTGTTTTTATGAAAGTAACGATTTCACCTTTTCCTGTCTTCATATCAATCTCTACATCATGATTTTCGAAAGAGATTTTGTAAGTCCCTTTTTTAGCTCCCTGACGACGGATTTTATCATCTATATTTAATTTATTTCCAAGTTCTTCGGCAAATTTCTCGTTCAGTTTTTCTTCTGCTGGAAGGCTTACCTCTATCGCTTTAGTCTCGGTAGTGTATTTATCAGGATGCCAATTTTCGCGGTGGTTCATTAATATTCCTGAAAAAGAGAATGAGATAATAAGTCCGACGTAAAAATAACCTAGATCACGGTGTAGATTTCTGAGTTGTTTTGCTGTTTTCATAACGGGAATTTGATGTGGTATATTAATAGATTGCTGAAAATTTTGTGCTGCGAAAATACTTTATATTTAACTAAAAATCAAAAACCTTTTTCTGATTTTCAATAGATGAAAATTTAAGAAAAAAGTTTTTGATTAACAGAAACAATATTGTCTCTTAGAATTTATATCTTAAACTTGTCATTACTTGACGAGGTGCAATTGGGTTCACACTATAATTCTCGTGAACTGTATAATTTAACTCGTTTGTAATGTTTGATAATTTACATAAGATGGAGAATTTATTCCATTCGTAACCTGCAGAAACATCAATAGTAGTATATGCTGTTAATGGAATTTCTCTGTCATTGATTCCGCTTGGTTTTGTAGCGTCGTATTGACTGTTCCAACCACCAGTTCTTTTTCCAATATAATTTCCGATTGCTCCAAAAGAAACACCTTTAAGTAAACCGTTTTGTAAAGTATAAAAGAAACTTAAATTTGCTGTATTAGCAGGAGTTCTTACTAAACGATCCCCTTCGATAAAACTACCATTTGCTCCAGAAGTTTTGGTATAACGCATATCGTTATAGCTATATCCTGCAATAATGTTTAAACCATCAAGAGGTCTTGCGGTAATGTCAATTTCTATTCCTTTACTTTTTGTTTCTCCACTTAAAACTTTAATAGTTGTATCTATGTTTTGAGATCCATCAGCTTTAAATTCGGCAGTTTGGGCTAGATTACTGTTGGTAATTTGGTATACAGTAACATTTGTACTTAATAAACCTTTCCAGAAATCTTTTTTCACACCAAATTCATATTGATCAATGATAGATGGTTTTATCGCGTCTCCATTAACAGTTGTTCCTGTATTTGGAGTAAAAGAGTTAGAGTAACTTCCAAATAACGAAATGTCTCTTGTAGGTTGGTATACTAATCCTAATTTTGGGGAAAAGGCTGCGTCTGTAAGTTTCTGGCTTTTGATTACTGTGGTTGGTGATACACTATAATCTGTTGTTTCAACTTGAGTTTCTTGCCATGACCAACGTAATCCTGCTAGAACTTTGAATTGATCTGTAATCGAAATTAAATCCTGGAAATAAACTCCAAAACGATTAGAATCTGTATTTGCAAGTTTAGTTGCTTTTGCATTCGGGATGTCCATACGTTGTCCCATATAAGTAAGATCATAAATGTTTACGCGGTCGTATGCATTTGCAATGTATTTTCCTTTGGCATCTTTCTCTGCTTGTTGACTAAAAGCATAAGTATATGCTTGTGTAAATGAGTTTTCAAAATCAACACCTGTAAAAAGTTGGTGTTTTACTTTTCCAGTATAAAAATTACCTTGTAAGCTTAATTGTTCTCCAATTATTTGTTCAAAATTATCGTTTTGACCTAATGGACGAATATAATCACCATTTACATAATTTGGAATAGTAGTATCAATAGATACACGTTCAGTACCTTTAGAAGTTCTGTGGTAATTTTGGAAAGAAGTATTAAAGTTTAATTTCCAATTGTCATTAAAATCGTGGTTTATCAAAGTCGAAACACTTGTTTGAGTTGTTTTTCCGTTTGACCAAAGTGCTCCTAAATATTTGTTTCTTGGTAGATCGGCAAGTTCTTTTCCAATAATTCCTGTTCCAAAATCCGGAGTCCAGTCGTAACTTAAATAATCTCCTTGTAATGTAATTTGAGTTTTATCGCTTACTTTAAATAAAAATGAAGGGTTTATGTAATAACGCTCATTTTTAACGATATCTCTAAAACTTTCTGAGTTTTCGTAAGTACCAGTAAAACGATACGCGATGTATTTGTTTAAAGGACCGTAAATATCAACCGATGGTTTGTAAAAAGAGTAACTTCCCATTTGCATAGAAATCTCTCCACCTTTGGTAAATTGTGGACTTTTTGTAACCATGTTCAAAATTCCTCCCGGAGCAACATTACCAAATAATAATGCAGAACTTCCTTTTAGGAATTCTACTTTTTCCAAAGATGAAACTTCCGGCATAGAACCGCTGCTGAAACGAAATCCATTTTTGAACATATTATTCGCCGACATATCGTAACCTCTGGAGAAAAAAGATTCTTGAGCTCCACCACGTGCGGATCCTACATAAATACCATTCATGTTTTTTACAACTTCACTCAATCTAATAGCTTGTTGTTGCTCGATTATTACATTATCTATTACTTGTACACTTTGAGGAAGATCCATAACCTTTATCCCTGATCGCACTGCAGATACTGGCTTTCTTTGTTTATTGGCTGTAATTACAACCTCATTAAGAACTTCGCCTTTTTTATTTTTTACTGTATCTGTAATTGCAAGGGCGGTATCATTATTGCTTTCGACTGTTTTTGCACTTCCTTGCGCAAAACCTGATAGACTGAATAATAAACCTAAAGTGGGTAGAATATATCTCATGTTTGTTTATTTGGAATAAAAAAAAATAACGATGCAAAAGTATGTTCTATGTTTCGATATTCAAAGCTTATTTAGATTAAATATGCTTAATTTTGCCTTAAGTTTATGTATTTGATTTATTATAAAGTAAGTAACCCTCGCTTAGACAAGCGAGGGTTACATGTTTTGATATAAAAAATGGATTTATATTGTTCCTTTTAAGAATTTTTATTTAACATTTATAGCATAAGTTGCCATTTTCCATACTTCGTCATATTTTTTTCCATTATGTTCACCAGCACTTTTCTCTGTATGAGCAAATTCTACCATATATTGTCCTGACCAGATTGGTGTAAATTCGAATGAACCTTTATCATCTGTGTATAATTCTTTTTCCCAACCATTAGGAGCAATTACCTTAATTTTTTGTTCTTTGGCAGAAACACCGTCATATAAAGCAAATACAGATACCTTTATGTCTTTTTTTGCGATATCGGCATTTTCAGCAAATACACCGATTGCATTTTTATTTGCAGTAGCATAATTACCTGCAGCTTTGTTTCCAACAACTACATTGGCGCTTGAATTATAATCTAATTTCATAGTTCCGTACACATCTTTTACAGTATGTTGCATTACTACAGTATATACTCCATCTTCTTCTGGTGTGAAAAAAGCTTGGTATTTTTTCTCTAAAGCTGTTGGAGTTAATTTAATTTCTTTTTTAGAAGGAGTTATCAATACTAATGAGAAATCTTTTAAATCCGAAAACCATTTTGCGGAAGGCGTAATATCGTTATCTGAAAATTCTCCAAAATAAACCGAAATTTCCTGAGGTTTTCCTTTGGTACCAGTTGCTTTGGTTTCTATCCAAAGTGCATGAGCAAATAATTGTGGGCTAAGTAATAAAGTAAGTAATACCAGGGCTGTTTTTAAAGTGCTTAATTTCATAATATAAAATGTTTAAGTTAATTTTTATTGGGAATCTCTTAAATAGATATTTTTGATAACGGAGATTTCTTTATTTTTTTTTAGAATTTATAGCTTACCGATAAACGTACGTTTGTTCCTGGTTCTGCTTGCCAGTAGTAATATCCGGGATTGTATTTTCCTCCTGAGTATAAATATTTGTTTAATACATTATTGACAATAACATTATAGATCATTTTTCCTTTTTGGTAGGTAACTCCACCATCAACACGGAAATAATTAGGTAACATAGAATTTTGATCTTTAGAAACAAACCACGGAGATCTGTCTACTTGATATTGGTATCCCAAGGAAAGTCCCAAACCGTTTAAAGTTCCATGATCCATTTTATAATTAAGCCATGTGTTTTGAATATGTTTTGAAGTTCCAGCTACTTGAGTTCCTACTAATGCAGGATCTGAATCTTTGGTTATTTTAGCTTCTGTGTAGGCATAGTTGATAACAACGTCCAAATTTTTAAAAATTTCCCCTCTCACATCTACTTCAACTCCTTTTACTTTTTGTTCTCCGCTTTGTCTGCTGTATTGAATTGCTCCCGTAGAATGTTCCGGATCTGCTGTTAAAATGTTTTTGTTTGTAATTTGATAAACTGCAATTACCGAGTTCCATTTTCCGTTCATCCAGTCTCTTTTAAAACCAAATTCAAGATTACTTCCTGTTTGTGGATTAAAACTTTTTCCTTCCCAATCGGTACCGTAATTCTCGTTAAACGATTGATCGCTTACAAAATAAGCTGCTGTGTTTTTATTAATTGAATAACTTACACCAACACGAGGAGTAAATTTACTGTTTTTAAACGAACCCGAATATACATCAGAAGTTCTTAAAGTGGTATACCTACCGGCAAGTGTAACACGAAGTTTGTCTTCAAATAAACCTATTTCATCTTGAAGGTAAAAAGCATTATATCCATTATGATATTTTACACCTCTGTCTTTTATGTCTTTGCTTCGGTCGAATATGGGCATTTTATCATCTGGAACATTTCCGTGAATGGGATTATAAATATCAAAAGGAACAATATTTCCGGCAGCATCATAACCATTAAGTGCCGCAGATTGGCTCCAGTCATGATAATACATTTTATCACTTATATCAAATCCACTTAAAATTTTATGGTTTACAGAACCTGTTTTTACTTGTCCGTTTACAAATATTTGACCAGTTCCGGTGATTCCTAATACATCCCAAATAGATACGCCACGGGTTAAGATGTTTGTATTTGCAGGGTCAAAACCTGGCCATTGTGGCCACATAGACATCCCTTGTTGTTTGTAATTAAAATAAGAACCCTGAGCGGTAAATTTCCAGTCACTATTGATTTTTTGTTCCAAAATTCCCAAAAGACTTTTATCGGTCATTTTAGTTGGATCAAAATTAGGTTCTCCTGTTGTAAAGTTTCTAGGTAAATCTGCGTAGGCATTATTGGAGAAAACATAATTAGAACCAATAATATTTACTTTAGAAAATTGTTGTGTATATTCAAGTGTAATAGCGGTTTTATCGTTAGGTACATATTTTATGACTGGTGCGATAGAATAACGGTCGTTAAAATCAAATGGGCGATGACTCCTTTTCTTTTGTCCCATAACATTTAAACGGTATAGAAATTTCCCGTCTTTTGTTAGTTTTCCATCCAGGTCAAAAGCTGCTCTGTACATATCAAAACTTCCTAATGAAATATTTGCTTCTCCTTTAGTACGTCCACTAGGTTTTTTGGTCACTACATTATAAAATCCGCTTGGGTTTCCGTTTGCAAGCATAAATCCTGCAGGACCTTTTACAAATTCTATACGCTCTACCATACTCATATCCTCAGTAAGTGGTCCCCAAGTTGTACTCACGTTCATACCGTTTCTAAAAGCGGCTACTTGGCTACCTCTCATCGTAATGTTGGCATAATTATCCCAATGTTCTACTCTGGTTGCACCACTCACGTTGCGCGTTACTCCTTCGAGCATATCATAAATTTGTTGATCTTGAATTAATTTTCCGGTAATAACCTGAATGTTTTGTGGGATTTCTATAATTGCCGATTGTAAACGAAGCGAAGATGAAATTCTGTTGGTTTTAAAAGCACTTTTATTACTTAAAACCACAACTTGGTTTAGTTCTGTGTTAGATAAAGTAAGTTGGATATTTGTTGTAACAGTTTCTCCAGTCACAACAGTAACTTCTTCTTGAAGGTCATTATATCCTACCAGAGTTATAATTAATATTTGGGTTCCTGCGGGAGCTTTTTTTATTTCGAATCCACCATCATTGTCGGCTATAGTCGGCTTATTTATTCCTTTAATAGAAATAGAGACTCCTTCGGCAGGCTTGTTATCGTTTGTAAGTACTTTTCCCTTTATAGTACCAGTTCCTTGTGCCGAAACTGTAGTTATTGTAAGTATAAAAAAGCTCAGAATTAAAGCTACTTTCTTTATTTGTTGATTCAGGTATTCCATAATTTAAAATGTAAAATTTGGTTTTAGGTTTAAATTGGGTTTGGTTTTTAAAATCTGCAGCAAATGTAAAATTTAATATTTGTTTAACAATGCTTATTTAGACTAATTATTAATAATAATTTAAAATTTATGGTTTTAAAGCTTTATGAGCAATCGTAAAAGAATCATTTTAAGTATATTATTCAGTTTATGAATGTATTATTTTGTTAGTAGTTCTTTAGTGTTATTGTTTACATTAGATAAGGCTTAAAATACTTAATTTTGCAGCTAGAATAAATTGAAACACACTTAATGATCATACCTTATTTTAAGAAATTACAGCATTCGCCTAAAGGATTTAGACTAGCAAATACTGTATTTTTTTTCGTCTCGGGATTTGGATATTCTTCTTGGGCTTCCCGTATTCCCAATATTAAAGCACAGTTACATTTAACCGAAGCACAATTTGGAGCTGTTTTATTTGCTTTTCCAATAGGGTTAATGCTTACGATGCCTTTTACAGGAAGGTTATTAAATAAATACAGTAGTAGATATTGTATGCTTCTTGGAGCAGTTTTATTTAATATTGTTTTGGCTCTACCTGGGTTTAGTGCTTTTGTATGGCAGTTGGTGATTATACTTTTGATATTTGGTGCTTCGCGAAATATCCTCAATTTATCGATGAATGCTCAAGCTCTGGAAGTACAGAAGTTATATCCAAAATCGATTATGACAAGATTCCATGCCGTTTGGAGTTTGGCAGGATTTGCCGGAGCCGGTTTAGGCTACGTTATGGTGGCACAAAATATTGCGCCATCACATCATTTACTCGGAATAAGTATTGCTATGATGGCTATTACAGCCTTTTTTTACCCAATGAGTATCCATACAGAACCTGTACCGGTTAAAAAGAAATTCTTTTCGATGCCGGACAAAAATCTAATCAAGTTTGCGATTATTTGTTTTGTTTCCATGGCGTGCGAAAACACGATGTATGACTGGAGTGGAATCTATTTTCAGAATATATTACATGCATCGCCTAAACTCACCACAGCAGCATTTGTATTTTTTATGACAGCTGTTACTTTAGGTCGCTTTTTTGGAGATTATGCGGTAATGAAACTGGGAGTTAAACGCATTTTGTTTTACAGTGGTATTTTTATAATGATAGGGTTTTTAACTTGCTTTCTGTTACCGTTTATTTACCCTACGATCTTTGGTTATGTTCTTATCGGTATTGGAGTTTCTTGCGTTGTGCCATTGGTTTTTAGTATTGCTGGAAAATCAAAAAGCTTGAGTAGTGGTTCTGCATTAACCTCTATTTCTACGATTGGATACCTTGGTTTTTTACTTGTGCCACCAATGGTTGGTTTCATATCAGAATTCTTAAGTATGAAATGGGCCTTCTTGGTAATGGCTTTTTTAGGCGGAATTATGATTTTAATGGTGAATAAGATCGGGGAGGAGGAGTAAGGGTAGAGGTTCTGAGAGAGAAAGGTTTTGAAGTATTAAGATGTTAAACTAAAGATATTTTTGAATACTGATTAACGATTTCAGATTTTGTGTGAATAAATAAATATCTATTTTAAGAAGTTCCTTTTATCTGAAATCAAAAATCTTAAATCATTTTTTTAGTGCCTTAATCAGTTCGATGATTCCATATGTAATTAAGTGTAATGTTAAAAACGCTAAACCATAAAATAAAACCGATAATGAACCTCCATATTTAAAATTATTTTCATCTGAAAAAAAACAAAATGTATTTATTAATGTTGAATTTCAATTTTTATAACTTTAAAAGAATTACTTCTTAGCCATAACAAATTTCTCTGTAGTTGCTTTTCCTAATTGAACACCAGAAATTTCGGCAACTAAACTTTCATTAGCTTCCTTGGTATAGCTAATTTTTTGTGGATAATCGTGTTTTGGATTTTCGAAAACTAGTCTTTTTTCGGTTGAACTGGTTAACTCAAAAGCAACTGGCTCATCATTATTTTGACCTTTTACAGTAGCGTTATAAGTCAATACTTCACCTTTTTGTTGTAGTTTGATAGTTTCAAAATGAATAGTATCTTTTCCTTTTATAAAGAAAGAACTTCCTTGAAAAGTACTATCGTTAACTTTGCTCCATGTTTCGGTTAAAGTTCCTTGTGGAGATACATTTTCCCATTTTCCAATAAGCCAATCCGCAGCTTTTATTTTGTCTTTTTCTGGAGTTTCAGCTTTTTTGCAAGAAACGAAAGCCAATAAAAGTAGTATAAGAGTAATTTTTTGAAACATTTGTGTAAATATTTGGTGTTATTTGGAATTGCTAAATTATAAAAAAAAAGTTAGCGTAAATTAGAGAAATTCGTGGCAGAAGTAAATTATTTTAATCCTTTAAATCTGTGGTAAAAAAACTAAATGCTTTCTTGTAAAATAGAATAAACTAGTTCTTTGGTAGGTTTTTGGTCTTTTAGTTTTTCTCTAACAGTATCGAAAGTTACTTTAAAATCACAACCCAATTTATAATCTCCGCAACCATAAGCTGTTTTTCCTTTCATTATCGTTCCCTTTTTGCATTTAGGACACGTTAAAGAGTCTGATGTTGCTGCCGAAGTTGTTTTTGGTGTTGCTTTCTTAGGTTCTAGTTTAAGTTTGTAATTCTCTTCAAACCGAATCAAACCTTCTACTGTACCAGCATCGGTTTTAAAGCCTTTTATATTTACTGTTGATCCTTTCTGAACTAATCTTAAATATTGGTTTTCGGATATTTTTTTGTCAGCAAAAGTATAAGGTAATACAAAATCGCAACCCGCTTTATAATTGCCACAGCCATAAGCCGATTTTCCTTTTATAAGTGTTGCTTTTTGGCATTTAGGACAGGTTTCTGCCAAGATTCCTGCTGCTTTCTTTTTCTCAACTTTGGCAACTTCTTTTTGTACGCTTCCCACATGCGAAATATTGGCATGTCTGGTTTCACTTCGCACTTCATATACCAAAGCTTCGACCATGCGTTTCATATTGATGATAAAAGCACCAGCGGTAAAAGTTCCTTTCTCGATATCTTTCAACTGCTTTTCCCAAGACCCTGTGAGTTCTGCCGATTTTATTAATTCATTCTGAATTGTCTCAATAAGCTGAATCCCTGTTGGTGTTGGTAAAACTTGTTTTTTATTTCGAACAATGTATTGACGTTTAAAAAGCGTTTCAATAATATTAGCTCGGGTAGATGGACGTCCGATACCATTTTCTTTCATCAATTCGCGTAAATCTTCATCATCGACCTGTTTACCTGCAGTTTCCATGGCACGTAATAAGGTTGCCTCTGTAAACTGATTGGGCGGTTTGGTTTCCTTTTCTAAAAAAGAAGGTTCATGCGGACCTTTTTCTCCCACAATAAAACTTGGTAATAAATCGGCTTCTTTTTCCTTTGCATTTGGGTCTTCAAAAACAACACGGAATCCTTTCTTTAAGATTTCTTTTCCGGTGGTTTTAAAGTGCACTTCGGCGGCTTTTCCTATTACTGTAGTATTAGCAACCAAACAATCATCATAAAATACGGCAATAAATCGTTTTGTAATGATATCATAGACTTGCTGCTGATTGTATTGCAAATTAGATTGTATGCCCGTTGGGATAATTGCGTGGTGATCGGTTACTTTTTTATCGTTAAAAACCTTAGGTGATTTTTTAATCTTTTTTTCTAAAAGTGGTTGGGTTAATGCTGCATAATTGGTTAAGTTTTGCAAAATCCCCGGTACTTTTGGATAAATATCGTTTGGTAAAAACGTAGTATCAACTCTGGGATAGGTGACTACTTTTTGTTCGTATAGCGTTTGTACAATTTTAAGCGTTTCATCTGCCGAAAAACCAAACTTAGTATTGCAATATACTTGTAAACCTGTTAAGTCGAAAAGTTTTGGCGCAAACTCATTCCCATTCTTTTTGTCTACAGAAACAATTTCGAATTCACTTTCTTTAACTTTATTGGCGAGAAGTTCTCCATCTTCTTTTTTTAAGAAGCGACCTTCTTCATAGCTAAAAAGTGTTTCTCGATATAAAGTTTGTAATTCCCAATAGGGTTGAGGTTTAAAGTTTTCGATTTCTTTCCAGCGATCTACAACCATCGCCAATGTTGGGGTTTGTACCCGACCAATAGACAATACTTGTTTGTAACCACCGTGTTTTACAGTGTATAAACGGGTGGCATTCATACCAAGTAACCAGTCGCCAATGGCTCTTGAAAATCCTGCGTAATATAAATTATCGTAGTTAGCAGATGGTTTTAAGTTTTCAAAACCCTCTTTTATGGCTTCGGTTGTTAATGACGAAATCCATAAACGTTGTACTTCGCCTTTATAGTTGGCTTCATTCATAACCCAACGCTGGATTAGTTCTCCTTCTTGTCCAGCATCGCCACAGTTTATAACCAACTCGGCTTTGTCAAATAGACCTTTTATGATTTTGAATTGTTTCTGGATTCCTGAATTTTCCACCACTTTGGTTTCAAATTTCTCGGGAAGCATGGGTAAGTTGTTCAAATCCCAACTTTTCCAATGTGGTTTATAATCGTTAGGTTCTTTTAAGGTGCATAAATGTCCAAAAGTATACGTTACCGCATATCCGTTGCCTTCATAATACCCATCGTGTTTGGTATTGGCTCCTAAAACGGATGCGATTTCACGTGCTACACTTGGTTTTTCAGCAATACAGACCTTCATTTTTCTCCTTCTTATTAAAAGGCGAAATTAAGGATTTTTTATAAGAAAGGAGCAAAGGTTCTTAGGAACAAAGGCACAAAGGCTCTTTTTTAATATTACAGAAACGCAATTTTTTTGTTTCACGCAGATTGTTAAAAGATTAGAGCAGATATATACAGCGGATTTATTTTATTTGTAGAATCTGCTCTTGATTGCTATAGAGACTGAGTAAAATAATCTTTTTAATCTATTCTAACTCCAAGCCAAAGGAACGCTGATTATAGGGATTTGCTAAAGCAAAAACACGGATTAAACGGATTTTATTTTTGATTGTTTTAAATCAGTTTTTATTCTTGTAGCCCATGAATAAAGCATAAAAACCACAAACAGAAGCTTGTGGTTTTTGAACTTATAAATTTCAGCATTGCTTTAAAAATAAAGAAGCTTGCTATTTGGCTATTTTAATTTTAGACGTAAAGTGTATTCTTTAACAAATTCATCAACATGTTCTTGTTTGATTTGTTGTCTGTTTAAGCCCTTCAGACTGCCTACATATCCTGTAAAAACATGGCTAATAAAGAGGGGAGAAACAGCTTTGTTATAAGATGCGCTATGGCAAAAAAAGCAATTAACAAGATTTTCGACTGAAGTTTCATGTATTGATTTCGGTTTAAAACCAGCCTGAACATAGGTTTCCATCGTAATATTGTAGGCCGCAACGGAACCTCTGGTCAGTTTTCCGGGTGCAGAATTTGAAAGATTACCAGCTAACGAATCTAATAAGGCAGCTTGTTCCTGAGTAGTATTGTATCCTTCAGTATTAATCCATAGCGAACCATTGTAAAAATAATTATTCCAGATACCTTTTAGCTGTGCTTTAACGCTTTGATTAATAGTACGAACATTATTGAAGTTTTGTGAACCATCTTGGCTCGTTTTCATATAAAGCTGAACATTAAAAGAGCCTTTCATTGCTTTTTCAACAGGAACGCCATATTTATAAACGGAAAAGACATCGGTATAAATCCCGTTTTTTGTAGTTATATTCTTAACTGTTGCAGTGCTACTTTTATTAAAAAAAGGATAATCAACTGTACTCGTCACTGGCGCATCAGTTGTTGGCGTAGCTTTTGACCAATCGTAAGCAGGTGCAAGATTTTCATGTTCAAAAGTAGCCCATACAAATTCGGGATGATTTTGTACAACCCCAACGACATGCATTCCTAAAAGTGCCACTCTTTTTTTAACTCCATTGATTACGCCCTCAGTTACAAAATAAGAGGAAGGATCTTTAAGAACGCTCGCATCAATCCAAGAGGTTTTAAGTTCTAATGCCCCTACAGGAAAAGTTATACCTTTCACTTGCAAAGGGTTCTTCTTTGCTATTGGACCATATTTTAGCATTGTTGAGTAAAGGAGGTTGTCCATGAATATAGAATAATAGACTGTAGTAGATCGAGGAACACCCGATGTATAATTAGGGGTTTTTAAAATGTCAATAGTAGAACTCGCCTGAGCAGTATCTCTTAGAACAATTCCTTGACTTGGATCTAATCGCTTACCTTCCGCAGTCACCTGAATCAAATTAGAAATAAAGAATGGTTTTCCATTAACTTCATTGGTGAGAAAAAGAAATTTTTGCCACGACCATTGATGAAAGTCACAATTCGTTACTGTTGCATTGTTAGCAAATACGCTAGTTGGACCTTCATTTGGTGGAGGAGTTTGGCGCGTGTTGTTTACGATCGTAAACCAATTAGAAGGAGCTAAACACTCGGATGTAGCGGCACTTTTTTCTATAGTTGTATAATTATCTTTTTCTCCCTTTGAATCCTTTTTACAGGCACAGAATGAGATTAGGGTGATAAAAAGTAATACCTTTTTTGTAGTTTTCATAATAAGGGGCTTTAGTTAATTTTTGTAGTTATCTCTTTTGAAGATCTGAAATTAAGTAATTAAGAAAATGACTTCTGAAAAAATGTCATAAGCTCTCCATATTTAGGTATAAAGCCAATAAAAATGTGTATTAATAAAAATAGTATAAGTGCTATGGTTCTGATGTTTTGCAAAAGAGTTGCTAAGGTTCTAAGATACTAAGTTTTTTATGCCGTAGTATTGATTCTTGTGAAGTTACAGAGCCGGAAAGCTTTTTTCTTTCATGCAGATTTTAAAATATTTAAGCAGATAGGCGCAGGGTATGCTGCTGGCGAAGTCTCCCGACTTCGTCCCCATTACTATATTCCGCTATAATTTTGAAAATCAATAATCATTATATCGAGTAAAATTATTCAAATTCAATGTGTCAACGATAGGGATGTCAGCTTTTACAATTTTTAATAAGCCTGTATCCGTGACATAATTACTAGCACTAGAATAAATATAATGTGATGCTTTTTCGACAATTCCAGCACGAACGGGATTAAGATGAATGTAATTCAACTTTGACCACATAAATTTGTTGCTATAAATTTCCTCGGGATGGCTGCCATATTGCCAAAACTGATAGTTTTTGTTTCTAGAATGACTTTCGGTTGCTAATTTAAAACGTTCAAGCATCCATTCTCTTCTGCTTTCTGGTTCAGATTTTATCTTTTCTATAGTTTTTGTAGCAGTAAATTTTTTAAAATCTCGCAATAAATCCGACAACTCTCCATTACCAGATTGTACTATCATATGAATATGATTACTCATAATTACATAGCCATACAAAAGCATTGATTTGTTTGTAATACAGAAATTTAAACATTCAACAACTAGGTCTCTGTAATTTTTTCTTGTAAAAATATCAACCCAATCAACAACAGTTATTGTTATAAAGTGTGGTAAATTTTGATCCCTTATTTTATAACCGCCTTGCATTTTTTTATCCAAATATAATCTTTTTTCTTACAAATAAGTTTTTATCTCTGATTATTGCTTATTGGAATGTGTACGAAGTCGGGAGACTTCGCCCAGCAAGTGATATTTATTTTGAATGGCTAACCTTCTTTCTCCTATCTGTAAGATATTTTCGAACAGGAATATCATAGGAAATCATTGTAAGATAGGCGATACCTACTAGAAGAATTGTTCCTATAATTATAATAAAAGTAAGTTGACTTGTTTCTGGCTTATACTTGGTGTAATAGTTTGCAAATATCCACATCACAGCGTAATGCGTCATGTATAGCGGATACGATATATTTCCGAGGAAGACGCATAGTTTTTTGAATCCTGATGCTAGAGTTGCTCCAGCTCCTAATACAATCAATAAGGGGAAATATAACAATACAACTATAGGTTCTGTAAGCCAGTTCCAATTGGAAAAAGGAACTAAGAAAGCTAAAAGCAGTAATACTGATAAACCAATAAAGCCTAGTTTTGACTTTATAATCCAATTAGAACGATAAATTAGCATTCCTGCTAAGAAAGAATAGGAAATACGAGCACAACCATCCCAAAAATTTTCTCCGCTCCATCCACCCATTAGGGAACCTCCCGCGCGGTGACTAACAAAACAGATTCCTGCTGCAGCAAAAACAGTTAATAAAAAGAGGGATCGGCGACTCAGTTTATAAAGGAAAAGCGCATAAAGAATATTAGCAACGTATTCCCAGAACAAAGACCATCCTGGCGCATTTAAACCAAAGAGGTTAAAATAACGATCTGCCATTACTGGAAAAGGAATCAGAAATATAGAAGCCAAGAATATCAGAATCAGTTTACCTGTTTCGTAGGTCCCAGATTGACCACCAAATGGATCAAAAAGAAAAGCCAATAATCCTAATACGGAACCAAAAATAACCAAGGGATGTAACCTGATTAGCCTTAATTTAAAAAAGTCAGTGATTCTCATTTTATCAATTCGATCATGATAGGCGTAGGCAATAACAAAACCAGAGAGACAAAAGAAAAAGTCGACTGCTAAAAATCCGTGTGCGATGAAGTTTTCGTTGGGAGGATAAACTATTTCCATAAAATGAAAAATTACAATCGCCACAGCGGCAATTCCTCTTAAGCCGTCAAGGATTTCAAAATGTTGTTTTGGTTTTAAAGTTTCGGTTTTTATCATGTTTATAGATATCGCATTTCAATAGTACGGTTTATGAATTGGATTGGGTTTACGAGCGGGTAAATTAAGAATTTACAAGTTGATATTAAAGAGAAATCATCAGGAGTTATGAACGGTGGTTTTGCCTCGAAGACGCTAAGGTTCGAAGGATTTATTTGTTCTCGTGAAGTTGCGAAGTTTTTTAATGATTATTTTTTGGTTTTCTATGCCAGTGAACTAAAAAATCATGGCAACCCGAAATAATATTCCTAAAATCAAAAATAGTATTATTGAAGACTATCGTTTTATCTTATATTTTTATTTTGTTGTAAATGAAGCAATAAAATTACTACCATATAAAGAGAAAAATTTATTTGACTGTTCGTTTTCAATTTGATTTGTTTTTAGTGTTATTTCTTCAAATAATTTTTGAAAATCTTCTTGGGTCTTACATTTTAAAATCTGACTGTTGCTGAAATTAACTAAATTTTGAAATGAAATTCTTCCTTCTTCTCTAAGTTTCCAAGTTTCAAAGACTTTAAATTGCAAAATAAACGTTGCAGCTAATGAGCCTATTAAAGGAATTAAAATGCTAATAATTCGTGTTGTAAATGTCCAGGTTTCTTGGGTTTGAAATGCTACAAAGATGGAAGTAATAAAACCACTCAATAAAGATAAAAGTTGTAATGAATACCATATTCTATAATTTAATCGGCATGCCTTAGCATACCATACTTCATATTCTTTATGGATTTTTGTTATAAATGTTTGAAGAGATGCAAAGTCGTTTGGAATTTGTTCTGACATATTTGTAATTTTTTAGTTGGTTAATTTTTTTTTACTTAACTAAAGTGCTAAAAATTAGCATGTAAGCTTTCTAAAAAAAATAGCGGTTTTGTGAATATTTTCTATTTATAAAAAAGTTACAGGAATTATTTTCCTGTAGCTTTTTGATATTGAGTATTCGCTTACTGTGTAGGAGCAGCGGATTAAATAAAATTCATAAATAAAAACCGCTACAAGAACACTCTTGCAGCGGTTTAATTTATTTGTAATATGCATAGTTTTTTATGGCAGAACAATTTATTTGAAACTTAATTTAAATTCAACTTTACTTATTTCTTCAGGTTTATTTGATGTAAATTTTATATTTTTTATTTTATCTAATTCTACATCTATTTTTACTGTAGAATTTACTTTTGCTTTTTTAACAACTGCAGTATTTTTAATTAGTGTTTTCATACTATTTTCTTTTAATAATAAATCCGTAAAAATCACCGTTTGAATCAAAAGGAACGTCAAAAACATCTCCATTTTCATCTTCCATTGCACCAAAGATATGAAATGTTTCAGACAATTCTTTAAGATTTAGCGATATAGCTCTTCTGTATAATCGTGTTCTTGCTTTAGTACTACCTCTAATAAAAATATTTCTGTCTGGATATATTTCTGAAAATGTATAAGCAGATTTGGCAACTGTAGCTAGAACTACATTTCTATCTCCATTATCGCTTACAGCTAAATCATCAATGATATATCTATTTTGGGCTGGGTCAAAAATTAAATCTCCAAAACCTAAATTGTATAATGTCTTTTTTTTTGTCTTTGTATAAGCAATGCCTTTAGATATTTCGCCACTAGTTCCAATACTTTCAAATCTAAAAAGAGTTGAATCAGTGTTTGTGAGCAAATCATATTTTGGAATATTCATTATTAAAAATTAGTATCGCGAAAATACATTATTTTTTATAAGTATTTACTTACAAAATTATTTAGTTTCGATTATATAATCTACGCTTTAAAAATATCAAGTCTTTGCATCCAGAATATTCCTGACTCTAAAAACGTAAGTTTTGTTTTTATTACTTGATCTGTTTTATCTTTTGGATTTTTGGTTACAAATCTAGCTTTCGAATTATTAAAATCTAAGGTGTATTTATCATCAAAGTCTTCTTTTTTATTTGATAAAAAAGTAATTACATTGTCTTTTGAAGTCCATTTTCCTTTTCCGTATTTATTTACTTCTGGAGGATTTCCTCCTTTAATTTTCGAATACGAATGAAATACAAATGTCCCGTCTTGATTTAAGGTTAATTTATATTCGATGTTATGTTTTCCTTCTTCTGTAAGTGTACGATTATAATCGCCCACAAATGCATTAGATTGTGCAAATAAAGTTAAGTTGGAAATTAAAAGTAAGGTTGTAATTAATAGTTTCATTGGTTTGGTTTTATGGTTTTTTAGGTTTCAGTTATTACTTTTTCTCTGTTAGATATAAATTTGCTATATCTTCTATAAAACGTTGAGGATGTCCGCCTTGTAAATTGGTTAAAATCACTATCGAAACATTATCTTTCGGATAAATATATAAAGCATTTCTAGCACCGCCTAAGGCAGTAATTACAGGATTTTTGAGTCTTGAATTGGTATCAAAACCAATCGCAGTTCCATAAGTCGAGTCGGCTTCTCCAGGCTTTTTTCCATTGTTCAATAGCGTTGGTGTCCAAAGTGTTTTTAACGTTTCGGCTTTAAGCAACGTATTGTTTTGTAGAGCAATAACCCATTGTGCAATTTCTGTAGCTGTTGAGTATATGCTTGCTGCTGGATACAAATTGGTAGGAATTACTTCGTAAACATTGGTTAAGCTACCATTTCTAAAATAAGAATAAGGTCTGGCGGCATGATTTACTATTTTATAAAAATCTCCTAAACCAGCTTTACTGGTATTTTTCATTCCAACTTTTTCGAATTGACTTTCTTTAAGGAATTTTTCAAAAGATTTTCCGTTTATTTTTTCGATAATCATTCCGAGCAGAATGTAATTGGTTTGATTGTATTTTAAATCTTCTCCAGGCTGAAAAACAACTGGTAATTCTTTTATCTTTTTGAATAATATTTTACTGTCTTCAGATAACATATGCTCTGGTCTTTCCCAAATATCAGGAAGTCCCGAGGTATGTGTTGCTATTTGTTTTACTGTAATGTTGCGCCAAGTATTAGGAAGGCTATCTACATATTTTGAAATAGGATCTTCTAGTTTTAATTTACCATTTTCTACCAATTGCATAATGGCAACACCCGTAAAAGCTTTGGTCATAGAATTTATGCTAAAAACAGTTTTGCTATCAACAGCAATTGAATCTTGAATACTCGCTAAACCATAATAACTAGTTTTAATAATTTTATTGTTTTTAACTACAGCTAATTGTAAACCAATAATTTTATTTTTTTGCATTAGGTCTTTTATTACAATATCAACTTTGTCAGTTTGTGAGTAAGTGAAATTGATGAAAGTAAAAAAAGTAAGTAAGAATAATAGTTTTTTCATTTGGTTGGTTTTATGGTCTGTTTGTTTATTCTTCTAATGTATAAGGAAAATTTCCACAATTTTATTTTGAGCATTTAAATGTTTTGCAAATAATAGAAAAATTAGGATTAACAAACTGTTTGTTTTCAATGTTTAGTTTTGGTGTTATGTTGATAATTATTTTAGATTCTAATCTGGATGCTCTACGAAGTTTAGAGACTCCGCTGCCCGCTGGCAAATGTCTCTGACTTCGCGTAGCTTTTCATAAGGAACTTTTCGTATAGCAGATTGTAATTATTAACAATCCTAAAATGATTCCTATGATTTTTTTCATTGATTTTTTACAAAATGTGATTACCTACAAAGATTGATTTTTTCTCTTTATAAATGTTAAAAAGCTACAAAAATATTTTCTTGTAGTTTTTTTATTCAATAGTTCACTATTAAGAACATAGTTATAAATTTCAGTTGAATACAACCGATTGTATACAATCACTTAAAAGTAATCTGGTTCTTGTAATTTCGTCTCTATAAAAAACAAGAAAGCAATCAATTAAAATTCAATAATGGAAATACAACATAAAGAATCAGCCACAGAATTATTAGAATCAATGAATAAAGTAGAATATTTCAAAAAACTAAAACTAGCAAATACTACTGATAATTCGTTTAGCGTAACACTAAAAGTATCTTGTTATAACGAGCTAAATCTAATGGTTTCGGATTTGCTTAAAGCAAGTATTATTTTGCTAAATGAAGATGCCCGAAATTTGTCAAGTTTAACAACAGTTACTGATATTAATGTAATGACTTTGCTTGAAATCGCTTTACAGCTATTACCAGAGGAAGAAATGGAATTATTGGATGATTTGCATAAGATTCATTTGAAGACTGATGCAGAATAAATATTATTGAAAGGCAAATCATTAAAATTTAGAATGTTGTACGAAGTCCGAAGACTTCGCACAACGATCGTGATAGTTGGAATATTTCGGAGAGCGGGGTGTATTTTTTTTAATATTCAGATCTATACATGTTAATAATTAATTCTTTTATATCTTCACCTTCATTTGTTTGGATTTCCGAACTGTTATTTTTTTGAAATGTAATTACGTTAATTGTTTTAACAATGGTTGAGTCGAGGGATTTACTGTCTCTTGTATCTTTTTCAAAACGTTTAAAAATCCCATTTTCTGTTAACCATTTTTTTGCTAATTCATATTCTCTATCTTCTTCAATAGCTTTTTCTGCTGAGTTCATAAGTATATATTTATTATTATCATATTTGTTGTTTTGTGAATGCTCGATTTTGCATTCCGATAGCGTAGATGAGTATAAAGTACGAAGACTTCGCACAGTGATTCCAACATTTAAAAAGAAAAGCTTCGCAGAGCAGAGGCTATTTAGAAGGTTTTGGTGCAGAGGGTCTAGAAGGGGAACTTGGAGGGTTGTTTCCTCTTCCTGGTCCTGATGGGTTTCCTGTTGTACTTGGTCCGTTGGGTGATCTTTGATTGCTCATAGTTATAAAATTTTAAAAGTTAGATATTCAGTTATTTTATATTGTATTGTTTCTCACGGTTGCGGGCACGGATTTTCAACCTGTGCTATTGAACATTGAAGATATATCCGCGTCATCTGGGTGTCGAATTATATTTATTATTCGTATAATTCCCAATACTGATCATCAATAAATTGCACAAAAGATTCACTTGTAAATATTTCGCTATAATCTCCGTCTTCGTCTAAAAGGTAAAAACTTTTTCCTTTTTTTATTAAAGCACTATAACTCATATTGGCTTGATATGGAGTGTCAAAATAATAAAGTTTGTCTTCTTCTGTGCAAACTTTATTAAAAACTGAATAGAGAAATAAAAGTCTAGTTTCACGAAGTATTTCAGTAATTTTGTCAATAGTTTCTAAGTATTGTTTAGGTGTTTTTATTTCATTAATATCAAAATCTTCTCTAAGTAATTTTAAATAGCCTGTCAAAGGTTAAGTTCAAAATTATTCGAAATATTTTCAATTTCCAGTGATAGTTTGTTTAGTTTTTCTTTTGCCATTGTTGTTTTTAGTGTGTTTTTTGGTTAGAGGTGCATGATCAGGATAGATTTTCGGTTAGCTAAAACGTCCCGCTCGTGCACTCATAGTTTTTTATATTTGGTTATTGAGATGGCTTGTGCTCACGAGCGGGGCGTTCTAATTGCAATATTTAATGAAATGGATTCTTTCTTCTTCGAAACTAAATTCCTCAAATTCTTCTTTATCGAGTGAATAGACAAGAATTTTATCGCCTATCTCATTCAGGTAAATAAGACCATTCTCACCTACTGAAATATTTTCAATGTCACGACAGTTATCGTTTTTGCGATATCTGGTTATTGTTTTAGATTCAACAATTTTAAAGTTATGAATTTTAATATACTCAAATACACTATCTCTTCTACATAAATCCAAATAGGCGCAAAAAAGATTTAAGTTGATACCATCGTCAATATAATCCAGAGCAATAGAAACAGATTCCTTTAGATGGTGAATATTTAAAATTTCGAACCCACTTTTTATTAAACGGATTAGTAAAAAAACTCCAGTTCTGTTCATGGAACCTCTTAGTAAAATTAATTCTTTACTATTATAATAAATCCTTTGAATATCCTGTAATTCACTTAAAAAAGATAACTCTTCATTTGATTTAACGGAGTATATCCATTCTTTAATTCCCTTGAAATCCTTAACGCTAGTTCTTATTGATTCAATAGTTATTATGGGAAAAATTTGAAAATCTTCATTTATTTGGTAGACTAGTGTCTCGCTGTTATGTGTATAATTATTTTCTATTCCCACAAAACTATTTTTATAAGCTGTCAACTTGAGGTAGAGTTCCATGTAATGACTTTTTAAATGATGAAATTCATTGAAAACCAATATTTTTATTCCAATTTGTACTATGGTTTCAATTTTGCCGTCATTTTTAATTTTACAAAATACGTCATTGATTCTCTCTTTTTCTGAAGCATGATAAAAGAAATGTGCCATTAAATCTTTTTCAGGATTCCAATAAAAACAATCTCGAGCATTGACACCTACGATAACTGTTGAATCTAGTGTTCTGACTACTTCAATCTTGGATACTTTTAATTGTTTGTCTAATGGTAGTTTTGCATATACTTGATTTAAGTTCTTAGGATTTCTCAATGTAAGTTCGTTGGAAGTTGTAACCAATACAAACTTTTTAGGCAAATTTCTAAGAATAGAAGCCTTCGGTTTTTCAACATAAAGATCATTTACATTATACTCTAAATATTTCTTCAATGAATTAATTATTCGGGTAAGGTTTTCAAAAAAATATCTATCCGAACTATATGTTTCGATTAAATCTAATTTTAAATTCATTGAGACCTTTATTTCTCTAATAAACTTAACTAGATGACCAGAGAAATAACCATGATGAATAGGACACCAATTTAATAGTTTTAGATCCATTAAAATATCTTTTGGAATTTTATCTAAACAACTATAAGCTAATAATCCGCTATGAATAATTCGCAAATGATCTAGATTTTCAAGTGACCATGAATTTTTATGCCAGTCATCAACAATTTTATTTAATTCTGATAAGTCAAAAATTGACTGAATAATATTTTGGCTGAAAATAAACTTCTCTCTTTTGTCAGTAATAGTAGCATTGTATTCTTCAAGCGCTTTATTGAATACTATTACTTTTTCAGACTCAATCCAATAATATTCTTTATCATAAACCTCTTCTATAATTGAATTTAGCTTCTCATTGTTTTGCCCTGCTGTTAGTAGTTTCTTTATTTCAGCCAATTCTTTAGTTATATTTTCTATTGCCAATTTATTAGAGTCCCCATAGGTTGTACCGCAAAACAATCTACACCATTCATCCCCAAAGAAATTGCGAACTATGATAGGATGTTTTTTAAGAATTCTATTGATTTGGATACTATCCCATTTAATAAAATCTATTTCGACCTTTTTTAGGTCTGATTTTAGGGTATTGAATTTATCTTGTAATCCTGTTGAATTTAACGCTAGACTTGTGCATAAAAAAAACTTGTCACTTTTTGAACACCAACTCCCATTCTTAAACTCTTGAACTATTTCATCAAGCTTTCCTGGTGATATGGTTTGATATCTTTTGCATTGGAAGCACTCATATTTGTTGGAGTCTTTGGAAGCGAAAATATCAATTCCTTCTTGTTTACTGCCAGAAACACCATAGATTTCGCATTTATCAATTGAATGATATTCTTCGACCAGCCTGAGACAAAGTCTTTCAAAATCATCCCAAGATAATTTATTGATAGGTAACTCGCTAATTCTCGAATCAGCAGGAGGCGACATTTCAGACTCAGGATTAGCGAATAAATATGATTTATCATTTAGTTTTTCACTCATTACTTTTTTCTTTCCTATTTCCAAATCTTGTACAACTGTATATATGTAAAACAATATTCGTGTATATGTCTTTTTTAGATAAATTGGCGAATCGTTGCTTCATATTAATGTTTTTCAAATATATAAATTAACAACGATAATACTAATAAAAAGAATTTAATTTAAAATATTTCCCAAAATTATATTCTTTTAATCCAATCATTTTACTGAAAACCGTAAATCCTCTTATTTATTACAAATATCTTAGCCCTGATAGCCCCGAAGTGTCGGGAGAAATCCTTTTGTGAAGCTTTGGCGGAACAAAAGATTGTAACGTCCCGAGGCTTCGGGAGCAGGAAAAAGCTCCTAAAAAAGGGTATAATTGGGTTAAATTTTGTTGTGAAATTGTGGCTAAAAAACTCAGAACTTTAATGATAGAATTTTAAACAAAAATTTTGTAATTTTGCAGTCCAAATAAAGGATTTATAAAATGTTAGATAGACTTCAAATAGTAAAACAACGTTTCGACGAGATTTCGGATTTAATCATCCAACCGGATGTTATTGCGGATCAGAAACGTTATGTGCAATTGAATCAAGAGTACAAGAACCTAAAAGCATTGGCGGAAAAACGCGACGAATACGTGCTTTTGATGGCAAATATAGACGAGGCTAATGAAATAATTGCAGATGGTAGCGATGCCGATATGACCGAAATGGCCAAAATGCAATTGGACGAAGCCAAGGACAGATTACCGGAACTAGAGGATGAAATCAAGTTTATGTTGATTCCTAAGGATCCCGAAGATGCCAAAAACGTAATGGTAGAGATTCGTGCTGGTACGGGTGGAGATGAGGCAAGTATTTTTGCTGGAGATCTTTTCCGTATGTATACTAAATATTGTGAGAACCGTGGTTGGAGAACTTCGGTTGTAGATATGAACGAGGGTACTTCGGGTGGTTTTAAAGAGGTTATCTTTGAGGTTACTGGCGAGGATGTTTACGGTACGCTTAAGTTTGAAGCTGGTGTACACCGTGTACAACGTGTTCCTCAGACTGAAACGCAAGGTCGTGTGCATACATCGGCAGCTACGGTTATGGTGCTTCCTGAAGCCGAAGAGTTTGATGTACAGATTGATATGAACGACGTACGTGTAGACTTTTTCTGTTCGTCTGGGCCTGGTGGACAATCGGTTAATACTACTAAATCGGCGGTGCGTTTAACGCATATTCCAACTGGTTTGGTGGCGCAATGTCAGGATCAAAAATCGCAACACAAGAATAAAGATAAAGCATTAGGCGTTTTACGTTCTCGTTTGTACGAACAAGAATTGGCTAAGAAAGAGGCAGAGGATGCTACTAAGCGTACTTCGCAAGTAAGTTCTGGTGACCGTTCGGCTAAGATTCGTACTTACAACTACGCTCAAGGACGTGTAACAGATCACCGTGTTGGTCTTACTTTATATGATTTGGGTAATATCATGAATGGTGATATCCAGAAAATTGTAGATGAGTTACAATTGGTAAACAATACTGAGAAATTAAAAGAAGCTAGCGAAGTATTTTAACTTTAAAGTTTCTAATATATTAAAAGAGCCTGTTTCATTAGTGAAACAGGCTCTTTTTTTTAGATTAAGGTCAAGGTATATCTGTATGACGCTTTTTCTTAGCGTCTCAGTCCCGAAGTTTCGGGATAGCGCCTTATCCTTGTTAAAAAAAAATATAGTGAGGGTATTAACTCGATTAATCGTCTCTTGACAAACGTATAATTAAAGTTATATACCGAGAAATACTCTCGTGAATTCAAATGATTTGTAAAAAAAGGAATATACGTAGACACCCTTTTTTAATATTATTTGGCTTAATTTTTCCATAATATTGTTATTTAGGTGGATGGGTTAACGGACTAAATTATAACACTTTTACTCTTAGGTAGCAGTTTTTCTGGAAATGAAATTTGTAACAATTAATTGAAACATCGTCCCAAAGAATCCTGTTGTTTTGTTATGTGTGCTTCTTGCCAAAATCTTTTTGGATAGATATCCAGCGGCGATACTAAAGATAGATTTGAATAAATTACCTTTTATGTCTATAGTTTCATTGATTTCGCCTAAAGTATTTTTTATAAGATTCAGAGGTTTTAAATTGTCCTGAATATGATGAAATTTATCTTTTAAATCAATCCATTCTGCTTCTTGCTGATTTTTTAGCTGTAGAATCCTTTGATTTAAATCGTCGGTAGCGTTATTAGTATTCATAAGAAATTGGTTTTAGGATTAATCTGGGGTTGCTCTAATTTCGGCTTTTTAATAAAAGCGAAATAATGATATTTCCTACTGGTTTCTTGATCCACTTGCTCTGGTATTTATACAACAAGATTGCAAGTATCAGATAGGCAAATGCCAATACGAAGAAGCCATAGTAATATTCTCCCAGAAGCCTTCCAATTAATAAACTAAGCCCAATATTGAAGAATAAACTAAAAAAAGCAACAACAACAGCTACAATTATTTGTGATGTTAATGTAGAAAGAACATCTGCGGATAGTGATACAGATTTAAGTTTGAATAATTCGAAACTTGTTTTAGTATAATTTTCGGCTTTATCAAAAAGTGTATCGGTTGTTGTCGTTTTAGTTTCCATCTGCTTGTGTTTGATTATTAAAATAAATCACAATTCTTCTTAGTTAGTTACATGTTCGATTCCGTCACTAACTTCGGCTTTGGCATGATTCAATTTTGATTTTCCCTGATTGATAAGATCTTTACCATTTGCAGAAATCGTACTTGCGATATGATCGATTTTACCTTTAATATCCTCTTTGTAGTCTTTGCTTTTATCGGCTATTTTTTTTCTGGTTTTTGATCCTTTATCTGGTGCAAATAATACTCCTAATAATGCTCCGGCAGCTGCTGCTCCAACAATTCCTAAAATGGTGTTACGCGTTTTCATAATATTTGTATTTAATGTTTAATAATGTAATTGAACTTGACTTGTTTTAAACTTCTTTGCCTTTAATTAGTCGGAACAGTACGGCGATAACCGCAATAACCAATAAGATGTGAATGATGCTTCCTAAACTATAAACAAAGAAACCCAGTGCCCATAAAATGACTAAAATAACAGCTACTGTATATAATAAATTTGACATGGCATATATATTTAAGGGTTAATAATAAGAGGGATTTTTAATTAAGCTTATACGCAACGTATAAACTTAAATTACTGTTTTTTGAGTCTGGAAAGGTATAGGTGGTTCCTAAGAAACTACGTTCTTTTCCTACGGTTGTTAATCCATAATTGTATCGGAGTCCAATGCTTAATGGATCAAAATCTACTCCAACGCCGGCAGCTATACCTGCATCAAACTTGTTAAAGTCATCGGTGTTTATATTGTCTTCAAAATTAAATGACCCGTTATTGGTTTCGTTGGTTACTTTTCCATCAACCAGATAAGCTGCATATCCACCAAAATGGACATTAAAGTTTTTTGTTACATTGATTCTTACCAATAATGGAACTTCGATATAATCCAGTCTAAAACGACCTGTTCCGTTTACAAAAGCGTTGTTGTATTTAAGTTCGGCTCCTTTTGTAGTATATAATATCTCGGGTTGAATGAAAATATTGTCTGCAATAGGAAATGCGGCATAAACACCAGCATTAAAACCGTATAAGGCATTTTTATCATCGACATTACCAGAATATAAGTTGGACATATTTGCGCCTCCTTTTATTCCAAATTCTGCATTAGTGATACTCTGTGCTCTTAATAATCCGAAAGAGGTTGCAATAAAAAACGTTGCTGCGTATAATAATTGATTTTTGCTTTTCATAACTTAAAATTTTAGTGCTTAGAATTTAATTGTTTTATGGCTTTTTATTATAAAATTGCTTTTTAATGCTTTCGATTCTTGTAAAAATTCATATTGCTTAGGCAAATACTTAACTGCAAATTTTAAGATGTCTGTATCTTTTGTTTCTTTGGATATTGATTTTAATAATTCGATCTGGTCTTCTATAGATTCTATAATTAAATTAATATATGCTATATCAAAGGTGGCTTTGGTTGCATCGATAAGTGTATACAAATCGTTATTGGCATCAATCTCATCATTGGTGATAATGATAAGTTTTTTATTAGCCATTTTTGTTATTTCTTGCAGAAACTCATTTTGATTAGACTCTATTTCACTGCTTAATTGTTTTAATTTTTCATCTTGACATTTTTGTTGTGCAATTTGACTTTTAGAGATTATAGCTTTACTAATATTAGCTGTAGCTATTAGGAAATAAGCATCAATTTCTTCTGAATCATCTTTGGAGAAAACTCCATTATTTGAGGTTTTTTCAAGGACTTCATTTTTTTTGCAAGATGACATGGTAGTCATAATTGCAATTGCAAAAGTTGCTTTTATAAGCAATAATCTAGAGGGGAACATAGAGTTTATTTTCACTTTATAAAAGTTTATATTACAAAGTTGCAACTCATACACGAATAATACCTTACAGCATAAAAAAGAATCGTTATATAATTCCCATAATATGAATTATATAACGATGATTATTGTTGTTTTTTTGAAATTATTCGGGAAGGAAAATGGTAAAAATAGAGCCTTTGTTTGGTGTGCTATCTGCAATGATACTTCCATTGTGGTTTTCAACAATTTTTTTACAAATGGCTAGTCCTATTCCTGTTCCGGGATATTCGGTTTTGGAATGTAAACGCTGGAATAAGACAAAAATAGTTTCTTTAAATTGTGGGTCAAATCCCATTCCGTTATCGGTGAATGTGATTTTGTAATATTTTTTTATAGATTGCTCCAGTAAATTCGGGAATGCTGCAGCGGCAACTTTAGTACAGGAAATAGTAATCTCCGGTAAGACATTAGGTTGGCTGTATTTTAAAGAATTACTGATTAGGTTAATAAATAATTGCTCTATTTGATATGGAATAACCTTTAGTTTTGGGAGCATTTCAGAAGTTATCGTTGCATCTTTCTCCAGAAGAATTTCGGATAGTTCCTGTTCGGCTTTTTTAAGTAAATCATTTAGATTCGTCTTTAAGAATTCTTTCTTTGTCGTATTTGTTCTGGAGAACAATAATAAATCATCAATTAAAATACGCATTCTTTTGGCAGATGTACCAATCTTAGTAATGTATTCTTTTCCGCTTTCGGATAATGAATCTTTGTCCTTATCGGAAATTCTGGAAATAAAGGTTTGGATCTTACGAAGTGGTTCCTGTAGATCGTGACTTGCAACATGGTTAAAGGAGGCTAGCTCTTTATTGCTTTTTTCTAGTTCCTTGTTACGCTCGTAGATTGCAATGTTTTGAAAATGCTCTTCGGTAATGTCAAATGTAATTCCGAGTATTATTTTGCTTCCTTGTTCATCTATTAAAAGTTTTCCAATGGACTTAAAATGTCTTATTTCTCCATTTTTTCGAATAACCTTGTAATAGATAATAGGAAGTTGCTTGTTGTCTATAATGCCTTGCATTAGGTTAGAGAAGGTTCTTTTATCTCCGGGATGTACAAAGTTTAAAAAAGTATCTTTTTCTGGGACAAACGCATTAGGCGGGTAACCTAATAATCGAAATTGATTATCGGAGTAAACCATTTTATTAGTATCCAGATCCCATTGCCAGGTACTAAAAGCACCAATAACTTCTGACTCTGCCATAAGTTTAGTCGAGATTAAAAGTTTTTTATTGGATACTCTTAATCGATCGATATCATTGCTTATTTGTCGGTACGAAAGTAAAATAAGTGTAAGTGCTACAAGAAATAAGGATATGGAGAAGAGAGGAGTTAGAGAAATCTCACTTTGGTAAATTTTTTGTCTTTTTTGTAAGATATCTTTTTCTACATCATTCATTTCATCAATTTGAAACCGAATGTTTTCCATAACAATTCTACCGCCAAACATGCAATTGTCTAGCTTTCTTTTATCGTAGGTTTTCTCGTTGCTATATTTTAGAGAACCTTCCAGATAGGTATAGCGTTGGATAATTAAATCAAATAGGTTTTTAAGATTCTTTTGTTGTTTTGGATTGTCGGCCATTAATTTCTTAAGGGCAATAAAAGACCTGTTTACTTTATCTCTGGAAAAAAGATAAGGCGCAAGAAAGCGGCTATTTTGGGTTATTATATAGCCCCTTTGGCCGGTTTCGGCATCTTTTACAAAAGAAAGTAAGCGTTCTAGTTGAATATTTATTTCATAGGTATGCATCATTGATTTGCTCGAATTCTGCATATCACGATTGTGCTTATAAGATACCGATGAAATAAATAATAAAATAAATATCGATATTGCAAAAATAATCCTCAACGCACGTGGGGAATTAAAATTGGGAATCAATTTCATTTGGTTTTATTTATTTTAAGCGTAACAAAAAGGTATCACGATTCAATCCAGAAGTGTGATAATGCCAGTTTAAAGTTACAACTTCATTAATTATTTTTTTAAGAGCATTAAAATTGCTTGGTTTTTTTATATAGATATTTGCACCTTGTATAAAGGTGTCTTCAATATCTTCCTCCGATGATGAGGTGGAATAAATTGCAATTATCAGGTGTTTTAAATGATCTGTTTTCTTTATTTCGATTAAGCATTCTTTACCCGTTTTCTTTGGCATATTTAAATCCAGAAATAAAATATCCGGTAATATTGTATCAGGGTGCATTAAGTGCTCCATCAATTCCATACCGTCATGAGCAAATTGTACTTTGGTTTGTATTTTCACTTCTTCAAAAGCATCTTTGAAAAAAAGGCGATCATCTTCATCGTCATCAGCCAGTAAAATATGTAATGCGCTTTTTTGCATTTATAATGTGTTATTTTAAATTTTCGCGTCGTTTTTTTATAATTCTTTGAAATGCCGAAGGAGTGATTCCTGTCGTATTTTTAAATTGTGTACTCAAATGTGCAACACTGGAGTAATTAAGTAAAAATGCAATTTCGGTTAAGCTCAGTTCATTTATGATAATGAGTTGTTTGGCTCGTTCAATTTTTTGCAAAATTATGAAGTTTTCAATAGAAGAGTAGGTTACTTCCGAAAAAATATTCGATAAGTATCCGTAACTGTGGTTTAATTTTTCAGCTAAATATACAGAACTTTTTAAATTGTTCCCATTTTCATCCATAAAGACCATCTCTATTATGGCATCTTTTATTTTTTGTACTAAAACACTTTTCTGGTTCTCTACAATTTCTAAACCCAAAGGTTCTAAATCATTCTTCATACTCTCCAATTCTTCCGCAGTTAGGTTTTTATCTAATTCAATTTCTCCAAAACCCAACGGTGTATAATTTACTTGTCGTTCCCCTAGCTTCTCTTTTAGAAAAAGGGAGCAAACGGTATTGATATCAAACTTAATAAATAACTTCATTGTATAAAATATATTGCTAAAGATAAATAAAATAATTTTGGAAAATAATATAATAGATGGCAATAAAATCAAGGGGAGTTTAAGTGCATGCATATCAGAATTTTTTTCTTGATTTTTAACAAAAAAAATACCGCCTAATTTAATAATTAGACGGTATTATAACAGAGTCAAAAAGATTTACAAATCAGAAATGATTTGATGTACTTTCTTTTGATTTTCCTAATTTTGCTGAAGTCTTCCGATCACTTCATCTCCTTTTCCTTCAGAAAACATTAGATTATCATCTGTTAATGTAGCACATTTTTGTTTCAACTTTCCTTTTAACTCATTTCAGTTTCCTTTAACTTCTGTAATATTCATAATGATATACTTTATATTAATAGTTTAGCAAAGGTGCAGTTTGTTGTTTGGGTATTATGTGACTTTATTTAATTTATTGTATAATTCCTACTTTAGTAAAAAACTAACTTAAATAACGTCTTAATATCTAGGACATTTTTTCGTGTTGTTCCAGTAATCCGGTGATAAAATCGGCAGAACCTATATCATTATTTTCATTTTCGAAAATTGGAATATATTTTCTGAATTCGATAATAACTTGCTCGTGATTTTGTAGTAATTCGCTTAGCATTTCTTTCTGTGACGGATACATATTAGGAAATTCCTTTAAGGTAGAGTTTCCTATGAACTCAGTCATGGTGCCGATAGTTTTTTCGCCAAGCTGATTAATTCTTTCTGCTACTTCATCAATAATTGTTTCTAAAATACCATATTGATCTTCAAATAATTTATGTAACTCCATAAAACTATTTCCCGAAATATTCCAGTGAAACTTTCTTGTTTTTACATATAAAATCATTTCATTCGATAAAATCGAGGTTAAGATATCGGCACTTTTCTTTAAATCTTTTGGAGCAATTCCTATATTTGGTTTCATGTGTTTCTTTTCTTTAATGCTGTTTTTCAAATTTAGGATTAACAACAGTGCAAGTTGTTACATAATTATAATTCGATTTTATAGAAACTCAATGTTTGGGGAAATTCGAATACCAATAATATTATTTGTAATTTTGCCGCACTAGCAAATTACAATATGACAACACAACAACTACACGAACAAATTACACGAAAAAAATCATTTTTATGCATCGGTTTAGATGTTGATTTAACCAAAATTCCACAGCATCTTTTGGAAACAGAAGACCCAATATTTGAATTTAACAAAGCAATAATCGATGCCACGCATGACCTGGCGATTGCCTATAAACCCAATACAGCTTTTTATGAAGCATATGGGATAAAAGGATGGTTGTCGCTGCAAAAGACCATTAATTATATCAATGAAAATCATCCTCGTATTTTTACAATTGCCGATGCCAAACGTGGTGATATTGGTAACACATCGAGTATGTATGCAAAAGCTTTTTTTGAAGATTTAAATTTTGATAGCGTAACAGTTGCTCCTTATATGGGCAAAGATTCTGTAGAACCATTCTTAGCGTTCCAAAATAAACATACTATAATGTTGGCCTTAACATCCAATGAAGGGGCATTTGATTTTCAGACTTTAATTACCAATGGTACCGAATTATACAAGCAAGTTCTTGAAACTTCTAAGACTTGGAAAAACAGTGAAAATCTTATGTATGTAGTCGGAGCTACCAAAGCCGAATATTTTTCGGAAATCCGTAAGATCGTTCCAGATAGTTTTTTATTGGTTCCAGGAGTTGGCGCTCAAGGCGGAAGTTTATCCGAAGTGTGTAAATACGGAATGAATGATAAAGTAGGATTGCTTATTAATTCATCACGTGCTATTATTTATGCTTCCAAAGAAAAAGATTTTGCCGATAAAGCAAGAGAGGAAGCTTTGAAGGTGCAACAGGAAATGGAAGAGATTATGAGTTCAACGTTTAAAGTTTAAAGTTGCTGCACGCTTAAAAAAATTAACCGCAAAGAACACAAAGCTTAGCGAACTTAGCGTAAATCTTTGTGTTCTTTGCGGTAAAAAAATCAACAAATGAAAACCTTAATAGACCAAATAGGTACTTCACATTCTTTTGAAACGGCTCCAAAAAGGATTGTTTCTCTTGTTCCTTCACAAACCGAATTGCTTTATGATTTGGGATTGGAGGATAGAATCGTCGGAATTACCAAGTTTTGTGTTCATCCGTATCATTTTAAATCTACCAAAAAAATGGTTGGCGGAACTAAGAAAGTGCATTATGAGAAAATTCGTTTATTGAATCCAGATATTATCATTTGTAATAAAGAAGAAAATACAAAAGAAATTGTCGAAAAACTATCAGAGATATGTCCGGTTTGGGTAACCAATATCCTTACTGTCGAAGATAATTTCCAAATGATTACCGATTTTGGTCAATTGTTTAATTGTCGTACCGAATCTCAAAAATGGAATGACAAGCTGACTTTCGGATTACAAGATTTTAAAACTTATATAAAAGACAAGCCATTTAAAAAAGCAGCTTATTTTATCTGGAAAAATCCTTTTATGGTTGCAGGTTCAGATAATTATATCAATGAGCTATTGAAACTTAATCATTTCACAAATATATACCTTGATAAAGGACGTTATCCCGAAGTAGAACTTAAAAAAATGCGTTTGGAAGGTGATCCCGATCTTGTTTTATTGTCATCAGAACCATATCCCTTTAAAGAAGAAGATGCATTTGAGATAGGTAGATTTACGCATCATGCCAAAACTGTTTTTGTCGATGGCGAAATGTTCTCTTGGTATGGAACACGATTGCTAAAAGCATTTCCTTATTTTAAACAAATGCATGAGCGCTTACAATAATCTATTTTTATAAAGAACTTGAACTTAAATAAATGACTCTTTAAAGCTTTAATAGGAAGCATTGCTTTATCATTCTTAAAAATGTAGGAAAGAATAAGGCAAAAAAAAGCCGACATCTAACAGATGCCGGCAATCATTTAACTAACCAAAACCAAAATAATAAATAACCAGTTTATTACATTGCAAAGATCAGGTATAACTAAATGTTATGCTGTTAAGGTTTTGTTATTACTTTGTTGTACATAAGTTAACTTTTTTTTGATTACTTTTAGGTATACTAAAAATGTAGTAATTTAAACTTTTATTAATAGTTTATAGTTATTAGAATATAAAAACAATCAATTTTGTTTATAGACACAAGTACGTTACCTTTGAATTAAATCATTAAAATTGTTACTTATGGAATCGAATGACAAACTTACCACGGCAACAGGAACGCCTGTACCAGACAATCAAAACATAATGACTGCAGGACCAAGAGGTCCGGTTTTATTGCAGGATTTTTGGTTTTTAGAAAAAATGGCACACTTTGATCGAGAGGTAATCCCCGAACGCCGAATGCACGCCAAAGGATCTGCAGCCTACGGGACATTTACCGTAACTCATGATATTACTAAATATACAAAAGCAGATATCTTCTCTGAGATTGGAAAAAAAACTGATATGTTTGTTCGTTTTTCTACCGTTGCCGGAGAAAGAGGTGCAGCCGATGCAGAAAGAGATATTCGTGGTTTTGCAATGAAGTTTTACACCAATCAAGGGAATTGGGATTTAGTAGGAAACAATACTCCAGTATTCTTTTTTCGTGACCCGATGAAATTTCCTGATTTAAATCACGCCGTAAAACGTGATCCACAAACCAATTTAAGAAGTGCCGATAACAATTGGGATTTCTGGACATTACTTCCCGAAGCATTACATCAGGTAACAATTGTAATGAGCGATAGAGGTATTCCTAAATCATACCGTCAGATGCACGGATTTGGAAGTCATACTTTTAGCTTTATCAATGATAAAAATGAAAGACACTGGGTTAAATTCCACTTTGTAACCCAACAAGGTATTGAGAACCTATCCGATGAAGAAGCTGCAAAACTAGTTGGAGCTGACAGAGAAAGCCATCAAAGAGATTTATTTGAAGCTATCGAAAGAAAAGATTTTCCAAAATGGAAATTGTCTGTACAGATAATGACCGAAGAACAAGCTAAAACATACAAATACCATCCATTCGATTTAACTAAAGTTTGGTTAAAAGGAGATTTTCCACTTATCCCTGTTGGAGAGTTTGAATTAAATAGAAACCCAGACAACTATTTTGCCGAAGTAGAGCAAGCCGCTTTTAATCCTGCTAATATTGTTCCGGGAATAGGATACTCTCCTGATAAAATGCTACAAGCCCGTTTATTTTCTTATGGAGATGCACACCGTTATCGTTTAGGAGTTAATAATGCTCAGATACCTGTAAATGCAGCCAAATGTCCTGTGAATAGTTTTCACAGAGATGGTGCAATGCGTGTAGACGGAAATTACGGAAGCAAAAAACATTATGAGCCTAATAGCTTCGGAAAATGGCAAGAGCAACCAGAGTACAAAGAACCACCATTATCAATTCATGGAGATGCTTATGCTTCTAATTTTAGAGAAGATGATAACGATTATTTCTCCCAACCAGGAAAACTATTCCGCTTAATGACCGATGATAAGAAGCAATTCTTATTCAAGAATACTGCGGCACAAGTAGGAGGAGCGCAAAAGTTTATACAGGTACGACACATTCGTAATTGCTTTAAAGCCGATCCAGCTTATGGAGAAGGCGTTGCAAATGCATTAGGATTGACAATGGATGAAGTAAACAATTTTAGTGATCCTAGATTATTGATAGAAGTTAAATAAGTTTCTTTAAGTTACAAAGGTTCAGAGCTACAAAGGTTCAAAGAGCTTTAAGGAACGCTTAATCTTTGATTTTAAATAAAAACCCGACAGATTTTTAAAATCCGTCGGGTTTTGTTTTAAAGGTACCGAGGTACTAAGTGATAAAGGTTCTAAGAATGAAGCTTTGCGAATATCTTTGCGATCTTTGCGTAAATCTTTGCGCACTTTGCGGTTAAATCTGCAGTTAAAACCCTTAAGAAAACACAACCGTTTTATTACTATAAACCATTGTCTTACGTTCCGCATGCAATTTTATGGCTCTTGCCAGAACGATGCGTTCTAGATCTCGTCCTTTCATAATAAAATCATCTACAGAATGAATATGCGAAACACGTGCAATATCCTGCTCGATAATCGGACCTTCGTCTAGTTCCTCAGTTACATAATGACTCGTTGCCCCGATAATTTTCACCCCTCTTTTAAAAGCCGAATGATATGGTTTTGCTCCAGGAAATGCGGGTAAAAAAGAATGATGGATATTGATGATTTTATTTTCGTAAAGCGAAATCAAGCCAGGAGTGATAATTTGCATATAACGCGCCAAAACGATAAAGTTAATCTCATATTTTTTCAGCAATGCAATTTGTTGTTTTTCGCCTTCTTCCTTATTATCTTTTGTAAACGGAACACAGTGAAACGGAATATCAAAACGTTCGGCAATCGATCTTAAATCATTATGATTACTAATAATTACCGGAATTTCAACACCCAATTCATCTGCACTATAACGACCTAAAATGTCAAACAGGCAATGATCATATTTAGAGACAAATAAAGCCATTTTTGGCTTTTGCTCCTGATTGTATAAATCCCAAGACATTTGGAAATTGGTTGCAATAGTCTGGCTAAAATCAGTTTTTATAGCTTCTATTCCAATACCAGGATTGGTTAATTCACATTCCAATCGCATAAAAAATACATTTTGTTCTATATCAACATGTTGGTCAATATAGGTAATGTTTCCTTCCACCTTCAGTATAAAATTAGTCACAGCAGCAATAATACCTTTTTGGTCTTTGCAGTGAATAAGAAAAGTTATTTTTTGCATTTTAGTTTTTTGGTTAATCGGTTAATCGTTTCGTTGTTTATTCGCTTTTAATGTTTAATCGATTAAACAACGAAACGATTAAACAGTTACACAATCAAAAAATTACTTCTTATCCTGCAAAGCAAAAACGCTTTTTAATAAAGGAGAAGTTCGGGCACTTATGTCCGTTCTGATGCTTTTTTCTTCAACAGCGATCATTTTAAAAACACCAGCCAAAGCTTGGTTTGTAGTATAATCGGTTAAGTCGGGATTTACTTTCTTAACAAGCGGAATACTGTTGTATTTTGCAATAATGTTCGACCAGACTACATCGGCACCTACCTTACTGAATGATTCTTTAATAACGGGATTAAATTTACTGTACAAAGCAGTTGTAGTACTAGATTGTAAGTAACTTGTAGCGGCACTTTCATTACCCAACAAGATAGTTTTGGCATCGGTAAAAGACATGTTTTTTACAGCCGAAACAAATATTGGAGTTGACTCCTTTACTGCATCTTCGGCAGCACGATTCAATACCTTAATACCTTCATCGGCAAGAGACGAAAGACCAATTCTTCTTAAAGTAGCGTCTACTTTTTGTAATTCGGCAGGCATTAAGATTTTTACGGCTTCGTTTCTGTAAAAACCATCTTCGGCAGTTAGTTTAGTTACTTGTTTCGAGATTCCTTTATCCAAAGCTTCTTTTAAACCCGCTGCTATATCAACGCCGCCAAGACTTGCTATTTTCGATGATAGTTGAGGTAATTTTAAAGTTTTTGGTATTTGTATTTGTGCACTAGCTGTAATTGAAAATGCCAACGTTAAGAGTAAAATCTTTTTCATTAAAAGGATGTTTTATAAGTTTCAAAAATACTACTTATTCAAAAATAAAGCCACAATTTTATTTCGGGAGCAGAAAGATTTTGTTTTATAACAAACATTTGTCCCGCTGTACACTATATCCGCGCCAAAAAAAGCGCGGGATGCCGTTCCCAT
>NZ_JAOZEW010000012.1 GCF_025847235.1 Flavobacterium shii
CAATCCTTTCACTGGTCTCAATAAGTTATATAACTAACAGAATCAGACTTTTTCATGAGAAAAAGAGTGCGTATAAGTTATTTTTAGATTATTTTAAAATCTCATGCAATTGGTTTGGTTTTCTCTAGTCCTGATGGTCCCGACACTTCAGAAACCATAAAAGATATAATGCACTGCAGTCCCGAGGCTTCGGGAGCTCCATAAAAAAACGCTGTAAAACCTAAGTCTTACAGCGTTTTTCCAAGTGAATGGATATTAACATTTATTCAATTACGATTTCTTCAATTCTAGCTTTTCAGCAAAATAATCACAGAAGTCTTTCATCGTATCCGACATTTTTTCATCGTCTGTAGCACGCTTGAAAGTATCCGCCATTGCTACTAGAGTTTGGTGAAAGAAAATTTTCATTTCATCTACCGGCATATCTTTTGTCCATAAATCAATACGCATTGTTTCTTGTACTTTACTATCCCAGATAGAAAGCATAATTGCTTTTGCTTCCTGAGCTTCGACTCCACCATCTTTTGCCGACCATTTTAATTTTTCTGGCACACGGTTTTCATCTAATTCTATAAGAAATTTAATTTCTGAGGTTTGTTGTTTATTATCTGACATTACTTTTTAGGTTTATATTTTGACTTTTCAAAAATTTCTTTAGCGTTGGTTTGCATTAATTGCTCTACCGAAACATCATTGTTTTTCATGTATGAGCGCACAATTTGCCAACCAATCCAGGTTCCAACGCGCCCTGGAGATTCATTATCTATTTCGAGGTAAAATTTAGAAAATGGAGCTGTATTTATAAAGCGTGTCGTAAGTTTTGAATCATCACTGTACAACATTTCTCTTTCTATAAAATAACGCCACATATATCCTTCGTTCTCTTCACACCATTTTATTTGTTCTGGAGTATACCCTATTTTATCGGCATCACTATACTCAGGCAAAAGCAAATCTTTTAAATATAATTGCTTTCCATAATACACCATTTTTGTGATAAAATTTTTATCGGTAATTCTTGCTATCTTTTTCGAAGAAAAACTCGAAACTACATCTGGCATAATCTGTTTCTCTTCAAAATTTTGTTTGATGTAATTAGGAAATTGATAAAACTTATGTTCCTTTCCTAAATACAATTCAAGCGCAACGATAACTAAACTATCTGCATAAATAGCCTTATTATTATAATCCATCTCCGATATTATAGTAATAACTTTTGGAGTTTTAGTTTTAGGAAAATAATACTCTATATGCTGGAACAATTTATTAAATTCTTTTCGAACTGGCTCGAAATTCCCATATTTCTTTTGAACTTCGGTATACAATTCTCTCCAAAGCGGATCTTGCATTTTATTTAACCAAACCGAATCATCATTTCCCTCAGGAAAGAAAAAAGGATACTCTTTTTTTATTTTAGCTAAATCTTTAGGCTGGGTTTCAAAAAACACTTTATCAAAACGCTCCACCTTAATATTAACAGGAATTTCTTCTACAGCTTTTTCAATTTTGCTTTTTTTATCACAAGACAAAAAAAAGACACATAGAGCGAAAGCAAAGCGATATATTTTCATTTTATTTTAATTAAATTTGTGTTGCAAAAAATTTTAAGGAAAGACTACTTAAATATAATTCTGCAAATATACATTCCTGTATTTTAAAACTTAAACTATTATGGCTAAAAAAAGCACTATTCAAACAGAAAAAGTAAATACCTACATTGTAGAGTGGTTAAAAGATTATGCTAACAATGCTAAAGTGAACGGTTTTATAATAGGAATTTCTGGTGGTGTCGATTCGGCTGTAACCTCAACATTATGTGCCCAAACGGGATTTAAGGTTTTATGTGTAGAAATGCCTATACACCAAGCTCCAAATCAAGTTTCCAGAGGAAGAGAACATATTGAACAATTAAAAAAACGCTTCCCAAATGTTTCAAGTATAGAAACCGACTTAACAAGTACATTTGATGCATTTAAGGACGCCGTTCCTACAGATGGCGAAACCACTAAGGTAAATTTATCTTTGGCAAATACACGTGCCCGTTTACGCATGACAAGTTTATACTATCTAGCTGGAATTCACGGTTTATTAGTTGCTGGAACAGGAAATAAAGTTGAAGATTTTGGAGTAGGTTTTTACACAAAATACGGAGATGGCGGTGTAGATTTGAGTCCTATAGCCGATTTAATGAAATCCGATGTGTATGCTTTGGGCGAATTTCTTAAAATTCCTAACACAATTTTAACAGCTGCACCTACCGATGGCTTATTTGGAGATAATCGAACAGATGAGGACCAATTAGGAGCAAGTTATGACGAATTGGAGTGGGCAATGTTAGCCGATGAGCTAGGAAAATCAGCTACTGAGTTTGTAGGAAGAGAAAAAGTCGTTTTTGAAATTTATAAGAAATTAAACACAGCTAACCAGCACAAAATGAACCCAATACCTGTGTGTTCTATACCTAAAAAGTTAAAATAATCATTTTTATGCTGATTTGCAATAAATTACAGAATTTATTTATTAATTTTACAGTTCCAAAAAAAAATGAACAATTCTTAAAAAGGTAAAACTATGATTAAAGTATGTTTAGCAGACAACCACCCTGTGACGCACTTTGGCGTTAAGTCGTATTTTAAAGACCACGATGACATTTCAATTGTCGCAAATGTAGGTAATTTTACGATGGTAAAAGACATCCTTCAAACCAAGGACATTGACATTCTTATTTTAGATCTAGAATTAGAAGGTCTTGCCAGTATTTTTGAAGTGAAATCGATTCTCAAAACTTTTCCAAAAACAAAAATCATCATCTTCAGTAATCTTTCTGAACAAATGTACGCTCCAAATGCTATAAAAGCTGGTGTTTCGGGATACATTCACAAAACAGAAAAACTAGAGACTCTGGGGATTTCGATTATAAAAGTTCACGAAGGGAAAATTATTATCAATGAAACCGTACGTAAAAATATGGCATTGATCGCAAAACAGAGCAAAAGCGAACGTTTGTACAGAAAACTTTCTAACAGAGAGATTGAAGTATTGCGTTACTTAAGCGATGGTAAGAAAAACAATGAGATTTCTAAAATTTTGAACCTTAACGAAAAAACAATTAGTACATACAAGTTAAGGTTACTAACAAAATTGAATGTTACCAATTTAGTAGATTTGGTTAATAAAGCCAAAACACTAGAGATCATTTAAACATGGTAACGAGACATTACTCTTCCTAATTTTTTCGAAAACGAATTAACTAATTTAGAGTAATCCATAACCATTGATAAAAGCTCTATATTATCGGATTTAGGTTCAGATAATATAGAGTTTTTTAATTCCTCTATAATCTTATCAACCAAATACCAACGCATAGACAAAATTGTCTCGGTTACATATTGACCTATAGATGCCATTTTATCTTTTGCAAAAATATTTTGTCCTTCCCAATCATGGAGACTCACTTTTTCATCTTCCATTAAAATATCTGTTACTTCCTGAGCAAATTCCGGCTGTAAACGCATTAAATATTGCTCCAGATTAAATTTTTCATTCTGAAGATAAAAGTCTGTTAGATTTTTAAAAATATCTCTAAACAATTCATTAGATAATTCTACCTCATCCTCTTGCAAACTCAAGTAGATTCTTTGGTATACCTTATATTCTTTTTTTTCACTTACAAGCTCGATCTCCCCTTCTTCATTTGTTTTCATGAAGACATCTTCAAACACTTCTACCTTATCTCCATAAAGCAATAGAATCTCAATAACTTTTCGTTCTAAACCATATAGAATATCTATTTTTTCTACTTGCTGCTGTTCTGGATATCCTGGCTCTCCTGGATAATCATCAGGTGGTCCGTTTCTTGGATCTTCTGGATCTCCTCCTGAATACCCAGTATGTTTTGGCTTTTGGTTTCTTAAAACTTCAAAAGGTTTTTGTTCCTGTTTTTGCTTTTTATTAACTTCTGCAATATCTTTTTGAATTAACTGTGCCAAAGTACTCACAAGTACCTGCTCTGAAATATCCATTATTCGCGCACATTCCTGAACATAAATTTCACGCTGAATTCTGTCCGGAATTTTAGAAATACTCGTAACCATATCCCGAATTAAATCGGCTTTCTTTATAGGGTCATTTTTAGCATCATTCATTAACAACGAAGCCTTAAACTGAATGAAGTCTTTTGCATTTTCTTCCAAATATGCCACCAAATCATCATACGAAGTTTTTCTGGCAAAACTGTCCGGATCATCACCATCGGGGAAGCTACATACTCTTACGTTCATCCCTTCTTCCAGAATCAAATCAATTCCCCTAATGGACGCTCTTAAACCTGCTGCATCGCCATCAAAAAGTACAGTAATATTTTTGGTCAATCTATTTATTAATCGAATCTGGTCTGGGGTTAAAGCTGTTCCGGATGAAGCAACAACATTTTCTATTCCTGCCTGATTAAATTGAATCACATCGGTATATCCTTCTACCAAAAAACAGTTGTCTAGTTTCGCAATAGATTGCTTTGCCTGAAAAATACCATATAATACTTTACTCTTATGGTAAAGATCACTCTCTGGTGAGTTTAAATATTTTGCAGCTTTTTTATCATTAGTAAGGATACGGCCTCCAAAACCAAGTACACGCCCCGACATACTTTGTATCGGAAACATAACACGACCTTTAAATCGGTCAAAAGGGCGATCATCTTTTGGAATTGTTAATCCTGTACTTTGTAAAAATTCTAATTTATACCCCTGACCAAGTGCTTCTTTGGTTAAAGCATCCCAAGTTTCTGGAGAATATCCTAATTCGAATTTTTTAATTGTTTCATTTGTAAAACCTCTTTCTTTAAAATACGAATATCCTATTGCCTGACCTTCATCTGTATTTAAAAGGACATTATGAAAATACTTTTTGGCAAATTCCGAGACTAGATACATGCTTTCGCGAACATCCGTTATGGCTTTTTCAGCTTCTGATTGTTCTGTTTCTTCAATCTCAATATTATATTTTCTAGCCAGGTACCGAATGGCTTCCGGATATGTAAATTGGGAGTGTTCCATCAGGAATTTAACCGAATTCCCTCCTTTTCCTGTACTAAAATCTTTCCAAATCCCTTTTACTGGCGACACCATAAACGACGGGGATCGCTCATCCGAGAATGGACTTAAACCTTTAAAGTTACTTCCTGCCCGTTTTAAGTTAACAAAATCGCCAATTACCTCCTCTACTCGAGCAGTTTCAAAAACAGTATCTATGGTATTTTGTGAAATCAAAACGTATTTATTTTTTAAAGATTTAAGCCTGTAAAATTACACAAATCAAACTTGATATTTGAATTATATAAAACAAAAAAAGCACTTCTCCCGAAGTGCCTCATCATTATAAAACTAACTTAACTTTTTTAATTCAAATCTAAACGTAATCCTAATGAAACATTGTTTTGTTTTATATCATTGTCCGTAAACAAAGGGTTTAAATCATATTTTAAATACAAACTTATATCTCTATACCCCATATAACCACTTAACCCATAAATGAAATTGTTTACATTATAATCCCCCTTAGATACTACTTTTTCTTTTATATCATTTTGATCATATTTTAGGATTTGTTTGGACTTAACATTAATCCCTGCATATCCTCCTATCCCAAAACGGAAACTTCTGTGTGTTCTAAAATAAGTCCCTCCGTTACTATCATGTTTACTTCCCGAAAAATCAAACTCCAAATGTGCCGGTACAACTAAATAAACGTTTCTAAAACGAGATTCATCTAGATTTATAGGGTTAACTTCCAGAACAGTCTTATCACCATCTACAACAAAATTACGGTTCTCTGTAGGTCGAATATTATTATACATTAATGACAATCCGTATTTAGCATGAAGCAAATTATGATTTTTTAAAATTCTAGAATTAAATGTAAATCCCCATTCATAAAAATGTGAACCCATAAACTCATAATCCGAATCTTTCAAACTACCATTCGTCACAATATTATTTAACCCTGCTGCAAAAACAAATTGTGTAGTTGTTCTTTTCTCTCTATAAATTGAATCCTTTTCTTTACCACATCTTTTGCAGTCAAAACTTATCATGTATGTTTTTGTAGAATCTTTCTCTTTTATTTTCCCATCTACTTTTTGTTGTACTAAATCACTCAATTCATTTTGTGCAATTGCAACTTTCTCCTCGATTATAATTGCTCTGGCTTCTGCCAATTCTTTTTTCTTTTTATCAGCAGCTTCTTTTGTAATTTTTCCTTCAGATAACTGAACATTCACAACTTCAACTTCTTCTTTCAAAGCTGCTTTCTCTTCTTTGGTGACTTTTTCAATGTTATTCGCAATCTTTTTTGCTTTTGATTCGAATGTTTCCTGTCCTATCATTTTACTGACAAATAAAAACAGGATAAGGACTAAATAAATGGTAAAATTTCTCATGATTGTTTATTTTTAGATTGATTGATGATGATTCTTCTTTTAATTATTAAATAGCTATTCTTCAACATTTCTGTTTGCTAAAGCTACTTTTACAGTTTGGTAATTTTTATTTACCTTATTAATTACCTTCTCTCTAAAAGAAAGGTCCAATTCTCCATCTACTTGTGATAGTAAATCACTGGCATTTATCTTAACTCTGGATTTTTGTTGTGTAGATTTATCCATTGCCAAAGTTTTTTCTGCCGTTGTTAGTAATTGATCAACTGTGGCATTTTTTGAATTCTCTGCGATTGAAGTTTGATTGTTTTTTGATTCTGTTTCTTGATTGTTTTTCCAATTTTCTGTATTGGTTTCTTTGATGATTGAACGCTCCGCTACTTGATTTTTATTAATTCTGTTTTGATTTACTTTTTCACTTTTTCCTTCTTGAACTTCCTGTGTTTCTTTTACAACAACTACATTTGACTTTAAAGGCTTCAAAATTATTTTATCCTCTATACTATTGTTTGGCTTTGCAATAGTATCTTTCGCTTGTTCCTCTTTAACAACTATAACATTTTTCGGATTATTAACTAAAGTTTCTCTTTGATTGAAATAAACAGTACACACCAACAAAAAGCCTAGAAAACCTGCCGCAACATACATCCATGTATATTTCTTTTTAGGTTTCGTTTTTTCAGCAACATTAAGCATCGCATCCAATCGGTCCCAAGCTTTATCACTAGGACTAATTTCTCTTTCATTTAGTTTTTTACGAAACTCATTTTCTAGTTTATTCAGTTCCATTTTCTTCTTTTTTTAATGTAATAATTTGCTTTTGCAACATTTTGCGAGCATGTGATAATTGCGATTTTGATGTCCCCTCATTAATCCCTAACATCTTTGCAATTTCATTGTGTTTATATCCTTCAATAGCATAAAGATTAAAAACCATTTTATAACCATCTGGTAAATTATCTATCAAAAACTGTATCTGATCTATTGATAATTGACTTTCGATTCCGTTAAAACTCTCTTCGGTATAATTTTCATCTTCAATAAACTTTACCTTTTTTTGAACCCGGAGATAGGAGATACATTCATTTACCATTATCCTTCGAACCCAACCTTCAAAACTTCCTTTATTTTCAAATTTTCCAAGATTTGTAAAGACTTTCATAAAAGCTGTTATCATTACATCTTCGGCCAATTGTATGTCTTTTATATACTGACGGCATACGCTTAACATTTTCGAAGAAAACCGATTGTATATCTGCTGTTGCGCCTGTCGATTATTATCGATAGCCAACTGAATGATTTCAGTTTCTTCTTGATGTAAATAGATTACTTTCATAAAACTTAATAGAGAATTCAAAAAAAATGATTCGGTAAAAATAAACTCAAATACTATTATTATATATCGTCAGTTTAAAATAAAACAGACTTCTATTAGCATAGACGCTTTAAGATTAAAAAAGGTTGTATGGGAATTTTAAAATTCAATAATTAAAAGATTTAAAACTCAAACAAAAAACCACAACACAATGAAATATAAGTTTTTAAAAAATTAATTATTTTTAAAAATTCAATCAAAATCGTGACAAATTATCTAATTATTTTTTTCTTTCGATAACGTAGTTAACCATCAAAGTCAAGGCTGCTTTGAATTCGGAATCTACATAATTTCCAAGAAGAGAAAGTGCTTCTTGCTGAAATTCTACCATTTTATTTTCGGCGTAAGCCAAACCATTATTATCTTTTACAAAAGCAATAACTTCTTTTACACGCTTCTTGTCCTTATTATGGTTTTTAATAGAATTAATAAGCCAGCTTTTTTCTTTGGAAGTACAATTGTTTAAAACGTGTATTAAGGGCAAAGTCATTTTTTGCTCTTTGATATCAATCCCGGTAGGTTTACCAATTGCTTCTTCGCTATAATCGAATAAGTCGTCTTTTATCTGAAAAGCCATTCCGATAAGCTCTCCAAATTTACGCATATTCTCTACCTGAGCTTCATCTTCAATAACCGATTTTGCGCCAAGTGCACAACAAGCAGCGATAAGTGTTGCTGTCTTTTTTCGAATAATTTCATAATAAACATCCTCGGTGATATCTAGTCTTCGTGCTTTTTCTATTTGAAGTAATTCGCCTTCGCTCATTTCGCGAACTGCTACAGAAATTATTCTAAGCAAATCAAAATCACCATTATCTATAGAAAGCAACAATCCTTTTGAAAGTAAATAATCTCCAACCAGAACGGCAATTTTATTTTTCCAAAGCGCATTTATAGAGAAAAATCCACGACGACGGTTACTATCATCAACCACATCATCATGAACCAAAGTTGCAGTATGTATCAATTCAATAACAGAAGCACCGCGATACGTGCGCTCGTTTACAATTCCTTGCGAAACCATTTTGGCTGTCAGAAAAACAAACATAGGACGCATTTGTTTTCCTTTACGGTTTACGATATAATAAGTAATTCTGTTCAACAAAGCCACTTTTGAAGTCATCGATTCATGGAACTTTTTTTCAAAAAGTTCCATTTCACTAAAAATGGGCTGTTTTATTTGAGAAGTAATATTCATTTAGATTTCAAATATACTACTTTGAAAATTGAATTCCATATATAAATTATTATTTGGAACCCAAATACCATTATTTTAAAGTTAGAATAACATTTATTTATTTTAAGACACTTCAGCTTCTTTATTGGCCAATTGCCCACAAGCAGCATCAATATCTTTCCCTCTGCTTCGACGTACTTTTACCACAATACCAATATTCTCAAGTGCTTTTATGTACGCATTAATTGATTCTTCTGATGCTTGCTGAAACTCTCCGTCATCAATCGGGTTATACTCAATAAGGTTTACTTTACAAGGCACGTATTTACAAAACTTAACCAAAGCATCAATCGATGCTTTATCATCATTAATACCTTTCCACACTACATACTCGTACGAAACTTTACATTTAGTTTTTCTATACCAATATTCTAATGATTCCCGTAAATCTGCCAAAGGGAAGTTTGTACTAAAAGGCATGATTCGAGAACGGATTTCATCAATTGCAGAGTGTAATGAAACTGCCAATTTGAATTTCACATCATCATCTGCCATTTTCTTAATCATTTTTGGAATTCCCGATGTCGATACCATAATACGTTTAGGAGACATTCCTAAACCTTCCGAAGAAGTAATCATATCAATCGCCTTCATGACATTGTTATAATTCATTAGCGGTTCGCCCATTCCCATAAAAACAATATTCGATAAAGGATGATTATAATACAAACGACTTTCTTTATCTATAGCTATTACCTGATCGTAAATTTCTGCAGGCTCTAGATTTCGCATTCTTTTTAATCGTGCTGTAGCGCAAAAATTACAGTCTAAGCTACAACCAACCTGGCTGGAAACACAAGCTGTAGTTCTTGTTTGGGTAGGAATTAAAACCGATTCTACAACCAGTCCGTCATGTAAACGAACAGCATTTTTTACAGTACCATCGCTACTGCGTTGCATTGTATCGACCTTAATATGATTGATAACAAAATTATCTTCGAGCATAGAACGCGTTGTTTTGGCAACATTTGTCATATCCTCAAAACTATGTGCTCCTTTACTCCATAACCATTCATAAACTTGGTTTCCGCGAAAAGCTTTATCATTATTTGCGACAAAAAAATCGCGCAATTGCTCTTTTGATAAGGCTCGTATATCTTTTTTCTCCATTTGCATGGTGCAAAGTTACTAAGTATTTGCTGATTTTAATCGATCATACGCTATAATTAAACATTTATTACATATAAAACCCAAGCGATCATATTAATTAAAAAACATGATTTTCTTCTTCTTCAAACAAATAAATCCCCAATACTTCTTACACCCAATAAAAACCCCTTATGCTACATCGTTGTAGTCATAGATAGGGCTTTAATATAATTTTAACAATGATTTATATCATACCTCAAACGGTTTATAGGTAATAAATTTGACTTAAATAAATACCACGATTAGTTGCTAAAAAACATAATACTAGAGCAACGAGTCAGAATAAATTAATAATAATTAAATACAAGAACATGAAATCTCCAAAAATCAAATTACTGTTTTCAACACTATTATTCTTCGGAATTATATTCTCCTCAAGCGCTCAAAAAAACTTCACGCTAGATGCAAAAACCAATTTCTCTGTATCAGGAACATCAACAATGCATGATTGGGAAATGAAATCTGACTCCAAAACAGGAACAGCAAATTTTACAATCACAGATTCTAGATTGACAAGTATCAATAGTATTGATATTACCCTACCTGCAGAAAGCATTAAAAGCGAAAAAACAAGTATGGATAAAGTAGCATACAAAACTTTAAAAACAGACAAATTCAAAAACATTAAATATGTTTTAAAATCTGCCGAAAAAATTAACGAAACTACATGGGAACTTACTGGAACTTATACCATAGCCGGAGTAAGCAAAGTATTAAAAACACAAGTAAAAACTTCAGTTACCAAAGAAGCTGTAACACTACAAGGATCTAACAAAATCACTTTTACAGATTTTGGAATGAAATCTCCAACTGCATTACTAGGAACCATTAAAACTGGAGAAAACTTAACAATAAAATTCAATTTAAACTTTAATTAAGACAACTATGAAATCAATATACATATTAGCAATTGCAATACTAAGTATTACTACAGCAACGGCACAAGTAGGCTTTGGACACATCCAAAACCAAATTCCCAGAAATCAAAAAGGGATCAACCAATTTGATGTAAAAAAAGATACTGTTGCATACAAAGGAATTAGCATTGACATCGGAGCTGCTTTTGCCTTACAATTTCAAGGAGTAAATTCATTTAATGACCAAGGAAACTTAGCTACAGCTCCGGATTACAGATTAAACAATTTACAGAACAATTTTAATTTACCAAATGCAAATTTTACAATTGGAGCTCAATTATATGATGGTGTACGCGTGAATTTAGATGTATATCTTGCATCAAGGCATCATAACGAAACTTGGGTAAAAGGTGGTTACTTGCAAATCGACAAATTAGATTTTATCAAAAAAGACTTCTTAGCCGACTTCATGCAATATACAACCATCAAGATTGGGCAAATGGAAAACAATTATGGTGACGCCCACTTTAGAAGGTCTGACAACGGAAACGCACTTATGAATCCTTTTGTAGGGAATAATATTATGGATGCTTTTATTACCGAAATGGGTGCTGAAATATACTATAACAGATCAGGATTCATAAGCATGATTGGTGTTACAAATTCAAAACTAAATCAAAGCGTTGAAGAAATCAAACCTGCAACTCCTACTGATACAAAACCTGACATTAACACAACTGTAAGCCCTTCAATAATTGCCAAAATAGGATGGGACAAGCAAATTGATCAGGATTTAAGAATCAGACTTACAGGATCATTGTATCACACGGCAAACTCTAGCGGTAATTTATACTCTTCAGACAGAGCAGGTAGCCGTTTTTACGGAGTTATGACTCACTCTGCCTATAATATACTTGATGCATCTGGAAACCCAATTCCTTCTACTGTCGCTGGTCAAAAAACTACTGTAGCAGATAATTTTGACCCAATGGCAAATAAAGATACTGGGAGATTTAATCCTGGATACGGGAACTGGGCAACATCATACATGATAAATCCATTTATAAAATACAAAGGATTTGAGTTTTTTGGAACGTTAGAATTTACTTCTGGAGGAGATTTTAAAGGAACGGATGCAACTCGTAAAGTAAATCAATACGTTGGAGATATAGTATACCGTTTTGGTGAAGGAGAAAAATTTTATGTAGGTGGAAAATATAATTTGGTAGATGGAAAACTTGCTAATGCAAATGCTCAAGCAATTCAAATAAATAGATTTGAAGCAGCTGCGGGTTGGTTCATGACAAAAAATATTTTAGCAAAAGTAGAATATGTCGATCAAAACTACAAAAACTATTCTCAATTTAATGGAGTAACACCTAATGATTTCTTTGGTGGAAACTTCAAAGGAATAATGTTCGAAGCTGTAATTACATTCTAATGAGATGCGAATCACAACAACAATAACAGTAATCGGTTTAGTACTTTCCTTTTTTTTGGGAAGTGCTAAACCAAATTATTTCAACGATGATCTTATATTAAAAATCAATAAAATAGAGATTCAAATTGACGGAATCTCAACGGTAGGCAAATACAATTGCGCCAATATGTTTTCTAAAAAAGACACTATTTTTTTCTATCTAAATAAAAAAAATAGCGCAAAAGTAGAAATCCCGATGTCTACCTTTGATTGCGGAAACAAGATGATGACCAAGGATTTATTAAAAACCGTAAAATCGGATGAATTCCCTAATAGTTACGTTACTTTTTCTGACCTAAAATCATTTTCAAAAAATTATAAATGTGATCTTACATTTGTAATTGCAAATAAAACTTTAAAATTCAAAGACTTCATACTACTAAACAAGACAAATAATAAAATTGAAGGAAATATTAATCTAACATTTACAGACCTTGGACTTAAAGCACCAGTAAAAATGGCAGGACTTATAAAAGTAAAGGACGAAATAAATATAAGTTTTAGTTTATACAAAAATTGAATACCTAACATTACTTTCTCTATATTAATTTGCTTTTTATTCTTAACTCTAATTTGCTAGTTTAGCAAATCGATTCAAAATCGTCTTCATCTTCTTATTTAAACAAAAAAATTATCGTTATTTTTAAAATATTTGCATAATAAAAGTAGGATAATTGTACCGTATTTATTTCTAATTCAGTAGATTTGTAAAAGATGTCATTGTCACAAAACAATAATCAAGGATCAGTAACCTAATTACAAACCCAAATAATTAAAATTATGAAAAGACAAATTTTAAGTTTAGCATTAGTTGCCGTATTGAGTTTAACTGTTCAATCTTGTAAAAAAGACGCGAAAGCTGATGAAGTTACAATAGGAAACAAAGTAGATTCACTTGCAAGCGACATAAAAGAAGTGAAAGACACTGCAGTAACCAAAGCCAAAGATGCTGCTACGGACGTAAAAGACGCAACCAAAAAAGCTGCAGATGACGTAAAAGAGGCTGCCGATAAAGCTGCTAAAAAAGCAGAAGAGGCTGCTAAAGCTGCCAAAGACGGAACTGTAAAAACAGCTAAAGAAGTAAATGACGCATTGAAAAAATAATTTTTTTTACCCATAAAAAAACCATTCGTTAAGTCGAATGGTTTTTTTTATGCCAAAAAATATAGCAGATATTTTGTATTTTTGTCTTCAAAACTTAGATAGTATAAAAATGCATTTCATCTCACAAGACTTAGAAGACTACATCGAACAACACTCTGAAAAAGAACCTGAATTACTGGTTCGTTTAAATAAAGAAACATACCAAAAAATCCTTTTACCACGAATGTTAAGCGGTCATTTTCAAGGACGTGTTTTAAGCATGTTATCGAAATTAATCCGACCTGTAAACATTCTTGAAATTGGAACTTATACCGGATACTCGGCTTTATGTTTGTGTGAAGGAATGCAGGAAAATGGGCAATTACACACAATTGACATTAAAGAAGAGTTAATCGATTTTCAGAGAAAACATTTTGACAAATCTCCTTGGGGAAAGCAAATCTTTCAACATCTAGGCGAAGCAATAACTATTATCCCAACATTAGATGTGAAATTTGATTTGGTTTTTATTGATGCCGACAAAGAAAACTATCTTAATTACTACGAATTGATTGTTCCTAAAATGAATAAAGGCGGTATTATCTTATCTGACAACGTCTTGTGGAGCGGTAAAGTCTTAGAACCATTACAACCAAATGACATTAGTACAAAAGTGCTTTTAGAATACAACTTACTTTTAAAGAATGATCCAAGGGTAGAAACTGTTTTACTACCTATTCGTGATGGTTTAACCGTAAGTCGAGTGTTATAATTTTTCAGCCAACATACTAGATCAAAACAGAGTTGAATATGGAATACATCAATGAAATAAACTCAGAGGGCTTTGTAATTATAGACAATGTTTACGATGAAAACGAAATTAAAAAACTGATTTCGATAATTGAAAACGTTACTAAAAATAAAACAGATAAAACAACATTTAGGAAATCTGAAGATCTATTTGCTATTAGACAATTTCACAAGGAAATCCCTGAAACATTAGATTATATTTTTAATGAGAATTTAAAGGATATTATAAAATCAATCTTTGATGAGAATTATTTTATAACTAAATCAATCTATTTTGACAAACCCGAAAAATCAAATTGGTTCGTTGCTTACCATCAGGATTTGACAATTTCGGTTGATAAAAAATTAGAAATAGAAAATTTCGAAAATTGGACTACCAAACAAAATCAATTTGCTGTACAACCACCAAAAGAAATTCTTGAAAACAATTTCACCATTAGGATACATATCGACAAAACAACGAAAGATAATGGTGCTTTAAAAGTAATCAATAACTCCCATTCAAAAGGAATTCAAAGAATCGAAAATATAGAAATAAAGAAAGAAAAAGAAACGATTTGTGAAGTCGAAAAAGGCGGAGTAATGATCATGAAACCATTACTTTTTCATGCTTCAAATAAAACAACAAATAACGAAAGAAGACGAGTTATCCATATTGAATTTAGCAATACCGAATTACCAGACGGATTAGAATGGAGCGAGAAAACGAAGCTTAATTAATATAAACTTTTTAAATTCTTAAGGGCAATTCTAGCCCAGATGGAAACGGCATCCTTTTTCTAGCTCCTTTAGCCAGGAAAAGATAGAGTGTACAGCTGGAAAAAGCTCCCGAATTTTATACTGGAAAATACCTAGCTCTTACCTTTTGATATATTTTATAGATTAGAAATCCCATTGTTGCTCCTGCTAAATACCCGCAAAGAATATCCAACGGATAATGCAATCCTAGATAAATACGGCTATAAGCAAATATTAATGGCCATAAAAATATCAATCCAAAATATTTGAAGTACTTATTAAGCAATAGATATAAAAAAGTAGCTACCGCCATTGTATTGGCTGCATGTCCTGAGAAAAAACTGAATGAATCTCGGCTTTGTACGATTCGAATAAATGATTTAATATCCGGATTATTACAAGGTCTTAAACGCTGCACATTATTTTTAACCAAATTTGTTAATTGGTCTGTACAAGTTATTAAAATCGCTATAAAAAGCAATAAATACAAGGTTTGTTTTGTTCCTAATTTTTTATAGATAAAATAAAACAACAATAAAAAAAGGGGAATCCAATTTACTTGTTTTGTAATTATTAACCAAAGATTATCATAGGTTTCAGAGCCTAATCCGTTAAGATATACAAATAAATTAGTATCGAGTTCTTGTATTTTTTCAAGCATTATATCTGACGTTTTATAGGGCCTGTAATAGTATCAATTTCTTCTTTTGTTTTTTCCAATTGTGTAGAAGCATCACCCAACAAATTAGTTTTAGCTTTTTCTATTTCAGAATTAATATTACCTGTAATATTATCCAATGATTTTGCATCAAAACCATTTGCCTCAGCTCCTTTTTGGATTTCGCTTTTTATATCGTTTGTAGCATTTTTAAGTTGTGCCATTGCTTTACCCATTGTACGAGCAATTTCAGGCACTTTATCAGAACCAAAAAGCATAAGTACTACAAATAGTATAAAAACTAATTCTCCTCCTCCTATACCAAACATATCTTTTTTATTTTATGTGCTACAAAGATATTAAATTTTGTAGCTGAGTGTTTTAAAATTTCCTTAAAAAAAAGAGACTCTTTTACGAGTCTCTTCCATAATCTACAATTTAATCAAATTTTGATTTTTCTTCTACTTTTGGCCATGTATTATTAGTTACATCAATATCGGCAGTAAGTAATTTTGGATCAATTTGGATACTTTTTATAGCTTTTTCAGTCGCATACACTTTCTTAGCCGTATCATTATTCTTTCTCCAGATTTGTGCTGGGTATTTAAAATTTTCTTTTGTTCCGTCTTCATACGTAATTTCAACAAGAATAGGCATAATCATTCCGCCTGGCTTATTAAACTCTACTTCGTAAAAATATTTAGGCGTTTTTAAATTCGCTTTTTCCTCTGCTGTAAAAGTTTGTGCAATGTAATCAGACAATAACTTTACATCATCAATCTTCAATGCCTTCTTATTAGACGCATTTAATTCTTTATTATCACTAGGAATTAAATATACAAACGGTCCTTTTTCAACACCAAAACGTCCTTTTTTAACCTTAACATCTTTTAAATCTGTTGTTGCAGTTTCACTAACATAATATTGTTTCACTTCTTTGATCCCGATATCTACAAAATCTGTTGAGTAAAACCAACCTCTAAAGAACCAATCCAAATCGACAGCCGAAGCATCCTCCATAGTTCTGAAGAAATCCTCTGGAGTTGGGTGTTTAAACTTCCATCTGTTTGCATATGTTTTAAAAGCATAATCAAACAATTCTCTCCCCATAACCACTTCTCTTAAAATATTAAGACCCGTTGCCGGTTTTCCGTATGCATTATTTCCAAATTGGATAATAGTCTCAGAATTAGACATAATTGGTTCCAATGCTTTCTGATCACCACTCATATAAGGAACAATATTTTTGGCAGGACCACGTCTTGAAGGGAAATTAGGATCTAATTCTTGCTCAGCCAAATACTCCAAAAAAGAATTTAAACCTTCGTCCATCCAACTCCATTGACGCTCATCGGAATTTACTATCATTGGAAAAAAGTTATGTCCCACTTCGTGAACTACCACACCAATCATTCCGTTTTTCATTTCTTTACTAGTAACTCCATTTTCATCCGGACGTCCAAAATTCCAACAAATCATTGGATATTCCATTCCTTGATCTTCTGCCGAAACAGAAACCGCTTTTGGATAAGGGTAATCAAATGTGTGTGAAGAATAACTTTTTAAGGTATGCGCAACTGTTATCGTTGAAGTTTCTCCCCAAAGTGGATTTGCTTCTTTTGGATATACCGAAGCTGCCATAACAGTTTTATCACCAAGCTTTACGGCCATTGCATCGTAAATAAATTTTCTAGAAGTTGCAATTCCGAAATCTCGAACATTTTTAGCACTAAACTTCCATGTTTTTTTCTTTTCCGAAAATCCTTTTTCAGTTACCTCTGCTTCTTCCTGAGTAACAATTACCACAGGTTTGTCGTATGATTTTTGAGCAAGCTCATATCTTTTTACCTGCTCCGGAGTAAATACTTCACTCCTATTCATCAATTCCCCCGTAGCTTCCATCACATGATCTGCAGGTACTGTAATATTTACATCGAAATTCCCGAATGGTAAAGCAAATTCTCCTGCTCCCCAAAACTGCATATTCTGCCAACCTTCTACATCATTATAAACTGCCATTCTTGGATAGAATTGCGCAATTACATACAATCTGTTTCCATCTTTTTCGAACAATTCATATCCTGAACGCCCTCCATCTTGTCTGTAATTATTGATATTATACCACCATTTGATAGAGAATGTAATTTTTTCACCCGCTTTTAAAGGCGTAGCCAAATTGATTCTCATCATGGTTTCATTAACCGTATAAGACATTGGATTACCCTTTGCGTCTTTTATATAATCGATATTAAAACCTCGAGCCAATCCTTCCTTTAAATATTTATTCGAAAAACCATTCAAAGGTAATACCTGACTAATTTTTTCGCTTTCTGCCAATGTAGATTGCGTGTTTTTCTTAGCCTGGTTCTGGTCTAATTGCACCCACAAATACTCCAAATTATCTGGAGAATTATTAGAATATGTAATTGTCTCCGAACCATTTAATCTTGCACTTTTATCATCTAGTTCAACATCTATTTTATAATCGGCTTGTTGTTGATAATATGCAGGTCCCGGAGCTCCGGATGCTGTACGAAACATATTGGGAGTTGCCAACAAATCGTACATTTGACTAAATTTATTAGTATCGTACTTCCCTTGCTGTCTGGTGGGTGTAGTAGCTTTTTCCTGTGCAAATAAAATAGCAGGAAAAAACAATAAAATTGTAATTCTTTTCATAACTGGTTTTTGGAGTTTTGTCAGGTCGTGAAAATAATAATTTAAAAAACACCACCCTGATTTTATTCATACTTTAACACTTCTTTCCTTGAAGACTCTGTAAAAAGTACGCTCTTTTTAACTCCTAATACCGAAACATGTGTAATGTTTTGTTGCTCGGCATTCCAATCGACCAAAATCGTATTTGAAATTTCAAGACTTTTAATTTTATCCACATCTTTTATTCTGGAATAACAAACTAAAACATCATTCGATTCCACTTCTTTGGATAAAAACGTAATAGGTTTTGATTGGCCATTTACTTTTATCGTGAAATTCTCCAAAAGGTATTTTTTCAAAAGAGCAATATCAGCTTCATCCTCTTTTGCTGTTCCAATATTTGATTTCGTCTTATATGTTTTCTCAACTCCTTTATTTAAATCATCAATAAAAATCCGAGACGTAATTTGGAGCATTTTTTTTTCTGGAACATAATTTACCTGATAAACCCCAACATAAAATTTATGAAAAGCAAAAGATGATAATGATAGAAACAATAACCCTATTAAAGAGTAAATTACAATTTTTCTCATTTTTTAATATCATTCACTTTTTTGAATTCTTTACTTTTATTAATCAAAAAATCCATTAACTGAAATCTATCCTGCGGTTTTAAATATTGTTTTGAAACTGGATCATTAGAACTATACATCAAGAACAAATCAATCTCATCTTCTTTTAATTCTAAAGTCTTAGTAAAGAAAGTCGGGCTAAAATTAGCCCTTACATATTGCGTAAAAGCTACATCGTCTACTGGAACCTCTTTATCACCTGATTTATTCAAAAGTTTCTTGACATCCTTAAATATCCTCACGAAATCTGTACCGTATTTTATGGTTTGATCTGAATAAGAAGCACTATTTTCAGGGGTAGATTGTTGATCATCCTCAAATTGCATGTCAACATATTTCTGTGTATTCTTATCCAGCGATTTTACTTTTATTCCTTTCGGAATAACAACTTCTTTTAACTGATTGTTTTTCATACCTAATCGAACTACTAAAAGGCGTTCAGCAAAGTCTTTTTCTGTCAGCACCATTTTTCTTGTTTGAAAAGCCAAACTCGAAAACAACAAAGTATCTTTGGGCTGTGCCAAAATATCAAACAATCCGTTTGATGAGATAAAAGTTCTTGTTTTTGTATTAACATTTAAAACATAACCACTTTCCAAAGCTACAGAATCATTTACTACTCGTCCATGTAAAGACATTCTTGTAGCAGTTTGCGCTATACACAACTGACAAAACAAACTCAAGACCAATATTCCAATTTTATTTTTCATTTTCAATAATTGTTAAGTATTTCTGCGCCAGTCCTGTAATCAAAAACATAGTAATTGTTTTATTCTTGGCGTTTAACGAATTTACAAATTCTGGATCATCTATACAATAAAGTTGGAATCCTTTTATATATTCAACAGGAATCTTCAATCTTTCTGTATAATAATTTTCTTCGAAAAGATATTCAATTTTTGAATACAAAAGTTCTTTTTTTTCTACAACTGCTTCTTTTTTCAACATTGCCGTGCGCCCAGATATCTTATTCAAAAGCGCATCTGTTAAAGTTGACCTTGCTGTATATAATTTTCGTTCTGCTGGAGTATACTTCTTTTGCCCATAGGGTATAATTCCTAAGTTTTCGGCATTGATATTAGAATATTCATTTATAATAACTTCTTTTAACTCGACATTTTTAGCCGTCATCTTAATCAGAACTAAGTCCAATTTTAAATCATCAGTTGTAATTCTTCTTCGAAACGGCTCTAGATTCACTGCCGAAAAAACCAAAACATCATCTACTTTTACAAGGATAGAAAACTGTCCTTTACCATCCGAAATAGTAGTTGCCTGAGATGTATTATTCACAATCGTAACAGCTTCGACCGAACTTGAATCGGCTACAATTCTTCCCGAAATTTCTTTTGCAACAACAGTTTGCCCAAAAGTCATTTGAGAGAATAAAGATACAATACATAAAAGTAGGAAATTAGTTATTTTCACGTGCGATGATTTCTTTATATTTCACAGCCAATTCTCCTAATAAAAACTCTGTGGTTGTTTTATTTTTAGAATTTAGAATCTTTGTAAAGCTTTCATTTTCAATTGCAAAATATTCAAACCCCTTAACATAGTCAACAGGAATACTCAATTTTCGCACAAAATGATCTGTATCAAACATATTTTCCAAAAGCTGCATAAAGATTTCTTTTTTCTCTACAGCAAGTTCTTTTTTAAGCATTTTCGATCTACCCGAAAAAAGATTAAGCAATGGATCTGCAGAGATTGAACCTCCGGCCATTGTACCTGCAGTTGCAGTAGGATCAAGACTTGTTGCCGCTTTCAGCTTTCGTTCTGCAGCAGTATAAGAACGTTGTCCTGCTGGAATTATCCCCAATGCTACTGCATTAATATTATCATATCTCTTTATAATAACTTCCCGCAGCTGATTCATTGCCGGCTCCATTCTTACGCTAAAATTAGCCGATACAAAATTCTCATCTGTTAAAATGACCCTTCTCTCTTTAAACTGTACCGATGAAAAAACAAGTGTATCTCCTATTTTTGCTGGTATTGCAAAAACACCTTCTGCATCTGTAACAACAGAAGCTTCAGTTTTTAAATTCACAACATAAATTCCTTCTAAATCCATTGCATTAACATCTACTTTTCCTTTTACAACAGGAGACACACCTACTTGAGCCAAAAGGTTATTTGCAAGGAAAACAAAAAATACACATACAACTTTGTTCATCAAAACATAATAAGGATAAGTTGTAAAAGTATCTTAATGTCATCCAAATTTAATATTAATGAGTTGGTAAAAAAATGTTAATTAAACCTTTATTTTATAGCTTTAAAAAGTACAATTTAATACCTTTAACTTAAATAAAAACACCACAAATCCCATGAAAAGCATCATTATCGCCAGCACTTCTACTATACACGGCGGAAGCTACTTAGACTATTTATTACCCGAATTACAAGTACACTTTAAGAACTGCAATACACTTCTTTTTATCCCTTTTGCAAGACCTGGAGGAATCTCGCACGAACAATATACAAATACGGTTTCTCAAGCTTTTGAAAAAATAAACATTAAAGTAAAAGGAATCCATGAATTTGAAGACGCTATAACTGCTATTAATAACGCCGAAGGAATTTTTACTGGTGGCGGAAATACTTTTTTATTAGTAACACAACTTTACAAAAATAACATTATGACCGTTCTTGCCGAAGCGGTAAAAAATGGAACACCTTATTTAGGGACGAGTGCAGGCAGTAACATTTGCGGACTATCAATGCAAACCACTAACGATATGCCAATTATTTACCCACCAAGTTTCCAGACTTTAGGATTAATTCCGTTTAATTTAAATCCACATTATTTAGATCCAGATTCTCAATCTAAACACATGGGCGAAACACGCGAAACAAGAATTAAAGAATTCCATGCTTTTAATACACTTCCAGTTTTAGGATTACGTGAAGGAAGCTGGCTAGATGTAAAAGGAAATCAAATTGTTTTGAAAGGAAATTTATCTGCTCGTCTTTTTAGACAAAATCAAGAGCCTGAAGAATTAGCTCCTCAAACAGAGTTGAGTTATGTGCAATAAAAAAGCCGAAACTATTAAGTTTCGGCTTTTTAAAGAGCGAAAGACGAGGCTCGAACTCGCGACAACCAGCTTGGAAGGCTGGAGCTCTACCAACTGAGCTACTTTCGCATTAACAGGGTGCAAATGTAAAAAATTTAAATCATTCTAAAAAATAAAAATCAAAAAACTTTTTCTTTTTAAAAGAAACCGAAACATTTGCAATTTCGGTTTCTTAGAGCGAAAGACGAGGCTCGAACTCGCGACAACCAGCTTGGAAGGCTGGAGCTCTACCAACTGAGCTACTTTCGCATTACTGTGGTGCAAATATAGATAATAACTTCAGTTATAAACAAGTTTTTTTTACAAAAATTTCGCAAAATCTTAAACAAATTCTTTAATATATTTAAAACTAAAAAGTTATAACTTTACTATTCTTTAAAAAATCATGTCAAACATACGAGAAATATCCGCCCAAGAAACTTATCCGGTACGCAATCCTGTTCTACGAAAAGGAAAACCTATAGAAAGTTGCCACTTTGATGGTGATGATTTACCCACTACACATCACTTTGGTTTATTCGATGATAAAAATTTAGTAGGAATTATTTCGCTATTCCGGAATTCTAATATTACCTTTGCGGAAAATTTCCAATCGCAGATTCGAGGAATGGCCATTTTGGACAATTTTAGAAAGAAAGGATTTGGAGAGGCTTTGGTAAATTACTGTGAAGAATATTGCATTACCACTAATTGCAAGTTAATATGGTTTAATGCCAGAATTGAAGCCGTTGGTTTTTATGAAAAAATGGGATATCAAAAAACGGGCGCTATTTTTGAAATAAATGATGTTGGAAAACATCTACTAATGTTTAAAAAACTTTAAAATGAATAAATTATACTTTTTTCTATTATTATGTATCGTTATTAGCTGCAAGAAAGAAGAGAAAATAATTCCTGTAAAAAAGACTACACCCCTTCCTTCAATCATCCAGACTGATGAACGAAAAATTCAATTAGACACTTCATTGATTGGCTCTTTTAAAAGTGAAAACCTTCAAAAATTTTACATCGCATCAAACAATGAAACTGTTTGGGGAGACCTCAAAAAAAGAACATTCATTATTGATGAACTAAAAAAATCTGAGACGTTGGGACTAAACCCGAACGACTACAACATAAAAAAGATAGAAGACTTTGAAAAGAAAATAAATAAGCTAGACGATACCGATTTAGCCCTTTATGATGTTTTACTTACTTATAATTTCCAAAAATATCTTACTCACCTATATAAAGGAAAATTAAATCCAAAGAAATTATATAACGATTGGGATCTAAATGATAAACCTTTTGATGTAAACACCATCCTAATAAAAGCTTTTAACGACAATGACTTAGACCTTGCCATCGAAAAAAGCCAACCAAAGACATACACCTACAAGCGCTTATTAAAATCACTTGAATTAATTAATAAATTTCCGGATGATGATATAAAGAAAATAGAAATCAAGGATAAAGTAACTCTACATGACACTAGCAATGCCATGATTAGTATAAAAAAAAGACTTCTATACTGGAACGATTTATCAAGCAGAGACAGCCTGACATCAATTTACGATACTAAAACATTTGAAGCAATTAAAAAATTCCAAACGCGTCATGGTCTTGCTGCGGATGGAGTTATAGGACAAGGAACAATTAATGCTCTGAATTTTTCTAAAATAAAAAGAAAACAACAAATAATTGCCAATATAGAACGCTGGAGATGGTTCTCGGATACTTTATCTGAAAATTATTTTATAATAAACATTCCCGATTACAGCCTGAATGTTATTGAAAATAAAGATACTACCATCGTTCGAAAAATTGTAGTAGGGACCAATAGTCGAAAAACTCCTATTTTAACCTCAACCCTTAAATCTGTAGTTTTTAACCCAACATGGACTGTCCCGCCAACAATTTTAAAAGAAGATGTCGTTCCTGCGATGAAACGTAATCGTAATTATTTAAAAAATAAGAATATTACAATTTACAATAAAGCAAATTCGGTTGTAGAACCTAATGACTGGAATGAAAATTCACCAGGCAATTATCGCTATGTACAAAGTCCGGGAAGTAACAATTCTTTAGGATTAATGAAAATATTATTCCCAAATAATCATAGTGTTTATTTACACGACACCAATCATCGCAACTTATTTGGCAGAAACAATCGTTCTTTAAGTTCTGGCTGCGTTCGTGTTGAAAACCCATTGGAACTGGCACAACATATATTAGACTCTAATAATTGGTCTAAAGAAAGAATAGACTCCGTTATCGTAACCAAGAAGACTACCAGTGTGAAAATTGCCAAAAAATATGCTATGTATCAATGGTATTGGACTGCATGGAGCGAAAAAAACACATTACAGTTTAGAGATGATATATATAACCTAGATTCAGATTTATATGCTAAATTAAGAAATTAGCTTTTCTTCCATCGCAAAACTTCTTGATGGATGATAAATATATAAACACGATTTATCCTTTATAGCCTCGATGATTGCATTTGTTAATTCTACCGGAATAGCTGGACAACCCAGACTACGACCTAATCTTTTATTATCTCTAATAAAAGATTCCGAAACATAATCGGCACCATGAATTACAACTGCTCTTTCTCGTGCATTATCATTAATACCTTTTTCCAAACCATCTAAACGTAATGAAATTCCGTGTTTTCCTTTATACGCCTCTCCTGTTGCATAAAATCCAAGGCTACTCTTAAAAGATGAATTTGTATTTGAAAAATCTGATGCAAATTCTTCACCAGTATTTTTTCCATGCGCAACCAAGGATTGAAACAATACTGTATTTGTAGATAAATCTATAACCCAAAGACGTTTCAGATTAGATGACAAACTAAAATCTACTAAAGTCAAAAGATCTTTTTGAATAAGTCCTTTTTCTTTTAATAAATAAAAACCTTTTAAAGCTTCTGTAAAACTCTTAAGTTCTGGTAAATCAAAATTATTTGCGTTAAGCATATTGTAAACAGTTTTGATTCTTACATCCAAACTTGATCCTACAATACTAGCAATATTTTTCTTCTCAACTTTTTTAACTTCTGGGGTAGTTTTTGTATCCGTGGTAAATGACAAAAACAAAAAAAGCAGTGCGGGATAAATCTTATAAATCATTGAATATGTTTAGGTTATAATTTGTTTCGTGGTTCGCAAATGTATAAAAAAAATGCATCTTTCAAAATTTTATGCAAGAAAGTCATTGAACTTTAGTTAAATTTTAACGGTTATAAGCTACTTTTTATTGTGTTTTCTTAACGAAAAGATAAAAACAATGATTAATACACCTAACTTTTTAAACTCCAAATACTTATACACAAAAACCATTTCCAATTATTTACTATCAATTTTCAATAATCCAGATACACCAACTAAAGATGAAACTACAGCAAAAAACATATTTGGCACGCCCACTTATGAGTTACATATTAAAACATATTTATTAATAAGTATTTTCAATTTACCCAATATATCGTGGTGAAAATAAAATCTAATCTGCATTTATTTTAAAAAAAATCAGCTTCTACAATTAAATTATTATTTTTTAATACAGTTCACTTTATAAAGCATAATTGTACTCAGGTCATTCTTAAACATTTTATAAATGGCTTATCTTTGTAGAAAATAAATTCTGATGAACAAAAAAGTAATCCTTATGATTTTAGATGGTTGGGGAAAATCTCCCGACCCTAAAGTATCTGCAATAGACAATGCAAATGTTCCATTTATAAACAGCCTTTACCAAAACTACCCAAGCGCACAACTTCGCACTGACGGCTTAAATGTAGGTTTACCCGAAGGACAAATGGGAAACAGTGAAGTTGGTCACATGAATCTTGGTGCAGGAAGAATCGTTTACCAGGATTTAGCAAAAATCAACCTTGCAGTAGCTCACAATACTCTAGCCAAAGAGCAAGTACTTGTAGATGCTTTTACTTATGCAAAAGAGAATAATAAAAAAGTACATTTTTTAGGACTAGTTTCTGATGGTGGTGTTCACTCACACACTTCTCACCTACGTGGATTAATTGATGCTACACAAGAATATGGTTTAGACAAAGTATTTGTTCATGCCTTTACAGATGGTCGTGATGTAGATCCAAAATCTGGGGCAACTTACATTCAGGATTTAGAAAATCACATCGCAAACACTCCAGTAAAAATAGCATCTGTTATAGGTCGTTATTATGCAATGGATCGTGACAAACGCTGGGAACGTGTAAAACTAGCTTACGACTTGGTTGTAAACGGATTAGGAACACACTCCAAAGATGCTGTAGCCTCAATAAAAGAAAGCTACAAAAACAACGTTACCGATGAATTTATCGCACCAATAATCATGGTTGATGCAAATGATAAACCATTAGCAACTATCGGAGAGGACGATGTTGTTATTTTCTTCAATTTTAGAACCGATAGAGGTCGTGAACTTACTGAGGCGTTATCGCAACAAGATTTTCATGAACAAAACATGCACAAACTAAAATTGTATTATGTAACGCTTACCAATTATGACGAAACCTATCTAAACGTAAAAGTTGTTTATAACAAAGACAACATAACAGAGACTTTAGGTGAAGTTTTAGAAAAAGCAAACAAAAAGCAAATCCGAATTGCCGAAACTGAAAAATACCCTCACGTAACTTTCTTCTTTTCTGGAGGAAGAGAAATTCCATTTGAAGGAGAAAGCAGAATCTTAAGAAATTCTCCAAAAGTAGCAACATACGACTTACAACCAGAAATGAGTGCCTTTGAATTAAAAGACGCACTTGTTCCTGAATTAAATAAAGGCGATGTAGATTTTGTATGTTTAAATTTTGCCAATGGAGACATGGTAGGACATACAGGAATTATGAGTGCTGCAATATTAGCTTGTGAAGCTGTTGATGCTTGCGTAAAAGAAGTTATCGAAGCCGCTCTTGCAAATGATTATACTACTATCGTAATTGCCGATCACGGTAATTGCGAGACGATGATTAATCCAGACGGAAGCCCAAATACAGCGCACACAACTAATCCTGTACCAATTATACTGGTAGACAAAGAATTAAAAACAATACACGACGGTGTTCTTGGCGACATTGCTCCTACTATTCTTGAATTAATGGGAATCCCACAACCAGCAGCAATGACTTGCCACTCGTTATTGTAAAAACAATGTCAAACAAATAGTAAAAAAGCTGTTCTTAATCATAAGAATAGCTTTTTTTTTGCACAAATAAGAGTTAAAAGCTCATAATTGATAGTAATACTATTATATTTGCATTAAAAATAACTTTTATGGAAATTATACTATCAAATTTAAAAATCCAAGTCAATGAAAAGATCTATGTAAAAGATCCCGAAACATCTGCGTTGGGAAAAAAGATTATTGAACAAAGTATTTTACTCATTGATGCTATTGGTTTTGATAATTTTACATTTAAAAAATTAGGAGAGAAAATAGGATCAAACGAAAGTTCGATTTATCGCTATTTCGAAAACAAACACAAATTATTAGTCTACTTATCCTCTTGGTACTGGAGCTGGATGGAATACAAACTGGTTTTTGCCACAACTAACATTACAGATAAAAAAGAAAAACTCAATAAAGCCATCACAATTGTTACCGAGAAAATAACAGATGATACCGCTACAGAACACATTAATGAAGCGATTTTAAATAAGATTCTAATTGCAGAATTCACAAAGACACTTCATACAAAAGAAGTAGATCAAGAAAATAAAGAAGGCTTTTTTTTAATATACAAAAGAGTAATTAATAGAATTGTTACAATTGTAAAGGAAGTAAATCCCGAATATGCTTTTGCTAAATCATTAGTTTCAACTATTGTAGAAGGAAGCTTACACCAACATTTTCTAACAGATCATTTAAAAACAATTACCGATTGTAATGACACTGTTACAACAACACAATTTTACTTAAATCTTACAGAAAACGTTTTACGCTAAAAATAACCAACATGACTCCACTAAAAAGATTTTACAATTTACTTGAACTGGATAAAAAAGACATTTATCAAATCTTTTTCTATGCTATTTTCGCTGGATTAATAAGCTTATCACTGCCTTTAGGTATTCAGGCAATTATTACTTTTATACAATCTGGCAGAGTAAGCGCATCCTGGATTGTTCTGATTATATTGGTTGTTGCCGGAGTTGCGCTTGTTGGAATTTTATCTTTTATGCAATTGCGAATTACCGAAAACTTACAACAAAAAATATTTGTTCGTGCTTCGTTTGAATTTGCAGCTCGTTTGCCAAAAATAAAACAAGCAGAATTATATGGCACGTATCCTCCAGAATTAACGAATCGTTTTTTTGACACCATGACTATTCAAAAAGGGACTTCAAAATTATTGACTGATTTCTCGGCAGCCTTACTCCAAATCACTTTTGGAATCATCCTGTTGTCCTTATACCATCCCTATTTTATAGTATTTGGTCTCTTATTGTTCCTGCTTTTATACTTCATTTTTAAATTTTCATACAAATCAGGCTTAGAAACTAGTTTAAAAGAATCAAAATTTAAATACAAGGTTGCTAGCTGGTTACAAGAAATGGCACGTAATAATTTTAGTTTTAGAAATGAACTTAATTATGATTTTGCCCTTCAAAAAAACAACTCAATAGTAGCTGGATATCTTACTTATCGTGAGAAACATTTTAGTATTATCAAAAGACAATTTACACAATTGATTCTTTTCAAAATCATCATAACAGCTAGTTTACTATCTATTGGAGGATATTTGGTATTGAGTCAGGAAATGAATATTGGACAATTTGTTGCCGCTGAAATTATCATCTTATTAGTCATTAACTCTGTTGAGAAGATTATTCTTGGACTCGAAAGTTTTTATGATGTTTTGACTTCTGTTGAAAAAATAGGACAAGTAACTGATTTAGAATTAGAAGAAAATTCAGACTCACAAAACGACCGTTGCTATAACAACATCACTTTAGAAACAGAAGGTTTAAGTGTTAAATTTCCAGATTCTCCAAAGAATGCCTTAGACGCTATAACACTTAAAATAAATCAGGGAGAAAAAATAGTAATTGACGGTCAAAATGGCTCAGGAAAAACAACTCTTATTCGAGTATTATCGGGTATACTTAAACAAAATTCTGGCGCTTTTTATATCAATGACGACACCTTTAAGAAAATAGACCTAAAGCAATATCGCTCACAGATTGGCAGTATTATCCATAACGAAACCCCATTTGAGGGAACCATTTTAGAAAATATTACTTTTAATGATCCAACGATAAGTTCTGAAGACTTAAAATGGGCAATTGATGGCGTACAACTTAGCCCGTTTATTAAATTACTACCTAAAGGTTTAGACACACACATTTATCCTGAAGGAAGGCAATTGTCTTCATCTAATGCACAAAAAATTCTATTGGCAAGAAGTATTATTCATAAACCAAAAATCCTTTTTTACGAAGATCCGACAGATACAATGGACGAAGATGTTGCCAACGAAATTATTGATTTTATAACTTCAGATAAGAATAAATGGACCATTATTGTTTCGTCTAAAAACCCTTATTGGAAAACAAAATCGACTCGAAAATTAACCATGCAAAATGGCCTCATTATTCTTGATCAAAAAAACTAATACGTCATGCTAAACATTTCCGACAATAAAACAAAACTACAGTCTTTAGACAAGTATAAAACGATAAAAGACCTAAGCAACAGACCACATTATAAAATTTTGAATAAAATAATAATTGGTACTGCGATTATAGGGATAATTGCTCTTTTCTTGCCTTGGACTCAGAATATCTCTGGATCAGGAGCTGTAACAACCTTAAAACCTAACCAAAGACCACAATCTATCCAAAGTATTATTTCTGGTCGAATAGAAAAATGGTATGTACAAGAAGGAGATTTTGTAAAAAAAGGCGATACTATCATGTTTATATCTGAGATAAAAGAAGATTACATGGATCCAAATTTAGTTGAGAATACTAAAAACCAAGTAGATGCCAAAAAGCATTCTCTTGAATCTTATGGAGAAAAAGTAAACACCCTTTCTAAACAAATAGAGTTTATAGAAAATGAAAAGAGATTAAAATTAGAACAAGCTAGAAACAAAGTAAAACAATCTCTTTTAAAAATAAAAAGCGACAGTATTGATCTTGTAGCAGTAAAAACACAGCTAAAAATTGCAAATACACAATATAATCGTTCCTTACAATTAAATAAAGAGGGATTAAAACCAATGACTGATGTAGAAGAAAAACGCTTAAAACTACAAGATGTTGATGCTAAAATTGTAACTCAGGAAAACAAATACTTAACGAGCAAAAATGAATATATAAATGCCAAAGTTGAGATTAACAGAATCACAGCGGAATATTCTGAAAAAGCAGCTAAAGCCAAAAGTGATCAATATACTACCTTGAGTAATAAATTTGATACTGAAGCTCAAGTAAGTAAACTAGAGAATCAATATGTAAATTACAGCGTACGTAATGGTATGTATTATATAAAAGCGGCTCAAAATGGTTATATAAACAGAGCTTTGCTGGCTGGTATTGGTGAGACTATAAAAGAAGGAACTCCGATAGTAACCATAATGCCATCTGAATATGATATTGCGGTTGAAACCTTTATAAACCCAATCGATTTACCTTTGATCAAAAAAGGAGAAAAAGTACGTGTTTGGTTTGATGGTTGGCCTACGATTGTATTTTCTGGCTGGCCTGATATTTCTTATGGAACTTTTGGAGGTCAAGTCGTAGCAATAGAAAACTTTATTAGCGACAATGGTAAATACAGAATTCTAATTGCCCCTGACCCATCCGAAGCTAAATGGCCAAAACAACTAAGCATTGGTTCTGGTGCGCAAACAATTGCCCTATTAGACACTGTGCCTATTTGGTTTGAAATCTGGAGAACTCTTAACGGATTTCCTCCTAATTATTATAAGAGCGAAACAAAAACTACAAAAGAAAAGAAATAATGAAACCAATACTTATTGCCTTTCTCTTTATTGGTTTTACCGTTTTTGGTCAAGAACCAATTTCTAAGGAATTCACTTATAATGAATTCCTTGGATATGTAAAAAAATACCATCCATTGGTTAAAAATGCTAATTTGGAAGTAAGCAAAGCTCAAGCCAATTTAATGATGGCTCGAGGTGGTTTTGATCCAAAAATTGAAGTCGATTTTAGTCAAAAACAATTTAAAGACAAAGAATATTACTCCATTTTAAATAGCAGTTTTAAAATCCCAACCTGGTACGGAATTGAGTTAAAAGCCGGATTCGACAATAACGAAGGTGTTTATCTTAATCCTGAGAACACAACCCCAAATCAGGGATTAACTTCTTTCGGGATTAGTGTACCTATTGGGCAAGGACTATTCATTAATCAAAGAATGGCAGATGTTCGAAAAGCTAAAATTCAGATAAAACTAAGTGAGTCCGAAAGGAAACTTCAAGCCATTGCTGTATTGTACGATGCCTCGATTGCTTATTTTAACTGGAAGAAGAATTTTGACGAAATGAAGCTTTATGAAACATACGATAATAATGCTGAAATACGCTTATCAGGTATCAAAGCTTTAATAAGTCAGGGAGACAAACCTGCAATTGATAGTATCGAAGCTGGAATTAGTTTAAAAAATAGAGAATTAAGCCTTGAGGATTCTAAATTAAAACTAGCTAAAGCTAAACTAGAACTATCTAATTTTCTTTGGTTAGAAAATAATATTCCGCTAGAGATGTCGGATAGTCTTGTTCCTGAAACTGCATTAGAAAACACATTGCAAGAAACGCTAAAAACTAATGACTTATTACAAAACGACTTTAGCTTAGAAACGCATCCAAAAATAAACGCATTACAAAACAAAATAGAGATTTTGAATGTAGAAAAAAAGCTAAAAGAGAATATGCTGTTACCTAAAATAAATGTAGGCTACTCTTATTTATCAGAACCTAGCTACATTGACAATTATAATTTTAAAGATTATAAAGTTGGCTTAGAATTTTATTTCCCTTTATTTTTAAGAAAGGAAAGAGGGAATTTAAAACTAGCAAAATTTAAAGTTCAAGAAAATGAATTTGCTTTGGCTTTAGAAAAAACACAATTAACGAATAAAATAAGTGCTCAAAAATTAGAAATCAATTCGCTCTTAAAACAAAAGAAACTGGCGAAAGATTTGGTTGAAAATAATGTTACGATGCTCAACTCCGAAGAACGTTTATTTTCGTTTGGAGAAAGCTCTCTATTCTTAATCAATACTCGAGAAAATAATTTAGTAAGTGCCAAGCTTGCAGCTATTGCTTTAGAAAACAGATTTTATATTTCTAATTCGGAACTTTTTAAAATCATGGCAAATCCAGATTAAAACAGAACTTAAAATATCCTGAAAAGAGACAAATCTTACGGTTTGTCTCTTTTTTTAGGTAATAATATGTTCTACAAAATAAATAAAAAGACCAACAAACCCTCCTACTACGGTTCCGTTAATTCGGATAAACTGTAGATCTTTCCCGATTTCTAATTCTAGCTTATTCGAAATTTCTTCCTTGTCCCAGCTTTTAACCGAAGAAGCAATTAAGTCACCAATCATTTGCTTATTCTTTAAAAGGATTCCTAGCAAATCTATTTTTATAAAATTATTTATTTTGCTCAACATAATCTCATCCCCTTTTATACTCACGCCAAAATTCTGAATCATGCTGATGATTTTATTTTTTATTTTAGAATCATCTTTCTTTTCTAAATCGGCAGAAATAGCCACTTTAATCTGACTCCAAATATCATTGATATATTCTCTTACTTCGCTTTTATGAGCAAACTCTATTACTAAATCATTTACTTTTTGCTGAAGCTCTGGCGAATTATTTAACTCTGTAATAAAGTCAAGAACGTAAGCATTTATTTTTCTCCTGATACTGCTGTTAGAATGTTTTGCTTCATCGATAAACTCATAAAGTCCGTTAAAAATACCATCTGCAATCTTTTTATCGGCTACTCCAAGCGTATACCAAGGCGTTGATTTATTTACTTTTTCGCGAATCACATCTCTGTTATTCTGCAATTCTTCGGTAAGTATTTTTAATACATTAGTAATTAACTGTTCTTGTTTTTCACTTTTGGTTAAAGACTCCAACCCTACTGCAATCCATTCTCCAAAATTTATTTCCCTTAATTTGGTTTCAAATTTGGCTTGAATAAACCTCTGAACATCTTCATCTACAATTGTTTTTAAAATCCCTGGTATAATATCTTCAATAATTAATGACGCAATCGTATTTGCATTAGTTTTATCAGACAACCAGTTTGCAGCCTTTTCGGCAAAATTAAACTGTTCGATTTTTACTTCTAATTTCTCTTTGATTAAGAACTCATCAGAAACAAAAGTGCCGAGATTTTGCCCAATGGCATCTTTATTATTAGGTATTAAGGCGGTATGCGGAATTGGCAATCCTAGAGGATGCCTGAATAATGCCACTATAGCAAACCAATCTGCAATTCCACCAACCATCGCAGCTTCGCTAAAGGCTTTTAGCCAACCTATTTTAAAATAAATTGCAATTAAAAAAAGAACTACAGCTACACCCAATACTCCCAAAGCAAATCTCTTCATCTTAATCAAGCCTGCCGATTTACTTTTACCTTCTTGGTTAATACTATTTTTCATAATGTAACGAGTTAATTAATAAGCTAATTTATTCAATTGTTTCTACAACTCTTTTCATTTTAACAAGATAATTTTACAATCTTTCTATATATTTATTGTCTGCTATTTGTTGTAATTATAATTGTTATAATTAAATACAAAAGCTATTTAAAAAAAATAATATTAAAATTGTACTTTTGCCAACTGAAAATCCGAAATTATGATTATTGTAAAATCACGTGAAGAAATAGAATTAATGCGCGAAAGTGCCTTAATCGTATCTAAAACATTAGGAATGATTGCTTCTGAAATAAAAGAAGGAGTTACCACATTATATCTTGACAAACTAGCCGAAGAATTTATTCGTGATCACGGTGCTGTACCAAGCTTTTTAGGTTTGTACGACTTCCCGAACTCACTTTGTATGAGTCCAAACTCGCAAGTTGTTCACGGTATTCCAAATAATACACCTCTAAAAAGTGGTGATGTTATCTCGGTAGATTGTGGTGCATACAAAAACGGTTATCACGGAGATCACGCTTACAGCTTTGAGATAGGAGAAGTTGCTCCAGAGGTTAAAAAATTATTACAAGTTACCAAAGAATCTTTATATGTAGGAATCCGCGAATTTAAAGCTGGAAACCGCGTAGAAGATGTTGGAAGCGCTATACAAAAATATACCGAAGCACATGGATATGGTGTTGTTCGCGAACTAGTTGGTCACGGACTTGGACAAAAAATGCACGAAGATCCTGAAATGCCTAATTATGGTAAAAAAGGAAGAGGAAAACTTTTTGTTGAAGGAATGGTTGTTGCCATTGAACCAATGATTAATCTTGGAACAAGAAACATAAAACAACATAAAGATGGCTGGACAATTACAACTGCCGACGGTAAAGCAAGTGCACACTTTGAGCATGATGTAGCTTTAATCGATGGTAAACCAGAAATCTTATCAACTTTCCAATACATCTATAAAGCCCTAGGAATCGAGAGTAACGAAGAAGATGAATTCAGAAAAGTGCCTCTGGTATTATAAGATAAAGCTATTACGCTAAGTTTCACAAAGCAAACACAAAGATTTAGTTTCAAATAGTCTTAAAGATGAGTCAAGAGTTCTCCGAAATACCTGAAGATTTACAAGCAATATCATACAAGGTAATTGGCTTAGCAATTGAAGTTCATCGACAACTTGGACCAGGCTTACTTGAATCAGCTTATCAAGAGTGTCTATTTTATGAAATTAAAAATGCAGGTTTAAAGGTTGAAAAAGAGGTTACACTCCCAATTATTTATAAAGAAATTAGATTAGAACAAGGATATCGAATTGATTTACTTGTCGAAAACAAATTAGTAATTGAGTTAAAAAATGTCGAAAATTTCAGCCCAGCTCATTTTGCACAAATAGTAACGTATTTAAAGCTAGGAAAATATCCATTAGGTTTATTGATAAACTATAACAGCACCATATTAAAAAACAATATAAAAAGATTTATAAACTCAAAATCAAATACTTAAAAACTTAGCGAATCTTTGAGTTCACTTTGTGAGCCTTTGCGAAATAATTATGAAGAAACTTTTTAAACTAATACTTAATACCATTCCACGTCCATTATTAATTCGTTTGAGTTATGTGGCACGTCCTATTTTAGCCTTTACATTAAAAGGAGATAAATTTACCGATCCTATCGATGGTAAAAGTTTCAAAATGTTTTTACCTTATGGTTATGGAACTCAACGTAACAACGTATTATCACCAAGTACGCTTTCTTTAGAGAGACACCGTTTGTTATGGTTATATCTGAACGATCAAACAGATTTCTTTACAGCGCCAAAAAAAGTATTACACTTTGCTCCGGAACAAGCATTTTATAAACTATTTCGCAAGCAAAAAAATCTTGATTATACAACGACTGATTTGTTCTCTCCTTTAGCAGATGTAAAAGCAGATATCTGCAATTTGCCTTTTAAGGATAATGAATATGATGTCATTTTATGCAATCACGTTTTAGAGCATATTCCTGATGATACTAAAGCTATGCAAGAATTATTTCGCGTTTTAAAACCAGGCGGAATGGCAATTTTGCAAATCCCACAAGATTTATCAAGAGAAGTTACTTTTGCCGATGATACAATTACCGACCAAAAAGAACGTGCTAAGATATTCGGACAATATGACCACGTACGTATTTACGGTCGTGATTATTTTGATAAATTAAGAAGCATTGGCTTTATAGTAATCGAAGAAGATTACACTAACAAAATAGCTCCAGAACTGGTAGAGAAATATTGTTTGGCCAAAGGAGAAATTATCCCACTTTGCTTTAAACAGGAAAACTAAAAAGTTTTTCACCATATAAGTGATGTAAGTTCATTTAAAAAGCTCTTGACCAATAATACAATCAAGACTGAATTATAAAATATAATAATCATTCAAAACCTAACAGGTTTTAAAAACCTGTTAGGTTCATCAATGGAATAGTATTTTTTTTATTTAAATTCTTGATTCGAATTAATAACTAAAACAAAAAATCCGTTTTTATCAGCGTTTTGCTTTAGCAATCCGTTTTATCTGCGTTACTTTTAGTTTTTTCGAATTAGACAACTTCCCAAATTACAACCAAACCAAATCCCTAATCTTGGAACCTTCGAAATCATTTCAATTTTGTTTTGACATCAGTTTTGAAAAAAATCTGAATACCCATATCCCAACTGCTTATATTGTAGAAGATGTTATTGATAATGACATTAAATATTTAAACAAAAAAGCAACTGCAGACGTTCTTGATGGCTTTGGAATTGTCTTCGAAAATTTAGATGCTAACTCAAAAAAAATATTGACGGCTTGTGAATCTTTAAAGCCTGAATTTATTTTCAAGAAATTTAGTGCAAAAATAAAATCGGCTAAAACAATTACTGATTTGCAAAAAGATTCCAAAATAGATTTTGCAATTCGTCAGCATTTACAACTAAATTTAAGTTCCTTTTACACACTAATTGTAAAAGAACAATTTCCGTTATCTATTAACATGGGAATTGAAAAGGATTTTTATCGTTCGCGAGTTACTATTAATCCTCTAGATTTTGAACCTCTAATTCAATTTGACAAACACTCAGAAGGAATTACCTATACCCTATCTTTAAAAGAAAACAACACTACATTTTTGCCTATGAATAGTAGTGTCGATATCCTACTAGATGAGCCAGGCTGGTTAATTATCGATAAAAAATTAGGGCAATTAAAAGAACTGAATTCTAAAAAACTTTCCCCTTTTTTAAAGAAAAAATCAATCGAAATACCTTCAAGATTAGTTGATGATTATTTTAAGAATTTCATTCCTGAAATAGCAAAAAAGACCGATATTGAAGCAACTGGTTTTGAAATTGAACTTCGTGATAAAATTATTTCCTGTACGATTCAACCCGTTTATGATTTTTTTAAAAACTGTTATTATCTTAACCTTCATTTCGATTATGACGGGTATATTTTTGATGCCAGTAAGCCTAAAAAAACACATACATATGTTGATTTTAGCGTTGCCAATGAGCCAAAAATAATTCAATTTAAACGAAGTCCTGATGAAACTTCATATACAGATAAGCTACTTGAAATTGGTTTTATAAAAATAAAAAATGAATTATTTGGATGGAATTCGGACACCGAAATTCCTGATCCTTACACTAATATTCAATTGGTAATTAATCGCAAGGAAGAATTAGAAAATTTAGGTTTTACAATCCAAAATTTGCAACTGGAAAGCAAAGCAATCATTACAGAAAATCATACTGTTTTATTTTCAAAAGGAGAAACTAAAGAAGATTGGTTTGACATTAAAATAATCATTTCGATTGGGGATTATACAATCAATTTCAGCGAAATTATTCCAAATATAAAAAGCAAAGAAAGACTTTTTTTATTACCTGACGGAAACTATTTTTTGATTCCTTTAGAATGGCTCAGTAAATATAGTTCGCTGGCAAAATTGGCCAGAACAGAGAATGGAAATCTGCTTTTGCGTAAAAGTAATTTTGCCGCTTTAGATGCAATTCCGGAAATCAAAAACGATGTAAATCCAATTCTAAAAGCTGAATATGTATCTTCTGATTTGCTAAAAGCGACTTTAAGACCATATCAAATTGATGGTGTAAAATGGCTTTTGAGTCATTTTAACTCCAATTTAGGCGCTTGTCTGGCCGATGATATGGGACTTGGTAAGACTTTACAAACCTTAGCCGTATTGGTTGCCGTACAAGAGCAGTTAGGATTTACAACTAAAACCACGAATTTTGACTTGTTTCAAAACGAAACCATTATCGAAAGAGAACCTTTAAAAACTTTAATCGTTTTACCTTCTTCATTGGTTTTTAACTGGTATAATGAAGCTGGGAAATTTACACCGCATTTTTCAAAAATGCAGTATGTTGGTAACGACCGAAAACCATTAGCGAGCAGATTAGAATCATCCGATTTGATTTTCACTAGTTACAGCATCATTCATCGTGATATTTCAATTTTAGAAAAATACAATTTCCGTTATTTAATTTTGGACGAAAGTCAATACATTAAAAATAAAAATTCTAAGATTTTTAAAGCTATAAATAAAATAAACACGGAACATAAAATAGCTTTAAGTGGTACGCCTATCGAAAACTCTTTGGATGATTTATGGTCGCAAATGCAATTTATAAATCCTGATATTTTGGGTAGTTATAATTTCTTTGCCGAAAATTATAAAATTCCGATTGAGAAAAAGCAAGATGAAGATAGTTTAGCAGAGCTAAAAAATCTTATTCAGCCTTATATTTTAAGAAGAACCAAAGAACAGGTTTTAAAAGATTTACCCGAATTAACAGAGCAGATTTATTATTGCGACATGGATCCTGAACAGGAGAAATTATATGAAAAAGAGAAATCAAAAGCTCGTAATTTTTTACTAAACACAGATGGATCCAGCCCAGACAAAATTAGCATTATCAATACGCTGATGAAGTTAAGACAACTGAGTAATCATCCGAAAATGGTAGATCAGGAATCTGAAATTGATTCCGGAAAATACAATGCAGTCACTAATTATCTAGAAACGTTAGTAAAAGGGAAACAAAAAACGATCATTTTTAGTTCATTTGTTACTAATTTGAGTTTTTACACGACTTGGTGCAAAGAAAATAAAATAGCTTTTTGCGAAATTACAGGCGATACCCCTGCTAAGAAAAGAGAACAGCAGGTAAATCTGTTTCAGGAAAACGAAGATCCTTTGTTGTTTTTTATATCGCTCAAAGCTGGTGGCGTTGGTTTAAATATCACCAAAGCTTCTTATGTTTTGTTCTTAGATCCTTGGTGGAATCCTTTTGCTGAAAAACAAGGAGTGGGAAGAGCGCACCGAATTGGGCAATTAAACAAAGTAAATGTTATCCGATTTATTTCGAAAAATACGGTTGAAGAAAAAATAATTAAACTGCAAGAAAACAAAAAACTATTATCTGATTCACTTTTAGAAGAAAGCTTTGTTAACGACGAAATTGAAGTTAATTTAGAATACATATTAGGTTCTTAATAAATTGGCATATTTTTCGTTATATAAAATTGTTATATTTACAATCTTACAACGTAATAAGATGCCAAATTCTTTCTTTCAAAAATTAATTTTCTTCTTTGTTTTTGCTTCGGCTACAGCCCAGGTACAATCCGAAATCCCGCCCCCTTATAATATCAAAACCGTTTCGTTTGTACAAGGTGGGCAAAATGTTGTTCCTATAATTGAACTAGGAAATGAATTTCAGTTGCAGTTTGACGACCTGTTTGGCAACGAAGCCGATTACTACTACGAAATCATTCACTGCGATTACAATTGGATTCCATCCGATATTCCGAAAACAGATTATCTACAAGGATTTGATGGTCAAAGAATCACCAATTACACCAATTCATTTAATACCATACAATTATATTCTCATTATAAAGTTTCTTTTCCGAATCAAAATACACAACTATTAATCACAGGTAATTATATCATTAAAATCCTAAATGAAGATAAAGATGTTGTTTTTACAAGAAAATTTATTCTTTATGAAAACTTGGTTACTGTACCTGTTCAGGTAAAACGAAGTCGAACTGTAAGTGATATCGAATACAAACATAATTTGGATTTTGCCATAAAATCTAACTCATTCCTTTTTCAGACTCCATTACAAAGTGTAAAAGTTTTTATATTACAAAATGGCAACTTTAATACTGGAATTAAAAACGTCCCACCACAGTACACAATTGGGAACGATTTAATATACAAATACAACAACGAAACACAGTTTTGGGCTGGAAATGAATTTTTATATTTTGAAAATAAAGACATCCGTAATGCAGGTAATAATGTGGGAAGAGTAGATTCTAGTAAAGATATATATAGTTCTTATTTATACACTAATAGCGCCAGAGGCAATTTCCCTTATACAAACTATCAGGATATTGATGGAAACTTTGTTGTGAAGAATATAAACGCCTCCAATAATGAGGTGGAAGCCGATTATGCCTGGGTTTATTTCTCCCTTTCGGCTCCATCTTTCCGACTCAATAAAGACATTTACATTAACGGAATGTTTAACAACTACAGTTTAACTCCCGAAAATAAAATGGATTATAATACCGAAAAAGGAGTGTACGAAAAAGCCATAATGATAAAGCAGGGATTTACTAACTACCAATATCAAATAGCTGATAAAAAAGGAATTATCGATGCTCAAAATGCAATCGATGGCAATTTTTACCAAACAGAGAATGAATATACTATATTGGTCTATTATCGCGAAAGCAGAGACCGTTATGATCGTGTAATTGGGAAAGGATCTGCTAACTCCTTAAATATCATCAATTAAAAAACATTTAAGAAATGGTTCTTTTGAATCATTTTTTTTGTAAATTTGCTTCTATTACGCACATATATACCACTTTAGTATGGTTTCACAAATAACAAGAGGCATAAAAATATCGGTTTTGACTAGTTTTGAAGGTACCTACTTCAAGAACTACAAGATTCACTTTGCCTTTAGCTATGTGGTTACTATAGAGAACCATAGTAAAGATTCGGTGCAACTTACTTCTCGTCATTGGGAAATTTTCGATTCATTAAACGATATCGAAATAGTAGATGGTGAAGGCGTAATAGGTAAAAAACCTGTTTTAAAACCTGGCGAATTCCACACTTATAGCTCTGGTTGTTTATTATCGTCTCCTTATGGCGCAATGAAAGGATATTTTAATATGGTTAATTTTACTACTACAAAAACTTTCAAGGTTATCGTACCTACATTTAGAATGTGTGCTCCTTTTGCATTGAACTAATCTCTTTATTTCACCAGAATATTTTATAGTTATCTTATAACAAAATTATCAGATTATTAATTTAACCTTCGTACTTTTGTACAGCGTTAGATAATTCGTATAAAATGAATTATCCGACTGTTAATTTGTCTAATTATCTAATTTTAAACAATATGCTAAAAGGATTTTTTCATGTACCTAAAGCGGTAAACGAACCCGTAAAAGGATATGCACCAAACTCACCAGAAAAAGCAGCAGTACAAGCAGCTTATACTTCAATGTGGAACTCAAAAATTGATGTTCCGTTATACATTGGAAGTGAAGAAATTAAAACCGGAAACACTAGAAATATTACGGCTCCTCATGACCACAAACATGTAGTAGGAACTTACCACCTAGCCGAAAAAAAACATATTGAAAAAGCAATTGCAAATGCGCTTGAAGCAAAAGCATCTTGGGCAAATATGGCATGGGAACAACGTGCTGCAATTTTCTTAAAAGCTGCTGAACTTATTGCTGGTCCTTACAGAGCTAGAATAAACGCAGCTACAATGATCGGGCAATCTAAAAACATTCACCAAGCAGAGATTGACGCTTCTTGTGAATTGATTGATTTTTTACGTTACAACGTAGAGTTTATGACTCAAATTTATGGAGATCAGCCAAAATCTGATTCTACAACTTGGAATCGTCTTGAATACAGACCTCTAGAAGGCTTTGTATACGCAATCACTCCCTTTAACTTTACTGCTATTGCTGCAAATCTTCCTGCAAGTGCTGCAATGATGGGGAATGTTGTGATCTGGAAACCAAGTGATAGCCAAGTATTCTCTACTCAAATTATCATCGAAGTTTTTAAAGAAGCTGGAGTTCCTGATGGTGTAATAAACGTAGTTTTTGGTGATGCATTAATGATCACTGATACAGTATTAGCAAGTCGTGATTTTGCTGGAGTTCACTTCACAGGATCAACTCATGTATTTAAAGATATCTGGGCTAAAATTGGTGCAAACATTCACAATTATAAAACATACCCAAGAATCGTAGGAGAAACTGGTGGTAAAGATTTTATCATTGCACACCCAAGCGCTAATGTAAAACAAGTTGCTACTGGAATTGTACGTGGAGCATTTGAATTTCAAGGACAAAAATGTTCTGCAGCTTCAAGAGCTTATATTCCACAAAGCTTATGGCCAGCTATAAAAGAACAATTAATTACTGATGTGAAATCTATGAAAATGGGGTCACCAGAAGATTTTGGTAACTTTATTACTGCAGTTATTCACGAAGGATCTTTTGATAAATTAGCTAGTTTTATTGATCAGGCTAAAAAAGATGCTGATGCTGAAATAATCGTTGGTGGAAATTACGATAAATCTGTTGGATACTTTATTGAACCAACGATAATCGTAACTACAAACCCAAAATATACTACAATGGAAACCGAATTATTCGGGCCGGTAATTACTTTATATGTATATGAAGATGCAAAATGGGAAGAAACTTTAGAATTAGTTGATACTACTTCTGAATATGCTCTTACTGGTGCTGTATTTAGTCAAGACCGTTATGCTATAGAAGTAGCTACAACTAAATTACAAAATGCTGCAGGTAACTTCTACATCAATGATAAACCAACAGGAGCTGTTGTAGGAATGCAACCATTTGGTGGTGCAAGAGCATCAGGAACAAATGATAAAGCAGGTTCTGCATTAAACTTATTGCGTTGGGCTTCTCCAAGAACAATAAAAGAAACATTTGTAACTCCAGAAGATTATAGATATCCATTTTTAGGAGAATAATCTCTAAAGTTTAAAAATAATAAAACCCACAAGCTTCAAATAATTTTGAAACTTGTGGGTTTTTCTTTTTACAAAATAATTCCTAGCAAAACTCAATCTACTTAATGTGTAATTATTTTCTTACGTAATTGATTTTCAAAGCTATACCCTTTTAAAAACCTTATTCTGTCATTTTAAAAACTTATCCTGACTTAAAAAAAACAAGCACACTTGTAAATTTGGACATTCTTAATCTTACAATTAAATTAAAAAAACATCGAGAAATGAACACCTTACTTCTCCTAAAACAAAATTTAAAAGATAAGAAAATATTTACACATAAATGCAGATTTTAATTAAATGATATATGAAAAGTTTGGAAAAAGTACCCGAAATAATTCGTGAGGCTAAAAGTGTTGGTCACGTAATTGATTTTAAATGGAATGAAAAGATAATGGAGAAATTTATTGATCCCGCAGGTGACCATATGGGATTAGAGAATTCTCTATCTGGGATTGGATATAAAGCGTCATTAGGACTTACTGCAGCCTTACTAGAATGGATATACTGGCGTTATAAGAGTCATGTAGAATCATCACAAGACACGAAACAGCGCATTGAAGCACTTTGGTGCTCCATATCAAATCCAGAATATACCAAACCATTGGTTTTTGATCTTAATATGGATGTTCCTGCATCTGGTCCCATAGATGGTCCGATTTGGGTAGCACTAATGAATGTGAGAATGATAGATGTATTGCGCAGAAAAGGATCTTACTATCTACAAAGTGAAATTATCGGCTTAGCATTACTTGCACGCCATATTTCACCAAAGAAGAAAATATTTGACAAATGGTTAAAAGATACTATATCCGAATTAACACGTTTCATGCCTTGCCAATACAATCAGGAAGATTTAAATGATGCAAGTAAAAAAGTATACAATCCGTCAACAGAACCTGTAATATGTCGTGAATTTTTCTTCGATCCTTTTTATAAATACAGTGCAAAATCTTCGGAAACTGCCATTAAAGATTATGTTGCAAGTTTAAACTACGAAACAAATCCTTTTTTATGCTTTCCTAAAGAAGCTAGTTAAATCAATATATTTTATAGAGATACCCACAAGTTTAAAACATTTTAAACTTGTGGGTATTCTTTTTTATTACGAGCTAAATCTATTTACCTAATTCAAAACTAGAAATAGTATGAAAAGAGTCTATTTCAATATTCTTCTCCCCTTTAAAAGTATCGTAATTTACAACCAGTAATTTTCCTTTATAAATTATCGTTTCACAAGGATTATCCAACTGACCGTCTGAACCATCTGCATTGTCATTTTCCCAAATTAAATGTATTGTATTTGTATTTAAATCTAACTGATGAACGCTATTGTTATCATAATTGGCAATAAAAATAGAATTCCTTTTCTCATCATAGAAAAATCCATCACAACATTTTAATTTATCCGAGTCAAAAACTACTTTTTTAGATTTTAGTTTACCTTCTTTTGTAAATTCAAGTTTTGTAATTACACCGTCTCCAAAATTTCCCGCATACAGATTCCCTTTTTTATCAAAAGCAATTCCATCAATGCCAATGGTTCGTTTTGTTACTTCCGGTTTAAGAGTAAATGTTGTTACGAGATAATTGGGTTTTGTATTCCTATCCAAAGTTATTTTGCCCGAATTTAATTCTTTCAGCGAGAAGCTATAAATCCCACTTTCTCTTCTATTCTCAAAAAGAGCATCCGTTATATAAACTCTATCTTTATACCATCTTACTGCTTCACCAAAATTGAAACCTTCTGCCAAAACCTCAGCATATTTAGGTTTACCATTCTCAACAACGACCCTTAACAATCTGGAGAAATTTTCTTTATCAGCAAAAAACTGATTATCCATTACATATAAATTCCCGTCAGGACCAAATTCCATCCCCATAGGATGCACCTTCTTCGTTACAGGATGTACTGGTAGTTTATCAAACCATAGTACAGGTTTATCATTTTTATCAAAAGTCAAAATTTTACTTCCATGCTTTTCAAAAGTCATCGGATTGGTGATAGCCAAATACAGATTGCCTTTTTTATCCAAAGCCATGCCATCGGGAGTTTGGCAAGTTTCGCCTAAATCGGCAAACAAAGTTGGTTTAATTGTTCTCGAAACTTCACTATAAGTGATTTCTTGTTTGCCCTCTTGTGAAAATAAATTTACCGTATTCATGAGAATCAGAATACCTAGTACGTTTTTAATCATTGTCTTCATTTTGTTTAGGTTTAAGTATTTTTTGGATTGTTTAAAAAAGGATACTTTTTAGCTCGTTTACTAAAAATAATGCGAATAGAAGAATGAGTTTAATCATCATTTATTTTTTTAGCGAATATAATTCTAGAATAAATTCTCTATTTGGTACGCAATCGAAAACACAACTTTAGCATTCAAATAATAGATTTTAAAAGAATAGTTCATTCGTATGCTCAAATGCTATTTTTAGGGGCAAAAAGCTTTTATTTAAACCCGTGAATAAAGGATACTTCGATATTTTATTATCTTGTTCCCTCTTAAAATATTATAATGAGTTTTTTAAAAAATATCGACCTAAAAAGAATTCTCCTTCATTGTATCTATTGGATTTCCTTTTTGCTATTATACATCAATGGTAAGTCTGATGGTGATACTCATACTTATTATGATTTTGCGTTTGTTTATGCGTGGAAAATTTTAGCGCAGATAACTGTTGCTTATGGACTAATTTATTGGATTATCCCACAAACACTTAATAGAAAGAAATATTTACTTTTTATACTTTTTGCTACAAGTTGGCTTTATCTTGTTTTTGCTCTTTTAATGATTTTAAAATTCTATTATCTAGAGCCAAAATTCCCCGGTTTCTTTGATGATTGGCTTGGACACAAAATGTCTATTCCCGAAAGATTAACTTCTTTTAAATTAATATTCAGAGAGTTTTCTTTTATCACTTATCCAATTATCATATTGGGTTTTATCAGCTTTAATCGCAAGCAGCAACGCCTTCTAAAATTAGAAGAAGAAAAAAAATCGATGGAATTAAAAGTTTTAAAGAATCAATTAAATCCTCATTTTCTTTTTAATACGCTGAATAATTTATACACATTAACCCTTAAAAAAGATGATAAAGCTCCCGAAGTAATTGCCAAATTATCCGAAATTCTGGACTTTGTATTATACCGTTGTAATGAAGATTACGTTTCTATCGAAAAAGAAATTGCCTTAATCGAGAATTACATCGCTCTGGAAAAACTTCGCTATAGCGAAAACAGATTAAATATTTTATTTACAAAAGACATTCAGGAAAGCAACAAAATTTCGCCTCTTATTATCTTAACATTTATAGAAAATTCTTTTAAACATGGTGTAATTAATGAGACTGAGAAAGCCACTATCAAAATGAATTTAGAGAGTAAAAAAAGACAAATCATCTTTAGTATCGAGAATACAAAGCCGCAAAATGAGATTACAGCAATTTCAGATAAATCAAAAATTGGATTAGAAAATATTCGAAAACAATTGGATTTATTATATCCCAAAAAACATCAATTAGAAATAGAAGAAACACAATTCCTTTATAAGGTTAAGCTTTATCTTAATCTCTAAAATTTCAAAACAATTTTCTACAAAAAACTAACCCTCTCAACTTTTATGAAAAAATATTTCTTAATTAATATTAATCTTTTATTTTTTTGCTCAGTTATTACAGTAAACAGCCAATCTAAAACTATTGATACTCTAGTCGATGTTGGGAATCACAAAATTCATTTTAAGATTGTAAAAGGAAAAGGAACTCCCATTCTTTTTGACGCTGGTGGTGGGAATGATGGTTCGGTTTGGAATTCTATTTTAAAACCAATTTCCGAAATTACAAACGCTACTTTAATAACTTACGACAGATCTGGTTTTGGTACAAGTACAATTGATACTTTACAAACCGATGATTCTAAACACGGAATCATCAGTAGTATTGAAGATTTGGAAATTGGTTTAAAAAAACTAGGATACGATAAAGAAATCATGTTAGTCTCACATTCTTACGGAGGTTATTTATCAACTCTTTATGCAACCAGGCATCCTAAACTTGTAAAAGCGGTTGTATTAATTGATGTTAATCATAGCTATTTTGAAGATGGGTATATCGAAAAAATGTTAGCCACGCAAGATAAACTAATCCCACAATGGAAAAAAAACAATAAAGGCATTTATTATATGTCGGCAACTATTGCCGAAACTGTAAAGATAATGAGCAAGTTATCTATTCCTAAAACCATTCCTGTTGTTGATTTTATCAACGGAATCCCTTTCTATAAAATACCCGAAGAAATAGAACGATGGAAAAATGGTCATAAAAAATATGTTGAAAACAACCCTAATGTTACCGATATCACCGCTTATGGCTGCGGACATGCTATTTGGCTAGACAATCCGCCATTGGTAATTACTTCAATTGCCAAAATGTATGCAAATGGTTCTAAACAAAAAACTGAAATTCAAGAACGCGCTTTACAATATACAATCCAAGCATTTAACGAGGACAAAAAAGAGCAATTGGCTTACAATAATTCCGAAGATGATTTAAACAATTGGGGATATGAATTATTACGCAAAAATGAAAATGAAAAGGCTGTCGAAGTTTTTAAATTAAATATGCTTTTAAATCCAAAAAGTGCAAATACATATGATAGTTATGGCGAAGCTTTGCTAAAAATCAATAAAAAAGAAGAAGCTATTGCAATGTATAAAAAATCTATTGTCCTTAATCCTGAGAATAAAAATGCAATAGAAGTTTTAGAACGTATAGCAAAAGAAACTGCAAAATAACTAGATTAGATTGCAAACCATCCTCAAAAAGATTAAAATTGCATTTACTAAATATAAAGTTTTCAAATGAAATACAAATGTATTATCGTCGACGACGAACCATTGGCTAGAGAATTAATTGCATCACATCTGGCTAATTTTGACAGCTTCGAACTAGTCAATTCATTTGAAAACGCATTAAAAGCATATACTTTTTTAGAAACAAATACTGTCGATTTACTATTTCTGGATATCGAAATGCCTTTATTAAAAGGGAATGATTTTTTGAAGAAATTAAAAAATCCTCCTAAGGTAATTTTCACAACCGCTTATCGCGAATATGCCATCGAAGGATATGAACTCAATGTTATAGATTACCTTTTAAAACCAATTACTTTTGATCGTTTTTTTGTTTCAATAGAAAAATTCAAACAATTACAAACGCCCAAAAAAGAAGAAAAATCAATTCCTAAAAATCATATTTTCGTGTCTAGTGGAAATAGAAATATCAAAATAATTTTTGAAGAAATTTTATACATCGAAAGTCTAAAAGATTATATCACGATACATCTTGAAAACGGGAAATCGCATCATCTTAAACAAAACATTTCAGCCTTCGAAAAATTATTAGACTCAAATTTTGTTCGAGTTCATCGTTCTTTTATTATTCAGACAAAAAAACTGACAGCTTATTCCAAAAACGAAGTCGAAATAAACGCAATAGAAATCCCTATAGGAAATAGTTATAAAGAAAACTGGTTAACTTATCTAACAGGTAATCAAATAATAAAACCCCACAAACTTCAGATGATTCTGAAACTTGTGGGGTTATTTTTTTAAAGTAAATTAAAATTTATTTTCTACTTCTGCGGCTTGCAACATCAAGTAATGCAAATCGGTATTTTTTACAAAAGGTTTTAAAAGTTCGCTTCCAGGACCAAACATTGCTAGTTCTACATAATCGGCAGAGTGATCCATACTAATCCAACCTACAGAATTTATTTTTCCTTGCATTTCGGCAAAAGCTTTATAAGGCAATTTCTTGTAATTATACAATCCGTCTTCCTTATGCAAACCATCATAATAACTCAAAACCGTTTTGGCATCTTCATCCGAAACCGAATGTCCATTGGCTTTTTCGATAATCTCCTTTACCTGAGCAACCGAAGAATCAGGTTTTATCTGATTTAAAATCCACTCGTTAGTCTGTGTATATTTCTGGATGCTATCAAAATTATCATTGGCCTCTTTACCATAAATAATCCCAGGATTGGCATTACCATGATCTGTAGTAATTATAACTAAAGTTTCTTTGTCTTTCTCTGCAAAATCTATGGCAATTTTTATTGCTTCATCAAACTCGATTTGGTCATTAATTAAACCTGCAATATCGTTCCCGTGTGCAGCCCAATCAACTTTTCCGCTTTCTATTTGTAAAACAAAACCTTTTTTATGGCCTTTCATTCTATCAATAGCTTTCTGAGCCATTTCAGCAAGACTTGGAACTGTTTGTTTTAAATTATCATCATTATTTCTATCTACATAATATGGAAGACCATCCTCTGCAAACACACCCAAAATAGGCTGAGAATTAGAAGCTGCATTCATATCCGAACGAGTTTTTACAACTTGATATCCGTTAGCTTTAAAAGCTGCGTACATATCTTTTTTGTCTTTTCTTACTTCAGAACTAAAATAATTTGAACCTCCACCCATCATAACATCAAAACCAAGGTCCAGATATTGTTCGGCGATATCATCCTGAGCATTTCTACTTTTACTATTTACACAAAAACCCGCGGGAGTTGCATGAGTAATTGGAACAGTAGTCACACAACCAGCCATTTTTCCTGCCTTCTTGAACTTTTGCCAAATAGGCAAATGAGGCTCACCTTGAGGACTAACATTAAGCACCCCATTATTCACCCTGAAACCACCACCCCAAGAAGAACTCGCAGCCGATGAATCGGTTACTATGGAATTGGCAGAAGCTGTATCCATCAATGCTCTCGAAACTCTGTTGTCTTTATATAACTGAATCCAATTAGACCCTTTTCCTGTTTTTCTGTTCAGGTACAAATCGGCCATATTTAAAGTTCCGGTACTCATCCCGTCGCTAACTAAGAGAATAATATTTTTGGCCTTCTTATTTTTATTAACCGATTCTAAATCCAAAATATTTGCCGAACCCTGAAAAGGACTCATAACCGCAGCTCCAATTGTAAACAAAGAGCCATTTCTAAAAAACTTCCTTCTATCCATCATTACTTTTCTTTTGTAAGTATTTCAAAGATAAAAAAATACACTTAGCGACAAAATTATCTTTGTGTTATGATAATTAAATTAAAATGCAAAAACCCCATCTAAACTAGACAGGGTTTTATAAAACGTATTCGGTAAATATTATACTGTAAATTTCAACGGCAAATGAACTACTTTTTTGGTTTCAAAAAATTCATCTTCAAAGAAATCAGCTAAATTATATTCTGTCGCTTTAGGGAAATCTTTTAATTCTTCGGTTAAATCACCACCTTTTAAGTACAAAATTCCGTTTTTAAGTTCGTGTTTATGTTTTTTCTTGATTTTATCTTTAATCCAAGAAACAAAATCAGGCATATTGGTTACAGCACGACTTACGATAAAATCGAAATCCCCTTTTACATTTTCGGCACGAAGCTGCTCGGCTTTTACATTTTTTAAATCCAAAGCATCGACAACACCCTGAACTACTTTTATTTTTTTTGCAATTACATCAATCAAATAAAAGCGAGTTTCCGGAAAAAGAATCGCCAACGGTATTCCAGGAAATCCACCGCCAGTACCTACATCAAGCACATAAGTCCCTGGTTCGAATTTTATAATTTTTGCAATTCCAAGCGAATGTAGAATATGCTTGGTGTATAAGGCATCAATATCTTTACGTGAAATAACATTAATTTTTTCATTCCAATCATGGTATAAAAAATCTAATTTTTGAAATTGTTCTTTTTGAGTGTCAGTCAAATCAGGAAAATATTTCAGAATCTCATTCATTGTTCTAATTTTTTAACAAAAGTACTACTTTACAGTCGAAATATTTAACTCAAAATTGCAAATTGAAAATTTATAATAATTACCTTTGAGCACTATTTAAAATTTATATGAATAAGACCATACCTACATTTGCTAAGCAAGACAACTTAAAGTTTTTCAGAACTCTTAACTCGCGAGTGAACAGTTACTTTAAAGATAATAATATCCAAAAGACTGGAAATTGGAAACTTCATTTAAAAGCTATTATTCTCTTTACTGTTTTTCTTGCGCCTTATTTTTTAATACTTACGCTAAACATGCCATTTTGGGCTCATTTACTATTAACTATTGTTATGGGAATTGGTATGGCAGGGATTGGAATGAATGTAATGCATGATGGTAATCACGGTTCTTACTCGACCAAAAGTTGGGTTAATAATATCATGGGAGGAAGTATTTATGTCCTTGCAGGAAACGTACATAACTGGCAAGTACAACATAATGTTTTACACCACACTTATACCAACATTCATGGTCATGATGAAGATCTTGATGCAGGAAGGATTATTCGTTTTACACAAAATGCCGAGTGGCATCGTTTTCATAAATTTCAACATTATTATTCCTTTTTCCTTTACGGATTATTGACTTTCAATTGGGCTTTAACAACCGATTTTAAGCAAATGAAAAACTACCTAAAAAGAAAATTATCTTACGGAACACCACAAAGTCCTGCCAAATTATGGACAGTATTGGTAATAACAAAAATCATTTACGTATTAATCTGGATGGCATTACCAATGCTTTTAGGCATTGCATGGTGGAAAGTTGTTATTGGATTTTTCGTAATGCACTACACAGCAGGATTAATTCTTAGTATCGTATTTCAATTAGCACACGTTGTAGAAGAAACTTCTAACCCAGTACCTAATGAAGATGGCGAGATGGAAAACACCTGGGCAATACATCAATTGTACACTACAGCCAATTTTGCTCCAAAGAACAAAGTTGTAAACTGGTTTACAGGTGGATTAAATCACCAAATTGAGCACCATATTTTTCCAAACATAAGCCACATCCATTACGGGAAAATTGCCGAAATAGTAAAACAAACTGCAATCGAATGCAACTTACCATACCATGAATTCAAAACCATGAGAGGTGCAGTTCTGGCACACTACAAACATTTACGAGATTTAGGAATGAAACCCGAAATGGCGTAATATTTTTAAAACAAACTATAAAGACGCACTTTTGTACGTCTCTACCATATCAACACAATAACAAACCACAATTAACTATAAAATGAATCATATTCTTTCAGACAGAATCAACAATTTAGCGACATCACAAACATTAGCAATGGCTGCTTTAGCACGCGAATTAAAAGCCCAAGGAAAAGACATAATCAGTTTAAGTTTAGGTGAACCAGATTTTAATACTCCTGACTTCATTAAAGAAGCTGTTAAAAAAGCAGTCGACGAAAATTACAGTACCTATTCTCCAGTAGAAGGTTATTTAGAATTAAGAGAAGCAATTTGCAGAAAATTCAAAAGAGATAATAATTTAGAATATAAACCATCACAAATTGTAGTTTCTACAGGAGCAAAACAATCATTATACAACATTGCACAAGTAATGTTAAATGATGGTGACGAGGTTATTTTACCAGCACCATACTGGGTTTCTTATTTCGAAATCGTAAAATTATCAGGCGGAGTTCCAGTAGAAGTTCCAACATCTGTAGATACCGATTTTAAAATTACACCAGAACAATTAGAAGCAGCTATCACACCAAAAACAAAAATGATGTGGTTTAGTTCACCCTGTAACCCTTCTGGTTCTGTTTATAACAGAGAAGAGTTAACAGCTCTTGCAAAAGTTTTAGAAAAACACCCAAATATATACGTTGTTGCCGATGAGATTTATGAGCACATTAATTTCTCAGGAACCTTCTGTAGTATTGCATCAATCCCGGGAATGCTAGAAAGAACAATCACTGTAAACGGAGTTGCAAAAGCATTTGCAATGACTGGATACAGAATTGGTTACATCGGAGCACCAGAATTTATTGCAAAAGCATGCACAAAAATTCAAGGTCAGGTAACATCTGGAGCAAACTCTGTAGCACAACGCGCTACAATTACAGCTGTCGATGCCGATCCAAGTGTTTTAAACCACATGGTTAAGGCTTTCCACACTCGTAGAGATCTAGTAGTTGGATTATTAAAAGAAATTCCAGGTGTAAAAATCAACGTTCCAGAAGGAGCATTTTATGTTTTCCCAGACGTTTCTTCTTTCTTCGGAAAAACTTTAAAAGGAACACACATTAAAGATGCTAATGATTTATCAATGTATCTTCTTGGCGAAGCAAACGTAGCAACCGTAACAGGTGATGCTTTTGGAAACCCAAACTGTATTCGTTTCTCTTACGCAACAAGCGACGATATTTTAAAAGAAGCATTACGCAGAATTAAAGAAGCTTTGGCTGCATAATAATATAAAATAAGTTTATTAAAACGGCTTAAGGTTTAAAGTTTCATCACTTTATACTTTAAGCTGTTTTTTTTTATGGGGTTTCCTCTGGCCGGGCTATCCGACTATATCTTTTATTTTTAAAAAGAAAAAATAAAAGGATACCGCTCCTATCCCTAACCCAAATCCTAATAGATTATTTTTCATTCATAAGAATCTAAAAATAAATCTTAATTTCGTTCCAATCACCTACAACAGATTAATAAACCAAAAGACCACCTAATTATGACTTCTACTTTTCGTAAAATCTTAATCATTTTCATTTTTACAATATTTTTTTCTAATCTGGCAAAAGCCCAAACAACAGGAAGATTCATTAAAGCTTCAATAGGTTTTGGCTCAAGCACTTCAAATTATGAAGAAGAAAATCCAGAAATCATCGATGGCTCTGGTTTTTTTGCTCAAGGAGAATATATAATAGGAGTTACCAAATGGTTTAGCGTAAGACCTTATGCCGGCGTTATTTTTACCTCAACTAGTAAAGATGCCGTTAAAAACCCGCAAGGATACAAAGTAGAAACTAATGCCTTTTTTTTAGGAACAAAAGTTCGCCTTTGTGCTCCCATACCTTGGATTGCGCCATTTATAGAAACTGGTATTGGCGCATCAATAGGCTCTTTTGAAACCTACACTAATTATGTCAATGAGAAAAAAAGTGGTGTAGTTCCACATATCCCAATTAGCATAGGACTTGCATTGGGACCAAAAAACAACATAGAAATTGGAGCTACCTTTTACGGAAATTTATCTGGCGAACAAGCTTTCGGTGCATTTACGGCAGGATATACTTTTCCCCTAAATTGGTAGTGCAAAAAGAAAACTCATTTCTATTAATTTAAGATTTAGCTAGAGATAATTCAAAACGTAATCTCCTCAAATCAATAAAAATATTTTCAAAAACCAAAACTACTTTGTTAACAAACCGAGTAGTTTTTTTGTTTTATATAAATCGAAATAATATATTTTTATATCGAAAACAAAGCGAGACAAACATTAAATATTCAACAAATGAAAAAAGTAATTTTAGATTTAGCTGTAACCTTAGACGGATTTATCGAAGGACCAAACGGAGAAGTTGATTGGTGCATAATGGACGATGATATGAACTTTGATGGTTTTTTATCAAGCATAGACACCATCTTTTATGGTAGAGTGAGCTATGATATGTGGGGGAATTATCAACCAGAAACTAACTCCTATCCAACCGAACAAACATTATGGAAAGCGGTACATTCAAAAGAAAAAATTGTTTTCTCAAGTAAAAACGTACATGATGACAAAGCTACTTTTATAAGTACTGACATTATTAATAAAGTTACTGAAATCAAAAAACAAGGCGGAAAGGATATATGGCTATACGGTGGAGCAAGTCTTATTAAAACATTTATTCAATTAGATCTTATTGACATATACAGAATATCTGTACATCCAATAGCTTTAGGAAGCGGAAAACCATTATTTGAAGACTTAAAAAAACGAATAGAATTAAAATTGATTAAGACCAATACATTCAAATCGGGTGTAGTACAACTTACTTACGAATCAAATAAATAAAAAACTTAAACATCATCATTCTATATAAGTTAGCTAATCCAAAAAAAAGTCACTTTAGCATTAGCAAACTCAAATAATTTATAGGAACTTTACAAACTTTTTTGGGCGAAAGCCTAAAAGTATGAAGTTTTAGAAATAAATAATTTATCATCAACTCGATGAAGAAGAAAATCGAAATATTAGCTCCGGCTAAAGATTTAATTCAGGGAATGGCCGCCATAAATAGCGGAGCCGATGCCCTTTATATTGGTGCACCACAATTCGGTGCGCGTTCTAATGCCAACAATTCAATAGAAGATGTAGCCGCATTGGTAAAATATGCCCACTTATTTAATGCCCAAGTTTTTGTGGTAATGAATACCATTTTGTACGATAACGAACTTGAGACTTGTCGCAAAATGATTTATGAGTTATACGATATTGGCGTAGATGCATTAATTATTCAGGACATGGCTATCATGGAGATGGAGCTACCTCCTATCGTACTTCACGCCAGCACACAAGCCAACAATCGTGACGCCGACAAAATTAAATTCTTAAAAGATGCTGGAATAAAACGTGTGGTATTAGCCCGCGAATTAAACTTGCATCAAATTAAAACGATTTATGACGAAGCCGATGTCGAACTAGAGTTTTTCGTAACCGGAGCTTTATGTGTATCCTTCAGCGGAAACTGTTATATGAGTGTAGCAAACGGAGAACGTAGTGCCAATCGTGGTTCATGCGCGCAAAACTGCCGTTTACCTTATAACTTAATCGACGGAAACGGAGAAACATTAATCAAAAACAGTCACTTACTCTCGATTAAAGATTTAGATATTTCAGATCAAATTCCGAATTTAATTGAAGCAGGAATCGTATCTTTTAAAATCGAAGGAAGATTAAAAGATATAGTTTACGTAAAAAATAACGTATCCTATCTTCGCCAGAAACTAGATAGTTTTCTAGAAGCAGAAGGAAACGATAAATACATGAAAGCTTCTTCAGGAAAATGCACTTACACTTTTGATTCTTCTTTAAACAGAACATTTAATCGTGGTTACACCGATTATTTTGTAAACGATAGAAATCATAGTATTGGATCTTGGGAAAGCCCAAAATCAAAAGGACAATATATTGGTAAACTAATCCGAACTGTTGGAAACGCCTACGAAATCGAAAATGGCGAATTATTAAACAATGGTGACGGACTTTGTTTCATCAACGAGAATAACGAAGCCGACGGAATCTACGTAAACAAAGCCGAAAACGGAAAAATATATCCAAACGTTTTAAAAGAAGTAAAAGACGGAACTTTTATTTACCGTAATAACGACGCCGCTTTCATCAAAATTGTAGAAAGAGAAGACAGCGCCGTTCGTAAACTAAGCACCACTTTATTACTTGCCGAAAACGAAACTGGTTTTGAATTAATCGCAACCGATGAAGACGGAAATGTTAGTGTCGTTACTTTAGAACATTCTAAGGAACAAACTAAAACTGGCGAATCAATAGAAGAAAACATCAAAACACAATTGGCAAAAACAGGTTTTACACCATATACAGCCGATGAAATTAATGTGATGTTTACTCAAAACTGGTTCCTTCCTATTTCAAAAATCAACGAAATGCGAAGAACTGTTTACGATCAATTAACCAAGATTCGCTTAGCAAATTACAAGCGTGAAGAACACCAATTGGTAAAAACATCGCATCCGTATCCTGAAACCAAATTAGATTTCATGTACAATGTTTCAAACAAAACGGCACGTAAATTCTACGAACGTCATGGCGTAACCGAAATCGAAAAAGCATTTGAATTACAATGGGATCCAGGAAAATCGCGCGTAATGACTACCAAATATTGTATTAAATACGAATTAAAAAAATGTCCAATACACCAAAAAGACATAATGGGTGTTAAAGTAAAAGAACCATTGGTATTAAAACAAGGCGAACTAGAATACAAACTAAAATTTAACTGTAAACCTTGCGAAATGGAAATTTGGGAGAAAGATGCCGAATTTGAAATCGAAGAAGATCATTTTCATTAATATTTAACCGCAAAGTTTTTTTATCGCAAAGAAGAGCGCAAAGATTTACAAAAAGGTTCACAAAGATTAATTTTAAAATCTTTGCGAACTTTTTTATTTCAATTATACCAAATATCTATTTACGCGTACAGACTGTAGAGACGCACCGCAGTGCGTCTACATACAGTATTACAACACAGCCAACAATTAAATCTGCAAAATCTGCGAGATGTCTTTGCGTCCTTCGCGTAATCCTTTGCGAACCTTGCGGTTAAATCAACACATCCAAAAAATAGATTATAGATATAGATTACGTAGACGCACTGCGGTGCGTCTCTACAGTTGGAATGTGAATAGAACTTTGTGGTTAAAAACATTTTTAGTTACTTTTACTACTCCAACATTACAAAACTCCAAAATGAAAATACTACTTCTAGGTTCAGGCGAATTAGGCAAAGAATTTACCATCGCAGCACAACGAATCGGACAAACCATAATTGCTGTAGATAGTTACGAAAATGCTCCTGCAATGCAAGTTGCACATGGTTTTGAAGTAATCAATATGCTCGATGGCGAAGCCCTTGACCGAATCGTTGCCAAACATAAACCCGATTTTATAGTTCCCGAAATAGAGGCCATCCGTACCGAACGTTTTTACGATTACGAGAAACAAGGTATTACCGTAGTTCCATCTGCTAAAGCGGCTAACTTTACTATGAATCGTAAAGCCATTCGTGATTTGGCAGCCAAAGAACTTGGCTTAAAAACTGCCAAATACCAATACGCAACCTCAGCCGAAGAACTACAAAAAGCCGTACAGGAAGTAGGAATGCCATGCGTTGTAAAACCTTTAATGTCCTCTTCAGGAAAAGGACAGTCAACTATAAAAACTCAAGAGGATATCCTAAAAGCTTGGGATTATGCCGTAGCAGGTTCGCGCGGAGATGTTATCGAAGTAATTGTAGAAGCATTTGTAGATTTCAACTCAGAGATTACACTTTTAACAATTACCCAGAATAATAACCCAACCTTGTTTTGCGCCCCAATAGGTCACCGACAAGAACGCGGTGATTATCAGGAAAGTTGGCAACCCGCCAGAGTATCCGACAAAGATTTATACGAAGCCCAAGATATGGCCGAGAAAATAACCGAAGCTTTGGGAGGCGCAGGGCTTTTTGGAGTAGAATTTTTTCTAACCAACGAAGGAGTTTATTTCTCAGAACTTTCCCCTCGCCCGCACGACACCGGAATGGTAACTTTAGCAGGAACACAAAACTTCAACGAATTTGAATTGCATTTACGTGCTATTTTAAGTTTACCAATTTTCGAAATAACTCTAGAAAAAGCTGGAGCAAGTGCCGTAATTCTAGCCTCAGGAGAATCTAATAATCCGACTTATACCGGAATCGAAAAAGTTGCTGCATTACCTAAAACCGACTTCCGTATCTTTGGGAAACCAACCTCTAGACCTTATCGTCGTATGGGAGTTGTTTTATCAAATGACATTCTGGAAACTCCTATTGAAGAAGTAGTCGAAAGAGCAAAAAAAACCGCACAATTAATAACCGTAAATTTATAAAAGATGAAAAAATTAGTATTTATAGCATTTCTATTCTTGAGTATCACAATCAATGCACAAGACAAAAAAACTACCGAAAAACCTCAAATTGTAGAAACAGCTTGTGGAGAATGTCAATTTGGGATGAAAGGCAATAGCTGTGATTTAGCCGTTCGCATAGACGGAAAATCTTATTTTGTAGACGGAACCACTATAGACGAACATGGTGATGCGCATGCCAAAGACGGCTTTTGCAATACTATCCGTAAAGCAGCAGTTACTGGAAAAATAGAAAACAATCGTTATAAAGTAACTACGTTTACATTGGTAAAAGAAAAATAATGGATTTAATTCTAGAAAACATTGCCAAACATGTTTCGCTAACTCCAGAGGAGCAAGCTCATTTTTTATCCAAAACCGAAACCCGTTTCTATAAAGCCAAAACGATTTTATTAAACGCAGGAAATATTTGCAAAGAATCTTATTTTATAAACTCAGGAATCATTAGAAGCTTTAATATCAATGATAATATTGTAGAACACGTATTGAGTTTTTCTTGTCAGGGATGGTGGATAAGCGATATGTACAGTCTTATTACCCAAAAACCAGGACAACTATTTATCGAAGTTTTAGAAGATTCGGAAGTTGTTGTACTTAGTAAAGAAAACCAAGAACAATTGTATTTTGACATTCCAAAATTAGAACGTTTTTTCAGGATTTTAACCGAGAATTCATTGGTTGCCAATCAGCAACGTTTAATGGATAATCTAAGTTTATCTGCCGAAGAACGCTTCGAGAAATTCTGCGCCAAATATCCAACACTAATCCAGAAAGTACCCCAAAAACAAATTGCTTCTTTCATCGGAGTCACACCCGAGTTTTTTAGCAAAATGAAAGCAAGACTTTTGAAAAAATAGTTTTTTTTTAAACCATTAAGATATTAAGAAAAATTAAGTTTTAAATCTTAATGAAACTTAATATCTTAATGGTTAAAATTTAAAAACCAGTTCAATGTTAAACTTGTTTTATTGAATTAAAACTGCTCAACCTCAGTAGAATGTTTCATTGCTGTAGTTGTTGATTTTCCTATTGTTACAGTATTTTGTACCGCATCAAAATAAGAAGTTCCTACGAAAGCTTGGTGTTTTACAGCGCGGAATCCGCTACTTTGCAAAGCAAATTCTTTCTCCTGTAATTCAGAATATCCAGCCATTCCTCTTTCTTTATATGCTTTAGACAATTCGAACATACTTGTATTTAAAGCATGGAAACCAGCCAAAGTGATGAATTGGAATTTATATCCCATTGCAGCCAAGTCTTCTCTAAAAGTTTCCATTTCGGCAACAGATAATTTAGCTGCCCAATTAAATGATGGAGAACAATTATAAGCTAACATTTTATCAGGAAATTGCTCGCGCATAGCATCAGCAAACTTTTTAGCATATACCAAATCCGGATTACTGGTTTCCATCCAGATTAAATCAGCATAAGGCGCATAACTTAATCCTCTTGCAATTCCTTGATCAATTCCGCTATTTACATAAAAGAAACCTTCATTAGTTTTCTCACCAGTAATAAACGGAGCATCTCTAGGATCTACATCACTTGTTAATAAATTTGCTGCATCAGCATCAGTTCTTGCAACAATAAGAGTTGGTGTTCCCATAACATCTGCTGCTAATCTTGCTGCTACTAATTTATTAATCGCTTCTTGAGTTGGCACTAAAACCTTTCCTCCAAGATGTCCACATTTTTTAGCAGAACTCAATTGATCTTCAAAATGAACTCCAGAAGCTCCAGACTCAATCATAGATTTCATCAGTTCGAATGCATTTAGATTTCCTCCAAAACCAGCTTCGGCATCTGCAACAATTGGTACTAAATAATCTTTTTTATCCTGAACTCCATTAACAACCTGAATTTGATCTGCTCTTAACAAAGCATTATTTATTTTCTTAACCACCATAGGCACACTATTTACAGGATAAAGAGATTGATCAGGATACATTTCGCCAGCCAAATTTGCATCTGCAGCGACTTGCCATCCACTCAAATAAATAGCTTCTAAACCTGCATCAACTTCTTGTATTGCCTGATTACCGGTTAAAGCACCTAATCCTGCTACAAAATCTTGACTTTTAAGTTTTCTCCATAATTTTTGAGCGCCCATTTTGGCAATAGAATGTTCTATTTCATAAGAACCTTGCAAAGTAACCACCTCAGTTGCTGTGTAAGGTCTCTCTACTCCTGCCCATCTTGGGTTTGTTAACCAATCGTTGATCAATTCCTGAATTCTGTCTTCTGTTGTTTTCATAGTATAGTTATTTGGGTTGTTAGTAAAGCATTTTATTAAATTAAAAATTGAGAATTAAAAATCTGCGTTATCTGCTAAATCTGCGTGAAAAAATATTTTTAATTTTTAATTCTCAATTTTTAATTCATTATAGATATTTGTAACACGGTATAGTAAGAAAGTTTTCAAAGTCGAGCGTTACAACCAGTCTTTCTAATACTTTTTCAGCCAAAGGAAACCAGCGTTTTTCATAGTTTTCTTCGCCCAATTCCTTTTTAATTTTACTGAATTCATCTAAAGCTAATTTGTGATAATAGGCCAGATTCAACTGCTTTCCATTATCCAAAACCACTTTGTTATATAGCCATTGCCACAATTGAGATCTAGAAATCTCTGCTGTTGCCGCATCTTCCATTAAATTATGTATAGCCGCTGCACCTTGTCCGTTAAGCCAAGAAGCCAGATACAAAACTCCTACATTAATATTTTTTCGAACTCCTTCTTCTGTTATAGTACCTTGTGGCACTTCAAGCAAATCTTGTTCGGTAATTATAAGGTGTGGTCTTGCTATGTGAATCTGATTTGGTGTTGGCATTCCTGCATCAAATATCTCTTTTGCTAATGAAACCAAATCCGGATGTGCTACCCATGTTCCGTCATGTCCATTACGTACTTCACGCTCTTTGTCAGCTTTTACTTTCGCGAAAGCGATAGCATTAGCCTCATCATTATTCTTAATCGGAATTTGTGCTGCCATTCCGCCAATTGCATGAATTCCTCTTTTGTGACATCTCTGAATTACAAGACTAGAATAAGCTTTCATAAAAGGCGAAGTCATATTTACCTGATCTCTATCTGGAACTAAAAACGAAGGATGCTTGTGGAATTTTTTTATGTATGAAAAAATATAATCCCAACGACCACAGTTTAATCCAACGATGTGATTTTTTAATTCGAAAATAATTTCGTCCAACTGAAAACTTGCCGTTATCGTTTCTATAAGAACCGTAACTTTAATTGTTCCCTGAGGAATTCTAAAATAATTCTGAGTAAACTCAATAACATTGTTCCACCAACGCGCTTCTAGATAATGTTCTAATTTTGGGATATAGAAATAGGGAGCAGTTCCTTCTTCAAGTAATTTTTTATGATTATGAAAAACATATAAACCAAAATCTACCAAAGATCCTGAAACTTCCTGCCCTTCTACAAGAACATGTTTCTCTTTAAGATGCAATCCTCTTGGGCGAACAATTAATGTTGCTATCTTTTCATTTAACTGATAGGTTTTATTTTTCACCTCATCTGTTAAGCTGATCGTTTTATTTACAGCATCAATTAAATTTACTTGTCCACTCATTAAGTTCTCCCATGTTGGAGATGTACTATCCTCAAAATCGGCCATAAAAGTTTTTGCACCAGAATTAAGGGCATTGATAATCATTTTTCTATCAACTGGCCCTGTAATCTCTACTCTCCTATCTAATAAATCTTTGGGTATGGATCCTGCTGTCCAATTATCTTCTCTGACCAATTTAGTTTCAACTGGAAAAGTCGGCATGACACCTTGATCAAATAAAATTTGTCTCTGTTCTCTTTGCAACAATAATAGTTTTCGTTGAGAATCAAATTTTCGGTGCAATTCTGTTATAAAAGCAACTGCTTCATCTGTCCAAATAGCAGCATAAGAATTGTTTTTTTCGGCTAAAAACTCCATTGCCGACTCTGTAATTTCCAATTGGTTTTTCATAGCTAATACATTTTATACTACAATGTTATAAAAAAGATTATTACAAAACAAGCGAACGTTCGCTAAATATTAAAAATATTTTTTTGGCGATTATTTTTATAATGCGTATTTTTGAGTTATGGACATTGAAAAAGACTATATCAAACTTATTTTCGGACTTAAATTAAGACAGGTTCGCACGCAAAAAAACCTTTCGTTATTTGGCTTAGCCAAACTCACGAACCTTTCTAAATCCTATTTGAACGAAATAGAAAAAGGAAAAAAATATCCGAAGACGGACAAGATTTTACTCTTGTGCGAAAATCTTGACATAAGTTATGATCAAATGGTTTCTTTGAAACTAGATAACAACTTGGCACCGATAGGCGAAATTTTAAAATCTGGTATTCTAAAAGAAATTCCATTAGAGCTTTTTGGAATCCATGAAAATGATTTAATTGATATTATTGCTAATGCTCCCGCCAAAGTCAATGCCTTTATTAGTACCATAATAGAAATTGCTCAACATTATAATTTAAGCCGAGAAAGTTTTTTCTTAGCATCATTGCGTTCTTATCAAGAAGCACATACCAATTACTTTGAAGATTTAGAAAATAAAGTAGTCGCTTTTTCAAAATCATTTCAGATTAATCTAGAAAATCAAATTTCCACTCTTGAGTTAAGTGCTATCCTAAAAGAAGAATACGGTTATACAATTAAGGAACTCCTTTTTAAAGATCAGGAGGCTTTGGGAGACTTACGATCTATTTATGTTCCTAAAAGCAAAACATTATTACTATCTAAAGAAATAGATGATCCACAAAGAGCTTTTATATTAGCCAAAGAAATAGCGTATAATTACTTAGAAATAACCGACAGATTACTAACCTTCAGCTGGATAAAGTTTGATAATTTTGATCAAGTCTTGCATAATTTCTATGCTTCCTATTTTGCTGGAGCACTATTATTACCAAGAAAATTATTAATAGACGACATTAATCTTTTCTTGACCAAAGAACAACCAAGACCAGAAGAGTTTGTAGCTTTAATCGAAAAATTCAATGTTTCACCAGAATCATTTTATCAAAGATTAACCAATCTTTTACCAAAGGATTTCCATTTAAAGAATTTATTTTTTCTGAGAATGTCTCACCATATAGGTTCAGGAACATATCAAATAAAAAAAGAGCTTCATATTACCAATCAGCAAGAACCTCATGCCAATGAAATGAATGAGCATTATTGTCGCCGATGGGTTTCGATTAAAACCATCGATGAAGCTATTAAACAAAATAAAGCTCATTTTTTTGACGCTCAGATTTCTAGCTATGAGAATAGCGGAAACGAATATCTTGTTTTTTCATCAGCAACCAAAGATCCTTTTGTAGAAAACTGCATCCGAAGTATTTCGGTTGGAATCCTGATTACTCCAGCCATGAAAAAGAAATTTAAGTTTATAGAAGCCAAACCTGTTGTAAAACAAATAGTTGGTGTTACTTGCGAAACTTGCGCTGTAAAAAACTGCATGGAAAGAGCCTCACCTCCAACGCAACTAGAAAACAAAAAACGCCACGAAAACACCGATTTAGTTGTACAGCAATATATCGCGAAGTATAGTTAGAATTTTGGATTGTTAGATTATTACAAGCCTTAAACCATAATACTTTTACACAAACTTGTCTTTCTGACGAAGGAAGAATCTCCACGAGAAACTAACACAATGCACTACTATAATAGTAACACTTCTTCGACTCCGCCTCAGAATAACAAGATTGCACTCACTTTTTGATTAACCCAAAACAGAACCTTAGTAACTCAAAATCTTTAACGAGTTACTCATGGAGATCCTTCCTGCGTCAGGATGACAATATTGCGGTTAGTTTGTGGTTAGTTTATGTGTAGACGCGCCTTTGTCCCTTTGCCACTTAGTACCCAATGCCATTAAGTTAAGGAATGATTTAAGATTTTCGACTAACGATTTTTGACTAACGATTTTTGATTTCAGAAGTACAAAACCTCGCAAAATCAAAAATCCTATTATTTATTAACACAAAATCAAAAATCAGCAATCGTTAATCTTCACTCTAAAATCTCTTAACTTAGTAACTTAGAACCTCAGCAACTCAGAACCTATTCTCCTTTGAACCTTTGCCTCTCTGAACCTCTGAACCTCAAAAAAAAAATTTCTTAATCTAGGTTAAGTGCTCACCCTTTCCTTTGGTTGTAAATTTGCCCTATCAAATAACAACTAATACAAACAATCATGGAAAATATAGTAATTCATAAAGCCGAAACTCGTGGAAATGCAAACCACGGTTGGCTTAACGCATATCACAGTTTTAGTTTCGCAACTTATTATGATTCAGAGCGTATACAATTTGGAGCACTTCGTGTTTTAAACGACGATACTATTGCTGCAGGAATGGGTTTTGGTACACACCCTCACGATAATATGGAGATTATTACCATTCCGCTTGAAGGAGATTTGGCTCATAAAGACAGCATGGGAAATACTGAAATCATCAAGCACGGAGATATTCAAGTAATGAGTGCCGGAACAGGAATCCAACATAGTGAGTTTAATCCAAATGCAGATCAGCAAACTAAATTATTACAAATTTGGTTGTTCCCAAACAAACGTAATGTGACGCCTCGTTACCAACAAATTTCGTTAAATACTGAGGACAGACACAATAAATTACAACAAGTATTATCTCCAAATCCTGATGATGACGGAGTTTGGATTCATCAAGACGCTTGGTTCCACATGGGGAATTTTGATGCTGGAACTACAACAGAATATTCAGTTAAAAAAGAAGGGAACGGTTTATATGTTTTTATCCTAAAAGGAAACGTAACTATCAATGGTCATGAATTAAATACTCGTGACGCTATCGGAATTACTGATTTTAAAACCGTAACTTTTACTGCAAATACTGATGCTGAGTTTCTTATAATGGAAATTCCGATGCAAGTAAATTATTAATTCAACATTATATAAAACTATTATTTAATAAATAAAAACAAAAAATTATGGCAACTACAAAATGGGCAATTGACCCAACACACTCAGAAATTGGATTTAAAGTAAAACACATGATGTTTACTAATGTTTCAGGTAAGTTTAACAACTACGAAGCTACAATTACAAGTAATGAAAATAACTTTGAGAATGCAGCAATTGAATTTTCTGCAGACATCAAATCTATTGATACAGGAAACACAGACAGAGACAATCACTTAAGAAGTGCCGATTTCTTTGATGTAGAAAATAGTCCAAAAATGATTTTTAAATCTACCTCTTTTACAAAAATAGACGATGGTAATTATGAACTTACTGGTAATTTAAACATCAGAGGTGTTGAAAAACAAGTTAAACTTCCGGTAGAATTTAGCGGAATCATGACTGACCCATGGGGAAACACAAAAGTTGGTTTGAATATTACAGGTAAAATCAACCGTAAAGATTGGGGATTAAATTGGAATTCAGCTTTAGAAGCTGGAGGTGTTTTAGTAAGCGATGATGTTCGCTTAAACATCGAATTGCAATTTGCAAAACAATAATTATCTCCTCATAAATTTTAGTATTTAATTTGGTTAAAACCCTATGCTTTTTTACAAAGCATAGGGTTTTATTTTTTTATGTCCATGTAGAAGATTACAAACTTTTCAGAATTACATTATGAAGACGCACTACGGTGCATCTCTACAAACAACACGTTAATAACTATTGTTTATCATTGTTTGAAAAATCCGTTTTTATCTGCGTCTTCACTTTTGTGAATCTGTTTAATCTGCGTTCTATTTACCACAAACTTTGCCGAGTCACTAGCGGAGATCCTTCCTTCGTCAGGAAGACAAGATTGTGGCTCTTTTACGAGTAATCATTACAAACAAACAATCTTGTTTCTCTCATCTTACTTCTCACCTCTCACAAAAAAAATCACTTCTTCAAATTCCTAAACTCTGTTGGCGATAAATTGGTATATTTTTTAAAAACCCGAGAGAAATAAGAATAATCATCGTACCCAACTTCTTCGGCAATTTCATTAACCGCTAATTGCTTATCGATTAGCATTCTTTTTATTTCCAGAACAACACGATCTATAATTACTTCTGTTACTGTTTTTTTCAAAATATCATTACATATTCTATTGAGATGTTTTAAGGTAATATGCAATTGTTCAGCATAAAACGAAGGCGATTTATTACTTTTAAAATGAAGTTCCAGAAGTTCTTCAAATTTCTTTATTTTTATATTGTACGGATGTACTTCATGAACCTCGGAATCATCATATTTCCTTGCAATTTCTATATGAATTGAATCTAATAAATTGAGCATTTTATCCAATTGATATTTATTTTTCTGCTTGCTTTCTCGCATTAACAACTCAAAATAAGGTTCAATTCCTTTTATAGCATCGGCATCAAAATAAACTTGTGGTTTATTATTTATTGAACTGTAAAAAGCATAATCATTGATTTTTTTTTGACCAAAATACAGGTTGTACATTTCCTGAGAGAAGATTACAACATACCCTTCAATGTCTTGCGATAAACTCCAAAAATGTATTTGTCCAGGCTGAAGCAAAAACAAACTTCCTTTTTTTATCTCAAACCTATCAAAATCAATCTCATGAATTCCAGAACCATCTGTAAAAAGAACCATTAAATAAGAATCATGGCGATGCGGTTTCTCGACGAAACTATGCGTTTTTAAATGCTCTGTAAAAGAATTCACATAAAAATCGCTTCTTGTATCGTTACAACTAAAATTCTTAACGCTATAAATTGGATACTTTTTCATGGTCACAAATGTCTTTATTGTGCTATAATAAGCGAAGATATAAAAACAGAATTGAAAACCAGCGAGGTATCTTTGTATATAATAAAAAATGAATCAATTATGTCATATATGATCACACATATTTTAAGAAATGAATGTCCTAATTGTCACAAAGGAAAAGTTTTTGATGAAAAAAATATATTTTTCAATATCAAATTTCCAAAAATGAACAAAACCTGTAGCGAATGTGGTTTTAAATTCGAGAAAGAACCTGGTTTCTTCTTTGGCGCCATGTACATGAATTATGGATTAACAGTTGCACAAAGTATTGCCACTTATTGCATTGCTCAATTTTTCTTTGAAAAAAATTTCGATTTAAGAATCATTCCGATTATTGCTGCGGTAATTATATCTTTCTCATTCTTTAATATCCGATTTTCGAGATTGTTATGGATTTACATGTTTAAGAATTATTCAAGCTAAAAAAATAGTATTTTTGCCTTTCAATTGAAACTAATTTTTCAATTTCAGAATCATTAAATTTTTAAATTAAAACAAATGAAAGCATACGTATTTCCAGGTCAAGGCGCACAGTTTACAGGAATGGGTAAAGACTTGTATGAAAATTCGGCTTTAGCCAAAGAATTATTCGAGAAAGCTAATGAAATATTAGGTTTCAGAATTACAGATATCATGTTTGAAGGTACTGCCGAAGAACTAAAAGAAACTAAAGTAACACAACCTGCAGTATTCTTGCATTCGGTTATTTTAGCCAAAACTTTGGGAGAAGATTTTAAACCAGAAATGGTAGCTGGTCACTCATTAGGAGAATTTTCTGCTTTGGTTGCAAATGGTACTTTGTCTTTTGAAGACGGATTAAGACTAGTTTCACAACGTGCTTTGGCAATGCAAAAAGCTTGCGAAATTACTCCATCTACAATGGCTGCAGTTTTAGGTTTAGCAGATAATGTTGTAGAAGAAGTTTGTGCTTCGATAGACGGAATTGTAGTTGCTGCAAATTATAACTGTCCTGGACAATTAGTAATTTCTGGAGAAACAACTGCTGTAGAGAAAGCTTGTGAAGCAATGAAAGCTGCTGGTGCAAAACGTGCTTTGATATTACCTGTTGGTGGTGCTTTTCACTCCCCAATGATGGAGCCTGCAAGAGAAGAATTGGCTGCTGCGATTGAAGCAACAACTTTCTCTACTCCTATTTGTCCTGTATATCAAAACGTAACTGCAAGTGCGGTTTCTGATCCAAATGAAATAAAAAAGAATTTAATCATTCAGCTTACAGCTCCTGTAAAATGGACTCAATCTGTACAACAAATGATTGCTGATGGTGCTACTTTATTTACAGAAGTAGGTCCTGGAAAAGTTTTAGCTGGATTAATCGGTAAAATTGATAAAGAAGCTGTTACTGCAAATGCATAATTTTTCGGTATTCAGTTACAATTTTAAGAAGTCAGTCTAAAAATTGTCAACAAAAATAGAATCCTCACAAGCCTATGTTTGTGGGGATTTTTTTTAATATTTCAAACTCACCATAAATAATTTTATGTAATTTCGAAAAACCACGCAAACTAAAAACTAACAATGACATCTGAAAAATTTACCTTCATAAAAACCGATAAAAAGATAATCAAATTATACTTTGATACTATCGCCGTCATTACTGGTTTAGGTAATTATGTACAAATAATAACTATAGATAATACAAAATACACTTATTACAAATCCCTAAAAGATTTGATTGATGTATTACCCAATGAATTTATGAGGGTTCACAATTCTTCAATAGTTAACCTGACTAATATCGATAGCATAGAAGACAATCATATCATGGCCAAAGGAAATAAAATCACCATTGGCAAAACCTACAAAGAATGCCTTACTACCGCTCTCGATAAATTTATGTTATAACCGCCTACATAAAAATATAAGCAGTGTGTATAGTATTTACACACGTTTGTATAAAATAGTTTCATGTGCTTTATACTTTGTTTTCATTTGCCTGAACATTAAACAATTCAGTAATGATGAAAGCAATTTTAAAAATCACATTAACTATTATTATGTCTACACAAATTTCGAATGCACAAAAATATCCTTTAAAGGAAGATGTAGCTACTATTAACGGAATTATAAAAGCAACTTACGAAGCTGTTTCGGGAGAAGCTGGAGAAAAACGACAATGGGAACGCGATCTTTCGCTTCATGACCCAAATGCTATTTATTCCTTTCCTGCGGAAAATACTGATGGAAAAATACAACAAACCACAATGTCTCTTAAAGACTTTCATAAAGAAACCGATACTATGGTTGCAAAAACAGCCTTTTATGAAAATGAAATAAATAGAGAAGTTCGTGTATTTGGGAATATCGCTCACGTTTGGAGCACTTATGAAACTAGATTAGCAAAAAATGGTCCTGTTGCCCGAAGAGGAATTAACAGCATACAACTCTATTACAACGAAGGCAGATGGTGGATTATATCTTGGACTTTTGACAAAGAAAAAGAGGACAGAAAAATTCCTCAAACTTTCGACCCGCAGTAACAATCTCTAGATTATCCTAACAGGTTTTTAAAACCTGTTAGGTATTTGGCAATTAACATCCTTATATCTAAAGTTTTAAAAACCTTGCAATTAGAGATTCTTATTGAAAAGAAAATTATCTCGCTTGAACGGCAGTATCTGTAAAATCAGAAAACACACCATCCAATCCTAATTTATAAAAAGCCTGATATTCTAAAGTTGGGTTATTTTTATAATTACTCAACAATCGTTTCCCTTCATTTCTGAACGTATATGCATGTACTTGTAATCCTTTTTTATGCGCATCCGAAATTAAAGTTGTTGGTGGTAACGCTACTTTATCGGCATCATCAACTTTACCATCCCCATTTATATCATCTGCTTTGCCATCATTATTTGCATCTACCCCTTTATATGGAATAATAAAAGGTTTCCACGGACCAATTCCTGTTGCATAGGTTTTTACAAAATCCAAACCTGCCTGCGTTCTAAAAAATCCGTAATCTCTAGTATCTCCTTTTAGATGCCAATCATACGGTTTTCCATCAGAAATCATTCCTCCTTCTGGAACTGCAAAAACTAAATCTCCGTTTAGAGCCACATCAGAACAACTTAATAATTGAATAGTCTTTACTGTCGATTTAGTTCTTATATATTGCAAATTAGAAACTTCAAACGACTGAACATATACTGGAGAAGAAGCATTGTTCCATCCCTCAGCAGTTAACATTTCTAATAATTTATCGGTGATTTTTAAATTTAATGCTTCATGAAAAGAAGGATGTTTTGTTTCTGGATAAATCCCGATAACACGTCCTAATTGTGCTGATTTTTGTTTTGCCAAAGCAATAACTTCTGCAAATGTTGGGATCGCATACATATTATTATACTGTTGTGAGCGCTCCGCAAAAGCCTGTTTTGCTTTTAATTGTTTTATTTCTGCTAAAGTAAAATCAGAAACAAACCAATCGGTTATCATTGCGCCATCAATATTTTTGGTAGTTTTTTTAGAAGCAAAAACCGGAATTTCTGATACGTTTGTCGTTCCGGATAACATTGGCTCATGACGCACTACAAGTTGCCCATCTTTTGTCATTACTAAATCAGGCTCAATAAAATCAGCTCCCATTTCGATAGCTTTAGTATACCCTTCAATAGTATGTTCTGGTAAATAACCTGATGCGCCACGATGAGCAATTACAATAGGATTTGCTCCAGTTAAAGTAGGATATTTTCCTTTTTCTTTCATCTCTTCATTATTATCATTTGTATCACAAGATAGTAACAAAATAACTCCACTTATAAAAATGACACTTTTTAAAATTTGAAATGAGTTCATAATTTAAATTTTAAACAAATGAATGCTATTTATAATCAATTCACGTTAGCAATGAGTTAAATATCAGTTATACTTTCTTGCTAAAGAAACAGAATTAAAAACCATTTGCTTCTTCACAATGATTATTTAAAATTCCTGTAATCAAGAAACTTTCATTCTTTTTTTCAAAGAAAATAAACCATGTAGTCCTTTTATTTACTTTATAAAAAATATAATTTGAACCTAAATATCGAAGTGATTTTGGCGCTGCCCTATGTGGGAAGCTAGAAATTTCTAGAATTATAAAATCTACAATTTTATCAACGTAAAGTTGAGCACTTTTAGGGTAACTAAAATATTCCTCAGTAAAGAGAGCAAAAACTAACTTATCAAAATATTCCAGAACTACTTGTTCGAAAATTATTTTTCCCAAGGATATGCTTTTATTCTTTTATACATTTCAGCCTTAAACTCCTCTGGTGTAAATCCCTTTTTCATCTCTTCATCAAAATCAAAAGTAGTCCTATCAATTCCCTTAAATTTAGCCGGAGAAACTTCATAAGCAACCGAAGGCTCTTCGACTTTATTTATTTTAGATTTTTCTTTTTTAGCATTCATGACGAATTTATTTAACAGCCAAATTTACAACATTTTACATTAAACAAAAAATCCCAAACTATCAAGATGATAATTTGGGATTTTTATTAATTAGAAACAAGATTTTACACAATCCTTTTTTCTTTCTTTTTATAATTGATAATAAAAACTCCTGATATAATAAGTGCTGTTGCGATAATAAAATCTACAGTAATTACTTCGTCCAACAATAACCATCCGAGAAAAACTGCAATTATAGTATTGATATAAGATAAAATCGAAACCTGAATTGCCGTTACTCGTTTTAAAGCATAATGATAGGAGAAAAAAGCAAGTATCGATCCAAAAACAGACAAATATAAAGCTGCAAAAATACTTCTCGTACTCCATAAGCTTACATCTGGATTTGGAGAAAAAATGAATGCTAAAACCAACTGAACCAAAGTAGCTATAGTAAACTGGTAAAATAAATTCAATGTAATATTATTCGATTTATTAGCGTGAGTTTTGGTATAAATTGTTCCCGAAGCCCAACCCAAAATAGCCAACCCCATAAATAGAAGTCCGTGTTGGTAATTAGAATCCAAAAAAGATCCTAGCCCCTCTTTAAATATAAAAACAACTCCTGCAAAACCAATTATAACTCCTATAAATCCTTTTAAACTTGGTTTTTGTAATCCAAATATAACACTACCAATAAAAATAAGTACCGGTGACAAAGCACTCATTATCGACGCTAACCCACTTGGTAAAGTTTGCTCGGCAACTGTTGTAAATCCGTTTGCAATTACAATCATTAACAAGGCCGGAATTAACTGATGTCTGAAATTTTCCCATCCAATCCATTTTAATTGCTTCTTATACAATAAAATAATCAACATTATTAATCCCGCCAAACCTTGACGAATAGAAGTTACAAACCAAGGCGGAATTGTCTCCACTGCAACTCTAATCCCCAAAAAGGTTGTTCCCCACACGATTCCAACTGTAGCCATACAGAGAAATAATTTATAATCCGGATTCTGTTTCATTATTAATGATATATGTTTTAAATAAAAAAGTCCCAAATTATAATTCTATAATTTGGGACTTTTAAAATACTATCTATTTTAAACTAAGAAACTTTGCTTCTTATCTTTTGTTCCCATTTCCAAGCACTTTTCATCGCTTCATCAAGCGTAGATTGTGCTTTCCACCCCAGCACATCATTAGCTTTTGCTGTATTTGCATATGCCTCAGTAATATCACCTTCTCTTCTTGCTACAATTTTATAAGGTAATTTTGTATCACTTGCTTTCTCAAAACTAGTAATCACCTCCAAGACAGAACTTCCTTTTCCTGTCCCCAGATTAAACGTTTCTACTTTCTCCAGATTCTTCTTATCCAATAATCTCTGTAGCGCTACGACATGTGCTTTTGCTAAATCAACTACATGAATATAATCCCGAACACAGGTACCATCGTTTGTAGGATAATCATCTCCATAGACTGATAATTCTTTACGCAACCCAATCCCGGTTTGTGTGATAAAAGGGACTAAATTTTGAGGAACTCCAATTGGCAATTCTCCGATTTCGGCAGAAGGATGCGAACCAATAGGATTAAAATAGCGCAATAAAATGGCACGAATATTAGTTGCTTTGGCAGTATCCCGGATGATTTCTTCTCCAATTTTCTTAGTATTCCCATATGGAGAAATAGGTTGTTGCACCGGAGCATCTTCCGTAATAGGCATTTTTTCAGCTTGACCGTAAACAGTACAAGATGAACTAAATATAAAACTAGCTTCTGGTTTTTGTTGTAATTCCTGAAGCAAATAAATTAGTGTCGTTATATTGTTTTCATAATAAAGTAACGGATTCTCTACACTTTCACCAACAGCTTTTGAAGCAGCAAAGTGAATTACTCCCGAAACATCTTTGTATTTCTTAAAAAAGTCCTGAACTGCCGCTTTATCCCGTAAATCCAATTTTTCGAACAAAGGTTTTTTTCCAGTTACAGCTACAATTCCATCTAAAACTCCCTCTGTTGAGTTGGAAAGATTATCAATTATAACTACCTCAAAACCTTCATTTTGTAATTCGACCACAGTATGCGAACCAATGAAACCTAATCCTCCTGTTACTACTATTTTCATGAATTGGTGTTTATATATTTACAAACCCGATTATCTAAACAATCGGGTTTGCAAATTATCTATTTATTTAAAAACTCTAAAACCGAATCGGTGATGAATTTGATTTGCTCATCATCTAATTCTGTATGCATTGGCAATGACAATACTTCTTGCACTAATTGGTTTGTTACCGGGAAGTATTCTTCCTTATAACGAACATCAACATATGCTTTTTGTGAATGCAACGGAATTGGGTAATAAATTGCACAAGGAATTCCTTTATCTTGTAAATGTTGTAATAATCCGTTTCTATCAGCATTAATAATTCTTAATGTGTATTGATGAAAAACGTGATCATTTTCACTAGCATTAAACGAAGGTGTAATGATATTTGCATGTCCTGCTAATGCCGAATTATATTTAGATGCTGCCTCACGACGAGCATTATTATAAGTATCAAGAAATGGAAGCTTTACATCCAGAACACCTGCCTGAATACTATCTAAACGTGAATTCACCCCTACTACATCATGGTGATAGCGCTCATACATTCCGTGATTTACAATCCCGCGAATAATATGTGCCAAAGCATCATCATTCGTGAAAATTGCTCCACCATCTCCATAACAACCTAAGTTTTTAGATGGAAAAAAAGAAGTTGCAGCTACATGTCCCATAACTCCCACTTTGGATTTTTCACCAGACTTAGAGATATAATCAGCTCCAATTGCTTGTGCATTATCTTCAATTACATATAAATTATGCTCTTTTGCAAGATCCATAATTGCATCCATATTAGCAGCACGACCAAACAAATGAACTGGAACGATTGCTTTTGTTTTTGGTGTAATTGCTTTTTTAATAGCATCAATAGAAATATTCATACTATCCATCTCAACATCTACCAAAACTGGTGTTAATTGCAACAAAGCAATCACCTCAACTGTTGCTGCAAAAGTAAAATCGGCAGTAATAACTTCATCTCCCGGTTTTAAATCCAATCCCATCATTGCAATCTGCAATGCATCTGTACCATTTGCACAAGGAATAACGTGTTTTACCCCTAAATACGTTTCAAGATTTTTTTGGAATTGATGAACCAATGGTCCATTAATATATGTATTAGTATCTAAAACCTCTTGAATTGAAGCATTTACAGCTTCTTTTATTTTATCATATTGACTTTTTAGGTCAACCATTTGAATTTTTTTCATTACGATATTCTAATTTAAAGTTTGCGCTCCCAAAAGAACAAAGCCATATCTTAGTTGGCTTTTAAAATAACACTTTCAAAAACGAGGAACAAAAATAGTTATTTAATGAGTTTAAACCAATGAAAATAATTGAAAGAAACGTATTTTAGCCTCAAATATTTAACTATGCTTTTCTTGTACAATCTGATCGTTTTTATTGTAAGCTTTTTATTAAAAATAGTAGCTCTTTTTATTCCTAAAATCAAACTTTTTACAGAAGGAAGAAAAGATGTTTTTACCATTTTACAACAAAAAATAAAAGCCACCGACAGAACAATTTGGTTTCATGCGGCTTCTCTTGGAGAATATGAGCAAGGGCTACCAGTCATCGAAAAAATAAAAGAAAAATATCCTTCTCATAAAATCATTATTACATTTTTCTCTCCCTCAGGTTATGAAGTTCGAAAAAACAATACTGTTGCAGATGTAACACTTTATTTACCAATGGACTCCAAACAAAATGCGCAGCGCTTTTTAAAATTGGCTCATCCTGAAATGGTTTTCTTTATTAAATATGAATTTTGGCTTAACTACTTAAATGAGTTAAAAAAGAACAATACCCCAACCTATTTAGTTTCAGGGATTTTTAGAGACAATCAGATATTCTTTAAGTGGTATGGTGGATTTTACAAAAAAGCACTTGATGCATTCACTTATTTTTTTGTTCAAAACGAAAGTTCGAAAAACAAAATTGAATCCATTGGCTATAAAAATGTTATTGTTTCTGGAGACACAAGATTTGATCGCGTAGTTGCTATTTTAGAACGTGACAATACTCTGGATTTTGTTGCACAATTTAAAAACAACACTCCTACTATTGTTATTGGCAGCTCATGGCCAAAAGACGAAGCTTTACTTACCGAATACATTAACACAACTAATGAAAATGTAAAATTCATTATCGCTCCACATAACATCAAACCGGAGCAAATCAATTCTCTAAAAAATTCAATTAATAAAAAAACCGTTTTATTCTCGGAAAAAGAAGGCAAAAACCTAGCCGATTACGACGTCTTCCTTATTGATACTGTTGGAATATTAACCAAGATATACAGCTACGCAACAATCGCCTATGTTGGTGGTGGTTTTGGAAACCCAGGCGTTCATAATATACTTGAACCAGCAACATTTGGACTTCCTATTGTAATAGGACCTAATTTTTCTCATTTTGCCGAAGCCACAGAACTTGTTCAATTAAAAGGTTGCATTTCCATTACTAACGAAGAAGAATTAAAAACAGCATTTGACTCTCTTATCTTAAACAAAGAATACCTTAATAAAAAGGGATTAATTTGCAGCTCTTATGTACAAAACAAGAAAGGCGCAACTAGTACAATTATGAACACGATTTGATCTTGCTCCCTAATTTTTCATAAAAAGCCCTGCTGGAAATCACAATAATTTCTTTATTTTAGTTAAAATCAGTTTCGAAATTAGGTTTTCATAACCAATACACCTCTTTTTTCATTGCGATAAATCTAGTTTAAACCAGAAAACCACCCTAGTTATTACCCTTACCAAGCATTTTCTACTGATAAACACCTTATTAGATAACAATTCATCAATAAAAACCTTTTTTTAACGTTTCTGGCATACTAATTGATAATAAGATAAACGTAGGCAACGAAGAATATTTTAAAAAAAAAATAAAAAAATATTTTACATATTAAAAAATTTATATCTTTGCCACGAATTAATAATTAACCTTTTATAATAAAGTAAGATGAAAAAAGTATTTTTAAGTTTAGCTGTTGTTGCTGTTTTAACTGTTGTATCTTGTAAAAAAGCTGATGCTGCTCCTGCTGAGGACGCTACTGCTGTAGTTGATTCTGCTGCTGTAGTTGTTGATTCTGCTGCTGCTGTAGTTGATTCTGCTGCTGTTGTAGTTGATTCTGCTGCTGCTACTGCTACTGATGCTGCTAAAACTGCAACTGAAGCTGCAAAAAAATAATTAGAACTTAGATTCTAAAATTTTTAAAGCCATCCGCTTAGAGCGAGATGGCTTTTTTATTGGACTAAAGTCTCACATTATTTTTTGAGCCAAAAAAAAGAGAGCATTTTGATGATTTATCAAAACGCTCTCTTTTTTCACTTCCAACCCACCTTACTAATCCTCAAAAACAAAATCATCCACCGAGAAATCCAAAATCTCAGACCTGGAACCATAAGTAACAATTTCTTTTATCCCTTTTTGAAGAAGCAACTCGGTTGTATATTTTCTACTTGTAGCAAAATGATTATCATTAAAAACCAACTTAAAAAAGTACTTTCCTCCAGACGATTTAAACTTCAAAAATTTAGCAGACTCTATACCTCCCTTAAATTTCTCAATCTCTTCCTCACATTCAAATTTAAGCTCATAACTAAGACTCGTAAAGATCACCTTTCCCTTCCTGGAAGTAAACACGAATTTATACTCATCATTGAACCTTTTACTGATTACAAAAGCACCCATTTATATTTTTTAGATTTTAGATTGTTGATTTCAAGATCAACGAAGATTTATTTAAAATTTGAAATCAAGTATTATAAGTTTACTTTTAAGATTACAAACTTTTGTAAAATAAAAAAACCTCTTCAAAAAGAAGAGGTTTTAGTACTCAGAGCGGGACTTGAACCCGCACGAACATTGCTGTTCACTGGATTTTAAGTCCAGCGTGTCTACCAATTTCACCATCCGAGCATTATATGGTGTTGAGCGAAAAACGGGGCTCGAACCCGCGACCTCGACCTTGGCAAGGTCGCGCTCTACCAACTGAGCTATTTTCGCGTTTCAATTTCTGTTTAAGAACTACAACACTTGACTTGTTCTGTATTGCGAGTGCAAATTTAGGACATTTATTGAATTAAACAAGCCTTTTTTGAAAAAAAATTACAAGAAAAACATAACCTTCTGATAACGTAAACTTTAAAAGTGAAATTATTTTCTTGTAATCATCCTTTTTATCTCATTAAGCTTCATCAGCGCTTCTACTGGGGTTATCGCATTAATATCAAGATTTAAAATCTCCTCTTTAATCTCTTCCAATAACGGATCGTCCAAATTAAAGAAACTCATTTGCATTTCATCGCTATCCGACTTAATTCCGTTTAATGCATCGCTTGAATGATCTTTCTCTAATTTCTTTAAAAGCTTCTGTGCTTTCAAAATTACAATTTGAGGCATTCCTGCCATTTTTGCAACGTGAATACCAAAACTATGCGCACTACCTCCTTTTACCAGTTTTCGGATAAAAAGGACGGTATCTTTTAATTCTTTTACAGCAACGTTATAATTCTGGATTCTCGGTAACGAATCCGTCATTTCATTTAATTCATGATAATGCGTAGCAAATAAAGTTTTAGGTCTTGATGGATGCTCGTGTAAAAACTCGGCAATTGCCCATGCAATCGAAATTCCATCATAAGTACTCGTCCCTCTTCCTATCTCGTCTAGCAACACTAAACTTCTGTCGGAAATATTATTCAAAATAGAAGCTGTTTCATTCATCTCAACCATAAAAGTAGATTCTCCCATCGAAATATTATCCGAAGCTCCTACTCTGGTAAAAATTTTATCAACCATTCCCATCCTAACGCTATCTGCAGGAACAAAACTTCCCATTTGCGCCAGCAATACAATTAAAGCGGTTTGACGTAAAATAGCCGACTTACCAGACATATTAGGTCCAGTAATCATAATTAGCTGTTGCGTTTCTCTATCCAAGAAAACATCATTGGCAATATAAGGTACTCCAACAGGTAATTGTTTTTCGATAACAGGGTGTCTTCCGTTTTTAATTTCTAATTCGAAAGAATCATCTATTTCCGGACAAACGTATTTATTCTCGATTGCCAATTGTGTAAACGAACACAAACAATCCAATTGTGCCACCAAGCTTGCATTCATTTGCACAGGCTTGATATATGTTGCAATCCAAGAAACCAATTGCTCAAAAAGCTCCAACTCTATTTTATGAATTTTCTCTTCGGCTCCCAGAATTTTAGTTTCGTATTCTTTTAATTCTTCAGTAATATAACGCTCTGCATTAACCAAGGTTTGTTTACGAATCCATTCGGCAGGTACTTTATCTTTATGCGTATTTCGAACTTCGATATAATATCCAAAAACATTATTAAATGATATCTTCAAAGAGGTGATTCCTGTTCTTTGCGATTCTCTGGTCTCAATCCCTTCTAGATACTCTTTCCCAGAAGTCGATATTGCTCGTAAATCATCCAGTTCTTCGCTAATTCCTTTTGCAATAGCATTCCCTTTATTAATAGATACCGGTGCTGATTCTTGATTTAAAGTTGTTTTAATTTTCTCACGCAATAATTCACAACTATGCAAACTATCTCCTATTACTTTTACAGCTTCTTGCGGACTTTTAAGCGCAAGTTCTTTTATCGGAATTACAGCATCCAGAGATTCTTTTAAATAAACAATCTCACGGGGAGAAACTTTCCCTGCAGCGATTTTAGAAATCAAACGCTCTAAATCGGATATTTGTTTAATTTGATACTGAATATCATGTAATACTTCGGTATTTTCTTTTAAATACGTCACCACTTGATGACGGCTTTTTATCTTATTACTATCTTTAAGTGGCAATGCAAGCCAACGTTTTAACAAACGCCCTCCCATTGGCGAAAGCGTTCTGTCGATAACATCGAGAAGCGTTACAGCATTTGGATTATAACTGTGATATAATTCAAGATTTCGAATTGTAAATCGATCCATCCATACATAAGCATCTTCGGCGATACGCTGAATTGCTGTTATATGTTGTACTCTATTATGCTGCGTTTCGGACAAATAATACAGGATTGCCCCCGAAGCAATAATTCCTTCTTTCAATTCTTCAATTCCAAAACCTTTTAAAGAAACGGTTTGAAAATGTTTCGTAAGAATCTCCAAAGCATAATCTTCTTTGTAAATCCAATCTTCTAAATAAAAACTATGAAAATCTTCCCCAAAAGCTTCTTTGAAGTCATTCTTATTATGCTTCGGAACCAGAACCTCACTTGGATTAAAATTCTGCAATAATTTATCAATGTATTCAGCATTTCCTTGTGCCGTGAGGAATTCTCCTGTAGAAACATCCAAAAATGAAACACCGATATTCTTATTAGCAAAATATACTGATGCCAAAAAGTTATTAGTTTTGGATTGCAAAACCTCATCATTAAGAGAAACTCCCGGAGTAACCAGTTCTGTAACGCCTCTTTTTACAATTGTTTTGGTCATTTTAGGATCTTCCAGTTGGTCACAAATCGCCACACGGAGTCCTGCTTTTACTAATTTTGGTAAGTACGTATTAATAGAATGATGTGGAAAACCCGCCAAGGCTGTTTCGGTTTCCGAACCAGCTCCACGTTTGGTCAATGTTATGCCAAGAATTTTAGAAGCTCTAATGGCGTCTTCTCCAAAGGTTTCGTAAAAATCACCAACTCTAAAAAGCAGACATGCATCAGGATATTTTCTCTTGATTTCGTTGTACTGTTTCATTAAGGGTGTTTCTTTCACCACTTTCTCTTTCGCTGCCAAATTACTATGTTTTAAATGAAAAATTATGACAGCGAATTTATAAATTTTAAAGCGAATAAAGAATCTCAAAAAAATTAAAATATTTTTAAGGCAATTTTAAGTTTCGTTTTCATTATTTTACATAGATTTGTTAATAATTAAAAAATTAAACTGAAAATGAAAAAAATAATTTTACTTGCAATGTTTACAGTATTAAGCGTTGCTACATCTAACGCTCAAGCTAAAGCTAAAGTTGCTAAAGTTGATGGTGCAGGAATGGTTTTCGTTAATGAAGTTATAGATTACGGTACAATTGCACACAATGCAGATGGAAAACGTGAATTTGTATTTACTAACAACGGTAACAAACCATTAATCATTACTAACACACAAGGTTCTTGTGGTTGTACAGTGCCTACTTCTCCAAAAGAACCAATTGCTCCAGGAGCGAAAGGTGTTATTGGTGTAAAATATGCTACTGATAGAGTTGGTGCTTTTACAAAAACTGTAACAGTTACATCTAATGCAGCTGGACAGCCTACAAAAGTACTTACTATTAAAGGTACTGTTTTAGCAGATGACGCTACAAAAAGCTAAATCGTAAAACAACTAAATAAACGAAAAGCTTCCTTATATTTGGAAGCTTTTTTTATTACATGAATTTAACAAATTATGAGAAAACTCGAAAATAGCGAACTCGAAAGAAAATCTATCGCTGATTTTAAAAAATCTGAGAAAACACCACTTATTTTGGTATTAGACGACATTCGCAGTCTGCACAATATAGGTTCTGTGTTTAGAACTGCAGATGCTTTTTTAATCGAAAAAATAATCTTGTGCGGAATTACAGCCACTCCTCCAAACAAAGAAATTCACAAAACAGCACTTGGCGCTACCGATACAGTTACATGGGAACACCACGAAAACGTATTGGAAGTAATCGAGAATCTTAAAAAAGAAAACGTTACAACTCTAGCAATTGAACAGGTTGAAAGTGCTATTTTTCTTCAGGATTTTGAAGTTGAAAAAAATAAAAAATACGCTTTGATTTTTGGAAACGAAGTATATGGTGTAGCCCAGGAAGCAGTGGCTATTTGTGATGGATGTATCGAAATTCCACAATTAGGAACTAAACATTCTCTTAATATATCTGTAAGTGCCGGTATCGTTGTTTGGGACTTATTTCAGAAGATGAATTGGCCAAAATAAAACACCTCTCATAATGAAAACAAAACGTTGGCTATTCTTACTTATTGGCTTGTCAATATTTCTTTTCTCCGGAATATGGGCATTTAAAAAATTCAACTTTAATTCCAGTCATACCATAGGACAACCTCTTGATAGCATAAATGGAATTTGTGTTTATTACAATGGCGGAGTAAACAATGTTACAGATAGAAATCTTACGGAAGACAATTATAATCTTGGCTTAAAATATCAATGTGTAGAATTTGTAAAAAGATATTATTACGAACATTTTAACCATAAAATGCCCGATAGTTATGGTCATGCCAAAGATTTTTTTGATGATAAACTTTCGGATGGTCAAAAAAACGAAAAAAGAGATTTAACGCAATATACTAATTCAAGTACCAGCAAACCTAAGGTTGATGACCTTTTAATTTATAGCGGAACTATCTTTAACCGATTCGGTCACGTTGCAATTGTTTCGAATGTTGCCGATAACTCAATTGAAATAATCCAGCAAAATCCAGGTCCGTTTAGCAAATCGAGAGAAGTCTTTTCTCTAATTGAAAAAGAGGGTAAATGGACAATCGCCAATAACCGAATTTTAGGTTGGCTGAGAAAAGAATAACTATCCTATTTTTTTCTGTATTTCGCTTAAGATAAAAAGATAATCTTCGTGTTTCTTAACAAAATCACGATCAGAAACATCGATGATCAAAACATTCAAATCTGGCTGTGATTTGATATAATCTAAATATCCGTTATTTATTTTATCCAAATAATCGGCCGAGATGTTTTGCTCATAGCTTCGACCGCGTTTTTTTATGTTATGCAATAACCTTTCTGTGTTTTGATATAAATAAACATACAAATCTGGTTTTGGCATTTCTTTGTAAATAATATCAAACAGATTGCGATACAAGCGATATTCATCTTCGGCAAGTGTAATTTTGGCAAAAATCAATGATTTAAAAATATGATAATCAGCTATAATAAAATCTTTAAACAAATCAAATTGTGCTAAATCATCTGATAATTGCTGATATCGATCTGCGAGAAAAGACATCTCAAGCGGGAAAGCATATCTATTTTGATCTTTGTAAAATTTAGGCAAAAATGGATTGTCTGCAAAACGCTCCAATACAGTTTTTGCATTAAAATCATCTGCTATCTTATGAACCAAAGTTGTTTTACCTGCACCAATATTTCCTTCAAAAGCAATATAATTAAATCGCTGCATCGGGATTTCCTGCAATGGATTTTTTAAATCCTGAACAACAGTACACACACTATCATCGGGAGATATAGCAATTAATTCTGAAATTGTTTTTTGAAAAATTGGATGTTTCCAGTGTAAATTCAAATCTTGTATGGGCAACAATACAAAATTTCGATTTTGCATCAAAGGGTGAGGAATCTGAAGCTTTTCGGTATCGACAACTTCATCATCATAAATAATCACATCAACATCTATAATACGAGACTGGTATCCTTGCTGCTCTGAACGAATACGTCCTAATTGTTTTTCAACTTTTAGAACCTGATTTAATATTTTTTGTGCCGATGCATTGGTATGCAAAATTAAGGTGCAATTATAAAATGCATCACTTTCAAAACCCCAGGCAGGCGTCTCGTATAATCTCGAAACCTGAACAACAGTACCAATTTCCTGATGTATTAAATTAATGCAATTTTCGATATTTGCGAACCTATTTCCCTGGTTACTTCCTAGTGATAAAACGACCTGATGCTGTGATTTCATAATTAGATGCAAATTAACTAAAAGTATTTTAGAAATAGCAATATATTTGTGTAACGACTTACAACAAAATAAAAAAATATAAAGTCGCGATTTGTAACATTTTAGCTTTTTTGCTACTTATTAAAAAAATGTAATTATGAAATTTTTAGGAAACGTAATAGCTACCGTAATCGGTATTTTTGTTTTTTTTATGCTATCTTTTTTCGGAATAATGTTACTCGCAGCAGTTTTTGGAGGTGACAGCAATGCTGTTTCCATAAAAAGCGATTCGGTAATTGAACTCGATTTAAGAAAGATACAAAATGACTATGCCGGAAAATACAAAGACCCATGGGTAACTATTTTTTCAGAGCAAAAAGGTATTGGTTTAACAGATATTATAAACGCTATAGATATCGCTAAAACAGATGATAACATCAAAGGAATTTCTATCCTTAACGATGCATCTTCTTTAGGAATGGCACAAAGCAAAGATTTACGCAACGCTCTTGAAAGCTTTAAAAAATCAGGAAAATTTATATTGGCGTATTCTAATGCTTATTCACAAAAAGAATATTATTTAAATTCGGTTGCGAATACTATCTATCTAAACCCTGTAGGAGATTTGGATTTTAAAGGATTATCATCGGAGATTATGTTCTTTAAAGATTTTCAGGAAAAATCAGGTATTCATATGGAAGTTATTCGTCACGGAAAATATAAAAGTGCCGTTGAACCATTTCTTGAAAACCACATGAGTGATGCCAACAGAGAGCAAACCAGCGCGTTATTAAACTCTATATGGAATTCGGTTGTTGCCGATATTTCGAAAAGCCGAAATATTCCTATTACCCGATTAAATGAAATCGCAAATGGACTTTTGGCCAGAACACCAGAAATGGCAAAAGCAGAGCATCTTGTAGATATTGTAGCTTATGAAGATGTATACCACAATGCAATTAAAAAAGCATTAAAGGTAACTGGTGATGATGATTATAATAAAATCTCAATCTCGGATTACACTCAAAATATCATTACAACTGCTCAAACTGCAGACTCTTCGGGTAATCAAATAGCGATTATTTATGCTCAAGGCGAAATCCAGAGCGGTGAAGGTGATGTTACCGTTATAGGAGAAGGCTCAATGCGCCGCTCGTTACAAGAAGCTCGCAAAAACAAAGATGTAAAAGCAATTGTATTAAGAATTGATAGCCCTGGTGGTAGTGCTTTAACTTCCGATTTAATTTGGAGAGAAGTAGAATTAACCAAAAAAGTAAAACCAGTAGTTGTTTCTATGGGTAATTATGCTGCATCCGGAGGATATTATATTGCTTCTAATGCCAATAAAATTTTCGCACAAAACAATACAATTACAGGTTCTATAGGAGTTTTTGGTGTATTACCAAATTTCACTCCTTTGGCAAATAAACTTGGAATTAATACACAACAAGTAAAAACTCATGAGAACTCTGCCAATTATAGTCCGTTTGTGCCTCTTGATGAAAACTTCAAAGCAGTAACGTTAGAAGGTGTAGAACATATTTACAACACCTTTGTAACTCATGTTGCCGAAGGAAGAAAAATGACTTTTGAGCAAGTTGATGCTATTGCACAAGGAAGAGTTTGGGCAGGTTCTGAAGCCATAAAAATTGGTCTTGTAGATAAAATTGGAGATTTAAATGATGCTATAGCCGAAGCAGCAAGTCTTGCTAAAATAAAAGACTTTAGCACACAAAACTATCCTGAATATGACAAGAAATTTAATGATATGTTGCAAAACTTACCTTTTGCCAAATCAAAAGAAGCTTTCTTAAAAGAAGAAATAGGCGAAGATAATTACACTATCATCCAACAAATAAAAAGATTACAAGGAAAAAAAGGCGTACAAGCCATGATACCTTTTCAAATTAATATCCAATAAATACTAATTCACCCAAAAACTACAATCCGTTTGAGTCTAACTTAAACGGATTTTCTATTTTATAAAACTATAGAAGTTTTTTTGCCATAAATTTACTTCGTCTGTTCGACTTTCAGTCTCAGGTCACGAAAGTACGTTTGGGTCTTTGACAAAGAGTTGCTAACTTAAATATCTATAAGGTAACGCGGATTAAAAACTGATTTAAAAATAATCAAAAATAAAATCCATCTAATCCCTGTTTTCGCCTTAGCAAATCTGCGTCATCTGCGTTCCATTTTATACAACAACATTTTCGATATACCCTAACAATGCTATTATAAAACCCATTAAAGTTAACTCAGGTTTAATTTACTGGTAACACATATAAGACCATCTTGTTACTACTTTAGCCAAATATTACAAGACTAGTTAAAGGAAAATTTAAGACACTTTGCGCAAGTAAAGTTTATGACAATTATAACCCTGTTTATTTTTTGAATAGCTTACTCATACTCCACCCTGGGACATGCAGTAGGCTATTTTTTTGGACTTCACGACAGTAAAACCTTATAAATAATCAGATATCAATTCCTTTTTATGAAAAAATTACAAAAGGAATCTCGTATAAAAGTCTATTTTTGCAACAAGCAGGTATGAAAACACCTGTAATATTGAACCCAAATAACTCTGTATATGAATGTAAAGAAAATTCTAAAAATCGCAGGAATAGTAGTCATTTTGCTAATTGCATCATTGTTTGCCATTCCGTATTTTTTTAAAGATCAAATAAAAGCCAAAATATCCGAAGCCATCAATAATAGCGTTGACGCCAAAGTAAGTTTTGTTGATGCAGATTTGAGCTTGTTTAAAAATTTCCCTAATGCCAATGTTTCTATTGACAAATTAGTGATTATAAACAAAGCTCCATTTGAAGGAGATACATTAGTGTCACTAGGTGAATTAAATTTAAAGATGAGTATCAAAGAACTTTTCAAAGGAAAAGACGAACCTTTGAGTATCCAGGGAATTGATACAAAAAATGGATTAATCAATATTATATTTGATAAAAATGGTGTTGGGAATTTTGACATTGCATTAAAAGACAATTCAAAAAAAGACGAAACTGCCAGCAAACCTCTTTCATTAAAAATCCAAAACTATAAGATCGAAAATTTCACTTTTAGGTATTTTGATCAGGGATCCAAAATAAAAATGGTTATTGATAGCTTAAACCACGAAGGAACAGGAGATTTTACTGCTTCAAAACTGGATTTAACTACAAAATCGACTGCAAAAGTATCTTTGGATATGGATAAAGTGAATTATATGAAAAATGTATCACTAACTCTTGATGCAGTTTTAGGAATTGATTTACAAAACAGCAAATATACTTTTAAAGAAAATAAAGCTTTAATCAATAAATTACCTTTGGAATTTGATGGTTTTATTCAAATGGTGAAAGGTGGTCAACAATATGATTTAAAGTTTAAAACACCGACCTCATCATTTACAAACTTCTTAGGATTAATTCCTTCTGCCTACGCTTCTGGATTAGACGGTGTAAAGACAACAGGAGATTTTACAATTGTAGGATTTGCCAAGGGATTATACTCGGATACTACAGTTCCTAAATTCAATATCGCAATTGCTTCAAATAATGCTTCTTTTAAATATCCTAATTTACCAAAATCGGTTCAGAATATTGTAATTGATACTAAAATTATAAACGAAACAGGAGTGCTAAATGATACGTATGTGAATTTGGATAAGCTTTCGTTCAAGATTGATCAGGATGTCTTTAATGCTAAAGCAAATATCAAAAACATTACTGTAAATCCTATTGTAGATGCAGCCTTAAAAGGAACTATCAACTTAGCCAATCTTTCTAAAGCATATCCTATAAAAATGGACAAACCATTGGCTGGAATTTTAAAAGCCGATGTAACTACTAATTTTGATATGGCTTCGGTTGAAAAAAGTCAATATCAGAATATTAAAAATGCAGGTACAATGAGTTTATCTGGATTTAAATATACCGATGAGAATAACAAATCGATGAATATTAGCACTGCTCTTGTTCAGTTTAACACAAGTACGATTAACTTAAAACAATTTGATGCTACAACTGGAAAAAGTGACCTAAGCATCAATGGTGTTCTTGAAAACTTCTACGGTTTTATGTTTAAGAAACAAGAACTAAGAGGGAATTTCAATATGAGTTCGAACCAACTTGCTGTAGATGATTTTATGACTACAGGAGAACCTGCTGCTCCAGCTAAAACAGAAACAGATTCTAAAGCTAAGGGTAAACCCGCCGAAGCAATGAAAATCCCAGCTTTCTTAAATTGTACATTAACTGCTAAAGCAAATACCGTTTTGTATGATAATTTAAAACTAACAAATGTTGCTGGAAAGATAATTGTAAAAGACGAAAAAGCAACTTTAGAGAACTTTAAAACATCTATTTTCGGAGGAACAATTGGCGTAAACGGAACTGTTTCTACAAAAGAAAAAGTACCCACCTTTAATATGGACTTAGGATTTAATCAAGTTGATATTGCTCAATCGTTTACACAACTAGACATGTTGAAAAAGATTGCTCCAATAGCTGGAATTATCAATGGTAAATTAAATTCGACAATAAAACTTAACGGAAATCTTAATGCTACCGAGTTAACTCCAGATTTAAAATCAATCTCTGGAGATTTATTAGGGCAATTACTTTCGACAACTATTAATGCTAAAAATTCGACTGTATTAAATGCTTTAACTTCTAACGTTAAATTCCTTGATGTAAGCAAACTAAACTTAAATGATTTAAAAGTTGGGCTTACATTCGAAAATGGAAAAGTAAACGTAAAACCATTTGACATAAAATACCAAGACATAAAAGCTACAATTGGAGGAACACATGGTTTTGACCAAACGATGAACTATACGATAAAACTGGATGTTCCTGCAAAATACCTTGGAACCGAAGCCAATGCTTTTATTGCTAAAATGTCTCCTGCAGATGCTGCTAAATTAGACAACATTCCGATTACCGCTTTATTGACAGGGAATTTCTCTAATCCGAAAGTTTCTACTGATATGAAAAGCGCTGTTACAAGTTTAACAACACAATTGGTAAATCAGCAAAAAGACAAATTAACGAAACAAGGAACAACCGCTTTAACCGATTTGATTAATAGAAATACCAAATCGAAAGATACTACCAAAGCAGCTGCCACAAATAAGGAAAAAACTACCGAACAGGTTACTACAAAAGCAACCGAATTATTAAACGGTTTGTTTAAGAAAAAGAAAAAAGAAGAGCCAGCAACGACTCCATAAAATTTCATCATTACGTTTAAAAAAAGCCTAAGCATATTATTATAATTGCTTAGGCTTTTTTATTGATATTAAATGTTTATTTCTAAAACAATGAATCAGGATCCGTTAATTTTTCTAACTCCCCTTTTAAATCTGTTTTTAAAATACTTAATCCAAGCTGATAAGATGCATTCATCCAACCGAAACCTTCTTCGGTAATATAATCGAATACTGTACCTACATTACCATATTCTGCAACGATTTTAAGAGAACTGGTTTCTAAATTAAATTTTTCGGGAATAGCCCCATTATAATCTACGGCATTGCGGGTAATAAGCCATAACCAGCGATAAACCATTTCCTGAGCTTCATCTATATAATTATAATTAAGTAAACCTTCCCATAAAAACATTTGGTGTGGTGCCCATCCAAAAGGATAATCCCATTGTCGTTGCGGTGAATTTACACCAATATCATCGATTGCTTCTTTGGTACATCCTGCAATTCCGCCTTTTAATTTAAATTTCGGTAATATCGTTTTCACTAATGTTTCTGCCTGTTCTGCATTACATAATTTTGCCCAAAGCGGATAAAATGTTGCGGCAGCTTCAAACGGATGTGGCTCGTTCCTAATAAAATTATAATCGTAATAAATTCCTGCATCTTTATCCCAAAGCAATTCGTCGATTTTTTCTTTTCTGAAAGCTGCTTTTTTTGTCCAATATTCACTTGAATAGGTTTTGTTTTTATCATCTGTAAAATGATTCTCAAATTCTGTCTCAATCAGGAAGGCAATATCTGTTTCATATTTATAAAGTAAACTGTTCAAGTCGATCGTGTTTAAATCGGCACAAACATTTACAAATCGATTGGTTGTATCGTGACCACTTTCTCGCATGCTGCGGTCATGAACAAAATAAGCATCCAGACTCACATCTGTGATTTCTCTATCAAGATATTTTTTCTCAAATTCTCTTAAAGGCAAATTATATAACAATGCATATTTTTCCAAAACATCATCAAAATGTCCTACCTCAACTTCAAACGGAAGACCAATTCCTTCTGCTTTATATCGGTTTAACCCATTTGACGTAAGTCTCTTCCCATCTTCCATCCAAACAGTTTGATATTCTTTTATCGCAGTATTAAGATGTTTTACAATCCAGTTTTTTTCAGGCTTTGCATTTTTTACAATTGCCGCAATCAAAGAGGTGTATAAAGGCGGTTGGGTTCGGGTTAAATAATAACTTCTGTTTGCATTAAGAATTTTACCATAATGGTCAATTTGGTATTTAAAATTCTCTGCAGTTGCAATCGCAAGTTCTGGTTTATCATCCAGCAAAAGTCCTATTGCGATAAAATAGCTATCCCAACCATACATCTCGTTAAATCTACCACCCGGAACTACAAAAGGAATGCCTTTTATCTCGTTATTATCTTGTTGCAATGCTAGGCCCAAAATCCCTGGCTTTTTATTTAAAGTCAGTACATATTCAGACGAAATATCTTCGGCTAGTTGCACCACTTTTAATTTAGGAATCGTTTTTTCCAATTCTTTAAAATACTCAAAAGCTACAGTATCTGTTGCAGGAACATATAAATACGAAATTGCATTTTCTATCTTTTCATCTTCTACAATTTCCGCAACTCCTTTTGCATCGATAGTTCTCGTTAATCCATTCCAATATAAATCTTTTATTTTTCTGGAAATACGGCTTACAGGATTCTCTATTATTTCGGAGCTATCTATTTCTGCAAATTCCGAATTGCTTTTTTTTGACAATGCCAGTTCCTGTAATAAATTAGACAAATAATAGGTTCCTTCTATAAGCTGAGAATTTCCATTTTCATCTTCCAACAAAAAGCTTTTCGGTCCTTTATCGTCAATCGTAATTCTTTTGTCACCATCCGTGTCTTCCTGAGCCAATAAACGCTGAAGCGTCTGATTTATGTTTAGTTTAAATTTCATTTTTAGCAGTTATTTTTTTTAATATAAAGAAAGAGACCAATAATAATGTCATTGGAATCAAAGTGTAATAAAATGCATTTTGTGGTCCTTGATTTTGGAATAACCATCCAATTATTCTAGAGCCGATTGTTCCTCCCAGTGCCGAAAACACAACAATTAATCCTGTCATGGAGCTATGCAACTTTTTAGGCAAAGCACTTAATATAACCGAATTAAGCAACGGATAAATAGGCGCAATAAATAATCCCACAAGTGGAAATGTAAAACCTATTAATGGAATTTCGCTAAACGAATGGATTGTTTTTACCTCTAGTCCTACTGCTTTTGGCAATACAAAAATCACAATAAGCATGGCACAAATAATACAGAAACTCAATACCCAAATCCAGTTTATTTTTTTGGTAATTTCACCCGCCAAAATTCTTCCAATTGCCAATGAAATTGCCAAAATACTCGCCATCATTATACTATTGTTCTCCGATAAATGAAGTACTTTATCATTAAATGTTGGTAACCAAGACATAATTCCTTGTTCGATCATTACAAACAAAAAGGCACTTACTACGAAAACTATTACGAGAGACTTCGCCATTAATTTTATCATTTGCACAAAATCATCAGCAAGATTAGCCCCTGGAATTTCTACCGGTTTTTCTATTTTTATAAAAAACAAAAAGCCAAATGATAGCAATGTCAATAAAGCTAAAAACCAATACACATTAAGCCAAGAATCGGGATTAGTATCGTTATTAAAAGCGGGAAATAAAAAATACGCCAGTGCAATTCCTATCATAAAAACACCTTCGACACTACTCATCAGAGCATTGTGTTCTTTTTGATTATTAGTTACCGTACCAATAAGAGAATAAACCGATACTTTTATCAAAGCAAAAGAAACTCCAACGGTTGCAAAAAGTAATTTGGCATAATTAAAAGAGTTGCCATAATACATAGCAATACAGGCAAAAGTTACCAATCCTAACCCAATGAGCATTGCTTTTTTATAGCCGATTCTTGGTAAAAATGAAGCTATTAAAAACGATACAATTGCGATTGGTAAATCCTTAAAAGCTTCCAGAATACTAGCTTGTAATTCATTTACGCCATAATTCTTTTGCGCTTTTAAAATTACTATCCCAACGCTGTTCAGTAAAATCGCAAATACAAAGTAATTGAGATATAATACTGCTGTTATTCCTGCTTTTTTCATCTTAACATATTGATTTACTAACGAATGTAACAAAAAACCAAATGCTGTTATTAAAACAGCATTTGGCTGAACTAATTAATATAAAAAACTAAAAATTGATTGCTACAGAAAATCTAAAAGCACGTCCCAAAATTGGTCTTGCCAAAAACACATCTGTATCTGATGTTGATTGTCTAGGATTTCCTTCTGTCAAACCAATCTCATTGAACAAATTAGTGCCATCAACAGCAAATCGTAAATTGTTAACGATGTAGCTTAAACCTGCTCCAACTTCTTTAAAAGCTGGTAAAACTTGTTTATTGTCCTGATTTGTATATTTTTTATCAAAATAGGAATACTGAACATATCCTGATAATCTTTTGGTTATATCTACTTCTGGTCTTATAACACAGAAGAATTTAGGAATTCTTCGAGCTGTATTTCCATTAAAATCAAAAGTACTTCCATCAGCATTTTGACCTGTAAAATTATCATACTTCGGATTTTGAAGTGTAAAATTAAAATTCAGTCTCGCTATACTATATCTTACATTTGTTTCTACTTCTAACCCTAAATTATTTACATCGGCAAATTTATTTTCAGATGTTCCGTCGGCCAATATATCTGTAAAGGCTACATTTTTTAAATTCATGTGAAACAAATTGGCATTCACCGAAAGGAATGAATTGGCATATTTATACCCTAACTCAAATTGATTCACAAAAGTATTTTGAAGTTTACTCAAATCTTTGGCATTGTCATAAAATGATTCCTCGATTGGAGACCTAAAACCGTGGCTATATCTTAAATAAGAAGCCATATTTTCATTAAACTTATAATTCCCTGCTGCTGTATAAGATAACTCACTTACATCATATCTCCAATAAGTATATGGATTTCCCTGAACTGTAGTTACTGCATCATCGGCAGTATTATTTTCCAAAACTCCTAGGTTTTCGGCTCCAAAACGGGCATTATCTCTGTATCCTGAATATACATTTTTATCGTATCTCACTCCAGCATTAAATGTTAGATTATCTGTAGCTTGGATTTCGGCATCAACATAAACATCATTTAATTTCCCCTTGGTTTCTGCATCTCTTTCAAGCCAGGTAATTCTTTCTATTCCATTCCAGGTATGTGCTATTCCTGTTGCAGTATTATTCACGTTTACCAATCTAGGATTGTCGGTAACATCTACCAGATAGTTACTCCAGTTCCAATATTGCTTCGATCTCCAATTAGAATAATAATATCCTACAGTAAGATTAACAGGTTTTAAATCGAAATTAAAAGACAAATTATTAGCAAAATTATCCATCTGTTTATGGATATACCAATGATCTGCTCTCATAATCAAAGCATTTGGATCTAATTTTGCATTATTATCTACATAAGTATAACTTAAATTTCCTGTATTTGCCGGAGCTAAATTCTGTACATCTGTCGCATATCCTGCTTGTGTCCATGGTCCGCCACTGCTATAAATTGCATTGTAATTCAAATCTATTTTGGTATTTCTAAATGCGTTTTTTAAGGTAACTTTATCAGCTACTTTCTTTTTAAATTCTGCTCCAATCGCATCTACAACTGGATGAACACCATCTTCTAAATCGGCATTAAAAGTTCCTCCACCATACTGAGGAACACTTAAATGAGAGAAATTTGCAGAAGTCAATGTTCCATAATTTGGATTAAATCCAGCTATTCCTTCTACTTTTCCGTTATTACTTTTTAATGGAATTGGTAAATAAAACGTGTTTCTGTCATCTAGTTTTTTGTAGTTTAATCTCAAATATCCTCCGTCATCAAACTTATAAGTAAGATTCATTTTTACTTGTCCACCTTTGTTTGCGGTAAAACCAGTTTTCCTAATTCCGTCGTCGGCTCTGTAAAATCCTCCTACATTAAAAAATAATTTATCTTTTACCAAGGCGCCACTTAAATTAAGATCGGTACGGAACAATCCATAATCTCCAACAGTAAGTTTAGCTCTTCCCTGAAAATCATTTTGTCCTGTTTTCGAAATAAAATTCACAATTCCTCCTGGCGCATTCGAGGCAAAAATTGATGCCGAACCTCCTCGAACTGCTTCCATTTTACTCACTGTTTCATCAAGTCTGTACCAGTTATCTGCATTTGCAAACTGCAAAGCACCATCTTCAAAAACGGGTAAACCATCTTCTTGAATTTGCACATATTCATAAGCTCCTGCGGATGGAATTCCTCTTGCAAAAAGGTTATTCCCTACTTCTCCTCCCGATGTTTCTACAACAAATCCCGGAATAGTCTGAAGAAGATCTGCTGTGCTAATAGGCGCTCTATTTTCAATTGCTTTCGCTCCCAAAGTAGTAATAGCAATACTTGACTCCAGTTTAGACCTTGGATTTGAGGATCCGGTAACAACAACTTCTTTCAAACTTTGAGACTCAGCCTCTAAATGAAAATCGGCTTTTGAGTTTTCTCCATCCTTAATCGTAATACTTTTTTGAGTTGATTTATAACCAACATTTGTAACAATAATAATGTAACTTCCTGCAGAAAGATTTGGAAACACATATCCACCATCTACATCTGTGCTCACTCCTAGTGAGGAACCTTGAATAACAATATTTGCCCCCGGCGCTGTTTGTCCGTTTTCATCGAATACTTGACCAGAGATACTGCTTTTTTCTTGCGAAAAAGCCATCACCGGAAGAATAAATAGCAATAACATCCAGAATGATGTTATTGAACTAAATTTGAACTGTTTCATGATTTATTATTTGGTTAGGTTATTAGTTAGGGTAAAACTATTGCCTATTTAATTATATCAACGAAAATTTTCGACGAAAACGTTTTCGATTTTACCGAAAACGTTTTCGATTTATTAAATTTAATTAATTATCAATTAGTTTTATTACATTTATTCAATGAATGATACCAGACTTATAGACATTGCGGCTGCCCTAGGAATTTCTGTGACAACAGTTTCAAAAGCATTAAAAGGGTACACTGATATTAGCGAAAATACCAGAGCAAGAGTTCTTGAAATGGTCGCTACTATGAATTACAAACCCAATGCCAATGCGGTAAACCTTAGAACTAACGAAACCAAAACTCTTGGAGTTGTAATTCCTACGATGGTACATCATTTCTTTTCGAGTGTTTTAAATGGAATTATAGACGAGGCTGAAAACAGAGGCTATCTTGTAATTATTTTGCAATCTAATGAAAAGTATGAGCTTGAAAAAAAGCAGATTGCTTTGCTGCAGCAAAAAAGAGTTGATGGGATTTTAATTTCGTTATCCAATGAAACAGATGATTTCTCTCATATAAATGATGCTATAAAAAAGAATACTCCTGTAGTATTATTTGATAAAATCGCGAAATTGGTAGATTGCTCTAAAGTCGTTATCAATGACCGAAAAGCGGCTTATGATGCTGTAACTTATCTAATAAATAAAGGATATAAAAAAATTGCTCATTTTAGGGGTTCTTATACACCCCAAAATTCTATTGATCGTTTTCTTGGGTATAAAAAAGCATTGGAGGATCATAATATTCCTTACGATCCTACATTGGTTTATTTATGTGATCACAACTCCGATTTTGAAGATGGTTACGACAATGCACAAAAACTAGTTGCCGAACATAAGGATGTTGATGCTATTTTTGCCATTACCGATTTAGTGGCTATTGGTATTATAAAATACCTCAACGATATGCATATTAAGATTCCGGAGCAAATTGCAGTATTTGGTTTTAGCAATTGGTTTATGTCTACCGTAATTTCGCCAAAGCTTACCACGATTGACCAACCCGGTTATGATATTGGTCAACGTGCTGCTTCTATATTAATAAATGAAATTGCTCAAATTAAAGAACATCTTCCGGTTATTCATCAAACTATCGAACTCCCAACACTCATTATCGAGAGGGAATCGACGATAAGAAACTAATAAATACACGCTTTCAATTATTTCAACACATAGAAACATAGTTTAACTTTCAAAGTATAAAAAAGACGTTTCACTCAAAATAAACCACATAGCACTATGTGAAAAAATCATGATTTTCTAGAAACTCTTTTAAGTTTTAAATCTATGCTTCTATGTGTTAAATATCCTTTTAAAGAATTATACATTTATTGCTACTACATATCCTTCAGATCCACGGATATTAAAGACTGTTCCGTCTTCAAACAATAAATACTGTCCTTTTATTCCAGTAAGTTTTCCCTGAAAAGTTGGTGTTTTATCCAGACTTAAACTTGCTACTTTTTTTGGATATTCAAGAACTGGATAATGCAGTTCATACAAATCATTTTTCTCTGGGAAAAAATATTCGCGAACTTCATCTGGAATCAAGTTTTCGACTTTAGATTTCTCTAAAATCAAATCAACGCTTTCGATATTATTCTGAAGCATTTTTCTCCAATTTGTTTTATCAGCATAATGATTCTTTAACGCTACCTCGGTAATTCCTGCCAAATAGCGATTCGGAACTTCTACGATTGCCAAAGCTTGTGTTGCACCTTGATCTATCCATCGTGTAGGTACTTGCGTCTTTCTGGTCACTCCTACTTTTACTTCGCTGGACAGAGCCAGATATACTATATGCGGTTGTAATTGTACTTTTTCTTCGTATGCCAAATCTCGATCCTGAATTCCTAAATGTGCCGTACTTAATTCTGGTTTCATAATCCAATCTCCAACAGCTGGGCTTGAGTAAAAACAATCATAGCAAAATCCCTGACGGAATATCTTTTTCTTTTTACCACAATTCAAACATTGATACCCAACAAAATTGATTTCGATTTCTTTATTCAATAATTGATTGACATTTATAAAACTGTCTTCAAAAACTAAATAATATTGAATTGGATTTCCCATTTCAGTTTGCATCTTTGTAAGTACACCTTGATATTGCATTAGATTTTTAGATTTTAGTCCCGAAGCTTCGGGAGCAGTTTTTAGATTTTAAACCCGCTTCAAAGAATTTAAATTTTTTATTGTTAAAATTCCATTTTTGAATTGGAATCTTTGCCATAAATAGAATTGTCGTTTATAAAAAAACACTATTTTTGATACAACGACAAAGTTAGTATTTGTCTGCCGATAATCAAATCTTAAATTCTTGACTTTTTTGAGTTACTAGGAAAATCAGCAATCTAAAATCTAAAATTATTCATGCCCCTATCAATAATCAATTCATTTGCTTCTTGGGTTCTTAAACAAAGAATTCATCAAATAGAGCTTTTTCTTAAATACCCAAATGAAGTTCAGGAAGAACTCCTTCATAATTTATTACTGGCTGCCGAAAATACAATTGTTGGAAAACAATATGATTTTGCTTCGATAAATTCTTATAAAACTTTTTCTGAAAGATTACCTATTGCAACCTACGAAGAATTGCAACCTTTGATTGAGCGTACACGCCAAGGTGAACAAAATGTTTTTTGGGAAACTCCAATAAAATGGTTTGCAAAATCTAGCGGAACTACAAATGCTAAAAGCAAATTTATCCCTGTAAGTAATGAAGCTCTGGAGGATTGTCATTATAAAGGAAGTAAAGATTTACTGTGCTTGTATCTGAATAATAATGAAGACTCTGAATTATTTCTAGGCAAGAGTCTTCGCTTAGGCGGAAGTTCTCAGATTTACGAAAACAACAATACGTTCTTCGGAGATTTATCGGCTATCTTGATTGAGAATATGCCTATTTGGGCAGAATTTAGTAGTACACCTAGCAATAAAACTTCGCTTATGAGCGAATGGGAAACCAAAATTGCTGCTATTATTAATGAAACGAAAAATGAAAATGTAACCAGTTTTGCTGGTGTTCCTTCATGGATGTTGGTTTTAATGAATCGTGTTCTAGAAGATTCCGGAAAAGGGAATTTATTTGAAATATGGCCAAACCTGGAAGTTTATTTTCATGGTGGTGTGAGTTTTTCTCCTTATAGAGAACAATACAAAAACATATTGCCTAAAAAAGATTTTAAATACTACGAGATATACAATGCTTCTGAAGGTTTCTTTGCCATTCAGGATTTAAATAATTCATGCGATTTATTGCTAATGCTGGATTACGGAATTTTCTACGAGTTTATTCCGATGGAGACTTTTGGGAAACCAGAACAAAAAGCTATCCGATTGGCAGATGTAGAATTGGATAAAAATTATGCAATCGTTATTACCACCAATTCTGGTCTATGGCGTTATTTAATTGGTGATACTGTTCGTTTTACTTCTTTAAACCCATACAGGATTCGAGTTACAGGAAGAACAAAACACCATATTAATGTTTTTGGCGAAGAGCTTATGGTCGAAAATACCGATCAGGCTATAGCCAAAGCGTGCCAGCTAACAAATACCGAAGTTATAGATTATACTGTAGCTCCGATATTTATGCAAGACAAGGAAAAAGGCGCTCACGAATGGATGATTGAGTTTAAGAAAAAACCTGCCGATGTAGGGCTTTTCCAAAAAGCTCTTGACGAAACACTACAATCTCTAAACTCCGACTATGAAGCCAAACGTTATAATAATATGACGCTAAATCCTTTGGTGATTAATGTTGCCAGAGAGAATTTATTCTATGATTGGTTAAAAGAAAAAGACAAATTAGGCGGTCAGCATAAAATACCTAGGCTTTCGAACCAAAGAGATTATTTGGAACAATTGAAGGGGATGCAGGTTTAAATCACTAATTGCCAAATAGTAGTATTTTAAACTAATAAAAATTAATCATAAAAATGAGTAAAGATAAAGATGATTTGATTCAAAAAATGAATGAAATAATTGAAAGACCAGGAGGAAAGCAAGCTATTAGATTTATATTAAACTCATTTGGTTCAATTCCTCTTATTGGAGGTTTTATTGCTGCTTCGGGTTCCATTTGGGGAGAAAAAGAGCAACAAGAATACAATGAAGTCTTAGCTGAATGGGCAGACAAAACTGAATTTGAATTAAAAAATATTTTAATAGAACTTGATAAATTATTACAAACTCCTACTAAAACAAGGATGAGCCTACTATTAGGTGAAATTATTGGAAATGATAATACTGAGAAATTTCTCAAAAAAAGCAATTCTCAAATTCCATTGGTTTTAAATAGCCAAACCATTAATGAATTACAACCATTTATAGAAACCCAATGGATAACTATTAATCCAACTGGAGCAACTAGTTCAATGGGCTCAGGTAATCGTGTAGGCAATCACTTCGAAGAACTAAAAAGACCATATGGAATAGGCTCAGGTTTTATACTCATCTTAAATGAATCTTATTTTATAGAATAATCTTTGTAGACACCAACAACCCATCCGTTACTGGTATGAGCGTTGGGATTTTGTCTAAAATAACCACAAACTTGTCATTCCGAAGAATGAGGAATCTTCGTTAGTTGCTCGACAATATAGAAATACGTTGTGTTAGTTTCTTGTGGAGATTCCTCATTCTTCGGAATGACAAGTTTGTGAGAAAACAGACTAAATATTTAACTTTAAAATATATTCTTTACGGGTACGAGCGAGACGCTCGCACTAACATTGAGGTTGGGTGTTATTATCTAGTCAGACCTAACAGGTTTTAAAAACCTGTTAGGTCTTTTTTATTTTGTTCACGATTAGATCGCATGAGGGATAGCAATGGAAATCCTTTTTATTTTTTTCTTTAAAAAATAAAAAGATTGTAATGTATAGCCCGACCCGCTTTTTCTGCGGGGCATGCCCATAAAAAAACCTTAGCTTAAATTAAAACTAAGGTTTGTATTTTTTATTTTGATTGTCGAGCTACTTGCGGAGATGCTGCTGTGTCTCAGAATGACAAACTTTATATTATTTGATATTCTACATCATGTCGATATATCGATCATGATATCCTAATAGGTACAAAACGCCATCTAATCCTAGACTTGAAATTGAGGTTGATGCATTTTCTTTTACGGTTGGTTTTGCATGAAAAGCGATTCCTAGACCGGCTAAATTCAGCATTGGTAAATCGTTGGCTCCATCTCCTACTGCTATGGTTTGATTAATGTGGATTCCTTCTTTTTCGGCAATTGCTTTTAAGTATTCGGCTTTCTTTTGTCCATCTACGATTTCTCCTAAATATTTACCGGTTAATTTACCGTCTTTAATCTCTAATCGGTTGGCATGAACGTAATCGATACCTAATTCTTTTTGTAAATAATCTCCAAAATAGGTGAATCCTCCTGATAATATAGCGGTTTTGTATCCGTAATATTTTAAGGCTTTCATTAAGCGATGTGCCCCTTTGGTTATAGGCAATTTTTCGGCAACTGACTGTAAAACGTCTTCACTTAAACCTTCTAACAATGCCATACGTTGTTTGAAGCTTTCGTTGAAATCTATTTCGCCATTCATAGCCGATTCTGTAATTGCTCTTACTTGCTCACCTACTCCGTTAAGCTCTGCCAATTCGTCGATTACTTCGGTTTGGATTAGTGTTGAGTCCATATCGAAACAAACTAAACGTCGGTTTCTTCTATAGATATTATCTTCCTGAAATGAGATATCTACATTTAGGGTTCTGGAAATTTCCATGAAACTTGCCGTCATTGCAATCTTATCGACAACATCTCCTGTTAGGGATAATTGTATGCAGGAACGAGGATAATCTTCTTGTTCTACAACAGATGTTCTTCCTGTTAATCTTATTATGGAAACAATATTTAAATTTTGATCGGATAATAATTTGGCAACTGCAGCTAGTTGTGATGCAGCTAATTTTTCTCCTAAAATATTAACTATATAACGTTGCTTGGATTGTGTTTTTACCCATTTTTCGTAATCTTCTATAGAAATTGGGATAAACTTTACCTTTACTTCTAATTCATAAGCTTTAAACAACAAGTCTTTTAAAACTGGCCCTGAAGTTGAACCGGCTTGGATTTCGAATAAAATCCCCAGAGAAAGTGTGTCATGAATGTCGGCTTGACCTATATCTAGAATAACAGCATCGTAGGTAGCCAATACTGCGGTTAAACCAGCTGTAACTCCTGGTTTATCATGACCTGAAACTTTTAATAAAATAATCTCTTTATCTTCTACTGCCATTTTATCTTTATTGATTTAGAAGTGACAAAAATCGGTAATCTATTGTTGATAAAAAAGAATATGCTTTGTTTTCTTATATAGAAAAAACACAAATCAATGTGATTTATTTAAATAAATTACTATTTGCTTCCGCTGAATAAAATAAGCTGCCTGGAATTAAAAGAGATTATTCATGACAACTGGAAAAACATGCAAATCATGTTCTTAAATTGCCTTAAATAATCTCCTGAATACTGCCTAATCGCAGTTATTTAATTTAACTACTTGGCATATTTTCATCAAAATTTACCATCCAGTTTACTCCAAATTTATCGGTAAACATTCCGAAATAAGCACCCCAAAAGGTTTTACTCATTGGCATAAATGGATTTCCTCCTGCTGAGAGTCCATTAAAGATTCTGTCTGCTTCTTTTGTACTATCGATATTAATTGAAACCGAAAAGTTTCCTCCAAAAATTACATCTCCAGATTGTTTGGTACTATCGCTTCCCATTAAAATGGTCTGACCAATAGGTAGGCTAACGTGCATAATTCGGTTAGCTTCATCACTTTCGCTTGATGTTTGAGAACAATTTTCGTCCACGGGCATATCTTTGAATCTTCCAATGAATGCAAATTCGCCTCCAAAAACTGATTTGTAAAATAGAAATGCTTCTTCGCAATTTCCATTAAAAACTAAATAGGGATTTACTGCTGCCATGATATTTTGTTATTTATTTATTATTACTAATTCTATTATTATTTTGGATATTTACCAAGATCCATATACAACGAATTCCAGCGATGTCCGTCTAAATCTGCAAATCCACAACCATACATCCAGCCTTGATTCTCTGCAGGCGCTGAAAAAACATTTCCTCCTGCTTCCTGAACTTTTTTAGCAAGTACATCTACTTCTTCTCTACTTTCCGCATCTATAGATATTAACATCTCTGAGCTTATTTTTGTATCCGTAAGTTTGTTTTGAGAAATATCTACAAACATATTTTCTTCAAAAAGCATTATTACAAATTTACCTTCGCCAACTAACATACAAGTCGAACTTGACGTGTCATGTTCTTCATTAAAAGTGAATCCTATTTTTGTAAAAAAGGCTTTCGTTTTTGCGATGTCTTTTACTGGCAAATTGAGCCATATTTGCTTTGTCATTTTTTGATATTTTAAGTTTATTTTAAACCAGCTAAGCTGCCTATATATTTGCCGCAAAGGAGGTGCTAAGTCACAACGTTTTTTATCCATTTTTTTAGAGAAACCTCAGAGCCTTTATGCCTTACTTAATTACTCTCGGCGTAACTTTTAAAATTATCAAGAATCGCTTGCCATCCTTGCTGCTGGAAGTTTTCGGGATTTTGTGTTTCGGGATCAAAACTTTCGATTATTTCTACTCCCTTTTGAGTTTCATTAAAACTAATTTCAACTTTTCTTCCATCAGACATTATGTACTCGATAACTTCATTTTCTTTTACTAAAGTATATTCCCCTTCAAAATCAAAACTCATACTACCGTCCTTAGCAGCCATTGTCGATTTGAATTTACCTCCCGTTTGTAAATCATTTTCTGCGTATGGTGTATGCCAATCCGGAGAAGCATTATTCCACTCTTGTATATGCTTAGGAGTTGTCCATATTTCCCAAACTTTAGTTATTGGAGCTTTTACTGTACTTTGAACTGTTATCATATTTAATCTTTTAAAATTATCTCTTATAAATTGAATTTTATTCTTTTGGCGCCTGACTCTCATCCATAAAGAATATTTCCCAATGGTGCCCGTCTAGATCCAAGAAGGCTTTTTGATACATCCAGCCATAATCTTTGGCTTCCATATATTCGATACCACCAGCCTTTACAACTGATGTAATTATTTCATCTACTTTTTCACGGCTATCGACAGATAGTGCCATTAAAATTTCGGTTGTAGTTGCAGTATTGCAGATTTGCTTTTTAGTAAAGGTTTTAAAAAACTCTTCTAACAGAAGCATTGCAAATATATTTTCACCGATTTCTAAGCAAGCTGCTTTATCATTTGTGAAATTTAAATTGAATGTGAATCCCAATTCTGTAAAAAAAGCCATACTACGATTCAAATCTTTAACGGGTAGATTTAAAAAAATTTCTGTTTTCATTTTTATATAAATTTACGAATTATTTAAAACAAATTTACAGTAATCGTCTATCCTTAAGATCATAATAAAAGTCATTTTTAGGGTCATTTAAGACAAAAGAACTATTTTTGCATGGGTCATTTTCATTAAAAAGAAAAAAATAATGAGTAAAAAAGTTGGGTTAATCGTTCCGCATGACTATAAATTATTGAGTATAGCTGCCATTCTTGAAGTTTTTGAAACCGCTAATAAACTACATCCCGAAGGTGAAAAACCGTTTGAAATATTAATTTTTCAATCATCTGAACAAATCGAACAAGAGAAATTATTTAATTATAAAGTTAATTCCATTCAATCGTCTGACGAAAAACTAGGATTGGTTTTAATCCCCGCATTTACGACCGACGATATGAAAGGAATGATTACAAGAAACAGTAATTTTATTCCTTGGCTAAAGAAGCAACATCAATTTGGTGCAGAAATAGCTAGTTTCTGTACTGGTGCTTTCTTGCTTGGCGCTTCGGGATTACTGGATGAAAAATCAGCAACAACACATGTGGATGCTTGCAGTGCTTTTAATCAATCATTCCCTTTGGTTAATTTAAAACCCGAAGAAACATTAACTGCCGACGGAACGCTTTATACCAGTGGCGGATCGACCTCATCCTTTCATTTACTCATTCTTTTGGTACAGAAATATTGCGGAAATGAGGTTGCTGTGCAAATTGCCAAAATTTTTGCTATTGATTTAAACCGTCACAAACAAAGTTATTTTAGCACTTTTCGTCCGAATCATTTACATAACGATACTCTTGTGGCGCAATTGCAACATAAGATAGAAAATGAATATAGCACCATAGAAAAACTGGAAGAGATTACTAAAGACATTCCAACTAGTAATCGAAATATGACTCGAAGATTCAAACTCGTAGTTGGAATTCCTCCTATAGAGTATTTGCAAAACATTCGAGTAGAAAGTTCTAAAAAATACCTCGAGCAAACGCAACTTTCTATATCCGAGATTATTGAAAAAACTGGTTATAATGATCCAAAATCTTTTAGAAAAGTATTTTATAAAATGGTCGGTATGAAACCGATAGAATATCGGGAGAAGTTTAGAGTGAGATAAAAAAAATCCCAGCAATGCTGGGATTTTTAATTTTTAATCTTTGACAAAGCTTAAAACTTTTTCAAAGATCTTTCAAGATTTACGAAGCGATTTCTAATCGTTTCAATAAATTTTTATTCAATGTTTCTTTAGCGTAATCTTTATCAATCTCTAATGTCTTAACATCCGAACTTGGTAAATCATACATAGCATCGGTTAATATAGCTTCGCATAACGAACGTAATCCACGTGCTCCTAATTTATATTCCAAAGCTTTCTCTACAATAAAATCCAATGCTTCATCGGTAATCGTAAACTCTACCTCATCCATTAAAAACAATTTTTGATATTGTTTGATTAATGCATTTTTAGGCTGAGTAAGAATTGCACGTAATGTTTCTCTATCTAAAGGATCCATATGTGTCAAAACTGGTAAACGACCAATGATTTCTGGAATCAATCCAAAGTCTTTAATATCTTTTGGAATGATGTATTGCAATAAATTGTCTTTGTCGATATTATCCACATTTTTCGATGTGCTATAACCAACTGCCTGACGATTTAAACGTTTTGAAATAATACGCTCTACTCCATCAAAAGCACCTCCGGCAATAAACAAGATATTTTGTGTGTTTACCTCAACAAATTTTTGGTCCGGGTGTTTACGTCCTCCTTTTGGTGGTACGTTTACAACTGTTCCTTCTAATAATTTCAATAATGCTTGTTGTACTCCTTCACCCGAAACATCACGTGTTATTGATGGATTATCGCTCTTACGGGCAATTTTATCTATCTCATCAATAAAAACGATTCCTCTTTCGGCTTTAGCCACATCATAATCGGCAGCTTGAAGCAAACGTGTCAAAATACTCTCTACGTCTTCTCCAACATATCCTGCTTCGGTTAAAACCGTAGCATCAACAATTGCCAATGGAACGTCTAACATTTTTGCAATGGTTTTTGCCACCAATGTTTTTCCTGTTCCTGTTTGACCAACCATAATGATATTACTTTTTTCTATCTCTACTTCGTCATCCAACTGTTGTTGCATTAAACGCTTGTAGTGATTATAAACCGCAACCGACATCACTTTTTTAGTTTGATCCTGACCAATTACATATTGATCTAGGAATGCTCTAATCTCTTTTGGTTTCTTTAATATTAAATCACCAACTAATTTAGCACTTCCACTTGATTTTAATTCTTCTAAAACAATTCCGTGTGCTTGCTCGATACACTTATCACAGATATGTGCATTAATACCAGCAATTAATAAATTGGTCTCTGGCTTTTTTCTCCCACAAAACGAACATTCTAATACTACTTTTGCCATCTATATTTAGTTGCAAAGTTACAAAGGCTCTGAGGTTCTGAGGTTCCTATATTGGAAACTCAGAACTTAAGACAACCTATAACTTCATTTTATTTTAACCTAAATTTTCATCTTCAAATTTACAAAACAATGCACTTTGTAACTTAGTGCCTTTGCAACTTTGAACCTTAAAAAATTTATCCTCTTCTTAAAACCTCATCAATCATTCCGTATTCTTTAGCTTCATCGGCAATCATCCAGTAATCGCGTTCGCTATCTTTATGTACTTTATCAAAAGTTTGTCCTGAGTGATGAGAAATGATATTGTATAATTCATCTTTCAGTTTCAACATTTCGCGTAAGTTAATTTCCATATCTGTAGCAACTCCTTGAGCTCCTCCAGATGGCTGGTGAATCATTACTCTGGAATGTGGTAAAGCCGAACGTTTTCCTGCAGCTCCTGCACATAATAAAACAGCTCCCATAGAAGCAGCCATTCCTGTACAAATTGTTGCTACATCTGGCTTGATATATTGCATTGTATCATAAATCCCTAATCCTGCGTAAACACTTCCTCCAGGAGAATTTAGATAAATCTGAATATCTTTAGATGCATCTGCACTTTCTAAAAATAATAATTGTGCCTGAACAATATTTGCAATTTGATCATCGATTCCTGTTCCAAGGAAAATGATTCTGTCCATCATTAATCTTGAAAAAACGTCCAACTGTGAAATATTCAACTGGCGCTCTTCGATAATATATGGAGTCATATTGGTTGGAGTCATTGCACTTACGATTTTATCGTAATACATAGCATTCACTCCTTGGTGCTTTGTAGCAAATTTTTTAAATTCTTTACCGTAGTTCATATTTTTTTGTTCTAAGTTGTACGTTACTATATTCTATATTTCATTTAATCAAAGGTCATACCTCTTTATAAACAATGCCAATATGTCTTATTTTAAATTTTAAGCCTAAAAAAAGAGCGTCAAAGAAAAATATTCTTTTGACGCTCAAATATACTTATTTTTTTTAGAAATTATTCTCCGTAAGAAGCTGCAATAAATTCTTCGTAAGTAACTTCTTTAGTTGTAGGATTTGCTTTTTCTTTAAACAATACCAATAACTTCTCTGCAACTACTTGCTCAGAAAGTCTTTTTACTTCTTCTTGGTTTGATAATACTCTTGCAACAATTCCCTGAACTTCTTCATCTGTTGGATTTGTTTGTCCAAATTGAGCCATTTGTTGTTTGATAGCGTTTGTTGTAAATGCTTTCAAATCTTCAAATGTAATTTGGATATTACTTTGAGCCATTGCTTTTCCTTCAATTAATTGAAAACGTAAACCTTTTTCAGATCTTGCGTATTCAACTTCTGCTTCTTCTGGAGATAATTTTTTCTCACCTACAGTTTGCAACCATTTTTTAAGGAATTCAGAAGGTAATTCAAATTTAGTGCTCTCGATTAAGAAATCCTGAACATCTAATAATAATTTTTGATCTGCTTGTTGTGCAAATTGAAGCTCTGCGTCTTCTTTAATTTTCGCTTTCAACTCATCTAATGAAGCTACTTTACCTTCACCAAAAAGTTTATCAAACAATTCTTGGTTTAATTCTGCCAATTCTGCACCGTTGATAGCTTCGATAGTAAAGTTAACATCTACTTCTAAACCGTGAACGTCATCATGACTTACTTTTAAGTAATCCATTAATTGGTGATCGTCTTCGAATAAACCTTTAGTATTTACAGTTACAACATCTCCAACTTTTTTACCGATAAATTTATCAGCAGTTTTTTTATCTTTAAAGATAGAAAGAGAGATTGTTGTAGTATTGTTGATTCCTTTTTCTTCGTTTGTAAAAGTTCCTGTTAAGTCAGAATCTGCTACAACTACGTCTTGAGGAATTGCTTTTCCAAATTGTTTTTGGATACGCTCTACTTGACCGTCAATTAATTTATCATCTGCAGTAACGATATATTTAACGATATCATTTTTAGCTTCAAGATCGATTTCAAAGTTTGGCACTAAACCGATTTCATATTCGAATACTAATTCCTCAGCATCCCAATCAAAATTTTCGTTTTCTTTAGCAAGTGGAGTTCCAAGAAGATTTAATCTTTCAGATTGCACAAAACGCTCCAAAGCCAAATCAACTACTTTCTTAACTTCCTCTTGTTTTAATCCTTTCCCGTATTGTTTTTCAACAAGGTCTTTAGGAACTTGACCTTTTCTAAAACCTTTTACAGTTGCCAAAGGCATTTTTTCGTTTAATCTTTTTGCTACTTGACCTTTGTAATCCATATGAACAACGTTCAATACAATTGTCTCATTTACTGCGTTTATTGCTACTCTTTTAATATCCATCTTCTTCTTTAATTTACATAATAAAATTGGGTTGCAAAATTATAAAATTTTTGCAACCCAACCAAGCTTTTTAATATATTGATAAGAAGTGCTTTTTAATGCACTTTCTTCTTACTCATTTATTTATCCTCACCTAACACTTTATATGTAATCGACTGTAGTATAGACAGTACGATACTAAAAATTAATGCTGTCCAAAACGAGTCTACCGTAAATCCACCAACAATTTTAGTACACAACAAGATAATTATAGCATTAATAACGAGTAGAAACAATCCAAACGTAAGTAAAGTAACTGGCAATGTGAACAATACCAATAATGGTTTGATAAAAACATTAAGCAATCCTAGTACAACCGCAACAATCAAAGCAATAGTAAAACTAGCAACATGAACGCCTGGCATAAAATGAGCAATTAGCAATACTAAACCTGCGGTAATCAATATTCTTAGTAGTAATTTCATCTCTTTAAGTTTTAAAGTTTATTTAAAAGTAATAAAAATTTTATAAAAAAAGTAATTATTTTTTCAAAAAAGCCATCGACAACTCATAAAACATCTTAGGATTTTCGGCATGTAACCAATGCCCAACATTAGGAATTGTCTCAATATTAGAGTTTGGAAAATGTTGCTTTATATTCTCAAAATCAGAATCCAAAATATATCTCGAAGCCCCTCCTCTAATAAACAAAGTCGGATTATTAAAAACCAGATTCGCATCCAATTCTTTTCCGATAGCTTCTAAGTTCGTATTAAAAACTGGCAAATTAAATCGGAATGCCAATTGCCCTGGCTCTATCCAATATAGATTTTTCATTAAGAATTGTCTTGTTCCAAAATCCGAAACATATTCTGCCAAAGTGGTCTCAACATCATTGCGACTTGGTTTTATCGAAAAGTCTACAGCATTTAATCCAGCCAGAATATCCTGATGGTGTTGCGGATAATATTTAGGAGCAATATCGGCAACAATTAGCTTATCGACCATTTCAGAATGTTTAGTTGCAAAAAACATTGCCATTTTTCCACCCATTGAATGTCCTATAATATCAACTTTATCTAAATTATTGGCTTGACAATATTCGAAAACATCCTGCAACATCGCTTCATAAGTAAATATATCCGAATGAAAACTACGACCATGATTGCGTAAATCCAAAATATGAACCTGAAACCCCTCAGCAGCAAATTGTGTCCCGAGTGTTTTCCAATTATCAGACATTCCCAGGAATCCATGAAGAATAAGTAACGGTTTGCCTTCACCTTCTATTTTTGAGTATAACATTTAATATAAATTTTATTTTTAATTGACTAAATCATACAACAAAGGTAAAAAACTAATTTAATCTAGCGAATATCACTAAAAGTGGGTATTGTGACATCGTTATATAAGAGTAATTTTGCGCGAGATTTATTTTTTTAATAAGAAAAAATCTAAATCTATTTTAACCAGGTCAATCCAAAAGATTGATAAAATACATACCCTTAACTTAAACCCTTTAAAATGATTAAAAAATTATTTTTAGCTTCTGTGATTCTTTCACAGCTTACTATTTCGTGTTCAAGTAATGATGACGAAATCATTAAAGACCCTGTTGTCGTAACTCCTCCAGCAGCAGAAACGCTACAAGAACAAATTGCAAGAATTAGCAAACTACCTTATTCTGCCTTAACTCCAGCTGATCAAAAAGTAAAACTAGAGGTTGAAGCAAATGAAATGCTTTTGCAAATGGACAAATCTAAAACGTCTGGTGCGGTTGAAGCAATGCAAAATTTAGGAAACTTATTAGGCACTGATGCTGTTGATGTTTTTGGTGGAAAAAATGGTAACAAAATAGAAGACGTTCTTAATGTAGCCGATGTTTATGGTATTTATACTTGGAACAGCACTACCAAAAAGTGGACTAAAACAGCTTCTAGCACAGAATTAAAATTTATTTTCCCAGCTAAAATAAAAGGAACTACTAATGATGCAATACTTACATCTAATGCTACAGCATCTACTATAAAAGTAAAACTAGAAGATACTTACGGAAGTTGGTCATATGATCCAATAACCCAAATGTATACTCAAAGTCCTGCAATAAATGACTACTTCTTTTTACCAACATCAGTTAATGCAACTTTAACAATTGGTGGTGCTCAGGCTGCAACTATTGTTTCTAATACTAAATATTCTAACGGAAGCTCAGCTCCGGATGAAGCTAGCTATAAAATGGTATTAAACGACGGATACACTTTCGAAATTAGCGGTAACAAGAAAGCTACAGATAATACTGGTAAAGCTTCTTTTACATATAATGGAAAAAACTTAGTAGAATTTGTTGCGGGAAGTACTGCAGACATTGATGGTTTATTAAAAGATGAGCCTCTTGTTCAATACCAAGGTAAAGCTAATGGATTGGTAAAAATCATGGACAATTTTATTATTGTTGCTGATGCAGATATTACTGCACTATCAAAAGATGACGAAACTCTAGAAAAAAGCTTAGTTTATCCTGAATATCTTGATTACAATAACCCTAACAATAATTACAAAGCATTTTACACTGCAAGAAATATATACTATCAAAAGTATTCTGAAGGTACTGTGGCTAATTATAATAAAAACACAAAACTAATTTTAGTATCTAAAAAAGACGGAACAAAAATAGCAGATATCGTTCAACGTTCAGAAAAAGGATATAGCTACGCTAATACTTTACCTGTTTGGGTAACTACTAATGGTGGATATTGGTCTTGGGATAGTACAGGAGAGGCATTTACTACTCAACAATATGACGAAGTATATTACTTAAAATTCAATGATAATACTCAAGTAGAAATGGGTGCTTATTTCTCTGAAGGGTTTGGTCAATTAGAAACTAAATTCAACGATTTCATAAAATCTTTTAACAGATAGATAGAAACAACAAAAGAATGACTTAAAGCCGATTTGAAAATAATTCAAATCGGCTTTATTTTTTTTGCACTGTTCTAACCTGAACTGTACTTTGTCCATAACCAGCCCAAATACCTACTCCTCCTTTTATATTGGATTTTAAACTTGTATTAGATGGATAAATTGGGTTTTTACTATTTACAATTTCATTTTGCCAACTATTCCAGAAATCAAAAGTTTCCTTATTCATAGTTCTTAATTTCACCAAGATCAAATCTCCATCGGTAAAATAAGGTGTAAATTTAGTTTTAGGGAAAAGCAATATCCCCCTGTTTACTTGCATAGAAACCGAATGAGAATCAAAATTTTTATCATCAAGATTCCCATAAAAAGCAGGAACAAAAATCGGCTCTTTCTTGTCTATTTTCGTCGCTATCTGGTAATAATTCTTTTCAGTTATCGGATCATCAAATTTTATATGAACATATCCAATAGTATCTACTACATTCTTCTTTTCGTAGGTTGCGCTTATAATTGGAACCGTTTTAGGAATACTTGTTGAAGCCTCTACTATTCTGTTTAAATATTCAATTTTTAATGTATAAGTCTTTCCTGCCTTTCCTATAATTTCACTCCCAAAGTATATGAATGGAGGAACTCTGTCATTGTCCTTTTTAACTCTCAAAACTTCTATTGTCTCTCCATCCGACACAGTTATCTTTGCCGAACGTATCACGTGATCCAGAACATTTGTAGAGTCGATCACATCTTTTATTGGTATCGTACTCGACAATATTACCTGCGGACCATCTCCTTCTTCAATCCAGCCTTCAACAGCCAGTTTTGATTCCAGCTTAATCCCGTCGGTAAAAGTGTCATTATTACAACTACATGTTATAATTATCAAAAGAAATAAAACATTTTTTTTCATCATCTAAAATTTAAATCTCCAACTTATCGAAGGAAGTATTCTATACAAAACCTTTTTCTCTGGCTTAACGATTACACTATTTTTATCTGTATTCACAAGTACACTTAGCACAACATAAATAGGATTCTCGACATTAAAAGTGTTGTAAATAGAAAAATTAAGAGCACTTTCTTTTCTGGCGCTTTTTATAAAAAAATAATTAACCGAAAGATCTGTTCGAACATAATTCGGCATTTGAGCATTATTATACTCGGAATATTCTTTAACTGGATTATTATTTATAAAATACCATGATGTAGGCATTGTAAAACGATTTCCTGAACTGAAAATTTGAGTAACTCCAAAATTCCATTTTGAATTTAAATCATATGTTCCAACCAATGCCAAATTATGTCGTCTGTCATATTTAGCATAAAAAGTATTTCCGTTATTTAGTTTTTCAAAATTCCTGTCGGACCAACTCAAAGTATAACTTACCCAGCCTTTAAACTTGCCACTATTTTTTTTTAGCATAAATTCCAATCCGTATGCTTTCCCATTTCCTTCCAACAAATCATTTTTTAGTGTCGAAATCTCATTAAACTGCGTAACTCCATAAGGGTATTCCAGCAAATGTTTCATCGAACGATAAAATGCACCAAACGAAGACGTGTAACTCTTTGAAATAGTCTGATTCGAGCCTAAAGCAAATTCATTGGAAGACTGTGCAGGAATCCCATCTGTACTTGCAACCCAAAAATCGGTAGGAATACCTACACTTGAAGTTGTTATTAAGTTTAAATACTGATTTTGTTTATTATAAGAAGCATAAAATGACACGTTTTTATCCATATAATAATTAAGAATAACTCGAGGCTGAAAATGCAAATATGATTTTGATCCCGAATTATAATAATTAATCCTTAAACCTAATTCTGCAATTAAATTATCGAATAGTCTTGGCTTTGCAGTTGTAAAAACAGCTAATTCATTTGCCCTAATTGAATTATTTTGTTCCGTATTATTAGCATCGTTAAAATTTTCAATCTCAATTTTTTGCGGCTGTAAATTATGATAAACATATTGCAAACCCGATTCAAAACGAGTTCCTTTAACCGAATACTGTATCGAGTTTGTAAATCCAAAATCTTCAACAAATGAAGAAATCCCCATTTGGATTGTCGATTGCTCCATATTTAATTCATTAGTATATCTCGTAAAATAAACAGCATTAGACATGGTTACATTAGAAGATAATTTTGAGATTAAAGCAGGTGATATATTAAAATTACTCCATTTTAAATTTGTGTGTAAAGCCAGATTGGAGTCTTCTATTTGCAATTTATCGGCACTGGTAAAAGCAGAAACAGTTAACAAATTGTTTTTAGAAATTTCTGAGACAAAAGTTAAGTTAGCATCCGAAAATCCATACTTCATATTCTGAACATCCTTATTATTAGAATCAGAACTTAACATCGGAGCAATTATCTCATCTATATAAGTTTTTCTACCGGATATAGTAATTCCTGATTTTTCACTAATTGGAACACTTAATGTAGCCTGAGATGCCAATAAACCAACATTCCCCTGAACAGTAAACTCCGAAGGAATTTTTTTATTAGGGATTAATAAAGTTGTCGAACTCAAGCGTCCTCCATATTTCGAATTTGAACTTGATTTATCAAATTCCACATCTTGTATATGATCTGTATTATAAAAAGGAAATACCCCTAATAAATGTGACATTCCATAAATGGGCGTTCCATCATATAACATAGAGTTATGCCCCGGATCTCCACCTCTTACATACAAATACCCATTGGCATCTCCAGAATTTTGCACTCCAGGTGTGAGCTGTAAAATTTTAATTATATCGGTTGTTCCTAAAACTGTGGGAACAGCAGATAATGCTTTAAGATTAAAGGATAATTTACTACCGGAAAGATTTGTAATTGCATTCTTTTTAGCATTAGATATTACAACTTCATTTAAAAGTGAAATGTCTTTTTCTAATACGACTGAGATTATAGTATCTTTTTTAGAATCAAAACTGATGGATTTTTCAAGATATCCAAAATGATTAACCTTGATTTTAACTAATCCAACTGGAAGATTTTCTGCAAAATGTCCTAAAACATCACTTACAGAATAGTAGGATTGGCTATTGACCTCAAAAGAGATATTGGCACCGATTAAATTTTCATTTTCTAAAGATTTCACGTTCCCCGCTATAGTAGCTTTGGATTGCGCAAATACATTAGAAAAACAGAACAAACAGAAGAGTATAATTGACTTCAACACTTGATTTTAATAAGAAAAGTGCGAAAGTAAACAATTATAACCCAATTACATCAGGTTATAATTGTTTTAATTACAATGTTATTTTAGTTTTCTTAAGTACATATTAACTACGTTATCCAAACCAAGATAAATAGCTTCAGAAATTAAAGCATGTCCAATAGAAACTTCTAATAAACCTGGAATATTTTGTTTAAAAAATTCGATATTATCCAAGCTTAAATCATGTCCGGCGTTGATTCCTATATTAAGTTCATTTGCCAATTTTGCAGCAGCAACATACGGATCTACTCCGTTTTTATTTCCTAAACCATATTGATGTGCAAAAGCTTCGGTATATAATTCGATTCTATCGGTTCCAATTTTTTTAGCCCCTTCAACCATTGCAAGAACTGGATCTACAAAAATTGAAGTTCTAATTCCGTTTCGTTGAAATTCTTGTACAATTTCGGTTAAATAATCAGCATGTTTGATAGTATCCCAACCTGCATTGGATGTAATTGCATCGACAGCATCTGGCACCAAAGTAACCTGATCTGGTTTTATTTCGAGAACCAAATCAAGAAAGCTTTTCTCTGGATTTCCTTCAATATTATATTCAGTATGCACAATTGCTTTTAAATCACGAGCATCCTGATAACGAATATGGCGTTCATCCGGACGTGGATGAATGGTGATTCCTTGCCCTCCAAACTTTTGAATATCGGTAGCAACTTTTAATAAATCTGGTACATTTCCTCCTCGTGCATTGCGTAATGTTGCAATTTTATTGATATTTACACTTAACTTTGTCATATAAATGGATATTAATTCTAGTAACACTATATTTGTTACGACAAAAATACAAAGTAAAACTTAGGAGTTTTTGGTATTTTTTGATTATTTTGCATCAAATATTGCTGATTGATTTATGACAGATATTACCAATTATATAACAAATGATTTTAGAGCTATCAACAGCCAGGAAACCATAGCTTCGGTTCAGGATTTCTTTGCTGATTTGAAGTTTTCGCATTTCCCTGTTTTAGAAGAGGGTATTTATATTGGAAGTATAGCAGCCGATGACATTGAAACTTTTGATGGAGACAAAAAAGTAATAGACTACAAATATACTCTTGAGCATTTTTTTGCCCGAAAAAATATGATTTGGCTTGATGTACTAGAAGTTTTTGCCAAAAATCACACTAATTTAATTCCTGTTCTGGATGAAAATAACATTTTTCTAGGGGTCTATGAAATAGAAGACATCATCAAATTTTTTCATGAGACTCCTTTTTTAAAGGAACCAGGTGGAATAATAATTGTAAAAAAAGGACTTTTAGATTACTCTATGAGTGAGATTACTCAAATTGTAGAAAGTAATAATGGTCGAATTTTAGGTGCCTTTGTTTCTGATACTACCTCAGATAGTATTCAAATAACTATAAAAATTAGTTTGGGCGCAATGAATGAAATTATTCAAACATTTCGAAGATACAATTACGAGATTATATCCGAACACCAAGAAGACACATATATTAATAATTTAAAGGAACGCTCTGATTATTTAGACAAGTACCTTAATATATAAAAAATTAGAGAATTCGATAATGTGTTAATTAGAACATTTTCGCATTATCCTATTGACACACTATCTAACTAAAAAGAATGAAAGTAGCTATTTACGGACAATACTATCTAAATAGTACAGACCCAATTATTAAGGACATATTTGTTTTTTTTAATTCGAATAATGTCGAAATGATCATTGAAGCCAATTTTCTGAAGATGCTTCATGAAAAAAAGATAATCGAAAAGGAATATAAAACATTTTCATCTCACACAGAATTAGACAGTAGCTTTGAAATGCTAATAAGCATAGGCGGCGATGGAACTATTTTAAGAGCTGCTACCTTAATTCGTAATTCTGGTGTACCCATCCTAGGAATCAATGCCGGAAGACTGGGTTTTCTTGCAACAGTTCAAAAAGAAAACATAGCTGCATTTATGCAATTTGTAATCGACAAAAAATACACTGTATCCGAAAGAACCTTATTAAGTTTAACAACTGAACCAAGAAACGAGGCTATAGAAGAACTTAATTTTGCAATGAACGAAGTAACCGTTAGCCGAAAAGACACTACTTCGATGATAACTGTAGACACTTATTTAAACGGTGAATACTTAAATTCTTATTGGGCAGATGGATTAATCATATCTACCCCAACTGGTTCAACGGGATACTCATTAAGTTGCGGAGGCCCAATATTAACTCCAGACGTAAACAGCTTGGTAATTACGCCAATTGCCCCCCATAATTTAACAGCCAGACCGCTTATAATACCTGATACTACCGAGATTAAACTACGAGTATCCGGAAGAGAAGATCACTACCTTGTTTCCCTGGATTCCAGAATAGCTTCGATAAAAAACGAATCTATTTTGACTATTAAGAAAACAAATTTTAAAATAAATATGGTCGAAATCCCTGGGGAAACCTTCTTAAAAACCTTACGTAATAAACTACTTTGGGGTGAAGACAAACGAAATTAAGTTCTTTTTAAACAAGCACTATACTATTTGTAGTGTTTTTCCCGTTTTGCATGTATCGAATATTCAGTAATTGTCTAGATATATCGCCTTTAATTCAAAAAAAGACAGATTTAACTTAATGAGCATTGATTCGTATTGATAATTATTATATTTGCACGCAATTTTTAATTAAATGAACAAAATTTTTAATTTATTGTTATGTTTCTTTTCCTTTATAAGCATGAACGCTCAGATACATGAGGTTGGTGTTTTTTTAGGAGGTAGTAACTATGTAGGAGATGTAGGGAGCACAAATTACATCTCACCAAATAAGCTCGCCTTGGGAATCTTATACAAGTGGAATAAAAGTCCAAGACACGCCTATCGCTTTTCGTACACACAATCAACAATCACTGCCAATGATTTAGATTCAAAAGAAGGTGGTCGAAAATTTAGAAAATATCGCTTTGATAATACTGTTAGAGAACTATCTGCCGGACTTGAGTTCAATTTTTTTGATTTCAACTTACATGAGTCCAAAAGAAAAGTCACTCCTTATGTATTCTCAGGATTAAATTATTTTAGATACGATGAATTATATATTTCATCCGGAGAGACGCATAAAGAGAAAAACACAGGCTCATTTGCTATTCCGATGATATTAGGTATAAAAACAAACTTAACCACTAATTTTATCTTAGGATTAGAGGTTGGAGCACGATATACATTTACAGATAATCTTGATGGTAGTAACCCAAGTAATGAAAATTTAAAATCATTGCATTTTGGAAACCTGAATAATAATGACTGGTATGTTTTCTCGGGAGTAACTTTAACGTATACCTTTGGAAACAAACCTTGCTATTGCCCATATTAAAAAAATGAATTTAGACACACTAGATAAAAAAAACTTGCCTCGCCATTTGGCCATCATCATGGATGGAAATGGACGCTGGGCAAAACAACAAGGTTTCCTGAGAGCTTTTGGTCATGAAAATGGAACTAAATCAGTAAAAGCAACAATTGAATCTTGTGCTAAGATAGGGATCGAGTATTTAACATTATATGCCTTTTCTACTGAAAACTGGAACAGACCAAAACTAGAAGTTGAGGCCCTAATGAAGATACTTATAAATTCATTAAAAAAAGAGCTTGGTACATTACAAAGCAATAACATCAAACTCAACGCAATTGGTAATATTGAAAAATTACCTCAATCAGCTCAAAGAGAGTTATTAGATGTTATTGATAAAACAAAAAACAATACACGCCTTACACTGACATTAGCTTTGAGTTATGGTTCTAGAGAAGAACTTGTGAACGCTATTAAAATCATCAGTAATAAAGTTAAAAATAATATAATTTCAATAGACACTATTGACGATTCAATTATAAATGAGCATCTTTACACGCAAAATTTACCAGATGTAGATTTACTAATACGAACCAGTGGAGAACATAGAATAAGTAATTTTTTGTTATGGCAAATTGCCTATGCAGAACTATATTTTACTAATGTCTTGTGGCCAGACTTTAAAGAACAGGATTTATATGAGGCTATCATTAGTTATCAAAAAAGAGAACGCAGATTTGGAAAAACAAGTGAACAAATTAAATGATTTTTTAGTGTTACAAAAAAGAATAAAAATAGTACTTACCTTATTTATTTTGGGTAGTTTTTCTCAAATTAAAGCGCAAGAAAGAGTTCCTTTTGACCAAGGGAAAAAATATATTCTTGCGGATGTATCTGTAATTGGTAAAATAAGTTTCAATGAACAAACAGTTGTTACCTTTTCTGGTTTACAAAAAGGACAAGAAATAACTGTACCTGGGGAAGAAATAAGTGGAGCAATAAAAAAGTTGGGAAAGCTAGGTCTTTTTGATGAAATTTCGTTCTATGTAAATAGAATCGAAAACGATAGTATTTACTTGGATTTAGACATTGTAGAACTCCCTAAATTAAACGAAGTAAAATTTGTTGGTGTCAAGAAAGGTAAAGTTGATGCATTAATTAAAGACAACAGCTTGACAAAAAATAAAATTGTAAATGAGAATTTAATTACAACTACGAAGAACTATATTGAAAATAAATACAAAAAAGAAGGCTTTTACAATACCAAGGTAACCATTACCACCACTGCAGACACCACTAGTACTAACCAAGTAAATATGCTTGTGAGGGTCGACAAAGGCGACAAGGTGAAAATTAGCAAAATTGAATTTGAAGGCAATAAGCAATTGACCGACGCAACTTTACGTAGCGCAATGAAAGATACGAAACAAAAAAATCCAATTCGTATTTTTAAAGCCTCTAAATTCATCAAAGAAAAATACAAAGCCGATTTAGACAAAGTTATCGCTACCTATAAAGAGAAAGGTTATAGAGACGCAAGAATATTATCTGATTCTATAACATACAACAAAAAGAAAAATACATTAGCTATAAAAGTTGATGTTGAGGAAGGAAACAAATACTACTTTGGTAATATCAAATTCTTAGGAAATACAGTTTATTCAGATCAATTACTGAATCGTTATTTAGGTATCAAAAAAGGAGAAACATATAATGGAGTACTTCTAGAGAAAAGGATTGCAGATAAATCAAAACCTGATGCAGAAGATATCACCAACTTATATCAAAACAATGGTTATTTGTTCTCGAATATTAATGCCGTTGAAGTAAAAACAGTAAATGATACTATTGATTTTGAAATTAGAGTTACAGAAGGACCGATTGCATATTTCAACAAAATTTCGGTTGTAGGTAACGACAAGACAAATGACAAAGTAATTTACCGCGAGTTAAGAACAAAACCAGGTGAAAAATATAGTAAAGATTTATTAGTTAGAACCATTCGTGAAATTGGACAATTAGGATTTTTTGATCCTGAAGCAATTGACCCTAAATTCAAGAATGTAGATGCTGCTGCAGGAACAGTAGATATAGAATATCATCTTGTTGAAAAAGGATCTAGCCAGATAGAACTACAAGGAGGTTATGGGGGTGGTGGTTTCATCGGGACGTTAGGACTATCGTTCAATAACTTCTCTGCAAGAAACCTATTTAATAAAGATGCTTACAAACCTTTACCTATGGGTGATGGACAAAAAGTAGCATTACGTTTACAAGGAAGTACTTATTTCCAAACCTATAGTGTATCGTTTTCTGAACCTTGGTTTGGAGGTAAAAAACCAGTTCAATTTAGTACTTCGATATCATACAGCACACAATACCTAAACAACTATATCACTCAAAAAGTTGATAAAAGTAAAAGTTTTAACATCTTAACTTTATCTGTAGGTAAAGCGAAAAGATTATCAGTTCCGGATGACTTCTTTGTTTTATCACAATCTGTGAGTTACCAACATTACGATTTACATAATTACAACACAGGTCTATTTACTTTTGGTAATGGAACTTCTAGAAACTTAGCATATACCATCGGATTAACAAGGAGTAATAAAGGGGTCAACCCAATATTCCCAACATACGGTTCTGAGTTTAGTATTTCGGCAAAAGTTACTCCACCATACTCTTTATTAAATGGTATAAATTATGGTGATTTAGGAAATCAAAAAGATTACAAATACACCTATACTGGTAGTGACTATGTAGATGCTAATGGAATAGTTGTAAAACAAGGCGATTATTTAGCTGCAGTTCCTACTTCATCTAATCCATACCCGAGTAGAGTAGACAACTATCAAGATGCTGCTGCAGACCCTGCAAAAGTGGATCAAAAGAAATTTAATTGGCTAGAATATTACAAAATTAAGTTCAAAGCAGATTGGTACACCAAAATTTATGGTAAATTAGTACTCCGAACTCTAACCGAATTTGGTTTCTTAGGAGCATACAACCAGGCAAGAGGTGTAGTTCCTTTTGAAAGATTTTACTTAGGAGGTGATGGAATGGCCAATTATTCTATGGATGGTAGAGAAACAATACAGTTAAGAGGTTATGAAAACAACTCATTAACACCAATAAATAGTAATGGCGAACAAATTGGAGCAACGATATACAATAAGTTCTCTATGGAATTACGTTATCCAATAACATTAAAATCATCAGCTTCTATTTATGCACTTACATTCCTAGAAGCAGGTTCATCATATCCTAGTTTTAAAGACTACAATCCATTTGATTTGAGTCGTTCTGCAGGTGTTGGTTTACGTGTATTTATGCCAGCATTTGGATTATTAGGAATTGATTTTGGTTACGGATTCGATGCTTTACCAGGGCAAACAAAACCAAGTGGTATGCATACACATTTTATTATTGGACAACAATTTTAATCGTATTGGTTAAAAATTTCAAATAAAATTAATGTTATGAGAAAACAATTTTTATTTATAATTTTGGCTCTGATTGTAGTAAATACAAGTCAGGCTCAAACCAAGTCGACAAAAATAGGTTACATAGACATGGAGTATATTTTACAAAATGTTCCAGATTATAAAGAAGCTCAAACACAATTAGAGCAGAAAGCCGAAAAGTGGAAACAAGAAATTGAAACTAAGAAATTAGAAATCAATAAACTTAAAGAAGCTTTAAAAGCCGAAAAAGCATTATTGACGAATGAACTTATTGATGAAAGAGAAACAGAAATTAAATTTCTTGAAAGTGAGACATTAGATTATCAACAGCAACGATTTGGGGTTAACGGAGATTTAATCCGACAAAAATCGGCATTGGCAAAACCAATACAAGATCAAGTTTTTACTGCTGTGCAAGATATTGCTGAAGCAAAAAAATATGATTTTATTTTTGACAGATCATCTGATTTAACGATGCTTTTTGCAGCAAAGAGATATGATGTTAGCGATCAGGTTTTAAGAGTTATCACGAGAAGCGACAAAAGAGAACAGCTTACGAAAAAACAACTCGCTATAGAAGAGGCTAAAGAGAACAAAGAAACTGCTATTGATGAAAATCCAGCTTTGCAGGAAAGACAAAAAATCTTAGAAGAAAGGAAAGCAGCCAGAGACAAAATCCTGGAAGACAGAAAGCTAGAACAAGAAGCTAAGATAAAAGCTTATGAAGATAATAAAAAAGCATTGCGAGATGCAAGGGAAGCTAAAAAAAATGGCACGGTTTCTGAAACAGTAAAAACAGATACAGCAAGTCCAACATCGACTGAGACTGCCAAAACTACTGCAGAGGATGCCAGAGCCAAACAAGAGGAAGCTAGAACTAAACAAGTCGAAGAAAGACAGAAATTGTACGATGAGCGCAAAAAGGCTTTAGAAGAAAGAAGAAACAAAATTCTAGAAGAGAGAGAAGCAGCCAAAAAAGCAAGAGAGCAAAAGGCAAAAGAAGACAAAGAAAAACAAGAAAATACGACCAATAATTAATTAATATTTTAAAATGATGATGAAACAAATCAAAACTTTACTAATTGCTGCAATACTAGTTTTAGGAGCAAACCACATGAATGCTCAAGCTAAAGTAGCACACGTTGATGTAAGCGAAATTATGTCTAAAATGCCTGCTATGATAGATGCACAAAAACAACTTGAAAAATTAAGCGGTACTTATGATGCTGATTACAAAAAAATGGTAGAAGAGTACCAAGCAAAATTAAAAAAATACGAAGCTGAATCGGCTACAGTAACTGATGCAGTTAACGGAGATCGTTCAAAAGAAGTTCAAGATATGCAAAAAAGAATTGTAGACTTTAGAGATAATGCTCAAAAAGAATTACAACAAAAAGAATCTGATATCGTAAAACCTTTAATGGAAAAAGTAAGAGCTTCTATCCAAAAAGTTGGAAAAGCTAAAGGATACCAATATGTTTTAGATGGTTCTACTCTTTTATTAGCTGACGGTCCAAACGTTACTGCTGATGTAAAAAAAGATTTAGGTTTCTAGAAAATAATAGCCTTATAGAAAATAAAAAACTGCTCACCAATAAAATGGTTTGAGCAGTTTTTTTTGCTTTAAGTATAATTATATTTTAACTAAAAAATCTCGAATAAAGACATCCTTTCGATTCTAAAAAATACTTAACTTTGTTTTCATGACAAACAATAATCCTATAGGCGTTTTCGATTCTGGCATTGGCGGAACTTCGATTTGGAATGAAATCCATCAATTATTACCAAACGAAAATACTATTTATCTTGCCGACAGCAAAAATGCTCCTTATGGTCAAAGAACAAAAGAAGAGATAATAGCTTTAAGCAAAAAAAATGTAGAATTCTTGCTAAACATGAACTGCAAGTTAATTGTAATTGCCTGCAACACAGCAACTACAAATGCAATTAAAGAATTAAGGGAACAATATACCATTCCATTTATAGGAATTGAACCTGCAATTAAACCTGCTGCAACAAATTCGAAAACCCAAACTATAGGTATACTTGCAACTAAAGGCACTCTAAACAGTGAACTTTTTAATAAAGCAACCGAAATGTATCAGGACACAAAAATCATTGAACAAGTTGGTTATGGCTTGGTACAGTTAATTGAAAACGGAGACTTAAACTCTCCTGAAATGACACGTCTTCTAGAATCATATCTTACACCAATGATTGAAGCGAATATTGATTATTTAGTCTTAGGATGTAGTCATTACCCATATTTGATTCCTCAAATAGAAAAAATTCTTCCAAAACACATACGTATCATAGACTCTGGAGAAGCAGTCGCAAAACAAACCAAAAATGTATTACGTGATAAGGTTGGTTTTAACGACGGCTCAATAACCGAACCTGTTTTTTATGCTAATAGCAGTACAAAAGTTCTATCGGATATATTACAAAATAAGTATAATGTTGTCGAAAAAGATTTTTAGCAATTAATCAATTTTTCTTTTAACAAACCAAATTCCATCCAACGATAAATTAAGTGTCAATTTGTGGTAATTCTCTTTTATGAGCCCATCACCAATCCTTCCTTTTTGTCCGTATGAATAAGAGATGTTTAAAGCCGAAAAAGTATTTTCTAATGGAAGAGATACTCCTACAGAAAAAGACATATTATTTATTCTTTGGCTATCAACTTCCAGATAACCTGTATCATAACTTATTCCGGTTGCATACTGAATTCGATCGGCATACTTACGAACGTTCTTTTTACTCCTATAAGAAAAGCCCAGTGCAAAACGATCCTGATTAACAAAATCACCATATAGTTCCGACTGTTTAGTATCGTTCCAAAGACTTTTTTCGTAATCAAAAGTCATATTTATATTATTCTTAAATACCTTACTTATCCCTACCCCAATTTCTGTAGGTAAATAATAATCATCGACATCTGAAGCTACATTAGAATCGGTGACAATTGTCCCTGAATTACCCGCAATTGTTACTGTTTGAACTTTGGAAGCCTTTACTCTCGAAGGTGACTTAAACGTTGAACCTATTGTAAGTGTTGAATCTATTTGGTATTGAACTCCAAGCGTCGGGCGAAAGCCATTATAATCTGTTTTTTTATAAATATTTGTTACTGAACTCGAAATTGTATAGTACCTATCATCAGTAGTATTACCAAAAAGTAATGCCGCAGAAAGCCCTAAAGATAACCTCTTATTGATTTTATAAGCATATGAGAAATCAAAATTATTCAACCCTCCTGAACCAGTTACATCTAAGTTATAGGTATTATTACTATTTTCTATAGGAAGTTTTAGATTTGCTATCTTAAACGCTGCACTGGAGTATGGCCTTAAAGCAACACTAAAAGCAGATTTCTGAGTAATAGGAAATGCAAAAGCAATATGAGAAAACTGAACATTATTACGACTTTCAGATTTTGAGTTATTTTGATATGTCGAAGCTATCGCTTTACCTCCTACATCAAACAAAAAGTGGTTTTGAGACATAAATCCCAAAGAAGCAGGATTAAGGTTGTTGATAAATTGACTAGAGGGCAAAGCAATTCCCGAAGAACCAATAGACGAGAGTGAACCAAAATCGGCATCATACAAACTTCCTAACCCATAAAGTGAATAAGGCGAACTTGAAATACTTTGCGAAAAAGAAGTTACGGACATTAAAACAAATAAACTTAAGAGCGCTATTTTATTTTTCATTTAATAAGTAATATAATAAATTTTCAATTCAATTTTATTTTTCATATTTTTTTGATCTCCCAAAACAAGTCTGTTAACTCCTTTATTAATATTTGGCAGTGAAAGAATCAGTGATAATTTAGAGTCTGATTGCTTGAGCATTTCTTTTTGCAAAAAACCACCAATTGAAACCTTATATACTACATTTTCATTAAATTCATCTGTAGCTTTATTAAGCATTGCATACATAGCTGCGCCCGAAGAATTATTAAGCGTACCACTAATTCTATTTAAATTATCTCCAACATAAACACGTAATGAATCAGGCAAAGAATAAGCCTTAGAATAGGTATTGGCTACTGGTTTTAAAATTAACTCAGCATCAACTATTGCACCTTTACTGGCAATATATTTAAGTTGTTTTATATTAGGAAAATCAACTTTGCATGCAATACCTGTTCCGGATTGAATAAATGCTTTATTTTCGGTTTGTATGCTAGGCAATTTACTTGAAGATATAGGTAAGTTTTGAATAAGAGTACCTGTCCTGTCTAGCGAAATATTATTGAATTGTTTGGTCGCATCCTGGATCGAAAAATCTTTTATCAAAGAAGTTTCCGTTTCTCCCTGATATTTGGAATAGTATAATCGAAGTACACTTGTAGCAACTTTAAAACCAATCATACTAGATGAATTTTCTTCAGATGACGTGATAACAAATCCTTTTAAATACTCTAAAAACTCATTATTATTAACGACCTCTCTTTTCTTTAACTTCTGAAAAAGTTCTGAACCAAAACTATCACTGATTTTTATGTTTATAGAATCCTTTTCTTTTGGTCTGGGTATATATGAGATCGTCCCTAAACTTTCGGGATCATATGTTAAAACAGAATTATTGTAAAAATTCTCGTCCTCTTTGTTAGGCTTAACTTTTTGTGTTAATCGGCGAACATTTAATGTTTGGACTTTTGTCGTATCTGCAAAAAAATAGTTATCATATCTCAAAATCATTGCTATCGAATCGAAAACATAGTTAGGTAAACTCGTGTCGGAATCACCTTTATATAAATCATACGATGAAGTAGACAACTGAAAATAACTATCCGATTTTGCTTTCCCAAAAATAGGATCCTCATAGTTTCCTAATAAAATCCTGCTTTGATTAGACGTAACCAATGAATCAAAGTTAATAGTAGACATATCTACAGTCAATGTATCAATTAAAATCACTTTATTCCCAACTGATAAATAATCTGAACCAACAACAAATTCTCCTGTATCGGTATCTGAATTACAGGAAACCATCAAAATCCCTAGAAACAACGGTAACAATAACTTGTACATAAATATTTTTTGAACAAATATAAATTACCACTTTTTAGACTACATCATAACATATACAGTCTCGGGTTTTCTATCTATAAACAGGATGATATAATCTACAATCACTCAGCTGCGACAAATCAATCATTCAGCACTGAAATTTGCCATTTAGTCTATGAGAATAGGTCATATATATATCTTCTTTTTTTAAAAATAATATCATACCTACTTTTGAACCAATAAAAAAATAATGAAAATAAAGACTTTAATATCCTTACTTTTTATGGTTCCGATATTTACAATTTCTGCACAGAATGGTTTGGCTGTAGATTTAAATATCAGCACAGAGCCTGCCGATAAAATTACGTTGAACGAAACTAGATTTGGGATTTCTGTTTTTAAAGATATAAGCGATAAAAACAAGATCACAAATACGCTTCAATACAAGAATACTGAGGCGAAATATGACATAGAGAATTATGATTTTAAAAACAACTATAATCCCTACAATGCAATTAAAAACACATTGATACTTAGTCATCAATTAACCGAAAAAACAACGGTAAATCTAGAAGTGGAACCAACGTTAAATTTTCAAAAAAATATTGGAATATCTGATTTATCAATTTTGGGAGGAATAGAAGTTAGTCGGATGTTTAATAAAAATAGTAGTGTTACTATTGGAGTAAAAAGAACAAGTGCATTAGGTTTACCACAAATAATACCTGTATTTTCATTCTATCACAAAATAAACAGTGACGCAACAATGCTCATTGGTTTTCCAAATACAGCCTTTACTTATTCAAACAATGAGCGAAACACATTTAGCCTTACAAACCAATTTAACGGAGATTTTTACAACCTTGACAACTCAAAATACATAGAGAATAATACAGTTACAAAAGTTAGTTTATCCAAAATCACAACGGCATTGCAGTATGAAAGGAATATGGATAAAAACTGGTTTGTAAATCTCAAAGCTGGGTATGATTTTAACAAAAAATACCAACTATCAAATCATGATGACAATGAAGTCTATGATTTTAATATCGGTAACGGCTACATTTTTAACATTGGTATAAAATACAAACACTAATAAATATAATACATTATGAATAGTTTAAAAAAAGGAATATTATTCGCAACATTAATTACGAGTCTAGCTTTTGTAGGTTGTAGTAATGACAATAACGATAGTGAACTGATGGGGAACTGGGTTAAAAAATCTGCTTTTGATGGCCCGGCAAGATCTAGTGCCGTGAGTTTTGTAATAGGTGCATATGCTTATGTAGCTACTGGATATACAGGAGATGAATACCTAAAAGACCTTTGGGTTTACAATTCGACAGGAGATTATTGGGAACAAAAAGCCAATTTTCCAGGAATTGCAAGAAGCTCGGCATCAGGTTTTGAACTAAACGGAAAAGGGTACATTGGTCTTGGTTATGATGGTACTAATAAATTAAAAGATTTTTACGAATACAACCCTACCAATAATACTTGGGAGCAAAAAACAGATTTTGCAGGATCAGCACGCTATTCGGCAGTAGGGTTCCAAGTTGGAGGAAAAGCGTATTTGGGCACAGGTTATGATGGGAATTACCAAAAAGATTTTTATCAATATAATCAAGAAACGAACGCTTGGATCCAGGTAAACGGATTTAGCGGAAACAAAAGAAGAAATGCAACTGTTTTTATTATAAACAATAAGGCATATTTAGGCACAGGTACAAACAGCGGTTCTTATCAAACTGATTTTTGGGAATTTGATCCCGCAACAGAAGCTTGGACAAAAAAAAGAAATTTGGATGATAGTGAAGATGATCATGATACTTATTCAATAGCACGTTCAAATGCATCTAGTTTTACTATGAATGGATTAGGTTACGTTGCATGTGGAGAGAACTCAAAATCAATTTGGGAATACAACCCAATTACAGATATCTGGAAAGAAAGAACATCTCTTGAAGGAGCCGCAAGAACAGATGCTATAGGTTTTGCTATTAACGATAGAGGTTTTGTTCTATTAGGACGAGCTGGTTCAACTTATTATGATGATGCTTGGGAATTTAAACCCCTTGAAGAACAAAATGATGATGATAATTAACACCTATAAAAAATTCTTCTGGGCAAAAATCCAGAAGAGTTGTTTTTCTTTTTTTCCCAAAGCCATAACTATTGTATTTATAACATTAATTGTGGCTTGTAATAAAAAGGGGAATCTTCATGTTGAATCCATAAAAACTGCTTCTGGTTGGGGATACACAATCGCTAATGATGAGAAAATTATAATCCGACAAACTATAATTCCCGTTATCAGTAATACAAAGAGTTTTGAGACTGAAAAAGATGCTCTTAAAATAGGCAATTTAGTAGTAGAAAAACTCAATGCCAATTTATCTCCCACTGTAACAAAAAAAGATTTAATTTTATTAGATATAAAAATCTAAATGAACCTTGAAATAACCAAAAATACCAGTTCTAATAAAATACTATTTCACAGTGTGATATGGACTTTCTTTATCCTAACCTCATTAATCCAGTTTTATGAAAGCCCATTTCAAATAACTCCGGATTTTTACATACAATGGATTACGGGAATCATATTATTTTATCTGAACTTTTTTTATTTGGTACCTGCTCTTCTTTTACAAAAAAAGTATTGGCTTTATTTTACATTCGTAGTTGCCGTTATTATCACTTTCATGATTATTAGAGCAAGTTATTTCATGCCCGAATTTCAGGTAACCAAAAGAATGATGCCAGCAGACATGATGCCGGCAAGGAGGATACCAACATTTCCCGATGATCGTATATTTTTACATAAAGGATTCAGGATTAAAGCCGTGATGGCCACCCAACCCTTATTTTTTAGAATTGCCCCCTCCTTTTTTTATATTCTGGTTGTTACAATAAGTGCAATTATCAAAACATTATCGGAATTTTACAATAACGAACAAAACAAATTAATTGCGGAAACACACCGAACAACTACCGAATTAATTTATTTAAGAAAACAGACAAATCCGCATTTTTTATTCAACTCATTAAATAGTATTTATTCTCTCGCGCATAAAAAATCCGATTTGGTTCCAGATGCAATCGTAACATTATCCGAGTTAATGCGCTACATGTTATATGAAACCGATAACAAAACAGTTACTCTCGAAAAAGAAATAAATTACATCCAGAACTATATTGAATTACAAAAATTAAGATTGAATAATATCGAGAATATTACGATCAATGTCCACGGAGAACCAAAAAATAAATTTATAGAACCATTATTGTTAATTTCATTTGTCGAAAATGCTTTTAAGTATGGAACAGATTATAAAGGAGCTGCATTTGTAAAAATTAAAATTGCAATCGAAGATAACAGCCTGGACTTTTGGATCGATAACAAAGTCGAAAATCATAAAAAAGATCCTGAAAACTCTGGAATTGGATTAACCAATATTCAAAGCCGACTAAACTTGCTTTATCCAGAAGCACACGAACTTAAGATAACCGAAACCAAACATTTTTATAAAATACATCTAAATTTAAAATTAGATGAAATAAAAACGGCCATCGCTTAAAATTGAGTTAATAATATTATTACATAAAGAAAATATAACACGAAATTAACTATTGAAAATCTAATTTTAACTTGCCTTTAATTATCAGGATATATTTTCGCATCATAAATTCAAACCAAAACCATAACAGATGAAATGTGTTATTATAGATGATGAACCTCTTGCGGTAGAGTTACTTAAAGATTTTGTTAGTAAAGTCGATTCTTTGGAGTTGGTAAATACTTTTAACAATGCAATTGATGCCATTTCAATCATCAATCAAACAAGTATTGATTTAATTTTTCTAGATATTGAAATGCCTCATTTTTCAGGAATTGATTTTTTAAATGCTATCGAAAAAAAACCTCTGGTTATTTTTACAACCGCTTATTCTGATTATGCTGTTGAAGGATTTAATCTTGGGGCGGTTGATTATCTGGTAAAACCAATTCCATTTCATCGTTTTTTAAAATCGGTAGTAAGGGCACAACAATTATTTAATCCACTACATATTCCTGCAAGTGTAAATCCTATCTCGGCTCCCGAAATAAATCAGGATTTTATGTTTGTAAGAGCCGAATATGAAAACATTAAATTAAATTTTTCGGATATTTTATTTATCGAAGGATTAAAAGATTATGTGAAAATTTACACAACCGATAATAAATATACTTTAACCTTAATTAGTCTTATAAAACTTGAGAATTTACTTTCTAATAAAGGCTTTTCTAGAATTCACAGATCGTATATTATTAACATTAAACATGTAAAATCGATTCAGAAAAATAAAGTGCTGATTGGTGATAAAAGAATTCCTATTAGCGAAAGCTATAAAAATACTTTTTTCGAAAAAATAAATTTATAATTATTTTTGTTCATCCTTAAACCAACCCGAATACATTACATAATTATTAGAAATACGTTCGATTTCGCCTGCAAAATCCGATTGATCAATGTCTTTTACTTTTTTAGCCGGAACGCCTGCATAAATGCTTCCCGAAGTTACTACAGTATTTTGGGTAACTACAGCACCTGCAGCAACAATAGCATTGCTTTCGACAACACAATTATCCATAACAATAGCTCCCATACCTATTAATACATTGTCATGAATTGTACAACCGTGCACAATTGCATTATGTCCAATAGAAACGTTATTACCTATAATTGTTGGGTGTTTTTGATACGTACAATGAATAATTGCTCCATCCTGAATGTTTACTTTATTTCCGATTGTAATAAAATTAACATCTCCCCTAATTACAGCATTAAACCAAACGCTACAGGAATCCCCAAAAGAAACATCTCCTACGATTGTTGCATTTTCTGCTACATAACAATCAGCTGGAATATTAGGCTTTTTTCCGTTTACAGATTTTATCAACATGTGTATATTCTTTTAAAAAATGAAATTAAATTAATTTATAGCAGGACAATCACAATCATATCGCTCTCGCTTACAGAATAGATTAAGTCCCAAAGTAATTTGATGATATGCTCCGTTATCAAATTTTACATTACCTGTAACTTGAGAATACGTATAAGCAAACATGAAATTTTTATAATTAACACCTAAAATTGGCGTTATATATTGTAGTTTTTGAGTAGATATACCAGAGCCATCATAATATTGTGCGCCATCAAAACTTCTTCTATATGATAATCCGGCCCATAGACTGCCAAAATCCATATTCTTATAAACCTTCAAGTTAAAATCAATCAACTTCTCTTGAGTTTTATCAAACAATTGGAAAAGTACTGAAGGTTCCCATAATAATTTCCTTTTGTCACCAAAAACATATCCTGCACTCAAAAGATATTTTCTAAGATTATCACTCTCAAATTCTGTATATATTTTTCGTCTTGTTTCAAGGACTCCCTGAACTGTAGCATGTGCATAAAAATTAAGGTAGTTATATGATGCCCCAAAATCTACATTAAAGTAGGAATCCCTTTGAATATCTCCAAAAACAATTGGATCGAATTCCATAAATGCAGTTTCATCCAACTGATTTTGTATCACCCCAGCATTGATACCAAATGAAAGCTGATTTAAATCAATTTCATCTCTCGAAAAAAGTATATGATATGCATATGTAACTTTTATTCCTTTTTGAGAATGATATCCATTTTTATCATTAAAAAGTATAATTCCTGCTCCTGCTCTCTCTCCTATTCTACCATTAAAACTTAAAGTTTGCAATGAAGGTGCATCATCCTGCCCAAACCATTGCTTGCGAGCAGTTAATCTTAACTTTGTGCAATTAGCCGCACCTGCCATCGATGGGTGTATCAAGTAATAATTATCTGATAAATAATCCGAATAAACAGGAACTCCTTCTTGAGAATATGCGTATGAAAATATAAATAATAAAAAAGCTGTAATTTTAATTTTATAATACATTAAAGCGTATTTGTTTAAAATAGGTGTTAAAAAGATATTTAAGCAACATTATACGACAATAATCTGTAAGAAAATTGAAATAATACGTTATTTTTATATTAAAAATCAAATATAACTATTAGTAGAAAATAACTTTAGTAAATTTGTAAAAAATTACTAAATCATGACAAAGCTTACCATAAAAGAAACTCAAAACCCTACTATATTAAAATTTGAATTCCCTGACTTTATAACTAAAAATGAGAGTTATGAGTTTAAAAATATAGATGAAGCCAAAAACTCCCCTCTAGCTCAACAATTATTTTATTTACCATTCGTAAAAACAGTATATATATCGGGTAATTTTATTGCAATCGAAAGATATAGCATTGTCGAATGGGATGATGTAAAAGATGCTGTGGCGGAACAAATCGAAACATTTGTAAACGGAGGCGGAACAATTGTAACTGTAGATGAGAACAAACCAAAAAAACAGCCAATAACTGTTTATGGTGAATCAACTCCAAATCCAGCTGCACTAAAATTTGTTGTTAGCCGAATGTTGACAAAAAATGCAATAGAATATAAAAACATTGATCAAACTGTATCATCTCCATTGGCCAAAGAGTTATTTAAATTCCCTTATGTAAAAGAAATATTTATTGATGAGAATTATATCTCAGTAACTAAATATGAAATTAATGACTGGCAAGAAATCACTCTTGAGCTTAGATCTTTCATAAAACAATATATTGAAAACGGAGGAACTGTTTTAGATGAAAGTCTGATAGAAGTAGCTACTAAAAATGACATTACTAAAGATGAAGCTTTTGATAAACTTGATACAACATCACAACAGATCATAAATATTCTGGAAGAATATGTAAAACCAGCTGTAGCTGCAGATGGTGGAAACATAGCTTTTGACTCTTATAATGACACTGACAAAACGGTGAAAGTAATTTTACAAGGTGCTTGTAGCGGTTGTCCATCTTCTACATTCACTCTTAAAAGTGGAATCGAAAACATGCTAAAAAGTATGCTAAATGATGATAATATCAAAGTAGAAGCTATAAATGCTTAGGCTTTAACAAGGTAAAAAAGCGCTTCTTACGGAGCGCTTTTTTTATGCCTTAAAAGTTAAAACAAAAACATAAAACACTTATTTTCAATAAATTATTACTTAATAAATATCATAATACTTGAAAAAAGATTAATATTGTATTATAAATTAATTAACAAGAACTATTATGGGATTATCAACATTTTTTAAGAATTTATTCGGCACAGCCAAGGAGTCTGCTACAGAAGTAGTAAACCAAGCCGAAAGTACATTAGAACAAGCAAAAGAAGCTGCAGCTCCATATCTTGAAAAAGCTGAATCATTTGCCGGAGAAACTATAGACAAAGTCAAAGAAGCATCTGCTCCCTATCTTGAAAAAGCAGAAACACTTGCTGGAGAAACTATAGATAAGGTGAAAGAAGTTGCAGCACCTATATTAGATAACGCAGGAGATTATGCAAATAAGGCTAAAGACATTGTTAGTGAATATGCTGGAAAAGCATCTGATGCTGTAGAGAAAGCAGCTGGAACCGTTAAAGAAAATACTACTGAAGCTATTGAAGCTGCTGCTGAAAAAGCAAAATCTATTGGAGAGTCTACCGATAAACCATCGGATAAAGCATAAGTAAGACATTAAATTATTCATCAAAAAGTAAATATTTTTTTATCTTTGTAAACTAATTCCAACCTTCTCCTAGAGAAGGTTTTTTTATACTAAAAAAATGAACCTAAATCCTGAACAACTTACTGGCTATGCAAATCAATTCATCCAAGTACTAGTTGATTATTCTCCTAAACTAATATCTGCCTTTCTTATTTTATTTGTTGGGCTTTATTTTATTCGTGTCATTAATAGATTAATAAGACGCTTAATGGTGAAACGAAATTTGGACCCAACATTAACTAGATTTCTTTCTGATATTTTATTATGGGCATTACGAATATTACTATTTGTATCGTTTATTTCGAAATTAGGAATTGAGACATCATCATTTGTAGCTATTTTGGGAGCTATGGGACTTGCAGTAGGTCTTTCTCTACAAGGTTCACTTTCTAATTTTGCAGGAGGTATGCTTATTATTGTCTTTAAACCTTTTAGGGTAGGAGAGACAATTGAAGCACAAGGTATTATTGCAACAGTATCTGAAATACAGATATTTGTAACCAAATTACTTACTGCAAATAACCAAACTGTATTTATACCAAACGGAGCTTTATCTAATGGTACAATTATCAATTATTCGATGCAAGGACAAAGAAGAGCCGACTTAACATTTGCTATTTCTTATGATGCCGACATTAAAAAAGCCAAAGATATCCTTGAGAATATTTTAAAAAATAATCCAAATGTGCTAACAAATCCTGCACCAGAAGTTTTCGTAAAAAACTTAACAACAAGTTCCGTAGAGTTTGCTGTACGTCCTTGGGCTAAAAATGAAAATTACGGAGCAGTCTTTTCTAAAACTTTAGAAGATTGCAAAATAGCTTTGGATGAAGCAGGGATCGCTACTCAGCCTTATACTATTCAAAAATAAAAGTAATTTTATGGCTGCTTTTTAGGAGTTGTAACCATGAAGTCTTTCAAATAATAAGGTTCAAAATAAGCGACATTAACAGTGTCGTTTATTTTGAATTTCTCAAAACTAATACTACCCATCTCTTTTGCAGAAGGGTATTTGATATCTTCGAGAAAAATAAAATTTGATCTCGTTAAAACAGATTTACATTTCTCTGCACAATCACCTATGAAGTAGAGTTTCTCATCATATTCAGCAAAAGAATCCTCAATAATAATCTCTGCTAAAATAGCTCTTTGTTTTTCTAATTTTGAATTAAACACAGCACTATAAACCTCCATTCGTCGAGCATCGAGCATTGGCACTATTAAACCATCTGCAACATTAGCCTGAGCTGCTAAAGTTTGTAATGTATCAATTGCAATCAACGGAATACTCAGGGCAAAACACAGCCCTTTTGCAGCCGAAACCCCAATACGTAATCCTGTATATGAACCTGGTCCTTGACTAACTGCAATTGCAGATAAATCCTGAAAAGAAACACCAGCTTCCTTAACGCATTCTTCAATAAAAACATGTAATCTTTCGGCGTGCGAATATCCCTCTTCGGAGATTTCCTTGCACAAAATAATTTTCCCTCCCTTTGCCAAAGCAACAGAGCAATTTTTTGTAGCCGTTTCAATATTAAGAATGTAAGCCAATTTAATTTTATATTTTATAGAAAAAAAGAAAACAATCTAATTCTATAACAGAATTAGACCATTTGTCTTATGATTATTTTTTTATTTTATCAGATTTAAGAGCAACCTTGTCTCCTGAGTTTAAGTCTTTCGATACCGTTGTGTATGGTCCTGTAATTACTATATCTCCAGGTTTGAGCCCAGACATAACTTCGATATTCGTATCGTCTTGAATTCCTGTTTTTATGATTCTAATTTTAGCTTTATCACCTTCTTTAACAAAAACACATTCGAATTTTTTTTCATTTTTAGGTACTACTTTTTTATCATTTAGATCTTCAACTTTAATTTCTTTTACAGCTGCTGTATCAGATTTTACAACCACCGCACTTATTGGCACTGCTAATACATTATTTTTCGTGTTTGTTATAATATCAACAGTAGCAGTCATTCCTGGTCTAAAAGGAGAATATGATTCTGATTTCCCTTCTACTAAATCCTTATAAGAATCTTTTAAAATTCTAACTTTAACCTTAAAATTAGTTACCTGATCGGATGTTAAAGTACTACTTGCTGAATTAGAAATACTGGTTACAATACCTTTAAATTGCTTTTTTAAATAAGCATCTACCTCTACATTAGCCTCATCCCCAACTTTAATTTTTACAATATCATTTTCGTTTACATCAACTTCAACTTCCATATTGTTTAAATTGGCAACTCTTAAAATCTCTGTACCAGCCATTTGTTGCGTTCCTAAAACACGCTCACCAAGCTCAACATTCAGCACCGAAATTGTCCCATCTGCCGGAGCATAAATCGTAGTACGTCTTAAATTATCCTGAGCTTCTTTTACAGATGCCGTAGCGCTTTGTACTGTATAATATGCATTTTGTCTAGTTGCCTGGGCTACTTCAAAAGACGCAATTGCTTTATCCCAATCAGATTTAGATATAATTCCTTTTTCAAATAACTTTTTATTTCTCTCGTAACTAGCTTTTGCTTCTTTAAAAGAAGCCTCGGATTGACTCAAACCAGCTTTGGTTCCAGACAGGTTAGAAACTGAACGATTGTAGCTTGACGTATATAAATCGGGATTTATTTTTACCAATAAATCTCCTTTTTTAACAACTTGTCCTTCTTTCACATTTAGTGCAATAATCTCTCCTGAAACTTCTGATGAAATTTTCACTTCAATTTCTGGTTGAATTTTTCCTGTTGCAGAAACTGTTTCTACAATAGTTGATGCCATTACTTTTGCAACCTCTACTTCTGTACCTGCATCTTTATTTCCTATTACACCTGCTTTCGAAAATCCTATTAATGCTGCAATGACAAGAACTGCCCCGCCTAGTAAGAAATAAATTGTTTTTTTTGACATAATAATCTAGATTTTAGCAATTGGAATTCCAAAATAGAATTCTAAAATTTTAACTTTAAAAATATAATCATACTTAGTTCTAATTACTTCAGACTGAGCATTAGTAAGTAATGTTTGTGATTGATTAAATTCGAAAGCATTCATTAAACCTACAGCAAATTTTTCTTTAGCATAGTCATAAGCACCTTGTCTGGATTCTAATGCTACAACAGCAGCTTCGTGTGCATTTAATGCTCCTTTAGCATCAGTAAATGCTGTATAAACATTACGCTGCAAATCTAAGTTTTTTTGTTCTAATTCAATCTTCGATTTTTCTAAACTTACTTTTGAACGTTCTACATTATTTCTTGCTGAGAATCCATTAAAAATAGGAACTGATAATTGGAATCCAAATGATTGTCCTTTGTTATCCTTAAACTGATCTAAAATTGGTGCTGCGCTACCTAAAACCGGTGTGAAGTTATTTTGCAAAACATTTTGATTTGTTCCTTGTACAAATCCAATTTGTTTTGTTGGATTATCTGCATCAGGAATCGCTCCTGTCACAATATCTGAATAACTGGCTCTGGTATTAAAATTATAGAAAGCACTCAAAGTTGGCTGATAAGCACCTTTGGCAATAGATACACTTTTCTCTGCAATTTCTAAATTTGTTTTAGCAATTTTCAGATCTGTTCTTTCTTCTTTAGCTTTTTCATAAATGGTAACTGGAGATTGACTTAAAATAGAATTACCGTCATTGATATTTGTATCATCAATAACATCAAAATCTTCAAACTCTTTAAGCTGCAATAATTGTGCTAAACTTAATTTAGAAATCAATAATGTGTTTTCTGCTATAATTACATTTTGTTTACCCGTTGCAACTGTAGCTTTTATATCTAATAAATCCCCTCTTGGTATTGTACCTGCTTTCACTAATTCGTCTGAGCGAATATGTTGTTTTTCACTAATTGCAAGTTGCTCTTGTTGTACCTTTAAATTTTCTTTATTAAAAAGTACTTGTAAAAAGGCATTTGCCACATTAAGTGAAATATCTTCTTGCATCTTTTTTAACTGATACTTTGATGCTACAATAGATAAATTGGCTTTCCTTAATGTATTCTGATTTCTTAAACCTTTATAAATATCAACTCCGACAGATGCTCCAACAGAAGAATATTGTGTAGTTTGATTTTCAAGTAAACCTGTTGTAATATTTTGATTTAAGCCCACGTTCCATGAGTGAGATGCATTTGCATTTACACTTGGTAAATAATTCCCAATCGCTCCCTTTTTATCGATAGCAGCACTTTGGGTATCTAATTCCGATTGTTTGATCGAAATATTATTATCTAAGGCATACTTTACACACTCTTCAAGAGTCCATTTTTTAGTTTGCGCCTGTATTGACGCGCCAAATAATAAGACAAAAACAAGATAAATATATTTATTATTTTTCATAAACTTTGAATCAAAGCATAGCAAAGATACTATACAAATTTAACATTCTTTAAATACTAAAATTTCTTTTTTTTAACGGCTAATTATTTTTTTTCATCTTCCTTTATCAAGCCTTGATTCCAAATTTTTATTTTGTCTGTAGCTTTAATACCGCTTTTTACCTGAACATAAATCCCATCACTAACTCCTAAAACAAGATCTTTTCTTTGGAATTTTTGAGGTGCAGTTTCTACTTCAACGTATGGTTTTTGAGTTTTTTTATCAAATTGAACTAATGATTCTTTTATAGCCAAAGCTTTTTCTGCTTTGTCTAAAATAATTGAAGCATTTGCACTTAAACCAGCTCTAATAAATGTATTGTCTCTATTTTCAAGTGATGCTTTTATTTGAAACTGTATTGCTCCATTTTCCACTACTCCTTTTGGTGCAATATAACGTAAAATTGCATCAAATTTTTTATTTTCTATAGCTCCAACTGTAATTTCAATTGGCATTTTTTCTTTGATTTTTCCAACTTCAGATTCATCAATTTTACCAACAAAAATCATTTTCCCAACATCGGCAACACTTGCAATTGTAGTTCCTTCATTAAAGTTATTACTTTCGATAACCTGATTTCCTACTTTCACAGGAACATCCAATACCATCCCATTTACAGTTGAACGAATTAAAGTATTAGCATAACTTCCTAATCCAGATGTAGTTCCAGTTTTTACAATATCAAAACTTTGTTTTGAAGATAAATAACTTTGTTTTGCTTGTTTATAAGCTAATTGCGCTGCATCAAAATCATTTGCAGAAATAACCCCTTTATCAAACAATGTTTTTTGTCTTTGGTATAATTTTTCCTGATTATCCAAAGCAATTTTAGCCGTTTGAACTTGATTCTGAGTATTGCTTACATTCGAAACATTTGCAACCACTTTAATCTTAGCAATCATATCACCAGCCTTAATAGTCTCCCCTGCTTTAATATAAACAGCCTCGATAATACCTGAAATATTTGGTTTAATAAGTACCTCTTCATCAGGCTGAATATTACCTGTCGCAATTGTATTTTTAACTATCGTTTTTATTTCAGGTTTCTCTGTTTGAAAAACAATTGGTGACTCTTGATTTTTTGCATACAAATAATACAAAGCACCAAAGAAAACTACTGCTATAAAAATTAAAATGGTTATGGTTACTCCTTTTTTCATTTTGTTTTTTGTTTAATCGATTATTTTATTGATTGATAATTTATTCTGCTCGCAAAGCATCTACGGGCTTTACATTTATTGCAGTTTGCGCCGGAATAAATCCTGCCAGCAAACCAGATCCCACTAATATTAATAATGCCACAAAAACGACCCCTAAATCTACGGTTGGATTAGCAAACATGGTATTACTGTCGGCAGGCATCGAAGCCAACACCTTATTAAGTATTGCTATAAGTCCCGTCGCTACAGCTATACCCAGCATCCCGGATATGATTGTTAAAAATATAGACTCCGAAAGTATTTGTCTTCGAATTGCTCCGGGTGTTGCCCCCAATGCCCTACGAATCCCTATTTCTTTGGTTCTCTCTTTTACCACAATAAGCATGATATTCGAGATTCCGATAACACCCGAAATCAAAACCAGTGACCCAACGAAATAAGCAATAAATTTCAAGATTGTGAATAAACTTTGCACTTTACTGAACTCTTCGGACAAATCGAAATTACCAACAGCATTATTATCTTCTGGGTTAATAGAATGCCTAGACTTCATTAAATCTAATATTTTTGGTTTTAGCTCTGTAATCGAAATATTATCATTTGCAGTAATTGCCATCCACCCTACTTTATCTCCATAATTAAATGCTTGTTGAAAAGTAGTAAATGGTACAAATATATTCTTCTGTTCAGCCTCGGCATTTCCATTATTTTGATTTTTAGAGTAATAAACCCCTACAACCATAAAGTTCACCCCATTAACTTTAATATAAGTTCCTATAGGATCTTCTGCTTTTCCATATAAGTCAGTAATAACTCCTTTTCCAATAACTGCAACTTTTCTATTCTGAACAATATCCTGCTGGTTTACAAAACGTCCTTTAATAATATCCATTGGTTGCTGCTTAATAAGCTCTGGATAATCTCCGTAAACAGTAAACGCAGAAGTTTTAGTACCTCGAACAACATTATTTGTACCACTATTAGAGTTCCCTAATTCATTTCGGGGAGATACATACAATAAGTCTGGCAAGGCTTCTTTTAAAGCAATGACATCACTATTTTTAAAATCATAACGTCTCGTTTTTGGCAATCCTTTATATGGTTTTGAAGTAGTTCTTGTCCACATAAACATTGTATTTGTAGCTATACCGTCAAACCCTTTCTTTACTCCATTTTCTAAACCATTACCTGCTGCAAGTAATATTACAAGAATAAATATTCCCCAAAAAACCCCAAATGCCGTAAGCACCGTCCTAAACACATTTGATGTTAAGGCCTCTAAAATCTCGTTCCAATTATCTCTATCAAACATAATTATTCGTCTCTAAGTGCTACAATAGGTTTTATTTTTGCTGCTCTATATGCTGGAAAAAAACCAGCCATTGCTCCCGCAAACACGAGCAAAATCAAGGTAGTTAACGCCACACTAAAATCAACTTGTGGGTTTACAAAATATTCGCTCTGAACCATAGGGCCTACCAATTCCAGCAATAACAAGCTAGCTAATAAGCCTACAAATCCAGCAATTGTAGTAATAAAGATAGACTCGTGTAATATCATTCCAATAATTGAAATAGGTGAAGCTCCGAGCGCTTTTCTAATACCGATTTCTTTCGTTCTTTCTTTAACAATAATTAGCATAATATTACTTACCCCAACAACTCCTGCGATAATTGTACAAATACCTACCCACCAAAAAAACAATCGAATATATAGATTTAAATCATAGAATTTTTTTGCGTTTTCTACTGAATTGTAGACACCAACACCACTATCATCATCAGGTGCTACGATGTTTTTACTTTTTAAAAGTTGCTTTAAATCTTCTGTGAATTTTTGTGATTGAGCTAAAGCTTCATCATAATTCGAAGTTTTCTTTAGCGTAAAAAACAAATTACTGATTTTATCTCCTGCTCCAAAAGCTCTTTGAGTAGTTGTTATAGGCAAATAAGCTCTCGACTCTTCTCTTTCTCCTCCTGGATCTGTAAAAACACCAACAACCTTAAAATTGATATTGTTTATGGCTATTTCTTGCCCCAAGGCTTTCTTATCTTTAAACAATTCCAACTTTAATTTTACTCCAATAGCGGCAACTTTTTCATTATAGGCTATATCCCTGCTATTTATAAACCTTCCTTCAATAATGGTTATATTTTCTACCGCTCCATAATCTGGATAAACACCTCTATATTGATAATTTCCAGATTCTTTTCCATAAGAAATAAGTCCATTCCAATAATTATAAGTCGCCGCTTTTTTATCTAATTTATCTTCAAATTTTTGAACCGACTGCTCATAATCACTGTTTCTAAACTGTATTTGTCTCCCTGGATTTAGCCCTTTGTATTGTTTTGTAGTAGTACCAGACCAAACTTCTATAATTCCATCTGCATCACGTTCGAATTGTTTTTCGATTCCGTTTTGAAGACCTTTACCTGCTCCGAGAAGGATAACCAATATAAAAATCCCCGATGCTACAGAAATACCTGTAAGAAAGGTTCTTAATCTATTTTTGGAAATCGCCTCAAATATTTCCTGCCAACGCTCAATATTAAACATAAGACGACGCTCTAACTTGTTCTACATATTTATCATCGATGATAAGCCCGTCTTTCAAGACTACATTTCTCTTACACATTGCCGCAATATCCGGTTCGTGTGTTACAATCAAAATTGTTTTTCCTTCGTCATTAATTCCCTGAATTAGCTCCATTACTTCATATGATGTTTTTGTATCCAAAGCACCTGTTGGCTCATCCGCCAATAATACTTTTGGATTTGAAGCTAATGCTCTTGCAATTGCAACACGTTGTTTTTGTCCGCCCGAAAGCTCACTTGGTAAATGGTGTGAATGGGAATCCAAACCAACTTTTTTTAAATAAGCCAAGGCAATCTCATAACGCTCTTTTCTTTTTATCCCTTGATAATACAATGGCATTGCAACATTATCCAAAGCAGTTTTATAATTAATCAAATTAAATGACTGGAAAACAAAACCTAAAAACTTATTTCTATATCGAGACGCTATCGTTTCATTCAAATTTTTAATTGGAACATTATCCAAAATATATTCCCCAGAATCGGCTTCATCTAATATTCCTAAAATATTAAGCAATGTTGATTTTCCCGAACCAGATGAACCCATTATAGCAACCAACTCTCCTTCTTTAATATTGAAATTAATTCCTTTCAACACATGTAATTCAGATTTCCCCATTTTGTAGGATTTATGCAAGTCTTTAATTTCAATCATGGTTTGTTAATTTTAAAACAATAATACTTATTCTGTCAAGCAATTTATGATAACGAAACGTTAATAGTTTCAACCTCTCACATCAATAAGACTAAATCTTTATCAAAATGTTACAGTTTAATCTTAAAATATATTTGTTTTCTTAATTTTGCATCTTAAAAAATACACAATGAAGAAATTACTTTCGGTCTTAGCACTCTCACTGACTATTGTTTTTATAACCAGCTGCTCTTCTTCCCAAAAATTGGCAACATTAAAACCTGAACCAGATGATGCCAGTCCGTTAATATATGACAACACACCATCATTTATTAATTTGCCTATTACTGTAAAGCTAAAAGACATTGAAAATCAAACCAACACCTTACTCAATGGTTTAATCTATGAAGACAATAACATTGAAGACGATGATATCGAAATTAAAATATGGAAATTAGCTCCTATAAAAATTGAGAATGACCCAGCTAATCCCGATAAGAAGATAAAAACTATTTTACCTCTTAAAGCGCTTGTAAAATACAGAATCGGTACTAAACAATTAGGCGTAGAATTATACGACATCAGAGAATTTAATTTAAATGGAGTGATTACATTAGTTAGCACAGTAGGATTAACTAACTGGAAATTGAACACTAAAACCGAATTAAAATCATTGGATTGGAATGAGAGCCCAACCATGAGTATTTTTGGAAAGAATATGCCAGTTACTTATCTAATAAATCCGGCAATTTCTATTTTCAAGTCAAAAATAGAAAAAAGTATTGATGATGCAATAGAGAAATCAATGGATTTTAAGCCAAATGTTTTGGCAGCTCTAGAAAAAATATGCACGCCCTTTCAAATGAACGAAGAATATGATAGTTGGCTAAGAATTGTACCTATCGAAATCTATTCAACTGATGCAAAACTTAAAAATGATAGTTTTTTATTAGAAATGGGCATGAAATGCAATATGGAAACAATAATTGGTAAGCAACCAGAATCAAAATTTAGTCCTTCAAAAATAGTATTAAAGCCTGTTACAAAAATACCAAAACAAATCACTGCTAATATTGCAGCAGTTTCAAGCTATAAAGATGCATCCAAAATCATGACTAGAAATTTTGCTGGACAAGAATTTGGAACAGGAAGTAAAAAAATTACGGTTAAGAATGTTGAAATCTGGCATAAAAACGGAAAGATGATTATAGCCTTAGATGTATTAGGAGCCGTAAACGGAACGCTATACTTAAATGGTTTCCCTAAATACAATCAACAAACAAAGGAGCTTTACTTTGATCAATTAGATTATGTCCTTGATACAAAAAGCAAGCTAACCCGAACTGCGAGCTGGCTTATGCAAGGTTTCATATTAAAGAAAATGGAAGAAAGCTGCCGTTACTCAATCCAACCAAACCTAGAAGAAGGCAAACAAAGCATGCTTAATTATCTAAAAAACTACTCCCCTTTACCAGGAGTTTTTGTAAATGGAAAAATAGAGGACATACAATTCCAAAAAGTAGAATTGACAAATCAAGCCATTATTGCTTTTATAAAAGTTAATGGAACTGTGAATGTTTCGGTAAACGGATTAAAATAGAATTAAACTCTAGCTTACTTTCTTCTTTTTTGACTGGTACATTCTATAGATTAAATAACCAATTACAGCAACCAGTAAATATGGAACTACCATAAGGTAAACAATTCCATCATTTACTGCTTGCGCTTGTTTCGTATTTTCATCCCCACCAAGAGCTGCACGACACATTGCGCATTGTGCATTTGCACCCAGAGAAAAGAAAATAAAGAAAAGAAAATAGAGATGTTTTGCCAAAAAAGATTTTCCTGTTCTACTCATTTTATTTTCTTTATTCTTTATTCTATATTCTATTCTATACATAATAAGGGGAAATCATTAAATAAACAATCACTCCAGTAATAGCTACGTATAACCAAAGTGGATATGTAATTCTTGCAATTTTTCTATGCTTGTCAAATGTTTTAGCAATTGCACGAACATAAGTTATTAAAACCAATGGAACAATCGCAATAGATAACAAAATATGGGTTATTAAAATAAAGAAATATACATATCTAATAACTCCTTCTCCCCCAAACTTAGTAGAATCTGATGTCATATGATACGCAATATACATTACTAAGAAAGCTAATGAAAGCGCAATTGCCGTAGTCATCAATCGCTCATGAAGCTTTCGATTTCCTTTTTTAATAGCCATTACAGCAACTATTAAAACCAAAGCTGTAATACCATTTATTGTTGCATAAATAGGCGGTAAGAAAGAAAGCGGCTGAACATTATAACCAAAATCTTTAAGCTTAACTCCAAACAAAATAGCAACTACAACTGGAATTACTATTGAAACTAGTACGATGTACTTATTGTATTTTTTTTCTAATGAATTATCCTCCATCTTATTCTTCTAATAATATATTTATGTCTTGCTGAATGTCTCTAACTCCTTTTTTGTCTAATCCATCATAGTAAAGAATTGGGTTGCCAAAATCATCCTTACGACAACGAATATCTCCATTTTTATCTATCAAAGCAAACAAGCCAGAATGTTCAAAACCTCCACTTACCTTACTATTTGCACCTGCATATAAATTAAATCCTTTATTAGACAAATCAAAAATGGTCTCTCTATCTCCAGTTAGAAAATTCCAGTTGGACGATTTAACACCTAATAATTTAGCATGATCTTTTAAAACCTGTGGTGTGTCATGAGCAGGATCTATTGTTATAGATACAATTCCGAAATTAGGATTTCCAAAAAACTTCTTCTCTATTTCCAACATACTCTGATTCATTTTTGGACAAATCGAAGGACAAGTTGTGAAGAAAAATTCCAAAACATAAACCTTTCCTTTATAAGTTTCATTCGTAATCTTAACATTATCCTGATTCGTTAAATCAAACTTAGGAGCTGGACCAATTTTTATTAATTTCCCATCATCCTTAGCATTTTTAGCGCTAACATTATCTAATCGACTTCCTTTTACAACTGTGTCGTTTTTTACTCTGTCAATGATTTTAGGAATAGCATAAATACCAAAAATTAATATTATAAATGAAATTCCAATATATGATTTGTTTTTAAACATGGTACTAAAAATTAAAGTTCTTTGGTTGCATTATGATTCTTTTTAAGAGCTGCACGATATTCATAAAGAATAATTTTAAAGTCATCAAGCATTTCATTACTTAAATCTGCAGGATGAAAAGTATTATACCCTTCTTTATAGTCGGCTTTATCTTTTCGCCCTCTTAAATTACGCTCTTTATCAACAATAAAAACATTAGGAGTCCCTAAGTCTTTATCCAGTTTTCCAACTAAATGTAATTGATCATAATATGCGCTAATTTCTGCTGGTGATGCAAAAATAAAATGCCATTGTGATACATCAGTAAATGCCGCCAATGCTTCTACAACTTTACGAGTCTCCTCTTCGGTTCCCAATGGACAAATTACAACAAATTGTAAATCCTTGAAATCATGATAACGTTGGTAAATTTTTTCGTTTAGATTAAAATAATTACCACGGTTCTTCAAAATTTCGGTTCCCGAGAAACCTAATATTGTTATTTTATTATCTAAACTAACCTTTTCTCCTTTTAAGGAGTGCCAGTTTCCAAAGTCGGCAATTTTAGGAGTTATAACTGGAAGCTTAGTGAAACTGTTCACACCAGATGCAAAAAAAAGATATGCAACGATTGGCAAAACAAAGAGGATAAAAAGGACTATTTTTTTTTTCATTACAGAAGGGAAAAATTAAAGTACAAAAATAAAAAAAGGTACGCAATGCGTACCCTTTTTTTGAATTAATATGTTGTTAAAAATTCCATTTAATAGTAGAATCTTTAAAAACCCCATAAATATAATGTCCTTCAGTTAAAAGAATAAACAATAAATATAAAACTAGGAAAACAACAGGAGAAACTACAGACCATCTAAGGCTGCTTTTCTCACCTTCCATGTGCATAAATGCCCATACTATATAATAAGCTTTAAATATTGTTAGGATGTAAAATATCCAGTTCAACAAATTTAAACCTACAAAATGATTAAACTCTAATATTCCTGGCTTATAAATACCCAAGATAACCTCTACCGTTGTTACAACTGATAATAGTGCAAAAACAAACCAGATTCTTTTTGTATGTGATACATATTCGTGTGACATAATGATATAAATCTAAAATTAAACTAAGTAGAAAACTGTGAATACAAATACCCAAACTAAATCGACAAAGTGCCAGTATAAACCAACTTTCTCTACCATCTCGTAGCTTTTTCTTTTTTCGTAAGTACCTAACAATACATTAAAGAAAATAATAATATTGATGATAACTCCAGAGAACACGTGAAATCCGTGAAAACCTGTAATAAAGAAGAAGAAATCAGCAAACAATTTACTTCCGTATTCGTTTCTAGTTAGATTAGCACCTTCTACTACGTAGTGCGCTTGACTCAATCTTAATTCAGATTCTTCTCTAGAAAGGATAGTTTTTTGTTTTTCTTTAGTCAAAACTTCTGTTCTTACTAATAATTCAGGATGTGCTTTAAAACCAGCCTGAACTTCGGCTACAGAATATGTAGGCAATGTTTCTGCATCGCTCATAAACCATTTCCCTTTATCTCTTGTCAAAGCTTCTCTTCCGTCTGGCAATTTCACAGCAAAATCAGCAAGAGCAACACGTTTACCGTCTTTATCCACAAACTGAAGTAAACTACCTCCTTTTGTTTCAACAGCACCGTATTCTCCTTTGATGAAGTTTTTCCACTCCCAAGCTTGTGATCCAACGAAAATCAAACCTCCAATAATAGTTAAGAACATGTATATTGCAACTTTGCTCTTTTTCAATTGATGACCCGCATCAACAGCCAAAACCATTGTTACAGATGAAAAAATCAAAATAAATGTCATTAAGGCGACATAATACATAGGGGCCGAAACGCCATGCATAAAAGGGAAGTGAGTAAACACTTCATCAGCCAATGGCCAAGTTTCGATAAATTTAAATCTAGAAAAACCATAAGCTGCTAGAAATCCAGAGAACGTTAAGGCATCCGATACGATAAAAAACCACATCATCATTTTACCATAACTTGCTCCTAATGGCTCATTGCCGCCTCCCCAAGTTTTTTCTTCATTATTTGCAGTAGTAACTGTCGCTTCCATAAAAGATATTCGTTAAAAAGTTCCCAAATTTACGTTTTTTTCTTATTTAAAGAAATATAAAAATAAAAATAAATAAACCCACAAGAAATCGAGAAAGTGCCAGTACATTGCACCTAGTTCTATTCCAAGAGTTTGAGTCGAATTGTATTTTTGTTTAAAATGATTATAAATTATAATTAAAAGAGAAATTACGCCTCCAGCTAAATGAAACAGGTGTGTAACCGTCACTACATATAAAAAAGTAGTGGTTATTGAACTCCCTTCTCCAGTAAAATAAAACCCATCTGCAACGATTTGTCCAAAACCTACGAATTGTAAAATCACAAATAAAATCCCTAGTGCTAAAGTAGTCAAAAGAAAACTAGTTGTTGCTTTTCTATTATCTTTTTGAATAGCTTTTTTAGCTAAATAAAAAGTAACACTACATCCCATAATCACCAAAGTACTATAATAAAATGCCGAAGGCAGCTGAAAGTCCTTCAACCAATCGGTTCTTGACTTACTCACTACAAAAGCACTCGTAAGCCCGGCAAACATCATGGTCATACTAACCATTGCGAACAATAAAATCAATTTAGATGACTTAGCACTCCTGGCTTTATTTTCATCTGCTGTCATTGTCATTTCCATAACTATCTTAAAAATTTATCAAATATATAAATCAACTGCAACAAGGTAATATAAGAAACACTTACCAACATTAATGTTCGTGCAGCTTTGGCAGTTCTTAATTTATACAAACGAACTGCATAAAACAACATCCAAAGACCCAATAAGAACACTAGAGCTGCTGCTATTGGCGTAATATACAATTTACCTGTGTAACCTAATGCCGGTAAAAGCGAAGCTACAGTAAGCCATATTGTGTACAAAATAATTTGTAACGCAGTTCCTTTATCTTTTTTCCCTGTTGGCAACATAAAAAAACCTGCTTTTTCATAATCCTCATACAAGAACCATCCAATTGCCCAGAAATGTGGGAATTGCCAAAAAAACTGAATTAAAAACAATGTCCCTGCCTCAATACCAAAATCTCCTGTTGCAGCAACCCATCCCAACATAAATGGAATAGCTCCAGGAAAAGCACCTACAAAAACCGACAATGACGTCACTGTTTTTAAAGGCGTATAAACACTTGTATATAAGAATATAGAAATCGCACCAAACATTGCTGTTTTTGGATTGATTGTATAAAGTAAAGCTAATCCAATAATTGTAAGCAGACATGCTACAATTAAAGCCACTCTGGGTGACATACGACCTGAAGGCACCGGACGATTCTTTGTCCTGTCCATTAAAGCATCAAGGTCTTTCTCAATAACTTGGTTAAAAGCATTTGAAGCTCCTACCATACAATATCCTCCGATTGCCAAAACCAAAAGTACTGACCATTGAAACGGGTGTTCACTATCAAAACCAAGCAAATAACCGGCTATTGACGAGAACAAAACACTTACAGCGAGTCCTGCTTTTGTGATTTCTTTGAAATCATTAAAAATAGATTTAAGCGAAAGTGTATTTTGTGTTGCGTTCAATGCGTTATTATTTTTGTTTTTCTAAAACTGGTGCAAATGTACAAATTAGATTGCAGAATTCAGGATGCTAAAATTACATTTTTTCAAATGAAACCACCAAACACCCCTCAAAATCACCATAAAATGGAATCATCTGCAAAAAATCTTACTAAATATTCTAATAATCAAAATACCAATTAAAGACATCTGCTCTCAATCCTAAAGTAAACCATGTTGTACTTTGTTTAAAAGTAGTCGGTGTATTTTTAGTCGGATCAAAATTTCTATAAACTAAACTTCCGAAAAATTTTAAATTCGTAGCTGGATTAACCAAATATCCTGCTTGAAGGTCTGTAATAAAAACTGAGGTCTTATTCCCCTGCCCTACTTTTACTTCACTATCATAAGGCCTGTTAGCATCATAGCTTTTATAAATATTTGAGCCATAATTAAATGAATCTTCCGCAGTGTCAAAGTCCAAACCTCTGGTTCCCATTGTAATTTTTGCATCAGCAAAATATCTTCCTTTATGATAACGGGCAATTGCGATAAATTCTCTAAAATTCCCTCCCCATTGATGCCCCATACTTTGATTATTAGAACCATAATTTGTAATGGCAGCACTATGAGAATACACATAAGGACGTACATGATTATATTCCAATTGCATTAATAAATTAGGCACATGAAAAGCATTATAATATTTCGCACCTAACTGATAACCAAATTTATTTTTCCAACTATTATCTCCTTTTTTAACTTCTCCAAACGAGAATTCATCCAAAAGAAACTGACCATATAAATTAATCTGGTTATTCCATTTGTACTTACCAGTTAGCCCCAATAAAGCATTACCACTTCTGGAAGAAGAAGTAAACTCTACTGATCTGTAAAATATAATTGGATTAACAAATGCCATATCAAAACCTCTATTATTACTATCTGTCCACACTACCGATTCAAAGAAACCTAAATTCAATCGATTCGAAACATTCCAACTCAAATAATGATTTGCCATAAATTTACTGGCATATGTCTTATCAACCGTTACATCTGGCCTAACATCTTTGAGCCACATATAAGTATTGGTATATTTAATTTTCCAAAAAGTAGTATTTATTTTAAAATACGGATATGGGCTCGCCCCATCACTCTCTAATAAAGACCTGTATCCATCTCCTATAAAGTTTCTTCCGTATCCTAATTGAAGATTAAAAAATTTACTTGGTGTATATGTTAAATTTGCTTCTGCAGAAGGAAAATCATAGGAATTTGTTTTAAAATCCTTTGCAATTCCAATACCCGGAATTATTGCCGGATTCCCTCCAGACGGCTTTATAGATTCGGCATAATTATTATAATAATCTGCAAATCTTCCCTGGCTTTCAAAAACGGTTGCTGTAAAATTAAGCTCTTTACCCAATCCCCCTCTAAAATTTAGAGCACGAGTATTTACATAAGTATAAGAAACATCGCTTTTTGTATCTTTCCCTACTTGCAAGTCCATAATAGCATTTAATGTAAACCAATAATCTTCGCCTTCGATTTCGACCAAACTCTCGTTCCAAAGCTTGCGCCCCCACCAACTCGAAACATTCTTTTTAAGCGATTCATTTACTGCTTTAAGATTATAATATTTCGAAACCTCTGCATATGTATATGGTTTTGAAGCTGTATGATTATTAGTACCCACTCTATTTAATGCTCCATCAAATTGCGCATAATAACTATGAGAAAAAGGAATATTCAAATGACTTTCAAACTCAGGATTTGTGTACTTTTTATAAACTATACTATCTAACTCTGTCAAGGGCTTTTTATCTGGTTGTATAATTTTAGACGCCGCTATTGCTTCTTCAGAAATCTGATTAGCGGTTTTTAACGGTATATTAATTACGATAGTATATTTAGAATAAGTTGGTTTCCCATCATATGTAGAAGGCTTAACTTTGGGAAACAATGCAAAAACACGCTTGGTCTCTTGTACTAATTCATCATTATTAGCATTAACATAAATAACTTTGAACGCTCCGTTTCCATCAACTTCAAAAAGCACTTTTACATCTCCTCTATAATTATTTTGCTTAAGATTTGATGGGATTTTAAAATTTTGATATATAAAATTCTGCGTTTCATTATAAAAACAACTCTCCAATGCCTTTGTTTTTAAATTTTCACAATTTGGAAAAATTGGAAATTCTTCAGAAGTAAAACCTGGTTGAATTGTTAATTTATTTGTTTCCTGAGAAACTGCAAGCAATGAGTAAAATGTTATAAGAAAAGTTAAGAAACCCTTATTCATAATGGTTTTGGTTGTAAATTTAATATTGATTTTCCGAAGTTTCTCCATTCGCAATTGCTTTAGCGTTCGAAGTACCTATGCGCTTAACTCCTAACTCAACCATCTTAATTGCTTCATCATATGACCGCACCCCTCCAGCTGCTTTTACAGGAAGTGGCGAAGCATTTTCCAGCATCATAATTATTGTAGAGATCGTAGCCCCATTTGGTAAATTATTTTCTGTTTTATAAAAACCCGTAGATGATTTTACAAATACAGAACTATAATCTTCCTCTTCAAAGTTTTGAATAATTATATTTTTAATCAATGCCGACAACTGTATAATTTCTTTATCATTGAGCGCAGCCACTTCGATAATCCATTTTACAACTTTATTATTTGACAATCCCAGTCGCGTACATTCCAGAATTTCATTTTTTACTAAATCAATTTCCCCATTTTTAAAAGCCTTATAGTTACACACGAAATCCAAGTCATCTGCTCCATTATTTATAGCCAATTTTGCCTCGGCAAGTTTTTCTTCCAAAGAAGACTTTCCTTCCGGGAAATCAATTACTGTTCCTATCAAAAGATTAGACTTAGCATCCGAAATCCTTTTTTTAGCCAAACTAACTTTATCGGGACGAATCATTATCAATTTAAATTGTTCGGCTATTGCCTCTTCAATTGCTTTTTCGACTATATGTGTGTTTTCAGCTTCACTTAATCCGGCTTGATCCGCAGTTTTTAAATATGTCGAATCTAAATATTGTCTAATATTCATGGGTATATAATAAAATGATTGTATTAAATCCTGTAGTAGGCAAAAATACATTTTATATTGAGATATGCTTAGAATTAACATCCACTTTTAACCAAGCATCAAAATAGTCTTTGTCCCGTAGTTCTAAAAAACAAAAAATCCCACCGAAGTGGGATTTTTTAATTTACTATTTTAGAGATTAATCTCTTAAATAAAAGCACAGCAATTATTGCTGATGTTGCTCCTATTGAATTTGCTAAAAAATCCATCATGTCGGCACTTCTTGTCAAAGTATATTCACTTTGTAAAATCTCTATTGTAATTCCAAAAAAAACTGAAAAAACAAATGAAACAAGCAACGGTTTGTAATTGTTTTTACTTTTAAATTGTTTTTTCAAAAACAAAAACCATAAAAGTGTGAAGCCAAAATAAAAACAAAAATGAACTAATTTATCTATGTTTGGAATATTTACAGCAGGAATATTACTTGACTCAGTTAAACAAAGAAAAACAATAATCCCAGTCCACAATAAAGCCGAGCATAAAAAAAATATTTGTTTAAGCACCTATTAATCCTTTATAAGCTTCATCAGATAATAACGAATCTAATTCTGCAGTGTTTGAAATTCTAATTTTAATCATCCATCCAGCACCGTAAGGATCTGAATTTACAGTTTCTGGAGAACTTTCCAAACTGTCATTAAAAGCAATAATTTCGCCAGATAAAGGCAAAAATAAATCTGAAACTGTTTTTACAGCTTCAACTGTTCCAAAAACCTCATCCTTATCAAGTGTTTGATCTAAAGTTTCCACTTCAACATATACGATATCTCCTAATTCCTTTTGAGCGAAATGTGTAATTCCTACTGTTGCAACATCGCCTTCGATACTAACCCATTCGTGATCTTTTGTGTACTTTAAATTTGCTGGTATATTCATAATAAATACTTATTGATAATTGATAATTTAATTTTAATAGGGCAAATGTAATAATCTTCTAATCAAATTCTGTTTAGAATCGAAAATTTAATTTCCGAAATTATACCTAATTGTAAATCCTGATCGAATATTTGTCAAAGGATACGAAGTCGAAATAACTGCTTTGGAGAAAGAATGATCATAATAGAAAATTGCTGTCAGATTTTTACTAAATGAGTAATCAGCCGTAATTTTCACCGACCAGATATTTTGTCCCGCAGCAAGTTGATTGTTATCATAATCTAAATAACGCACCAAAGTCTGATTATTTCTATATGACAAATCTCCTTTTATATTGATATCACTTTTTATAATTCCTGTAGGGCTATCCGCAAGTGTAGATGAGAAAATCACATCTTTAATACGATATCCTAATCCCACTATATATTCCATTCCTTTAACTTCGGTCAATAAATTATTATCAAAACTCATTGATAAAGCTCTGTCTTTTTTAATTTCCGTAAGCACTTTTAATGAACTTTTCAATTCAAAATCCATTCGGATTAATGGACTAAATTGTTCCACTAAATTGACATTGGACATGATTGTTGCATTAAAAAAGTTACCACTCGGGTCTAAACCTCCGGGGTTTTTATCATATTCAAAATTCGAACGATATTGATTAATCGTATAGGATGCTCTATAATTATGCTGCAATGAAAAACGCTTAAACTTGTCTTTGAAATATTTGTAACGCATCAATCCATTATATTTTATACTCCAGTTTGGAAGAGGAAAACTTCTAAAAAGCCCTAAAGACGCATTTGACGCATCACCTCCTGAATATGCGGCAAGGAATGCCGGAAGCAATACTGCCTGATTATTTTTACCATATCCTTTAGGAAATCCATCTGTATCAAGATTACCTGGATTAGTAATGTCAATTCCTTGTTGTGTCGCCAATCGATTAGCAACTATGAGACGATTTGATCTAAAATCATCAAATGCCGATGATGAATTCTCATCACTTGTTGAAAAAGATGTCTTTATCAAAATAGTAGAAATAGAGAAAATACCATAACTATAAGGAGACCTTGAATGATATAGTCCCGTTTCATCAACATCATATTGCTCGGAGTAATTGGAAGAATAAGCACGATCTGCACTCAAATCTATTTTCAAATCCGGCAATAGGTCAATATTAGCTGTTGCCTTAAACATTTTATTGGTTACTTGCGAATAACTCTGATTAAATTCCTGATAATTAGTCAACCAACCACTTTTTGCAGCTTCATAACGAACATCATCCTGACTACCAAAGATAAATCCTAAAGAAGGACGCGATGAACCCAAAAACCCAACACTTGGTGTATATCCAGGCAAAACAGTTCCGCTATTAACAGTATAATTAACCTGAATGTTTTTTATACTAGTCACCATTCCCATTAAACCATCATGGAATGCACTATTTATCACCAATGGCTGATTTGTATTTACTACTTTCTCACCTGGCTTAGGAATTGTTGGTTTTGCTTTAGGAAGGGCTTTAGCACCACCTTTATTAAGTCCTAAATACTTATAAAGTGTGTTCATATTCATTGTTGCAGTCAAAGTATTTGAATTTGCATTTTGAACTGTATTTCCTAAATCATATGTATTCCCGCTAGCATCTTCATATTTAGACAAAGCCTCAGATGTACGTTGCCAACTATAATCTCCTGTATAAGAATAATTAGCTTTTAAAAATCCTAATACCGGAATTTTATATAATGGTATTTCATAATTCAATACCAATTGTTGCATATGCTGATTTGGCGTACCAATATCCCAATAACTATCCCATATAGTAAAACTCTCTATTGGCTCATTATCAGCATTCATATAATTTTTAACGATATTATTAGACGAAGCCGTATAGTTTAATTTCAACGATTTAGTCAGATTAAAATTAAATCCATATTGATAATTGAACGCAAAATTTCGTCTATACATTGGATCCAATCCAATACCTTCAACATCTACTTGTCTAAATTGTTGACGATTATATTGTCTTATAATATTTGTATTAAACGATATATTAGAAGGTAAATAATTAAAATTAAAATCACTTAATAATTTCCAATAATCACTTTTCTTAAAAAATTTACTTTTCTTAAATGGCTCAACTGTTTTTGGCTGAAAACTATAAGCATAATTTACAGTTGTACTAGATTGTTGATCTACGTAACTTTCAATTTCATAATCATGACGTTCTACTTCGTTATAGGATTGTGAAAAAGTGAAATTTTCAGGATCATATACATGTTGTTTCTGGTCTGCTGCTCTGTCTTTTCTAACTCCAATAAAGTTAATACTTCTACGCTTTGTATAATCAATAGCGCGATTTTTAATATTAGCTTTTGCATCAGCATCAGTAGTAACATCCAATAACTGTTGCAGTTTAATATCCTGATTAAACGGATCATACTCTGGCGTTATCGTTTCTTCCCCGACAGCATAATTAAATGGTAAATTAATTCCCCATTTATGAGGCATTAACTTCCCTAAATTCATGTTAGTAACAATATTATATTGCTGAATATCTTCACGGCTTCTTTCATTTGGACCTTGCTCTAATGAACCAAATCCGATGGTACTTTTTCTACCTGTGGCAGATACAGTAGCAAAATCGGCAAAATTAGTATCCAGATTCAACACAGCTGCCATACCACCTTTATTATCCATCTCAGCCAAACGCAATTCGTTAAACCAAACTTCTCCTTTAATGTCCTGATGTGTTTCGCTATTTTTTACACCAACCATTAAATTTCGAACCAATCCAAAATTAGGATTTCCTTTAATCCCCAGTCTCAATTTACTATCTCCATCACCACCCGACTTGGTCACATCATCATCCGGATAATAAATCCCGTCAAGCGGAAGTGTATTAGGATCGATGCTCATTGCCTGAATCTTCATTTGTGTCAATAATGACAATGCCAAATCAATATTATTATCTTCTGGCCAAACTACTTCGGCACTTAAAGGAGAGCAATTTGTTCCTGTTGTAGATGTTGGAATTGTTACTTTTAAAGGAATTTCAATTTGATAGAAATTCTGGGTAAAGTCATTTCCAAAACGGATAAAACCTACCATTTGACCGTTTTGCAACACAGTCTCATTTGGCAATGATTCTGCATGTAAAAACATTTTTAACCTATTGTATTGACGCATATCAACACTTACATTTTTAAATACAGCTCTAGAGTCTTTTGGTTGCAAACCATCTCCGGAAACTCGTAATGCCAATGCTTGCTCATTTTGATTGATAATTGTATTATTATTATACAATTGCTCACGTGCAACTCCAGGAGGAGATACATAATTTACAGGACACCTGGTGCTGTTCTCTTCAATATTTACTGCCGAAACATCAAAAGTTGTATTATCATCTTCTACATTAACATCCGTTGGATCCAATGTACTTGTATATCTTCTCCATTCTCCTCTTACTAAATCCAATGCTCCAAAACGAACGGTAACATTATTACCAAATCCTGTCATAAACATTCTCATGAAACGGATTGATCTAAAATCGGATATATTCCCAATAGTATTTTGAGGTTGTGCAACTGGAATTTTAAACTGAATCCATCTGGCATCGGTAACTGAACCATTTGCCATTGTTACCTGAGTATTTTTTATATCGGTAATAAAATTTTGCCCCACTGCCATATTTGGTCTAACATCAACGCTATATTCATAATATGCATTGATGGTATTCATGGTGTTATCCCTATTGATATCCTCAACATCCGGAAGTGTTGTTGAAGCTCTGTTAGCATCATTTATATCTACAGCAGAATTCCCTTCGACTCCATTATAATTTTTATAACGGTCCAATACTCCACCTGTGGCATTTAAATAATACCTGTAATCATCCGCAGCGGGATCTGCCTCAGAAGCAAAATTATTATATATCGCTCCCTCTTTTGAATTTGGCAACCCATCCAAACCAACATCCTGATTTGCTCGGTTGGCGGTATTATTATCGAATGCATAAATTAAAGATTGTGATGCCGGAACATCTCCCCACATAGGCTGTGGATTCACAAGAATCTGACCTGGTCCTAAACCATTTTCATACTGTTTTCTTCCATCTTTTAAAATATCTTCTGAAATCTCCCCTAAGTTAAAATAAATTTTACCTGTATTAGATTGATCTGTTTCTCCTGCTCCAATATAGGGGTCCAATACCCAAAACTGAATATACTCTACGTTTCCTTGTTCAAAATCGGTTGAACTCAGCGCTCGCATTATCCCTCCAAAATTCTCTTTTGGGTTTGCAGCATAATTCAAATTATTATTATAAGGTCCACGATCAGACGGATAATACGTTAAATCTAATGTATTTACAACCTGCGATTGTCCTTGTGCAATATCTGTTAATGGATATAACTCTTCACTATAAATTCTTCTTGTTGAATTTAATGACAAATCATCATTCGTTATTCCAGATGGCTTAGAAGAATAAAAAATTGGATCTATTGTATACCATGCCAGTTTTGCTCTTTTAAAGCCATAACTTAGATCATTTGCTTTTGCATTAAAATTATATTTACTTGAAGCATTATCATCTGGTGTTGATGCCAAACTCCAGGCATATGCAGATCGCATATCGATTGTTGATTGCGATCCTTCAAAATCATCTACATAAATAGTTGATTCTCCTTCAAAATTATCTGCTTTTGGAGTTCCTGGTTTCAAGAAAGCTACTTCGGCTCTTACCGAAATATTAGAAGGAACATCGGTATCCATAAATGGTAATTTATTTACCAATCGGGTAAAGAAAGGAACTTCGGAAGAAAAATTTGTATTAAAACCATAAATCACATTATTTACAGATTCCTGTCCGTAACTAGATTTTTGTGTAAATGGTTTCTCTGTCATTTGTAAAAAAGTACCACCAACAGTAAAATTCTCAGAAATTTTATGCTGCACATCTACTCCCATAAATCTTCGGGTTTGTTGTCCGAAAATAGAATTATTTTCTAATGAAATTTCAATAGGAGTATTTGAAGCCTGAAGCGAAGGGTCTAAAATCTGAACTCTTCCTAATTGATAATTTACACTATAATCAATCCCTTCGACCAAAATACGTCCTCCCGCAGTAACTTTAACAGAACCTTGTGGAACATTAAAAGCTCCAATAGGGATTCCATCTCCACCTGTAGATTTGTATTTACCTCTTAATAAGAATTTATTTTTATCACTATCCTGTAAAGCTCCTGCTTGTGTATTGGCATACATATTACGGAATACATACTTACTTTGATTTGCATTATAAGTACTTGTATTAAGATAATCCTCGCTTGTACTATTTGATAATTTAGAAAATAATAATTGCCCAAAAGGCTCTTTGGTGGTAAATATAATTCTACCATTTTGAGCATCGATTGTTAATCCCGGTAAGAAGTCAAAAAAACCATCACCTCCCGTTTGCGGATCATTATTATAGTTTAATTTATCCAAATTAAACACTTTTAATAAAGGCGTTTCGGCTACTTTATTATCTGGTGTTGGATTTGGAGGAAATGGATTAGCATCATTTACCGGTGTGATGTAATTTATGGGAGACGGGTCTGTATATAAGATATTGAATCTAAAATCTTCTTGCTTTATTTGATATGCTCCAGGAATTTGATATATATTTTTCATCATCAAATTCCAAACTGGATTTTTAACATTAGTCAAATTGCTTTTAAGCATTTTCAAAATCAAACTCTGAGTAATAATTGCTTGATTCGATGGACTATCACCCGTAACAATAGTAGGATCTACACCGTCATTTCCAAATTCTCCAACCTGATACACTTTGTCTCCAATTGTATATTGATATGCAACTGCCAAAACTTCATCATTTGCCAACCGTTGTTGTAATGACACATATCCTAATTGAGCATTAAAAGTATACTCGTTTGCATTTAATTTTCTTGCGTTTTCTAATTTCGAATAATCTTGCCCTTCACTTACTGTAACACCAGTAAATCCTTGATTTGCAGTAACAATTTCACGAATCTGACTATTTAAATAACCTGTCCCTGTTGAAATTAATTTTGGGTCATACTTATTATTACTATTGTCCGCAGGCGAATTAGCCGGATTAAGAAACATACCTGCCGAAGGATTTAAAACTACAATTTGACTATCTGGAACCCCCGAAAATTGCCCCTCCCCTAAATCCTGAAGTGCAATAATATTTCTTAGATTATTATTTGTTGTACTAACACGATTTTGTTTATTGGTAACCCAAACTTCTAACCTTGTTATTTGAACACGGCTATCTATAAAAGGATAATTCTTTAAAGAAGAATCATATTTATTTCTAAAATATTGAGATAAAAAGAAGTGCCTGTCATTATCATAGTTCAAAGCATATAAGTCAAAATTCTGGACTGTTCCTCCACCTTCGGCTACTACACTTTTGGTCTGAGATTTCTGTTCGGAAAAAACACCTGTAATTGTAGTTTTCCCAAACTGTAACTGTGCTTTTACTCCAAATAAACTTTGAGCTCCTCTTATTAAAGAACTATTAAGCGGCATACTTACGTTACCAACTTCAATTTTTTGAATGATATCGTCTTCTGATGGGGTATATTCTAACTTTATTAAATTTTGAAAAGCAAATGTAGATTGTGTATCATAATTTGCATTTACGTTTAATCGTGTTCCTACTTTTCCTTGTAGGCTCATACTTATACGCTGATCAAAATCAAAAGAAAGATTTGATCTGTTTCTAGGAGAGAAAGATGGATTGTCTTGTTTTGTATATCGGGCACCTAAATCTATCTCGACAGAACCAGTTGGTTTTACGTCAATAGTATTACTTCCGAAAATTGATTCGAAAAGTCCTGATTTAATATAATATCTTGGTAGTAAGTCTTTCTTGGCTAATTCACTTCCTTCTTTTTTACCATCAATAGCATCTGATTTTTTTCTAAAATAATCTCTTCTGGACTCTTTTAATATTAAATCTTCATACTCTTTGGGAGTTAAAATAATGGGATAGTTAATTGAAAAACCGCTTACTGTATTAGTGTAGATATAACGATCTGTAACGGGATCATAAGTATAAGCGGAAAGTATGCTTTGAGGATCTTTTATTTGTATTTTACCAACAGAGTATCCTGCTTTAGTCGTATCTTGAGCCTCCTGTTTTACCTGTGCTTTAGATACATACCCACAAAATAAAACCAGCAAAAAAATACAAATTTTATGCATATATTAGTGTTTGTTATGTACGTTATTATAAACTTTTTAAAGCTTTCTTAATTATTGATTCTACTGATGCTTCCGGGTCTTCTTTTACAATCTTTTCAACCACTTTTTCAGATGCTTTCCTAACAAATCCCAAAACTTCTAAAGCAGATAACGCTTCATCTCGATTTGTATTGTTCTGAATCATGGAAACTTCATCTAAATCGTACAATTTAACAATTTTTTCTTTCAAATCAAGGATTACACGTTGTGCAGTTTTGTTTCCAATACCCTTTATTGATTGAATTACACCAACATCTCCTGATGCTATTGCAGTAATAATTTGTTTAGGCTCTAATGAAGATAACATTGTTCTGGCAATATTAGCTCCTATACCTGAAACTGATAATAACATTCTGAAAATTTCTCTTTCAGATTTTTCTATAAAACCAAATAATGTATGCGCATCTTCTTTTATTTGAAGATGCGTATACAATTTTATAAAATCACTTTTGGGTATTAATGAATAGGTATGCAAGGATATATTTACATGATATCCAACACCGCCACAATCGATAACAACTTCGGTAGGTGTTTTTTCTACTAATTTCCCTTGCAAATGTGCAATCATAATATAATGTTAAAGCGCCAAATATAGTAAAATTTGAAGTAAAAAGACGACAATTTAAACTATATTATTTACACATCCTTATTTTGCCGAATTATTCTTTTTAATTTCTTTTTCCTGAGCATCAATAACAGCGATAGCTGCCATATTTACCATTTCTTCTACACTTGCTCCTAATTGAAAAATATGAACTGGTTTCCCCATTCCTAACATAATTGGACCTATTGAATCTACTTTATTCAACTCTTTCAATAATTTATAAGTAATGTTTGCCGATTCTAAATTAGGAAAAATAAGTGTATTTACTTTCTTTCCTGCTAATTTAGAAAAAGGAAATTTCTCCTGAAGCATTTCCGGATTCAAAGCAAAATCGGCTTGAATTTCTCCATCAATAATTAACTCAGGGTGATTTTTATGTAAATAAGCTACTGCTTCTCTTACTTTAGAAGCTCCCGGATTTGTAGAAGAACCAAAATTAGAATAAGAAACCATTGCAATTACTGGTTCTACACCAAACATTTTTGCAGTTTTTGCAGTCATTACAGCAATTTTTGCTAAATCATCTGCAGATGGGTTTATGTTAATCGCAGTATCCGATAAGAACATTGGTCCACGATTTGTCATCATCATATTTGCTGTAGCTACAAGTGATGCTCCTGGTGCTTTTTCTATAAGTTGCAACATTGGTTTTACAACCGATGGATAACTTCTCGAATGTCCGGTTACTAATGCATCTGCTTCTCCTTCATTAACCATCATTGCAGCAAAATAGTTTCTTTCACGCATTAACTTTTGAGCGTCTAGTAAAGAAATCCCACGTCTTTCTCTTGCTGACCAATAAGACGAAGCAAATTGATTTCTTCTTTCTTCCTGATCTTTAGTTTTAGGATCAATAATCTCAATATCTGCATCAAAACCTAATTCAGCTTTAAGCTCTAGAATGATTTCTTTATTTCCAAGTAAAATTGGAAAACCAATACCTTCTTCATACACAATCTGAGCCGCTTTTAATACATTTAAATGATCTGCTTCGGCAAAAACGATTCTTTTCGGATCCATTTTTGCTCTGTTTGTAATCAAACGAACCATTTTATTATCATTTCCTAAACGATCCAAAAGTTCTTCTTCATACTTTTCCCAATCCGTTATAGGATTTAAAGCAACTCCCGAATCCATTGCTGCTTTGGCTACTGCCGGTGCAACTACAGTAATTAATCTCGGGTCAAATGGTTTTGGAATTATATATTCTCTTCCGAATCCTAATTTAGTAGCTCCATAAGCAACATTCACTTGCTCTGGAACTGATTCTTTTGCCAATGAAGCTAGTGCTCTAACAGCTGCCATTTTCATTGCCTCATTAATTTTGGTAGCTCTTACATCCAAAGCACCTCTAAAAATATAAGGAAAACCTAATACGTTGTTAACCTGGTTTGGATAATCCGAACGACCAGTAGCCATAATAACATCTTTACGAGTTGAAACGGCTAAGTTATAATTGATCTCCGGATCTGGATTTGCCATTGCAAAAACGATAGGATTATCAGCCATTCCAAGTAACATATCGGCTGTCATAATATCTCCAGATGATAATCCTAGGAAGATATCTGCTCCTTTTAAAGCTTCTTCAAGACCAATTGGCTCAATATCTTTAGCATATTTTTGTTGTAAAACAGACAATGCAGGGTTATTTTTTGTCAAAAGCCCTTTACTGTTATACATTAATATGTTCTCTATTTTCACACCTAATAAAACATATAAATCGGCACAAGCCAAAGCAGCAGATCCTGCTCCTGAAACTACCATTTTTACATCTTCGGCTTTTTTGTCTGCTAACTCTAATGCGTTTATTAAAGCTGCAGAAGAAATAATTGCAGTTCCGTGTTGATCATCATGCATTACCGGAATATTAAGTTCTTCTACCAATCTTCTTTCTATTTCGAAAGACTCTGGTGCCTTAATATCTTCTAAATTAATACCTCCAAATGTTGGAGCTATATTCTTTACTGTTTGGATGAACTCTTCAATATCTTTTGTTCCAATTTCAATGTCAAAAACATCAATATCAGAAAATATTTTAAACAATAATCCTTTCCCTTCCATTACCGGTTTTGATGCTTCAGGACCAATATCTCCTAAACCTAAAACCGCGGTTCCATTAGTGATTACAGCAACAAGATTACCTTTTGCAGTGTATTTATATACTTCGTTTACATCTCTTGCAATTTCTAAACACGGCTCCGCAACACCTGGTGAATACGCCAAAGACAAATCTCTTTGGGTTGCATATTTTTTGGTTGGAACTACTTGAATTTTACCTGGAGTAGGCTTTGAATGGTACAATAATGCCTCGCTTCTTTTACTATCTTTATTCATTGTTTTTAGATTTTATTCTAGCTTACAAAGATATAAGTCTTGGTTTAAAAAGGAAGCTTTTTACTCTTCTTTTATTTAAAAATCATTTTGATTTTAATCAAAAAAAAATAACCTGAAATTAATCAGGCTATTTTTCACTATTCATTTACAGTATCATTTTACTGTGATATATAAGAGTTTAAATGATGGATCGTATCTTTTTGAATTTCTATTATTGATTTTACAACATCACTAATAGAAATAATTCCTACTACAGTGTCATTATCTAAAACAGGCAAGTGTCTGATTCTTTTACTACTCATTAATTCCATACATGAGTCCAAATTATCCGATAAACTTACCGTAATTACATTGCTTTCCATGATTTCATGAACATAAGTCTCTTTTGAAGATTTATCTTTCAAAACAATTTTTCGTGCATAATCTCTTTCAGATAATATACCTTTTAATTCTGCCCCATCTATAACTAAGATGGCACCAATGTTTTTATCGCCCATTACTTTTAAGGCTTCGTAAACTGTGGTCGATGAAAGTACCGAATAAACTTCTTTTCCTTTCGTGCTTAATATTTGATTTACAGTCATATCTGATATTTTTAAGAACTATAAATTTAGAAAAAAACAAGTTACAAATAACATAATATTTTATTTTTAACGCAAACAATCATTTGATTTGTCATAAAAACCCTTAAAATAAAGAACATCTTTCATTTTTGCAATACCTTTATTTAATATCATTCAAAATAAAAAGCCATCAATATCTCATAAAAAATGCCCTTTCTAAAATTTTAGAAAGGGCATTTCTGTGTGCATGGTATTTAATTTATTTGAATGTACTGAATATTAATCCATTGAAACTATAATAAATTCACTTCTGCGGTTTAACTGATGTTCCGCTTCGGTACATGGTACACCATCGGAACATTTGTTTACCAGTTGACTCTCCCCATATCCTTTTCCTACTAATCTATTTGCAGCGATGCCGTTTTTTATTAACCATCGTATAGTCGACTTGGCTCTCCTGTCGGATAAAGCGATGTTATATTTGACTGTTTGTCGGCTATCGGTATGCGAACGTACATCGATTTTCATCGTTGGATATTGTTGCATTACTGCTAAAATTTTCTCTAGTTCGAAAGCGGCATCTTTGCGGATGATGGATCTATCCAAATCAAAATAAATAATCGGGATATTAAGTGTTTTGGCCAAATCTGTGCCTACTCCTATTGGTTTGATTCGTTTTTCCAATGAAATTTCCTGAGTAGTTTTGCCAGTTTGCCCCTTTATTGTAACTGGAATTTCCTTAGTTTCATAATCATCTTTGGCCGCTCTTATATGGTAGGTTTTGTTGCAATCTACCTTGAAGCTGTATGCTCCGTCTGCTGTAGTTGTTACTTCGCCTATTGTTTTAAATTGTTCATTGAGCAAGGTTACTTTGGCGTTGTCCAGTATTTTATTGGTTTCTAAATCAACTATTATACCCTTTAATAGTTGCTCACAATTTAGTTTTCTTGTTTCGATAAACTTGTAGATATCGTCGTTTCCGTTTCCTCCTTCTCTGTTGGAGCTGAAGAATCCGTTTCGGGCTTTACTATCGATGATAAATGCAAAGTCGTCTTGTTTGCTGTTTATGGGTGCTCCTACGTTTTGTACTTCTGTAAATGTACCATCGCTGTTGATTCTGGTAACAAATACATCTAGTCCGCCTAATCCTGGTCGTCCGTCGCTGGCAAAATACAGTTCGTTATCTGCTGATATAAATGGAAAAGTTTCTCTTCCTTCGGTATTTATTGCTGCTCCTAGATTTTCTGGTTTTCCAAAGGTTCCGTCGCTGTTTATTGTTACGCTATACAAATCCGATTGTCCAACGGTTCCTGGCATATCGGATGCAAAATACAGTTTCTTTTCATCGGTGCTTAGTGCTGGATGTGCGGTGCTGTATTGGTTGCTATTAAATGGTAATTCGGTTACATTACTCCATTTGTCTTTTATGTATTCTGCTTTATAGAGTTTTAGCAAGGTAATTTTTTGATCGTCTCTTCCTCTTTTTCCTTCTAGGTAGTTATTTCTTGTAAAGTACATTGTTTTCCCATCTTTTGTGAAAACAGGGGTCGATTCATTGAATTTGGAATTGATGTTCTTTTCAAATCTTTCTGGCTGTCCTAGTGTTCCATCAGCTTTTATCTCCGCTGTGTATAGGTTGGTGAAGGATTTATTGGTCCATTTGAATGTTTTTTTGGCTACACCTCCTGTATCTCTTGCAGATGCAAAGACAATTTTGTTGTCGTAATAGGCGCTTCCGTAATCTGTTTGGGTGGAGTTGATTCCAGCATCTGCTATTTCATATCGTCCTGAATTGGCTTTTATTTGCTCAAGGTAATTTTTATTGTTTTCAAATAATATCCCTCTCTTATCGGTGTTTATTTTTTTATTGAAGGCTTCGAGGGTTTTATCTGCTTTGACATAATTTCCTGTAGCTTTTAGGGTTTGTGCATAGCGATAATAATATTCGGACTCTTGCTCTGGATTCATTTCAAATAGCGCATCATACCATTTGGCGGCTTTGGTTAGTTCGCCATTAAAGTAGTAGGCGTTGCCTAGTCTTTGGAACATTTTTTGGTCTTTGTATCCTTTTTCGGCTACTCTTTCATAGGTTGCAATGGCATCGATATAAGCATATTTGGTATAGTCTTTATCGGCTTTGTTCTGGCTTGCACTTTGCGCATTTCCTCTTAATGCAATTAGCATTAAAAAAACGGTGGAAACTATATGTTTAATTTTCATCTTTCGAGGGTTTTAGAAGAATCTTGGTGAGGTTATTCGACTATAATTATTGAAGAATTCGAATCGCAGGAAAATCTCATGTGAACCGGAATTGTAATTGTTCAATCGAGTTGTTTCGCGATCGTATCCATATCCTATGTATAATCCATCACTTACCTGAAATCCTACCATGGCGCTTAGTGCTGCACTCCATCTGTAGGCTACTCCGGCTACAAATTTGTCATTGAACATGAAGTTTGCCGATAGGTCGACTTGTAATGGGGATCCTTCGACCATTTTGGTAAGTACCGCTGGTTTGAATTTGATGTAGGGATCTAAATCAAATACATATCCAGCTATTAAATAGTAGTTTATTTTGTCTTTGAATATCGCTACGTCATTATTGCTGTATCTGTTGGTTTCGATAAAATTAGGAACTGATAATCCGATGTAGGCTTTATCGGAATGCCAATAGACTCCAGCTCCAATATTGGGTGAGAACTTACTGTTCAGGTCTTGAAATTGTGGATCGCCTTGGTGTTCGGGATTCAGTTTATTTACATCCAGATTAAACAAATTGGCTGTTGCCTTGATTCCAAAAGATAACTTAAAGGTCTCAGATGTTGGAACGCTATAGGATAAATCGGCTGAAAAGGTGTTCTCGTTTGTTGGTCCTATTTTATCGTTTACCAATGAAACTCCTAATCCCAGATTGCTGTTATTAAGTGGTGTATTTAGGGAGAAACTACTGGTTTCGGGTGCTCCATCGAGTCCTACCCATTGGGTACGGTATAATCCGAAGATGCTCATGGCTCCTCTGGATCCGGCATAAGCAGGGTTTATATTGATGGTATTGTACATGTATTGTGTGAACTGCGCATCTTGTTGTGCAAATCCCACTGCGGGAAAAAACATAAAAACTAAAACTAATTTTCTCATTTATTTTTCTTTTTATAATGGCTTAGCTTTTTAGGGTTAAGCCATTTCAATTTGTTTTAACTATTATTTGCTGATGTATAAGTATCCTGCTTCCTGATGCGCTTTGGACTGGCTGCCTTTGTATTTTAGAACATAATAATACGTTCCTACCGGTAGACCATCAGATTGCTTAACTGTTGTACGGCCTTCGGATAGTCCTCTAAAAGCGCGTTCTTCGTTATTGTAATGTTCGCGTTCGAATACCAAAACTCCCCAACGGTTGTAGATTTCAACTGTATTGTCCGGGTAACATTCTAATCCTTGAATATAGAAGCGTTCATTTTTATTGTCTCCGTTTGGTGACATCGCATTGAAGATTTTTATAACGCAGTCTTCGATTGGAGAAACGGTTGGATTGTCATCCAGTTTACTTATATTTTCTGATTGATCATCAACTTTAATTCCATTTGTACTTGTACCAAATACGGTTGCAAGATTACTTATCTTCCCTGCATTAATGTCTTTTTGAGTGATTACATACGTTCCTTCAAACGAGTTTTCATCCGTTTCATTTACATTTAAAGATATTGGCGTTCCTGTTAGGATAAGATTCGGCAAAGGATCTGAAACCATAACATTTAAAAGAGGTGTATTTCCTGTATTGGTGATTTTAAAACTATATGTTATTGTCTCTCCTACATTAGCATAACTATCTTTATTTTCATCATTAAGCACGGCTGTCTTGATAATGGTAATCGAAGGAACTTCTACAAAAATTGTAACTTTTGCTGTAATACAATTAGATGTATTTGCAGCTTCACAAATTTGATAAGTAAGAACATAATTCCCTCCACGTGTATTTGGTGCTACATCTACTGTACCATCTGCATTTAATGTAATTCCCGATGGAACTGTTAAGCCTTTCAAAATAACATCTGCTGGATTTTTAATTATAGCTCCATTTAATTTGTCATTTTCTAAAACATTAATCACCTCTAACGATCCGTTAATGCCATCAGCAAAAACAACATCATCATCATCAGCCTCGATATTAAACCTAGGTTTTATTCTACATCCTGTTGGATAGTCAACATTCTTCGATACATCAGCATCTAATGAGAATATTATTTTAACTCCAGATTTAATCGATGCAGATCCATCTTTGGTTTCTACCCATTGCCCATTTACAAAAAGCCAACCTGGCCAATTAAGACCATTTCCATTAACATCTATTGTTGTTCCTGGCCATAATAATTTACCGCTAAGAGGTAAGTTAGTTAGCGTCGTAATAACTTTGTTTGTATTATCAACCCAACTCACTGTAAGTAACCCTGTTGGTGTGAAATTATCTGCTTTTACATTATAAGAAACATAAGGAACATCATTTGAACAATAGCTATTAACATCGATAGTTAATGAAGGCGCTATAACTGGAACTATACTTATTACTTGGGCACAATTTGCTTGATTTGCGGCTTCACAAATACGATATTCTACATTATAATTCCCTGCAGGAGTATTTGGTGCTACTGTTACAGTTCCATCAGGGTTTAATGTTAATCCTGCCGGCACATTTACCGGAGTTAATATTACTTCTCCTGAATTATTTCCAATTACTACATCAATTCCGCTTAATTTATCATTCGCAGTCAATGCTTCTGTTTTCCCTCCTGTGTATCCATTGATAGAAGTGGTAGTTTCTGTATTTGCACAAATAACATTCCACATGGTAACATTCGTAGATGATACCGAAGTACATCCTGTATCATTCGTTACGGTAAAACTATAAGTGTTTCCTGGCATTAATCCCGTTATAGTTTTAGTCGGTGTATTTCCTGTAATATTTCCAGGATTTATCGTCCAATTTCCTGATGGTAAACCGCTCAGTTCAATACTTCCTAGAGGAAGCGCACATGTTGGTTGAGTTACTGTTACAACCGGAGTTGCTGGAGTAGTTTTTGGCGCTGCTGTTCCACTTCCTC